>NZ_CP129993.1 GCF_030505615.1 Salinibaculum rarum
CAACTAATTAGTCTAACTAGTTAGTCTAACCAGTTAGTCTATATTATACGTCTGACGAGTTTTTATTACTGGTTAGACTTATCGGTACACCATGCTCGCGTACACGATTTACAGCGAAGCTGGTGGTGTCGGGAAGACCACGCTCGCCTCGAGCCTTGCAACGGCGCACGCTGACCACGGTCGCGACGTGCTGGCTGTCGACTTGGATCCACAGCAGGGTTCGCTCACGTATCTCCTGGACGTCGACGCTCCACGGAGCGACGGCGATGCTGACAACATCGCTCGGCATCTCATCGACCGGCCATTAGGAGACTTCGAGGACCTTATCCAACCGAGTGGGCACGGCTTCGATATTATTCCGAACCATGACATGCTTGAGAACCTTCCGAACCTCATGAACACAGCTGAGGAGATGGCGGATGATCTCGGCGAGTACTTCGACCGCCACGACCGACTCCGAGAGGTGCTGTTCGATGCGGGTGTACCTGATAAGTACGATACGATCATCGTAGACCCACCAGCGACTGCGGGCCCACAACTCTACAACGCGGTGAACGCGACGCGCTCACTGGTTGTGCCGGCAGAACCAACAGGCAAGGGGATGCAGTCCATTGAGGGACTGTCGGACGTCGTCGCGAATCTCAGCGACTCACTGGACATCAGCATCGGCGTCCTCGCAGTCGTCCCGAACGGCATCGGCTCGACGACGGACCAACAAAAGTACCTCCAGCGTATCCGTGACCTCGGCTTCGACGCGCCAGTCGCGATATCTGACCGCTCGTCGTTGTTTGAGGGCTGTTGGGACCAGCAGTTCCCGCCGGCGGAGTACGTCCAGGAAGTACGAGCTGCCTACGACTACGAGGAGGACACGCTTGCGAAGTTAGACGACCTCGCGACGCACATTGAGGAGGTGGCGTAGATGGGGAACGGCATGAAGTCGGGATCAGGAGACGACCCGTTCGCCGACATGGACGATACGGCTAGTGAAGAAGAGAGAGACGAGACTGCTGAGTCAGAAGGAAACCTCACGACAGAGACCACGGAGACATCGTCGGCGTCGGGTATTCCGTGGAAGTTCACCAGGGATAACGCGAAGGCAGAGCGCGAGATGGTCCAATTCTTCCTGCAAGATGCGACAAAGCGCCTCGAGAGCCGAGCTCAGGGTGAACTGGAGACGAAGCTCGAAGATGATGTTCTCCTACTCGACGTCCGTGAGGCTGCCTATCAAGTTGCGCTTGAGGAGCATCTCGACGACGTCGCCGATCAACTTCGAGAGTGGGGCTACGATGCGGAGTGACGAGTGAGGAATCCATATCGCAGCATATGATTTAAATATCAGATTATATGATAGAATACAACATCTGGAGTGGTATCCTCGGTGGGTCAACCCCTGGTTTCGAGCGCACAGAATCGGTTCGTCGCACAGCCGAGCGTCCGACACACCGCATTTCCGGTGGAATAATATTGGATCCACGTCTAACCTACTGTTAGATGGGAGAACAAGGTTAGAATCTACTCTTCAACACAAAAAGAAAAGTGGCACTGTCTAGTTCTGAACCTCCTTGGCTGGCGTTCGTCCGTTAAGCGCCTGATTCGGTTGTTCGTGGTTGTAGTGGTATCTGAACCGCCGGAGCCACCGCTCAGCGCTGGCCCGACTACCCTGCCAAAACGAGTGAAAGCGGTCGATTCTCATGGTGACAGTGTGAAACCACTTTTCGATGTGGTTTCGCTCTCGATAGTCGAGCTGACTGCTCAACTCACGACGTGCAAGAGCAGTCAAATAGCCTGCAGCATCGACGAGAAACTCTGTGTCAGCGACATCGTGTTTCTCGGTGAGTCGATGCAAAAACGCCGCCGCGGGGTCAGTCCCGCGGCGGCTGAACACGTCGATCTCGAGCAGTAACCGTAATTCTATGTCGATAGCGGCGTAGAGCCACTTCTTCTCGCCGCCAACCTCAATTTGTTTCTCATCGACTGCGACCCGCGACGGCGACGCCGTCGGCGGGTCGCTCTGTGCCTCAGACACCGTATGAACCCAATTTCAGACCGCACCGTGAGAACGATCGACACCCAACAAATCTAAGATTGCGGCCGTCTTCCTGAGCGACAGCCCCGCCGTGTGGAGGCGCACCCCAAACCGCCGGACAAGTGTCGGGGTGCGCTTATTCTCCCAAACGTCTTGACTGTCCTCCTCCAACGTCTCTCTGAGCAGGTCTGCGAGTTCCATGAACACTTCTCGCTACGGCCTGCTCACTTCTCAATCCCTCAACTAGACAGTGCGTCCGATTTCCATGTTTCTCGTATCTGAAATCGAAGCCGTGGCGCTGACACGCATCCTGTAGCGAGTGCGACCCATCGACGAGAAACACGGCGTCGGAGACGTCGTGTTTCTCGGAGAGCTCCGTCAGAAACGAATGAGCGAGAATCTTTGTTGTCGTCGGTTCAAGCTTTGTATGAAGCAATTCTTTCGTCTCGGGATCGACGGCAGTATACAGCCAATATTGCTCGTCGTTGAGTTGGATCACGGTCTCATCAACCGCGATGTGATCCGGACACCGTCCAGCTTCGGGCTGTAGATCGGCTTTGTGAACCCAATTATGGACGGTTGATTGAGCACGTTCGACACCGAATATCTCAATGATAGAAACTGTATTCGAAAGTGATAGTCCAGCAAGATGGAGCTGAATACCGAGTTTCATCAGCAATCGCGGTGTCGCTTCTCGTTCCACAAAACCCAATTCGATCTGGTCGATAATACCACTGAGGCGTGTGTTTTCGGGCATGAATCACTCAGAAAACACACCGCCTCACTCTTCATCCTTATCTGAACACCGCCGGGCACTGACTGCGAACGCTTTTGGACTAGTGAGCAGTATCGAATATTGTCATTTGTCATTAAAATGGGTGAGGACGATAAGACATACGAAGCGCCCGTCAACAACCCCAGCCTACTTCGCTCGGGCAGATGAACTGCCACTCGCTCGTGGAGGTTGGGGCTTGTCGGTGGATACCCAGTGAACCCACCCCGGGATCAAGCCCCAGGGCATTCGCCTCGAACGCCTGTAAAACAATTACGAGCAGAGTTTCTTGTCTCAGACTACATACTCTCCCGAAAAGTCCTCGGCTTCAAAGCGGAGTGGGAGTCAATGCGTGCGTCCCCACTCCATGTTTGATCAATTCATCAATGATTATATCTTTGGCAGGCGAAAGTAACACAACGACAAGGATGCACGAGACAGATACCCGTGGCCAAACTGAAGTCCTCGGTACTGCCCTGGTTATCGGAATGGTTCTCCTCGGATCCATTGCTATTGTGACAGTCGGGATGAGTTCCCTCAGGGACTCTCAAGGCCAGTTGCAGGAACAGCGAGCTGAAAAATCCCTCTCTCAATTTGACTCAGAAGCGGCACTGGTCGCACTGGGGAGTACCAGCACGCGTTCAGTGACACTCCCATCTACAGGCGGGGATTATCATGCCAACAAGACTAAAGGCTGGATGAACATAACGACAACAACTCCAGAGGGAAACAAAACTCACATTTTGAATAGTACTCTCGGAGTCGTAACTGCCGACGTTAACGGTGTCACGCTTGGATACCAAGGTGGAGGCGTCTGGCGAGCTTCCCCGAGTGGAGGCAAGATGGTTTCTCCACCAGAGTTCAATTACCGGGGGAATACACTCACGCTCCCTATCATCAGCATCTCGAACTCAGGTAACGTCAACGGGGAAGCTGTTATTAATCGTAAAAGTTCCGATAAAATATATCCCGCTACAGGCGTTGGTTCCAATCCTCTTTCCCAACAGAAAATTCACATTGAAGTAACAAGTCAATTCTATCGCGGCTGGGGGTCATATTTTGAGCAACGAACAAACTCAGAAGTTACCTATAATGACGAGATCAGTACAGTGAGTATTACGCTTGTTCCGCCACCCGAACCAATTGAACTAGACTCTGGTGTCGTCGCAGCCGGAAATCTGTCTCTGAAAGGAACTGCTGGAGTCTCCGGGGATGTCTCCCTTGGTGGGACAACAGATGGTGAGGACGGTATCTCTGGGGATGTTAATGAGAACGTCACTGAGAACATCCACCTCGAATCAGCAACAACAGAGATTGAACGAGCAAAAACCCGCCTAGAAAACGAAAGTGCACCAGCCGACACAACTACTGTTACGGCAGGTAACTATTCCGTAAGCGACGGTACACTCTTTAGCGACGATACGATCTTCAATACCTCAAACGGCGATATCACGTTGTATGTGGATTCGAATATCGCCTCAGGTAACGATGTAACCGTCACTGGAGATGGGTCGGTAACACTCTACGTTGACGGCGAATTCCATATGAATGGACAACCTACGTGGGGAGACGAAAGCCATGTTGACTCACTCCTCATCTACTCGAAAACGGTTGACCGAATCACCAGACTTCATGGTGTTCTATATACTGGAGCTGTTGACGTTGATGGTGCTGGCGGCGGGAATTCGATGGATTTGACTGGTGCTTTAGTATCCACGTCCGACGATGTCGAAATGGGCGGGAACGTTGACATCGAGTATCATTCTTCGCTTTCTGGTTCTAATGTGCAAGAAGTTGACCTTGAATTCGCCAAGCTATCTTATATGCACATCACAAATAATGAAATTGTAGTTAAATGATGTCGCGATCGTTGTTAACACTGAGACGAGTACGGGTTTGGGTATCACGACCGCCTGCGGCTCGAAGTTGCTGGCGACCCGAAGTGGAGCGGCGAGCAGGGCCGTCTGGAGATACAGTACGACGAGATAGACGACACGTTCAGGGCCTTTCAGCCTGTCACCATTTCTGATTCTCGACAGGATTCACCACTGGCTTCTCACGAAACCGCGCTGGACGTGGGCGCAAACAATCTCGTCGCCTGTACCACCACAACCGGCCAGCAGTACCTCTACGAAGGCCGCGACCTGTTCGACCGCTTCCGCGAGACGACCGAGGAAATCGACCGCTTGCAGTCGAAACTCCGTGAAGGACGATACAGCAGTCAGCGGATACGGCGGCTGTATCGCAAACGGACACGACGACGCGACCACGCACAGGATGCACTGGTTCGGGACCTGATGGAACGCCTCTACGCCGAGGGCGTAGCGACGGTCTACGTGGGCGACCTCACCGACGTTCTCTCGACGCATTGGCGTGCCGAGGTGAACGAAAAGACCCACCAGTTTTGGGCGTTTCGAGCGTTCATCGACCGCCTCTCGCACACCGCCGAGGAATACGGTATATCGGTCGGAGTACGCTCGGAAGCCGACACAACCCGAACGTGCCCGGCGTGTGGCGAGCAAGAGGACACCGACCGGGACGGCGACGTGTTCCGGTGTCCGTGCGGTCACGAAGCCCACGCCGACTTGTGCGCGTCTCGCACGTTCCTCGAACGACAGGCTAGCGAACCCGTTGGGCCGATGGCACGGCCCGTGCGTCTCAAGTGGGACGACCACAACTGGTCGGAGATACTACACTCTCCCGAGAGGGCAAGTCCCAACGAGAAGCGCACAAACCAGAGTACCGGCTCTCAAGACGGAAAATTTGCCTCCGTGGGTACGGCATAGCCAACATCCCCACCGGAGGAATCCCACGGCTTCAGCCGTGGGAGGATGTCAATACGTTCTCCCATCGGAAGGCGAACGTGAGGGCACACCATTCGGTCGGTACTACGAGAGCGACGACTGGGATGCCTCAAGCGCCACACTCCAGTACAAGCAGAAAGCCTCGAGCTTCAGCGGGGGAAGGAAGTCAACTGTTGGTACCTCACCATAGAACGGATGGCACTTCTATGTAGATAATCTCATTACGATCAATAATTTCGTAGCCCTCTCGTGGCGTTATACGAACGGTGCCTGAACGGTTTGTTGGGATGCTCACCTCAGACACAAACTGTCGACCCTCTGTGACAGTTACTGTTTGAATAGTCGCTCCCCAACCAGAGTAACTGCTTTTGACAGCCCACAGATCAATTTTACTCCCCGGTGCCAGTGACGTATGCCCCTCAAGTGTAACGCTACTATTGTTCGATCTACCTAACGATTTCTTGATTACGTTGAGCGACACAGAGCGATCAACGACTGTTATATTTTCCTTAATCCGCTGAGAACTAGACCTGTGATCAGATTGGCCGAATTCTATCTGTACAGAAATATTTGCAGGGGTTGTATTCTCATACTTTTCAGTGTGAATTACGGCATATAGACTCTCATTGTCGACAAACATCTGATCAACCGGTAGCGGACTACCAATCAATTGAGTATTTGAGTGCTTTACTGCGACGCTTATATTATTTCCAAGCTCTCCGCTTCCTCGCGGTCCGTACAGAACCTCACCATCCACCTGCACCGAACCCACTAATACAGATACATTATCCTTGCCGATCGTATTCGGGTTCGTGATCCCTTGGTAGTTGATAAACAGCTCATCGCTCCCATCAAGAGCGAATTTCTGATCCAAGGTGATATTCAAACGACTTTGATTGGTAACTTCAACACGCTCTAGATTCTCCTGAAGAGAGACATCAACCAACTCAGTGCCCGTAGTGTCAATTCCTATTGACTCTATGGTCACATTCGACAGATTAGATGGAACATTTCCATCTCCAGAATCGTAATCTATGCTGATCGTATCGAATTCACTCTGCCTACCCGGGTGCGACACTGAGGCGGTATGAGTCGCCGTCGTATTCGGGAGGCTTGACTTTGCAAATATGAGGTTAGCTCCTGGGGGTGATTCGGTATTACTTTTATTTGCGAGGTACGGTGAATTAAATTGGACTATTGCATAGTCACCAGCAGCAATAGTCTCATTTACGATTGTCCCACGATTGGGTTGATCGTCGACTTGGCTCGGGTGGAGAATCTCCGCACCAGAATCTTGAGGCAAAGTTCGAAGAACACTGGTTCCTGGTTGGTACTGTGATATATTAAAGTAGGTTTCGTCTCTCACTTCTCCCCCAATCTCCAACTCCAGATCAACAGTATTTTTCAGAGGGGCTATTTCCATAGAAAGGTCATCGGAGACAATAACTGCCTTTGCCTCATCAGAACCATTCGGTTGTGCTGCATTGGCGTTGTGAACAGGCAATCGTACCGTCTCTTTTCCATCTTGGTCTTTGTCTGCTAGGCTCGTCTCACTACTGTGAGTCGCATCACTTGCAGATACAGTGACCTGACTACCTTCCGGAATAGATAGTGGTATGCTAACCGTATTGTTCTCACTGCTATGGATGTTATTTTCCAGTATCTCCCCTTCACTAGTGTTGTTGTGTTGAGTACTAACACCAGGAGCTACTCCAACGATGAGAAGAGTACAGACCAACAGCAGAATGGTTACTCGTGAAGTTACTCTCATTAGAACCCCTAGTTCGAACGACGGTATATGCTTTCTGGGGGTACTGTCTATCTTGATTCAGCGAGAGAATCTCGGCGTTCACCTAGTTGCCGAACATGGAATCTTTTCTCTATTTTCAATCTTCAAATGCCGTATCGACAGCGTTGCTCCAAGAACCAAATCTCCGATGGTATGTTCGAGGATCATATTGACCATAATATTTCATATCTTTTGAGTTTGGTGGCTCACCAAGTTCTTCTGCCATCCGCTGAAGTTCGTCAATGAGATCCTCTTTGGTGACTTTCGTTGATTCAGGAGTGGGGTCAAAACCCGCGGCGCGGACAGCCTTGTTCCACGAGCCAAATCTCCGTCTGTACGTTGACGCCCAATACTCACCATGATCGGCCATGTCAGAAGCACTGGGTGGACTGCCATATTCTTCTGCGACCCGCTGAAGTTCAGTTAGCAGGTCACTCACTGGCACCTTTGATTCTGGCTCTCGTGGCTCATAGCCAGCGGCATCAAGTGCGTCACGCCATGACCCAAATCGATTGTAGTACGTTGTAGCAGCATATTCAGCGTTCTCACGGACATCCTTCAGTGTCGGTGGATGTCCGAGTTCGTCAGCCAGCCGTTGGAGTTCATCAAGTAGATCGTCATCTGAGTAGCGCATGCGTGCCTGAAAGTTGTGCACTCCTATCGCGTAACAGTTCCGTCTATCTTCTTTGAACGAAAGAATGCTGCCGTTCACGACGGGGAGAATGTCGTCTGGGCCAGCCATTGTACTTTTTTACCGGCGGTAGCGAGGCGAAAGCCCACCCCTGAACAGTAGTTGTTGATTCAACTGCGTGAACTACTTTGAACGCAGCAGCCGCTACCGAAGAAAAATAAATGTAAAAATGAGGGCCGGAGGTGAATCCGGTAGTTAGTTAGTTGTTCCGGCGGGCTGCCAGGAGCGCTGCTCCGAGCAGAGCCAGCACGGACACCATGATGCCGAAGCCAGGACCGGACTCTCCGTCAGAGTCACCGTCGCCACCGTCGCTCGGCGTCGACGTTGCAGTACCTTCGTCAGGCGTTGCGGTCTCGTCAGGCGTCGTCGGCGTCATGTCACCTTCGACAGTCAGCGTTGCGGTCTGACTATCATCGTCGGTGTAGACACCGTGCGTGTAGTCGCCAGCGTCGAGATCAGCCGTTGCAGTGAACTCAACAGTCTGGTCTGCACCAGCTGCGAGCGTGATCTCTTCACTGCCGATCGTCTGACCGCCAATGCGGAACTCAACAGTCTGCGTTGCTTCGACGTTACCCTCGTTCGTGACCGTTGCAGAGGCGTCAACCGTGTCGCCCTGCGAGACCGTCACGTCCTGCGGGTTCAGGTTCGAGACCTGGAAGTCTGCAGCCTGTTCAGCATCACTGACAGTGAACGTAGTACGGTCCGACGTCGAAGTGTCGTCGGCACGGAGCTCGTACTCGCCGCTTTCAACACCACTGAGGTCAAGCGTCGTCGAGAACGAACTCGACTTACCATCAACCTCGGCTTCAGTGCTAGCAATGATGTTGCTGTTTTCTGTGTTCACGACCTCAATGAAGACTGTCGTCTCGTCTTCACGGTTAGACGTACCAGAGACTTCGATTTCGCCAGCCGGAACCGTTCCGACATCGTCAAGCGAAAGCTGAGCACTTGCACCGGAGAAGGTGAAGTCCCGAACCATGTCATCGGAGCCAGCGGTAGTGAGCGCTTCTTCAACAATCTCGACGTTCTGCTGGTAGGTGTTACCGTTGTCGAGGTTGTTCAGCGTACCGCCATCGTCAAGTTGGCTGTTGGCACCGTAGCCGATGAGGTACAGGGAGTAACTCCCACGGTTATTAAGACTCGGACTAGCGTCGCCGAAGTCCTCGCTGAAGGTATTATCGTTGCTGACCGAGAGCGTTTTGTTGTAGAAGTTACCTCGCGGTCCAATAATGATTCGTTCAATCTGCTTGCCCTGTCCCAGAGCAGTCCCGTTGACGGTCAACTTATCGGTAGTGTCAACGGCCAGGGTGCCACTGGACAGAGAGGCACTGAGGGAACCTTCCTCGACCGTTACCGAGGTGGTTGTTTTCACGTTGACATTGCCCCAATCAGTTTCCGACATCACGCCGTCACCGATGCCATCACCCTGCGCCTGAGCCTCTGCCCGATCAGCAATGCCGATCCGGTAGGTGCCGGCTAGGCTGATGTTGTTATTGGCCAGGAGCGCCAGTTCAAACTCTTGGTTGCCATCAACAATGGCTGGATTGCCGTTTGCCCCGTCGTTATTGATCTTGTACCAAGTGTTATCGATTTTGGCCATCGCGACGACCTTATCGGATTGCGGCGCGGTTCCGGTAATCTCGAAGGAGGCACCGGTCGCGACAGTGCTTGGTGATGAGTCGACTGTAACCGTCGGCGCGTTAACGGTCAGGTCAGCATCGTCTTGCGCAGTACCACGCGGAGAATTGACAAGCTCATACGTATGAGTCTCGTCAGTCGAGAGGTTTCCGGTCTTGACTGCGAAAGTCGCCTGGCCGTCGTCACCGAGGCTAATATTAGCGTAGTAGTAATCTGACCCACTAGCGCTAGTGCTATTATTCAAGTCGGTAACAGGACCAGTGTTTCTGAAGAAGTCCGCGGCAGCGTTGTTACTGTAGCTGTCGGCAGCAGCACTCTGGTCAATTCGGACGTGAGGAGTCGCGCCCGGCGAACCGGTGACAGTAGTGGTAACTCTCTCACCAGCCGTGACCGATTGCTGGGCGAGTGAGAGCGTAGATTCCGTGTCACCTTTAGTCACCGTCGAAACGCCTGTTGCGTTGAGGTCGTCAGCTTCCACGGTGATCGTGTAGTCGCCATTCGGTTCACCGCTGAAGTCAAGGTACACGTCCTCGTTGGACTTAGTGAGGAATACATCGCCACTATTGACGTGCACGTAGGAGCTGTTCCCTGAATCTGGATCGATGATGTCTCGAGTGATGTCGACACCGTCGGAGTTTTCAATTGTCAGCTTAACTTTATCAACCTGGTTAAAGTTGTACTCAGGGCTGAGGTAGAGGGTGTCACTAACGAACCGACCGTCAGTCACATCAGCACCGGCTTCCGCTAGTTTAGTATTGACATCGACACTGGTGACTTTAGGGTCAACCACTGCAATGTCAGTGGCAGAGCCGCCACTAGCATTGTACGTGCCAGTTGCGAAGCCATCGAAGTCTGTGCTGTTGACATCAGCAATCGTTTCGACAGCACCCTCCGCTGCTCCTGACTGTCCGGAGAGCGTGATACTACTACCAACCTGAATTTGACCACCGCCAGCCTTTGCCAGGTTGCTTAGGTTGAGCGTTTCACCCACATACACGACATGTGGGGCTGTATTTGCTGCTGTTTCTTGAACGCTACCTCTGGGATACGTGGTTTCATCTGCAGTGTTAACCGCAGCAGCTGTGCCACTGAGTGCGATGGTCCCAGCAAAGACTGAGAATACCATCAGCACTGCAAGGAACAGGCTGCGTAGTTTTTCGTTTCTATTTGTCATAATTTCCGTTTGTTATTTTGTTTCGGATGCCAGATTTGTCCACACGTTTGCGGTATGGGATTACTCTCTGGCGTCCTATGGGCAGGGGTAGGTGTTAATGTTGCTTACCGTGTAATAAGCTTTGTGTACTGGGTATCGAAACGCTTTGGCCCCGACCTGCCTGTGGTGAAGATCAAGGTCTAGAGTCCTCGTCAATGCCTTGCCACGGCTGGCGCCCAATACCGAACAAAGGGAGGAGCGTCCGCTGGCCGGTGACGAAGTGGTCCCAGATGACGAGTACGCTCGGGAGGATCACCACGGAGGCGATAAACGCGTATAGTACCGAGAGTGCAGTGATGAGGCCGAACTGCCGCAACACTGGGAATAGCGCGAGTACGAGTACCCCGATACCAGCGACTGTAGTCAACATACTCCCAAAGAGTGCCCCACCGGTTCCGCGGACGGTCCGTTCAAGTGCAGGAACCAGTGGGCGCTCGCTCCGTTCATCCGCAAATCGATGGGTGACGTGTACAGAGTAGTCCACACCGAGGCCGATTGTGAGTGCCATGATCGTCGCGGTCAGAGAGTTGAACGGAACGTTGAGCGCCCGCATTGACGCGACGACGAACACGACTGTCACCAAGACGGGCACCATGTTCGCAAGCCCAAGCGTCGCTTGCCCCTCAAGGACCAGGTAAATGAATACTAGGAAGAGCGTTGAACCGACGAGGGTTAGAATTAGACTTAGTAGTGCCGACTCAAGAATAAGATCCGAGACTTCTTGGAAGACGACCGACTGGCCGGTCGCGATGGCTTGTCCACGATGGCGGTCGGCCACGGTTTGAGCATCCGTCACGATGGCGTCCTGGTCAGCGTCACCCTCTATTGTATAGACCACGCGCGCGCTACTGTAATCTTCAGCGAGGTAAGTGAGCGCTTGATCGCGAGCGGGTGAGTCTAGAAGTGCGTCGTAGATCTCACGCAGGTTATCTTCGGGAACACCATCTCCGTCAGGGTCGTTCCGGGCGACGAGTGCACGAAACTCAGGGTCTTGGGCCGACTGCGACTTAATCACGGAGATAATCGACTCTGAATCGGCCTGTCGATTGTTACTGACGAATGTCTCGGGCGGGTCCTCCCCAGCCCGTTGGATACTTTCCAGGGTTGATTCTCGTGTCATCGGTGCCTTGAGATAGACTGTCGCGGTGTCGCCCTGCGTGGATTCGAAGTTATTCTCAAGGAAATCGAGTGTTCCAGCGACGTTGTACTCGTTGGGCTGGAATGGTTCGGGCAGGGAGTACAGGAAGTCCGGATTGTCATCGGACGGCAGGAAATCCTCCTGTGAGAAGCTAGTATCGACACCGGTCGCATACACGCCGACACCAGCGCTAAGGATGAGAACAAGAACCAAGAACACAGCAGGGGCTCGTGTCGCGATCCGGACGCCACCTTGCAAGCCAGCCGATAGTGCCGAGCCTTCCGACCCCAGTGGCGTCGTTGAGAGCGTCGGAATGGGATACCGTGTCCGAAGTTCGTCAAGCCAAACTTTCGCAGCTGGGACAAATACGCCGAAAATGAAGAAGGTAAATACGATTCCGATACTGGCGACGAGACCGAAGTCCCGGATCGGCGGGAGGGCACTAGAAAAGTTCGATGCGAACCCGATTACTGTCGTCCCAGTGACAATGAAGAACGCGACGATTAGCTGGTCGGTCGTGATGCGCATTGACTCACCAATCTCCTGCCCGAGAACCCGTTCCTCTCGGTATCTGTTGACTGCGTGAAGTCCAAAGTCGACCCCGACCGCAAGCAACAGCGGTGGGATACTGATAAGCAACTGGCTGAACGGGATGCCCGCCAACCCCAGGAAACCAAACGTCCAGACAAGAGCCATTATCAGGGCAATTACGCCGAGTAACAAGTCCGCGAGGTCACGGTACGCGACAGAGAGAAACAGTGCGATGAGTACTAGCGCGGCCGGTAGAACGATGAGCAGCGAGTCGGTGATGACCGACGAGAACTCGTCAGAAATTAGTCCCGAGCCAAACACGGTAATATCTCCCTCACTGTTCTCTGAGAGGGTCTGAATGCGGAGCTGGATCGACGTGAGCGGGCTAGAACCGCCTTGCCCAGCACCAGATTCTAACCCAGCGGGAATATTGTGCGACACGGTCCCAATTGTAGCTGATGCCGATGCAGACTGGCGGTTGAAATCGTTGCTCAGGAGACCAGTGAATTGGGGATTCGTCGTCGCCAAGTCTCGGACAGCTTGGTCAACCTTTCCCGGCGTGGCTTGCTTGAGTGTCTGTTGCTGTTCTTGATACGTCGTCGCGCTGGGATCAAGTTCCTGGGCTACAAGTTGCGCTACACTGGCAGTCGATGTGACGCGGAACGACCCCCGTTGCTCGATCCGCTCTTGTAACTGCAACATCCGCAACATTGAGGGCTTAGAGAGGACGTTCTGCTCACGCTGGATGAGTTGTGTACTGCCACTGTCTGGTTCGAATGTTGGCGAAAATTCCCGCTCAATGTCTTCCAATGCTTGCTCTGATTCGAGGCCAGTGGTAAACTGATTCGTCCCAGCCTCCGTCGAAACGTTCCCGAGTCCGACAACAAACACGGTTGTCAACAACAGGAAGACGAGAACGACCGTCCGAGAGTCGTGGACAATCCGGTCGTCAATCCAGTCGACAATCGGCTGGTAGTCGAACCCAATGAGCGCCTCACGGACGCGTCGCCAGGGTCTGCGCATCGTACTCACCTGTACCGTCTGTAGACGACACCAAGCACGACGACGAGAACGACCCCGACGAGAATGAGCCCTATCGGGAGGCCACCATCATCGTCAGGCTGCTGTACTGACAGGGGGATTTTGTACGTATCCGAGATTTTGCTGTCGCCGTTTGGTTTGTCATACTGGAAGTCGATCGACAATGGGTAGTCCTTTGCCAGTGCACCGCCGCTCGCACTGACTGAGAAAGTCACCACCGTCGACTCACCAGGTTCAAGACTGCTGATGAACGCCTCGTCATCGACCGTACCGACCGGGTCGTCAGCGAAGACGTTTGCCGAGATGTCTGTCAGTCGCTCGTTACCATTATTTCTAACTGTCACTTCAATCTCGGTTGTCTCTCCAGCCGTGATAGTGGTACCATTAGTCGATAGCGCGAACTCTGGGTCGTCGGGTCCGACTGCCTGCACCACGTCAAAGGTGTCGCTCACCCTTTCGTCACCGTCTTGGTCACGGTACCGAACCGAAAGTGTATACTGTTTATCACCGGCTTCCGCAGATTCACTAATCTCAAGTGGAATGGCGAACTGCGACGACTGACCGGGTTCAAGTTCGCCAACTGGCGAGTCCGTCTCAAGAGGTGTGACGGTCTCCTTGTCGGAGACAAACTGGACAACACCGTTGCTAACTGTTGCTTTACCAGTGTTCACCACAGTCCCACGAAGAGTTCCCTCCGCGCCAACTGAGAGGTTTGAGGAAACATCACTGATCACAAACGACTGTTCCGGGTTGGGTCGGATAGCGATTGACCGAGTTTCCGAGGTTGTTCTAATCCCATTTTCATCACGGTAAATTGCAGTCAGATCAACGCTATATGGATGAGGAGAAGCTTCGTCAGATATGCTAACGCCGTAAGAGATATTTCGCGTCTCACCAGGTT
This sequence comes from Salinibaculum rarum, assembly GCF_030505615.1. Classification (GTDB taxonomy): domain Archaea; phylum Halobacteriota; class Halobacteria; order Halobacteriales; family Haloarculaceae; genus Salinibaculum; species Salinibaculum rarum. Next base: position 14,545 of record NZ_CP129993.1, read on the forward strand.
GCCAGTCACCAAGAGTACGAGATGCAGTTGTAGAATCCCCAAACTCCAAGCCGCTATTCAGCGATTCAACATTCAGTTTCGTCTCGCTTGCTGTCGCAGTACCAGTGTTCTTTACGGTGATTGTAGCTTCACCAGTTGACCCAACACGACTCTGTGTAGACACATTAAGAACCGAGACCTGCGCACCAGCCTCTATTTCCAGAGAGACATACAATGTCTCACGACGTGTCAGTTCTGCCTCGTCTCCATCATCCTCGTCAATGTATATTGTGTCAGTATACTCAACCTCAACAGGGACTCTATAGGTTCCAGGGTCAGCATCATCATCAACAGAGATGTCAAATGAAACAGTAGCTGACCGGTCATCACTAAGAGTTCCTACTGCTTGTTTCCCAGTCCGAACCTCAATAGGAGCAAAGCCGGATGCCATCTCAGCCGTAAGTGAGCGGGCAGCTGTAACGCGATCAGTGAGGGACGGGTTCTGTGGATTTGCTTCTATTACTCTGCCTGCGTTTGAGAGGGTAACCTCCAGGGTTGTGTCTTCACCAGGCGTGACACTGTTGTCTGAGAGAGTTGCATCAAGGTCAGGTCCTCCCCTAACATCACCAGCTACTGTCCCTGACATAGTGGCTAAAGTGAGGGCAGTTGCGGTTAGTAAGATGAGAATTGTTCGACGGCGTTTCATGTTAATTTCTCTCCTCTTGAGCTATTGCTTTTGTCCGAGGTGTCTAACATTTTGACCAATTGCGACCATTTGCCCACACACTTGTGTGTGAACGATTCGATAGCGGTGGGGGACTCATATGGCATCAATTCAGGTACTCCTCTATAGTAACTGAACCTACGTTCAACAAAAAGACTTCGGAAAAGAGTGACTACACATCTGCAGTTAATCTCCTACAGCCCTGAGGAGCGGATTGGTAGTAAGCCCAACAGACAACAGCTTTGATGTGAGTATACGGTTGTTAACGGGTGATACCTGATTTTGAAACGTTCTCAGCGAAATACATATCGCAGATACCACAGGCATACTAGCCAGCGAAATTCATCTCTTGCCACAGAGACTCCACCAACGGAGGTGAAAACTTTTACTGTAGGCTGACCGAATATACGTTCAGTATGGGAACCAGGAAGGCAGAAAAAACAAGGAAGGCAATAATGGAAGCAACCTATCAAGCGCTTTGTAAGCATGGCTACCCCGAAACAACTATCGCAAAAATATCGACCGAATTCAAAAAGAGCCAATCGCTACTATACTACCACTATGATGATAAGGAAGATCTTCTTGAAGATTTTCTCCAGTTTTTGCTGCACCAGTTAGAAGATGAAATTAATAGCATTGAGACAAACGAACCCGATAAACGACTCAAGACGATATTGGATCACTTACTCCCGAAAGAGATAACTGATGAACAGTTCCAATTTCGGCGCGCGCTCGCTGAAATGCGTTCTCAGGCACCCTATCATGAGGTGTATCATGAGCAATTCAAACGAACAGATGAATTCATTCTCAATGAAATTGTAGTAACGATTGAGAACGGAATCAACGCCAAAAAATTACGCACGGTAAACAGCAAGCAAACGGCAGAGTTTCTATATTCAGCAATATTGGGAGCTATGGAGCGTGGTTGTTCTCTCGAGGATGAACATATACTGGAATTGAATCGTGAATATATCGATGAGTATATCGAAGCAAAATTGATTCGGTATGGGGGGCATCCACCCAACAGCTGACTTCCTCGCCGACGTGAACACTAGTTGTCGAACCTATTGACATCCTCCCACGGCTAAGGGGCTGTCTCTTACCCTTGACATCCTCCTCCGCTCGTCGGCAGCGTCCTCCAGCGTCGCTCCCTTGTAGAGACGCTTGATGAAGATCAGCCGCTCAGTGAGTTTCTCATCAGTAGACTCCGCTAGGAGTCGGTTGAGATCGTCCTCACTGAGGTGACGGACGATCTCTTTGCGGCGATCTTCAGACATACTCTCATATCAGACGCCACCTCCATAACTTCCCCTAACCACTACACGCGGAGGAGGATGTCAAGGGTGGTCTTGATCTGTCCATTCTCGGTACTTCCCAACCGACGTGAGCAGCGGAGCTGAAGCGTCGCTCTGATTGATGAAGATGTCCGGTTCAGAAGTGTGTTAGATCTACCCGAACCGGACGGTGTTCTTTCGGCAGCAGACGTCAAAGATGTAGCGGCCGACGTAATTGGACAGCTTCCGCTTCAAGGAATCGAGGGCTCGCCCCTCGATTCCGGTGATATCTGGCCTGTCGTCACTTTAGCCAGCGTCAACCAGTCGTCCGTTTGGGAGGTCACGTCCCAAACGGACGATACTCCCTGCGACGATACTGTCATGGACTGGCTTCACACGCTTCAACGTGGGAAGCTCGAAATGGCGGCAAACATCCTGTTTCGACACCTTGCCTTGACGATTCTCGACCCTGACCGGTCGAGAATCGTCTCCATCGACTTCGTCGATAACCCATATCACGGCTCTCCTAACGAGGAAGACGGCGAACTCTGTACAACGAATCCCAAAGACGGAACGACAACGTGCCACCGCTATTGTACCGCATACGTCGTCTCGAACGGGAAGCCGGTGACGCTGGCAGTGACCTACGTCCGCAGCGACGAGAAAGAGGCCGACGCGGTCGAGCGCGTCCTCGACCGCGTCGCCGCCTATCCCTTCGAGATAGACCTCCTACTTGCGGATCGTGGCTTCTACAACGAACGGATGATTCGTCGCGCACGCGACTTTGCGACGACGGTGATACCTGTCAAAGAGAAGGGCGAGCGTATGAAAGACAATCTCGCCACGCACTGCTCGTACATGACGACCTATCGCATGTACAAGGGACGCGAGCGGGAACTGCGCTTCCCGCTCGCTGTCTCTGTCTCATACCAGAACGGTGACCGAGACAAGCATGGCGAGATCGTTCGAGGGTACGTGGCGTGCGATCTGGCCGATCGCACGCCCACGCAGGTCGAACGACGCTACCGCAAACGCTCAGCGATAGAAACCAGCTATCGGCTGTTTCGCCAAGCACGAGCAACTACAACGACACAAGACCCAATCGTCCGGTTTGCGTTCGTGATCGTGAGCTTCCTCCTGGAGAACTGTGGCTTGTGCTGCGATGGGCGGTCGTCGCCCGCCCGCGGCGGGGCGGGCGCGACCTGCCCGAGCAGTTCACGTTCACGACGTTCTGTGACTGGATTCGACACGAACTGGAAGCAGAGTTAGAGCGGCGGTGGGGGATCAAGATGAACGGTGTTGGCGTCCCCGACGCGTACGCTTCGGCCGCGGGCTGACAGCCAGCCCGCGGCCTCAGGCCAGCGATGGGTCAGCAGCAGCACTCGTCAGGAACCGCTTCTACAACCGTTCTCGTGACTGTCTCTGTTCAGTTCAGATCGATGCCTCGATTCAATCGGCTACCGCTCTGAGATTGAACGGCTCACACCAACTCAACTCGACTTTCGAATCCTCGATTGGGAAGTACCGATTCTACAGGTGGAGCAGGGTGAGTGCCTCGGGGCTTGTTCCCGAGGTACTTCACTTCGCCATCGCCCGATGGGTTTTTCTGCCAGTCGGGAAACTCAGTAGGTATGACCGACCGTCGTCGGGTCGAGGACCTTCTCGAGGACAGGCCCGACTTCGAAGCCGCACTCGAAGACGTGCAGGAGGTCGACGCCACACGGGAGACATGGACGTTCGACGACGTCCCCATCGACTCGGGAACCTTCGGCCAGCTCGTCTCGGAGGGCGTCGTCGAGAAAGTCGACGGCGAGTACCGACTCGCCAACCCCGATGCCGTTCGAGCCGCAATAGACGGCGAACCGCAGCCCGCAACTACGGAGGAGCCGACCGATCGCGACATCTCACTGTCACTGTTGAGTATCGATACTCGTGGGGCTGGGCTGCTCGCGGCCGTCCTCGGCGTTCTGGTTGCGGTCCGTCTGTTTCCCTTCCAATCTGTTTTCCGTGATGGATACATCGTTCTTACAGGAAACGATCCCTACTACTACCGCTACTGGGTCGAACAGACCCTCGCCAATGGGACTATCGGCGCTCTCCCGCTTGGTGAGGTGCCAGAGGGTATCGCCGGGGGCGAGCCGTTTCTCGTCGCCGCGCTAACCTGGCTGGCGGGACTCTTCGGCGGTGGCAGCGGTCTCGCACTCGCCATTTATCCCATTCTTTCAGCACTCGTCACTGGGCTGTTCCTCTACGGACTCACACTCCGTGTGAGCGCCGACCGTCGCGTCGCGCTGGCGTCGGTCCTGATGCTCGCGTTCACTCCTTCCCACGCCCTTCGAACGAGCCTCGGATTTGCTGACCACCACGCCTTCGACTACGTCTGGCTCACTCTGACCGCGTTCGCACTGGCCGTGCTGCTGACGGGCGAGCGAGACAACACTAACCTTGGTCGCTGGCTCGCTGCGACCGGACTCGGCGTCGGTGTCGCCGGGCAGGTGCTGGCGTGGGACAACGGCCCGCTGCTGGTCGTGCCCGTCGCTGCCGTCGTCGTCTTCGGCGTGCTCCTTGACGTTCGCGACGACCGCCAGCCGCTCGTTTCGAACGCGCCGCTACTGGCCGGCCTCGCGCTGGCTGCCGTCCTCACATTCGCTGTCCATACCACAGCTGGCTGGCACTCGGCGACTGTCGCTGCTGTGCCCGCGCTGCTGTTCGGCGGGAGTGGCGCCGTCGTCGCGGTCGGTGCGGCTGCCGCTCGACTCGACCGGAGCGTCCGTGAACTCGCGGTCGTCGAACTCGTCGCTGGCGTCGGAACCATCGCTGCCGTCGTCGTGTTCCTCCCCGATATCTGGGGCGAACTTCAGGGCGGTATCGACACAATCCTCCGCAGCAACAATATCGCGGAAGTTCAGTCGCTGTTCAGCATGGACACCTTCGGATTTTTGTTCCTCTTCGGGTTTGTCCTCGTTATCGCGGTTCCACTCATGGGCTGGGCAACTGTGCGCCTCGCTCGCAGCGACGACGAGTGGCTCGTTCCTGTCGTCTACGGCTGGTACTTTTTCGGGCTCGCTATGTTTCAGGTGCGTTTCGCCGGCGAGCTCTCACCGTTCACTGCGCTGTTTTCGGGACTGGGATTCGTCTGGATTGCTTCCTGGGTTGATCTCGCGGAAGTGCCTGCTCCGGTCGACAGGAGTGACTGGACTGACTGGTGGCCAGCACGGCCCGACGGTTCGACCGTCGCGTCGGTGTTCTTGCTCTTCCTCCTCGTCACCGGTCTTGGCGTCGTCCAATCGGGTGTGAAGATACAACAGATCACCGTCGACGACGACACTGTCGAGACGGCAACATGGCTTGCGGAGTACTCGGCCGACCGCGGCTGGGAGACCGAATCCGACAGCTACGTCTTCAGCGACTGGGGACGAAACCGTGTCTATAACTATTTCGTGAACGGGCAATCGAGATCGTACGGGTTCGCCCAGTCGAATTATCGTAAGTTCATCGTTCAGCAAGACTCCAACGCCGCTGCCGCGACGATCGATGGCCGCGTTCGATTCCTCGTAACAGAGTCGTTCCCAGTTGACAGTCCCGCAATGGGCGTTCGTCTCCACGACCACTTCGGGAGTCGCTACGAGAACGTTGAAGGCCTCTCCCGATACCGAGCCATCTACGCTACTGAGAGTGGTGACCGGAAAGCGTTCCTCGTCGTTCCAGGTGCAACACTCGCTGGGACGGCTCCTCCAAATACGACCGTCTCACTGGAAACCGATGTCGATATTCCAGGCGCATCGTTCACCTACGAACGACAGGTCCAGACAAACGCGAGCGGTAATTTTACCGTTGACGTTGCCTATCCTGGCGCATACGAACTGACCGCAGGTGACCAGATGCGGTCGGTCAGCGTGTCAGAAAGTGGTGTGATGAACGGAACACAGATCGCTGCTGGAATTCTTGCCGTTCAACGTCCCACCAATGACACCCCCCGGCGTGAACACTAAGGGGAGCAACGAGCGGTTCGCAGCAAATGGCGTTGACCGGGTATTCCACAAGCGTATCGCCTTCGGGGATGAGAAAGAGTTGCGTCTCTTAGCGAGACAGGAGCTCAACAATATGGACCTGGAGGTGAGTGAAACCGGGGATATCGATATGGAACTCAAGGCGGATCCGGGTTTCAATCTAGAAGTCGATCCAGAAGACCTGATCGAGCGTATTATCCTCCCGCCTGATATCAATGATCGTCAGCTGACGCAGGTCGTCCAACTGATGGAGTACCACGACATCACGGCAGAGATCTGGCGGTCGATGTTAGATGTGAGCCCCGGTATGTCGGCTCCAATACAGGTGACGGGCGATGAGGCTGGCGAGATTGCTCGGGATGATATGAAAGCGCCAGGCTTGTTGACAAATCCAAGTACAGGTAGATGACATCCTCCGCGCCGTAAACGGCGCGGTTTCCCAAGCGTTGGGATATTATGGTTCGCGGGACATCTGTTCTTGTGGGGCTACTCGCCCCGTAGATTTGTCGAACAGGCGAACCGCTGGCTGTGCCATCCAGCCGTTATCCCTATCTCCCCCATCACAGGCGAGACTCGGGAGTACCTTCTGTCGGATGTTCTCGGCTCCGTTCACGTCGGCGTTGGCTACCAGCCCACAGTCGTCGCAGACGTACAGCCCACGCTCGACGCGCTGGTTGTCGTCGCTCGTCCCACACGAGGCGCACGATTTGGACGTGCCACGTTCGTCGACGCGCTCGACGCTGATGCCGCGCTCGGCGGCTTTGTATTCCAGCATCTCAATGAAGCGGTCGAACGCCCATCCGTGTAGGTCCAGATTGCCGTGGTCGCCCCAGTCGGCACCCTCGCGGATGCCCGACAGGTCGCCCACGGCAATCGTCCCGACATTGCGGGCGGCACACTCGGCCACCATATCCGCTGAAACAGCGTGCAAGAAGTGGTCACGTCTACCCCGGCGCTTGCGGTCCAGTCGTCGTGCTTGGCGAGAGTCGCTGTCGTCGCACTTCGCTCGTTCTTTCTGGAAGTAGTAGTCGTCCTCTTTGAGTGCGCCGCCGGGGTACAGCAGGGCCTCGTCTCCGACCGCGACGGCGGCAAAGTTGCAGATACCGAGGTCGATGCCCGCTACCCGGTTGCCGGGTGGGTCCGGGTCGTCAGTCTCGACGCGACAGACGATGTGCAACTCCCACTCGTCGCCGGTCCAGACCGCCCGGACCTGCTGGACGTTCTGTACGTCCACGTCCGGGTCAGCGGCGTACTCACAGAGAACGAAGTCCGACCACGACTCTTTGAGATTCGCTCCTTTCGAGAGGCGAATCCTGTTGTGGTCGGGATCGTGTTTGAAGCCGTCCTCTTTGAACGTGACCGTCGAGCGGGGATGCTCGTCGCCGTGCTTACGGTAGCCGGGTGGGTTCGCGTCCCCCTTGCCGTTTTGGCGGTGAGCGTACCACGAGTCGAACGCTTCAGCCAATTCTTCGAGAATTGCCTGACTGGATTGTGCGTTCAAATCCGCGTAGCGTTCGTGACTCTTGAGGTACGCTTTGAGCGTGCCGTGGTCTGGAATCGTGCCGGTTTCGTGCCAGATGCGGTCACAGGTCCACCGGGCGACGTTCCAGAGTTTCGAGGCCGCGAACCCGAGCGAATCGAGGTCGTCGCGCACCTGCTGGTGGTTGCGAATGGACGCAACGTAGGTGCGCGTGACCTGACTCGCCATACATAGCCTGTGATGGACTGGCTACATAATGGTGTGCCAACCGGAGCGAAAGTGGAATATCCGGCCCGGCAGACCCGCGTGGACTGTGGCACTGGGCTTACGCGATTCACGCCCGGCGTGAACGCCGGGATTCTCTCGCTGTTAGAAGATAGCTATCTCGGAAGAACAGGCCTTGTTGACGTGTTTGGAGCTTCGGTGAGAGACAGACTATAGGATATCATATAGTGGGAAGAAAGTGGCTATACTTCACGAACTCAGGCCTTCTTCTGCAAGAGACATCGCAAACTCGGAGAGCCGATAACGGTAGGGAGCGTGACGGAAGATAACCCGACCGTAGTCATCACCTTTGTCCACTTCGCTCTCCTCAATCGCGTCAACCGCCCTGTTCAGTTTCGACAACTGGTTCCCCTCGCGAAGATAGGATTCAACCTTGTCTGGCCGGATATCGAACTCTTCTGCAAGAATGAATCGAAGAGTCCGACGACCACCGTCTGCACGGATTACAGTATCACCAGCATACTCCCCGTCACCAGGTCGCATCGGGCTATCAAGCCGATCCACCATATCATCAATGAGACGTTCGATCTCCTCTTGAACCGTCTCCTCTACTTCCCCACTGATGATCTGATCTCGCCGTTCACTAATCGCGTACGTCGATGGACCCGGAGGCTGGAACTCCTCAAGGACACCTAGATCAACAAGATGGTTGATGGCGGTACTAAAGGAGTGCTCGAATGTCAGCCGTTCCGCGATCTCGTTTCGAGTCAAGCCCTCTGACTCTGGCCCGATTTCTTCTTCGTACAAAGCAGTCACAATAGAGATCTGATCATCAACGCTGGGGAGATCTCTCTTCTTGTCTCGAATGTAGGCAGCAAGCGCATCGCTGCCGGTCAGTTCCTCGTCCTCACTCTCATCCCCTGGGCGTGGAGCCTGCGCGTATTTGTCGATTTCCTCCGTCGTTTCCAGCCTCTCATACATATCCTGCAACGTGCCCTCAGCCCCAAGCAGCCCCATCTCTTCCAGTAGGTCGCGACCGATATCGGTGAGCCCGTAGAAGCGCCATGGCAGATCACGCTTGCGCTGATCCTTCGGAAGCGTTCGCTCCGCCACGATCCCGTGCTCGATCAGCACCTCGAGATGTTCGCGGATGGTACTCTTGCTCTTGCTCGGGTTCACGTAGTCGAGCTCTTTGAGCGTGGGGAGCTGCTGCGGATGGGAGAGAATATTCTGAATCAGGACAAACCGCGTCTCTTGCGTAACGACGTTCAGGCGCTGTCGCTGGTTCTCAACCGTACTGTCGCTTGCATCGGTCGTATCGGGCTGATCCCGATGCGTCGTGTTGTGGGCCATGGTTTTGGGGACAGCTACAGTCGATTGGGCACCTGCTGTAGCTATCGCTGTGGTGTCGTACTCCCGTCCGTGACGGAGGATGGGAGGAACGAAATACCGGTCTGGGGCAGGGTAGCCGACCGGTATCGATCGGTGCTGGTTGTGTTGCTTGTGTTCACGCTAGCGTATAGTCGCCGGCGCTATAAATGCTTCGGCGTTAACCACATTGGTTCAAACCGTTGTGGTCGAAAGGGTTTTAATTCGGGCGCGCGAACGAGGTGGTAATGCCGGACGGCTCCTCAGAGAGCGACCTCGAGGCCCGAGCTCAACGGCATCACTACCGGTCGTTAACGCCGGAGGAGTACGAGGGCCTCAATCACTTTCGAGCCGACTGGGCGGATCTCGCCGCAGAGGCCGATAACCGATTTTTCATTTTGGGGAGTTTCGCCGAGGACGACGTCGACCGCGTGAACCAGCTCAAGGACCACTTCAACCGAGAGACGGGCGACGACGCCGTCGCCTACCGAATGGACGACTTCCTCCCCGATACCGATCTCGTTCTCCACCCGATTCTCAAATTCAAACTAGGTAGCGAGGCGGATTCCCCGCCCCACCGTGGGCGGGGTTGAAGCCGACACTCGCTGCCACAAACCACGGACTATTAAGTGCCTATACCATCTATTGAAACTCGTGGCAGACGACTACCTGAGGCGCACCGCGATCACCCGCCCCATCCTAACCGGCGAGCAACAGGACTTGCTTGACGCCACCATCAACGAGTGGAAAGCTGCCTGCAACATCAGCAGTCGGATCGGATGGGAATACGGTGAAACGCGGAAAACCTACCTCCAAAACCTCGCCTACGACACGGTGTTGGAAGAAACACGCCTCGGGAGTCAGCACGCAATTCTCGCCACCCACCAAGCCGCAGCCGCACTCGATGGTGTCGAAGCAATTGAAGACCTTGATGAACACTACAAAACGTCTCGACCGGAATTTACCAGTAACACGGTGAAATACGATACCCGGACGATGACGCTGTTTGATGATGGGTCTGTTTCGCTTTCCACCGTCGAGGGTCGGATTCGGTGTGGCCTGAACCTCCCCGACGAAGAAGACGGGTATCAACACGAATACCTCACCGATGACGAGTGGGAAGTAACAGAATCTACGCTGTCAAAGCGTGATGGCGAATACTACCTTCACCTCGGGTTTCGTAAAGACAAGCCCAAGAAACAGGTCGAAAAACAGGATGACGACGAGGACAGGACAGTTCTCGGCGTTGACCTCGGCATCGTAAACATTGCCACCACCAGCACAGCGTACTTCGCATCGGGGGGAGAACTCAGACACCGGCACCGAGAGTTCGAGCGGATTCGCGGAAACCTTCAGCAGACCGGTACACAATCAGCCCATCGGACGATTCAGCAGATGAGCGGGAGGGAGTCACGGTATCTCCGTGACCACCTCCATCAAGTCGCTAACCAGATTCTCGAAGAAGCACGAACACACGACTGCGAGTACATCGCGTTCGAGAACCTGAAACACATCAGGGAGCGTGCGCCGCCTGTCAAAGAGTTCCACCAGTGGGCGCACCGGCAACTCGTTGACCTCGTGGAGTACAAGGCTGAAGCCGAAGGGATTAGCGTCAAGTTTGTCACCCCGAAGAATACGAGTCGGCGGTGTCCCGAGTGTGGCCACACGAGTAAGGGAAACCGAGTGCGACAGGCGGAGTTCGAGTGTGAGTCGTGCGGAGCAACTCAGAGTGCAGATTACGTGGGTGCGAAGAATGTAGGGTGGCGGTACGTCCGTCGCGGGCTACAGTCCTCGCGGCGGACGGGCGACAGTCAACTCGCCCTGAAGTCAGGAACGGTGACACCGAACCGGGGTTTTGTCCCGTCCGACTAACTGTCGGTAGAGGTTGAGTTCACTGACAAGCCCCGCGCCACTAGTACCTCAGGGAAGCTTTTGTGAAGCTGGCGTGAGTTGGACGGTGTATGGTTGGCCGTGAGAGAAATGTCGTCAAACATCTGAGTGAGGGAGAACTTGACCGATTACAGGCTGAGGCAGACGACATAAAGGAATACAAACGCCTCACCTTTCTCAAACGGCTCTACAATGGTGCAACGCTGGCAACTGCTGCCGAAGATATAGGGATCTCACAAGGAACGGCAAGTAACTGGGTGACACGGTGGAACGAAGGTGGACTCGGAAAACTGACGCCGAACTTCGGGGGCGGCAGGCCCCCGAAGCTCGACGAAGCAGAACAAGAACAACTCATTGCACGCCTCCGTGAGGGACAGCCCTGGAAGAAACAAGAGATTCAGCATCTTCTCAACGAGGAGTTCGATGTCGAATATCACCCACATTACCTCCCAACGTTTCTGGATAAACTCGGCCTCCACTACGCCATTCCTCGAACAAAACGCCCTGAGCGACCAGAGAACGCCGAAGAAATCCTCGACGAACGCGTCAGGTACGCGTTCGACGAGGAGGCTCTTGAGCAACCTCACAACAAACGCGAAGATGATACTGACGACGAAGACTGGGACCGCGACGAGGATATCCGAACAGACGGAGGCGCTGTTGTCGGATTCTTCGATATCTCTCACCCACAACCGTGGGACAATTCTCAGCGGATGTATACGGTTGATGAGCCACACATTGAGCGGAAGTTGGTGAAGATCGACACACCAGCAGCTGGATTCTACGCCCTCAACGGTGAGAGTGTCCTGTCGTTTCCACCGAATCAGGAGAAAGAGAAGATTTGCGGGTGTTTCGAGAAGGTCCGCGAGCAGAATCCTGGCAAGCGGATTCTGCTCGTGTTGGATAATTTCTCGTCACACGTGTGTAAGTACACGCGCAAGCGAGCACACGAACTCGGGATAGATTTGATATTTCTTCCAGTGGGATCGCCCGATCTCAATCCGATCGAGCCAGTTTGGAAGAGTCTCAAGTGGGAATCTTCGCCATTCATTGTCGAAGGTGGAGATGAGTATCGAAGACGAATCACAGAACTGTTCGGAAATTTGACCAACCAACTTAGCTTCGCCTCCTCGTGGATCGAGAATCATCTTGACAACTATCTCAATAAGTTAGTCTAGTCACTACGTGCGCGGGGCAGTTGACTAGATAGTGGAGGTAGTTAATAGTCCGTGGTTTGTGGCAGCGAGTGTCGGCTTCAACCCCGCCCACGGTGGGGCGGGGAATTCGCCTCGCTACCTAGTGTGAAACTCGTCCGTCTTGTTGGAGACTCAGGGCCAGCGATATTTCGGCAGAATCTCACTAGAGCTTACGCGCTTCACGCCCGTCCTCGAAAATCGAAGATTTTCGGGTGCAGCAAGACCTCCGGTCTTGCCATGCCCCTGTTCGGTCCTCGGTTCCGACCACATGTCGGAACACTCGTCCCTCACGGGAAGGGCGGGACTCTCGCGCTGTTACAGGTAGTGAGGCGAAAGCCCACCCTTGAACAGTAGTTGCTGAAAAAGAGTTAAAACCACCCAAGTCATAACAATTGCCACCGGATGCCGACCACGCGCCGTACCCACGTCTGCCGAATCCAAAACCACTCGCAAGTGTCGGATGTGTTGGACAGGCACGGATGGTCGGCATCCAAACTCTGGAATGTTGCCAATTACTACGCTCGCCAACAATGGGACGAAAGCGGTGAAATACCCGATGAAAACGAGCTCAAACGTGAACTGAAAGCACATCCCAAATACAGGGGACTGCATAGCCAGTCCAGTCAGAAAGTTCTCGAAGAGCTTTCTGAAGCCTTCAGTTCGTGGTTGGATTCCGACGACGAGCGAGACAACTCACCAGGCTATCGCAAACGCAACTACTACGACGAAGATGGCAACAGCGTACACGAAGAACATCCACGGTCAACAGTGACGTGGAAAAAGAGAGGGATCTGGCACGACGACACCCATAACCGCATCCGCCTCAGCAAAGGTAAAAACCACAAAGACGGGCGTGACTTCATCCTCTGTGAGTACCAAGCTCCGCCAGAAGCTGAGTTAGAGAACATTCAGCAAGTGCGTGCCGTCTACAACACCGGAAAAGACCGATGGGAGTTGCACGTTGTCTGTAAGCACGAAATTGCCGCTGAATCACCTGGCAAAAAAACCGCAGGCGTTGACCTTGGAATCTGCAATCCCGCCGCCGTCGCGCTTCCCGGCGATGCTCTGTTGTATCCAGGAGGCTCGCTCCGTGAAGACAAACACTACTTCGAGCAGGAAAAATACCAGACTGATGGCAATCATCGCCCCTCACAGAAAGCAGAGTGGGCGCGTGAGAAGCTCGCCCGTCGCAAAGACCACTTCTTGCATGCTCTCTCAAAGGATATCGTCGAACGGTGTGTCAAACAAAATGTTGGCACGCTTGTTGTAGGAAATCCAAGCGGTTCTGACGAGCAAGATTGGGGTAGGTACGGCAACAAACCCTCGAATGACTGGGCGTACGAGCGGCTGATGAACTTGCTGGACTACAAGGCACGCGAACGTGGCATTGAAGTAGAGATGCCCGACGAGCACGGTACGTCCTCGAAGTGTAGTGTGTGTGGTCACGAGGATAGTGACGGTCGTATTGAACGAGGGTTGTGGAAGTGCGAGAAATGCGGTGTCGTCGCGCATGCAGACGTGAATGGTGCAGATAACATTAGACAAAAAGCGCTACCCGTGACTCCTCCCTTGGGGGATAGCGGTAACGGCTGTTTGGCCCAGCCTCGCGTCATTCAGTTCAGTCGGACTCACGGATTCCAACCGCGAGCCACCGCCAAGTGACGTGAAACCTTAATATCCCAACCCAGCGGTGCGGTGCCGTGGGATTCCCCTGTGTTTATGCAGGGGAGGCGGTCAATTATCATAGCAGTTCTCGGTAATCCGGCCCACTTTATAGGTGGAGCAGGCGCAATACCACGGCCACGCGGAGGAGGATATCAACAGTCACCAAACCCCGATTTCTTCATTTTATAGGCGGTCAAGGCGAATGCCCCGGGCTTGACTCTCCGTGAGGTCCAGCAGATGCTGGATGTTGTACTGCTTGTTCTTCCGAGACGCGATCTCCCGTACACCAATCGCGACCTCGGGGTTCTCCGGGATGTGGCCGTTCCGGAGCGCCAGCTCGATGAACTCCCGCCGTCGATGAACGTTCTCCCCGGGAACGCGGCCTCCAACTGCGCGCGTGTCGGTTTGTCCTCTTCGTACTCGTTGTCACTCACTCCTTGTCTCGCCAGGAGCCCCAGACCTCCCTGTACTTCCCGAGTTCGCGGTACTCCTTTTTCCGCTCGAAGGCGTCAATCGCGTACAGTGTCTTGTTGTCCTTGTCCCAGTCGATCAGAACGCGGAAGTCGCCGACGCGAAGCTTGTAGCCGGGGTGGTTCTTCAGCCGGTTGAGAAAGTGATCGGGGAAGTCGCCGATGTCCTCCAGCTTGGTGATGATCCGCTCGGCGTCCTCCGTCTCAAACTGTTCCAGCGTTTCGACCAACGTCTCCGTCAGAACGACCTCGTGAGCCACTGTTCGGCCCTCAGTCGTCGATACCGAGGCGTTCGCGGGCCTCGTCCGTGGACATCGTCCGCCCCGCCGCCACATCCGCGTAGCCCTCCGAGACGCCCTCCTGCGCGCCGGGCGTCAGAATCGGCTCCGTGGTGTCGCGCAGAACCTCACGAATGAACTCCGAACGATTGGTGTACTCCAGTTCATCAGCCAGTTCGTCGATCTCCTCGAGAAGCCGCTTCGGAACCTTCACGTTGAGCTTGACCATGTCCCCGTCCCCATCGTTCGCGTCCGTGCTCATATATCGTGGTACTCGGGTGGTACACATAGAACTGTCGCCAGTGGTCCGTGAACTCGTGAGCGGGCAATCCAGCGATTACGTCTGAAAATTGCAACAAAAGTATTAATACATCACAATTTGTTTTCACTAAATAAACAGTTATGACTACATCAAAACGAACGCTGAGTGGTATTTTCCTCTCAGTGATCATGATCCTCTCAATCGTTGGTGGGGCTGTAACATTTACTGGGAGCGTCGCAGCTGCCAACGAGCCGACTGCCGAACTGACCTCGGTTGGCGAATCGCTGGTCAACGGCAGTGAGACTGTCACCGTCAAGTACACCGCTTCCGACGATGGCAGTGTGGACTCGGCGACGGTTCAGTTTCTGAACGACGGCTCAGTCGCAAAGGGTGTCAGTGTCAGCCCGAGCAATAGCGAGGCTGATGTGGCCGTTCCAACCACGAACGGGACGTACAGCGTCCAGTTGGTTGTGACTGATAACGACGGCAACACGGTGCCAAGCGACAACGTTGAAGAGATCGCCGTCGATACAAAGGCACCCGAAATTGGAATCACGGAGCCGTCGGAGGACAGCGATGAGACCTCACCACCAACCATCGTTACCAAAGTCGACGATAACGTTGGCGTGAAAGACGTTGAGGTGAAGCTACGCGATGAGAAGAACGATTTCACCTACAATGGGTCAGAGTGGACCTCGTCTGTGAGTTGGGTGGACGCGACAGAGCGCGGCGATAGTTGGGAATACGAGACGCCAGACGGGAATGGGACCTACACTGTTGTCGCGCGGGCAAGCGACACTGTCGGCAACGACGCGAACTCGGAGTTGGACTCGTCGGTTGAGTTCCCGGGTGACGGCAAGGTGACCTACACAGTGGACCCGAATTCTCCGGATTTCAACAACGTGTCGGTCAGCGTCTCTGGCCCGGATCGAATCGTCCAAGTTGGAGACGATGTGACCGTGACTGCAGACGTAACCGACGCGACGAGCGGTATTGGAAGCGTGACAGTCGATGCGACGTCGCTGGGTGAAAGCGAAACGCTCTCGTTGACTAATGACGATGGTGTCGGATCTGTCTGGAACAAGACGTTCACAGTCGATAAAATCAATGTTCCCGACGGGAGACACAGTCTGACTGTTAACGCGACTGATGAATTCGGCCTCTGGGAGACGCTGAGTTCCAGCGATTTCACGCTCGATACGCAGCCAAATGCTATCGGTAACATCAACGTCGAGGCTGGGTTCATCGGAATCGTCGAAGATGAAAAAGTCCGTGTCACCGCGGAGAACATCGTCGACGCGAATGGCAACCCAATCGATGTTGGAACAGTCAACATCAGTATCGCGGGCCAGACGCCGTTCGAGCCGGCGTCTGTCAGCGATGGGAGTTTCGACACCACAATCGACCCCACGAAACTCGACAATAGCCTCTCGGTTGCTGACCCGGTCGAGGTCGACATCGCCGGAACCGGCGCCACCAACGGTACCGTCGAACTCACGCACGAGATTCGAGCGCTCGACTCAGGGTGGCACGTTGGCGGCACACCGATGGCAGCAACTGATGTGTACATCTCCGGAGACGGAACGGTAATGACCTACGACAAGACAGCGGCCGGCAACTGGACCCAGGTTACAGACGCCGAGAGCTACCTGTCCCAACCCGGTGCAGGATACTACTTCGATATCATAAGCGAGGAGGCACGGATCGGATACACCTTCGACGAGACCAGCAGCGAAAAGGCATGGACGCTCACCAAAGGCAAAAACCTGGTCGGTGCAGTTACTGACATCGACGGTCAAGCAAGTGCGACACTCGGTGATGCGGATACGACGCTTGGCTCGCTCAAAGGGTACGTCGCGAAGGAAAACGGAGCGAATCTCAAATACCATATCCGGAAAGACACTGACGGCACCCCGCTTGACGAACTCGTTGGCACCAAAGTCGTTACAGCGAACAGTAAGACGGTGCTCGGGTACAGTTCTTACATCATTGAGGTTGAAACCGAGGGGGGCAAACCGGTGACGTACACGGTCGGACTATCCGGCTATGACCCGACCGAGAAACCGAACTAACGGACTGGTATGCGCTTTCCCCGACACGCAACTACGAGTGTCTTGGCGGATAGTGTCATCTCTGTAGCGTGCGCAGTGCTGTCATCGAGATGTACAAGTATAAATACTATCTACAATCATTCCGAGTGTAAATCTATCAGCGGCAGTTTTGAGAATGAATAGGAGAAACACAGCCGACGTATATCGTCTCATAGTCAGTAGTATCGTAATTGTATCCCTCCTCGGTGTTGGGGTCGTTCCAGTCCAAAGCCAGCAGGACACCACTTTCTACTACGGAACAGCTGTAGCCGAAGATGGGACAGACATCCCTGCTGGAACGACAATTAAAGCTGTTGTCGAGGAAGACGGCAGCAACAGAACCATCGACGAGGTTACCGTGGAGGATGCCGGCGAATACGGCGGCTCTGGACTCGGAGAAACGAAACTCGAAGTGCCCGGCAATATCGATGGAACAGTGTATTTCATCGCAGAGAACAACCTCGGGGAGTTCACTGCTGACGAAACTGTTGCGAACCCTAGTGGCGGAACCCAGGAGTTCGATCTGACATTTCCACCAGGGTCTGCTGAACCAATACCGTACTTTACGGTCTCGAATCTCCAGCCAGCAGATGTGAGCGTCGTTGAGGGCGAGACAGTCGCAGTGAACGCAACTATCGAGAACAGCGGCAGCGAACAGGGAACTCAGACTGTCACACTCGATGTCAACGGCAGCACCATTGGGACACAAGATGTGACGCTTGGACCTGGGAGTCAAGAGACTGTCGGCTTTAATCTCGATACAGGCACTGTTGGAGCCGGCAACTACACCCAGAGTATTACTACCAACGACGACAGCCAGTCCGGTTCCCTGACTATTGAGTCTATGGAGGCGTCATTCGTCGTCTCTGAGCTGAGCCCGACGGAAACAACCGTCGTCCAGGGGGACACGATCAACACCTCGGCGACGATTACAAACGAGGGGAACGCGGAGGGAGCAGAGACGGTAACACTCCAGGCTGGCAGTACCACACTCGCCAGCCAAGACGTCACGCTGTCCGATGGCGCACAACAGGAGGTGACGTTCACCGGCGTCAGCACTGACTCGCTGGCACCGGGAACGTACTCACACGGCATCTACGCCGACAACGACAGCCAGACCGGCACGCTGACCGTCGAGTCCAGACAGGCCTCGTTTACCGTCTCCGAACTCGACCCGCCGGGTGAGACCGTCACCGTCGGCGCGGAGGTCGCCATTGCCGCGAACGTCACCAACGACGGGAACAACAAGGGCACACAGACGGTGACGCTCCAGGTCGACGGCCAGCAGTACGGGAGCGAAGCCGTCACGCTCGCCCCCGACGACCAGCAGTCCGTCGCCTTTTCGCCGGTGGACACGTCGGAGTTTGAGCCGGGGACCTACACGTACACGGTCGCCAGCGACAACGACAGCCAGAGCGGCACACTGGTCGTCGAAAGTGACACCCCCGCCGCGTTTCGCGTCACGGAGATGAGCCCAACAGACCGGACGGTCAGCGAAGGTGCGACCTTCGAGATGCAGGCGACAGTCCGGAACGACGGTGACCAGACGGCGACACAACAGGTCCAGTACCGAATCGACGGCGAGACCGTTGCCCGCCAGGGCGTGAGCCTCACGAGCGGCGGTGAGACCACTGTCGAGTTCACTGGCCTCGAATCCGAGCCACCCGGTGCCGGGACGTACACCCACGGCGTCTACACGGGAAACGACAGTTCCACCGGGACACTGACTATCGACGGTCCCGACGGACAGCCCTCGGCAGGGTTGTTTACCGTCTCGGAGATGGAACCGGCGAGCGCGACAGTCGCAAGCGGTGACACCCTCGAGGTGAGCGGAACAATCAGCAACGAAGGGAGCGTCGAGGAGACCCAGTCCATCGAGTTCCGCCTCGCGGGCGATCCGGTGGCCACAGAGCGTGTCACGCTGGGACAAAGCGAGACGACCGCAGTCTCGTTTACCGCAGCGACGGATTCACTCGCGGTCGGCACGTACGCCTACGGCATCTACAGCGACGACGACGAGCAGGTCAGGACGCTGGCCGTCGAGAACGAGACGGCAACGACGCCGACAAACACGACCACCGCGACACCAACACAGAACGGCGACGGTGGTGGACTCATTCCCGAGGGCATCTTGCGGGCGCTGTTGTACTACGTCGTCGTCCCGCTGGTCGTCATCTACGCCATTCTGAAGGCGCTGGCCATCTACCTGGGATACTGATCGGTGAACCGCCTTGGGGTCAAGTGGTTCGAGACGCGGAGCGTCTCGTCATCACGGCAATCTTCGATTTCCGTACGATCCCGAGGCTTCTGTCTTCCCGCAGTTTAGATGTTGATTAATCTTACAAAAACTGTAGCAAAATCAGTATTGGAACTCCAAACTGCTCTTTCAGACACTCGTCCGCTGTTACAGTGGGAAGTACTCAAAAGAAACGACGAGGAGTCAACCAACAGAAACCGCTGTACAGCACACTCTTCGACGGACAAAGCTGCTGGGAATGACTCTACAGAGGCATCAATGATATCCTGTTCAAAGTTATTATCTTTGCAGTTGCCAAAAAATGATAGTGAAACACCTTCATCAGAAAGGTCTATAAATTTAGATTTGAGTTCAGAATCTAGTGCAAAATTCACATCACCATACTTCACTTGAGACTCTGCTGTCGTCACGAGTTTTTGTATTCGGTTAGTGATTGAATCCTCTCCCTTTACCTCCCAAATACCATCATCTATTTTAGAACTTCTATCTTTCTCACCTCGGACATTATGCAGATATTGAAATGCAATATCTTCTCGGTCTTTGTACTGACTACGGAGGATCTTACGTGCTTCCTCGATCGGAATAGGACGGTATACAAGCGGTTTCGAACGCTGTACTTCAACTAAGCCAATTTCTTCAAGATGGTCGGTAGCACCATATACTTGAGACCGTGGTACATCTGAAATCTCAGCAACATCATTTGCAGTCCCGTCGCCCAGCTTCTGTAAGGAAACAAATACCTCAGCTTCGTATCTCCTTAGGTCGAGTTTCTCTAGTGCATCAATTGCATCTGACTGTTCAATATTCCCTCGCTGTTGGTCCATTATCAGTTGTTACAAGTACGCTTTCTTTATTAACTGTGGGAATACGAAACGCTGCCGCTGCACGTTCAATTGCGCATCAACTGTCAGACCGAAGGCGAGCCGCTTCCCAACCTGGATACGGAAGCGACCGGAGACGTCGACAACCTCATCGGTCGGCTGACTGGAGCCGCCCGTGACTACTACGACCTCTATCAGCTGCTCGAAACCGATTCGGTCGCGACCAACTTTGCCGACGTGGGGCCCGCCTTCGACGCGAAGTGTAAACACGATGGGCTCACCGTTGATCTGAACGACGGACTCCCGGACGAGCAACAAGAGACGATCCGCCACCAGTGGGAGACCACGCTGCCGGACCTGACCGGTGATCCGCCGGCGTTCGAAATGGTCTGGGAGCAGTTGGACACGGCGATCTCCCAACAGGGATCGTCGTAGGCAACGGCCGATGACGGTGTGGATGACCGATGAGTGTCGCATCCGGAGCTCTGCGATTAACCAACAATTCGGGATATCTGGCTGGTGCGTTGGTTACGTTTTTGAGCGCCCCGCCGAGGGGTGGAGGCGAATTCCAGCCTCACCGAATTATGACAGAGCGACATCTCAGAGCCGTTCTGGCAGAAGCGGAGCGAGTCGCAGAGCAGTACGACCAGATCGTCCAAACCACGAAATCCCCTACACACGAGTATCTCCGGTACGCTGTACTCCGACTCCTCGAAGGCGACGCCAACGCGATCCCCGAAGAGGTCCCGCAGGTCGATGGCGTGACGGTCGGATACGGCCAAGATCAAGCGATGTACGACAGTTGGAGGTCCGACGTCGAGTGGTGGGACACAGTACCGCCACAGGACGACTGTACGCGCTTTCGAGTGTTCTACCCTGAGGACCAAACACCGGTTCCTCGGGTCATCCTCACCGTGATGGCCGCGCTGGGGGCATGGCGAGTCTGGGAAGGGAATGCCGTCACCTGTGGCTCCTACGACCATCGAGAGCGACGAGAAGTCCACTTTCTCTGACCGGAGGGGAACCTTGCGGAAGCACTCTTGGAAAACCGGATTCAGGAGATTGGAAGCGCTGTCGCTCCAGACGGCGGACAGGCAGGAGACGTCCGCGACCGAATGCTCGTATCAGACGGCTCCACCTCAGCTGATGATCTCGAGCCCCGCACGAAGCGCGCTGTCGAGGAAGCGATGACCGTCTCCCTACTCACCAAGGGTGGTCGCTACGAAGTCGAAGCGGCGTCCGGAAATCGATACGAAGTCGATATCATCGGGCAATCCTGTACCTGTCCCGATTGGCAGCAGCGCGCTCCAGACGGGGGCTGCAAACATATGCGTCGCGTCGATCACGAGATCAAGCAGGGGCAGGTCCCACGTCCAGATGGGCAGCTGCCACCACAGGCGTAAGCTCCTGTCTTGCTTCCCAGTCGCTTCTGCGTAGTAGTTTACTCTGAAGTAAACTACTTTGGCGTACTCGATTGAACACACGAATATGGACGATGGCCTTGGGAACAGTGAGAACACGGCACCACGGGAACTCATCCATTTCGTCACTCAGCAGACGCGGTTTACCCTAATCAACAACATCCTCCAGCACCCCGAGCAGCTTCCTTCGATGTACGAACTCGAGGAGCTCAACCCCAGCGTGAGTGACGCCACTGTCTACAAGCACATCCAGAAGCTGATCGATGAGGGTATCGTGAAGGAGGTCGCCCTGGACGACGACCAGCGCCGACAGGGTTACCCCTGGAAGTTCTACGGACTCACCAAAGAGGGTCGGGAGTTCCTGGAGGAACACAACCTGCTCGCCGCTGAAGAGACGCTTCAGCAGATCTACGAGACCATCTCCGACAAGCCTGAGAAGATGGTCAAGTACGAGAACGCGCCCCGTCCCGACGACATCTAATGGAACGTTCTATTCCCGAATAGTTTGCTATTCATACTCTTCAGCCTGTGACGGGACGAAATCTGATTAACCAACAAATCTATGCCGGCACGTACTTTGTTGGTTAACAGGAGGCGATCGCTGATGTCCTACGAGCCACCGACACCGGCGGCGGAACTCCCGACAGACCTCGTCAATACGCTCAACGAGTCCTCTTCTGAACAGCTCCAGTACGTTGCCCGCTACGCTGAAGAGCTAGCTGAGCACAAAGCTCGCGAGGCACGTCTCGAAGAGGACTCAGATGAAAGCGAAATCGAAGAACGCCCCGACGATCTGCCGGACGACGTCCCGGCGAAGGCCACGATCACGATCAAGCAGATCAACGGCAATCGCTACTACTACTGGCAGTGGCGAGAAGGAGATAAGGTGACGTCAAAGTACAAAGGACCGGTCAGTCCAGACGAGTAAACTCAACTCGGGGTAGCCCCGACGTTGCCGTCATTTCCCCACTATCTCCTCATTATCGAAGACACCAGCAGGAAAGAAATTGTAGGACATACTCCCCGTTTTCGAGTTGTAAATGGAAGAGGGGAGTGAGAATCGACCGCTATGTCAAATTTCTTTCCTCACGAACCCCCCGTTTTCGAGTGGTAACTCACCACACGGGATACGAACACCCCCCATTTTCGAGTAGTAAGTGCGGGGAGAATACGGGCAAGATTAGTTCTTACTCCGGAACTGTTTCAGTCGCTCACGGACAACTGCGCTGATAGTCGCCTCTTCGTGATCTAGATCTTCGAACCGGGAATCCTCACGGATCGTCTCCATGATCGTTTCCGAATCCTCGGAGAGAGAGAAGTACATATGCACCCCTCTGCCACGCCCCTTGCCTCGACGCTCGAAGTCCAACACACCGTACGTGCTCTGCTCTGTAACGTGATTTACGAAGGTCTCGCGACTATACTGCTCTGCGTCCATCGTATCAGCAATGAACTGGTACGTCTTGAACGCAGGTCCAGCAGGGATCCAATCAGGATGCTCTCTTGCATAGTTGGCCGTCGCCGCCACGGCGTAGATAGAGAGTTTCTTTTGAGTAGAAATCCCGCTGATATGGCGGAGTTTGCGGTTTTCGGTGTATTTCTCCTGGGCTTCACGGACATCAGTCTCAGTAACCGTGTCAGCTCCACGCCGCTCGGCTAATTCGCCAGCCCATCTGAGGAGATCAATCGCTTTCCGTGCATCCCCGTGCGTTTGAGATCCGAACGCAGCAACAAGCGGAATGACGTCATCTGCAAGTGATTCTGGCTTGAAGGCGTCCCGCCGATTGTGGAGAATACTCCGGAGTTGCGTCGCATCATAATCGTCGAAGAAAATATCGTCAGGATTGTAGGAACTCTGTGCGCGGCTATTGAGATCCGTCATAAAATCAGCGTAGTTCGTGATCGTCGTGAGCGAAATCGGGCCGTCAAAGTCGGCGAGCTTTCGCGCCCGTGAAAGCTGGTAGATGAGAGAATTGTACTCTGCTTCCTGATACGGTCCCTCGAGCATATCGATCTCATCGAGGATGAAGATGACACCATCGTAATACTCTCGCATAAGTTCGTACAGCCGCTCCAACTTCTGGTCCGTTGAGACGCCGGTTTGGGGGACACCAAGATCGACATCGAGGTCGTTGGCAGCAGCTTTAACTAACCGATAGACAGCCCGATCTGCAGTCTTCGGTCCCTCGCAATTGATAGAGAGAACTCCAAAGGTCTTGCCTTGAGATTCACATAATTCGATGATCTGTTTACAGACGGCATGAATGATGAGAGACTTCCCCGTTCCAGATGGCCCGCTCAGCAGCATATCGGGGATCCCTTCATTCTGGAGGACCGGTTTTAAATTGTCGACGACACGACCCAATTGGTCGTCACGACCAACGATACGGTCTTCGTCAATGATAGTATCTGACCGGACAAGGTCTTTATTCGCGAAAACGCCACCAGACGACTCGGTTTGGAGCCGATCACGGATTGAGATACCGTCACCACCGTTAGTTGCTTCTTGAGACGAATCGGCGGAATCTGATCCGTTTCCGGTTTGTGACGTGCTAGGAGATTCCACCTCCCCATCCATCGACTCAAGATTTTCAGGATCACCAGAAGAGGATTCACGATCCGTTACACCATCCGGATTATTCGATCCTGCTCTACGTCCTTCTCGTCCCATTATGAATCCCCTCGAACTCTGGGTATAAAAATATGGACCCTTGTGGAGTTGTAACCAGGTGAAATCTGGCTATCTAACGACTACAGCCCTGTATTTCCTGTTTGAGTCAGAGACCGTCTTCGGAATCTATCACCCTCCGTTGTCGAGTTGTAACAGTTCAACGAAGATCGCTATCGTCGAACTTCCTTCATGACCCAAACCCCCCCATTTTCGTGTTGTAAGGGGAAATGAGCCGAGGTGAGAATTAAATCAAGGGTGATACGGTCTTTCTCACACTCCCCGCTTTCGAGTAGTAAGCACCAGAATGAGCACGAAAGACCGACGCTCGTAGGACCAATTTGCGAATGAGAGTAATATCGTATTTCGGAGATAATCGCTGATGAAGTTGCTTTGGTAATCTCGAATGGTCCACCCTCTCCCCCCTTTTTCGAGTTGTAAACTCGTGAGGACGGGGAAGGGTGAATACCGAGAAGGACTGCAAAATAGCCAATTGTGGCGAATATGCGTGATAGAGGGATTGAATATTCATTCTTCTAATTTCTAACTAGCAATGGAAAAGTTTATGATTTATGTCGCTTTACCACAACCGTACTAGGGTTAAAACACATCGTCTAGCTCGACTAGACGATTAGGATTTCTGGGTATAGAGAACTTCTTCATTTCGTCTTTGGTTCTAATTCCGGGTATTATCATGTTTTGTCTTCTCTTCGCCGGGCCCTGTTAACTCAACGCTCACTACACGATATCTGAAGTGGCCTGTTCCCAGCGACTTACAACTCGAAAAAGGGGAGTGGGGGTTTGTTAGGTCCAGTCTGTAATACTGACTACATGTGTTGCATTGAGTTCTCGTCGAATATCATTCCGATCCCAGCCAAGGGGAGAAAGTATACTTTCCACAGCTCTTACGAGCTGGCTCTGGTAGTATGAGGCGTCATAGATTTCGATCTCTTCGTGAGCGAGGGCAACGCGATCTCGCGATAATTTCTCGTCGTCGACGACTACGTACTCGATGTCTTGTCCCGGGTGGATGGCGAGGTCTTGGTCCTGAGCCCGCTTCAGCGCCGCCACGTTCTGTTTATTCTGCGTATATCCCTCCAGCGGCTTGGAGACACGATTCCGTTCGACGAGCTGCTCGACCGGCACCGTTCCAGCGTGGAGGCGCTTGATCGTGTCCTGAAGACAGTCGAGTACGGCGTCCTGAGATCGAGTCGCGTCGAACTGGTCGAGACAGTCCCACCGGATGCCCTCTATGAACGGTGGGGTCGAGCGCTGCCGAGCTTC
This sequence comes from Salinibaculum rarum, assembly GCF_030505615.1. Taxonomy (GTDB): domain Archaea; phylum Halobacteriota; class Halobacteria; order Halobacteriales; family Haloarculaceae; genus Salinibaculum; species Salinibaculum rarum. The sequence goes on from NZ_CP129993.1 coordinate 39,907, forward strand.
GATACCGCGTATCTTGAAGTCGTCGTCGCCGGCGACTTTCCCGAAGTACTTCGTTAGCGCGCCGGCGTCGCTCTCGCGTTGCGGGACGAACGCCACCCAGTCGTAGTGGGCTTCGTGTCCGAGCCGAATCTCGACGCGCTCCGTTATCTCCGTTGCGAGTGTTTCGAGGTCCTCGCGGTCATCGTCGTCATGGTCAGGGTCTGGAGTCACCCAGATGGAGTCGACGATGCCGTGGACGACGCGCCAGCCGCCAGCTTCCAGTCGTTGTTTTGCCGTCAGCAGAATCTCGCGAGCGAACGCGTTGATCGCCTCGTGGCACTCGATGCGGCCGAACTTCGCGTTGCTGAACCCTTGATAGCCGAAGCAGGCGACGAGGATCCACTTCAGCGCTCCCGACCGCCTTTCGAGTTCCGCCAGACGGTCCTCGTCGGGGTTGTCTCGATCCTTCTCGCGACGGATGGCCGCCTTGATTTAGTCGCGGGCGTCGATGATTGGCTGTAGCACGTCGACGAGGTAGCCCCGGTCGTCGCAGATCGAGTATCCGAGCTCGGGGACGTCCTCGCGGTCGCTGTGGCAGTCACACCGGATGGCGTCCGGCGAGACGTTCCGCGTACAGATGATATTCGGGTACAACGAGGAAAAGTCGAATTCGTGGACGTTCTCGTGCAGGCCAACTTCGGGCGCGAAGATGAAGCCGCCGCGGTCGGCGTCGTGGAGCGTCCCCATTTGTTTGAAATATTCGTGGCGCCAGGAGTTCCACGGCACGAGGACGCCACAGTTGTGTGCCTCACAAATCTGGATGGCGGCGAGGACGTTCCCGATCGACGCCCAGGCAAGCTCCTGGATGGGCTTTTTCGACCGTGACACGAGGTCAAGGACGCCGTCGAGGTTTGTTTCTCCGTAGAAGAACGTGTTCGACTCGTCGATGATTGCCCGGCCGGGCACGTTGTACCGCGCTGGCGAGTGGCCGACACGACCGTAGCTCGAGTAGGTTGAGCGGCTTGCGAGTTGCTGGTAGTCCATGTCTGGCCACCGACTCAACGAGAAGTCATCGACGCTGGCGTCTGTCGCCATCTCGTGGAGGGTTGGGACGATCTCGCTCGTCGAGCAGACCAGGACGTCTGGATCGTACGATTCGAGCGCTGCTTGGACGGTGGTCAGGATCTCTGTCGGTGTGCCGGTGACGGTGTCGCCGGCGACAGACTGTTCCCCATAGATGTCGTTGCTCGTTTCGGTCACCGGAACGCTGAGCCGGAGCGTCGACGGCTCGCTCGCTGGCATTGGATCGATATCGTTCTCCAGACAGTACCGGAACTCTCGCGAGAAGTCCACGTTGAAGCAGGTGAAGTCACCGACCGGATAGTCGGAGAGCCGGCGTGCTTGCTGGGCGAGTGCAATGATGCGGTCGGTGTGGGCGACGTCAACCGCGAGGACTGGTTCCTCATCTCGTCGAAAGCCGGGCCACCGCGAAACCATCTCGGTCACGACGACGTCTGGGTGTTGGTCGTACACCGACTGGAGTGCCGTGAGATCGATGTCGGCGTCGGGATCGCGAGGGGCGACGTAGAAACGCGGCGTATAGTTGTCCCGTTCAGTCGCGACGGCGCCGTCGGCGGTTGTTTCCCACTCCAGAACACGCCCGTCGTTTAGGAAGTCAATGGTGAACGGCATCTGTTAGTCAACAATTTCTAGAACAGCCGAATATCTGATAAGCAATGGCGTGCCGCTTCCGGATTTCAGGTACGAAGCATAATATCATATTCAGTAGAGTTAAGGATATGAGACTACTAGTCCGGAGTGAAATGTATGATCTAACTGGGTTCCAACGAGACTTGTTATTTGTTGTAGCTGGACTGGATGAGCCGCATGGCTTAGCACTAAAAAAGGAACTTGAAGAGTATTATGAGAAAGAGATTCACCATGGCAGGCTATATCCAAATCTTGACACGCTTGTCGACAAAGGACTCATTGAGAAGGGGAAGAAAGACAGACGGACCAACGTCTACACCCTTACACGACGTGGTAGACGAGAGATTGAGGCGCGGGAAGAGTGGGAGAGTCAGTACTTGACCTCCTCCCCGCGCTGAACAGTAGTTGCCGAATCAGATTTTCGCTGAAGCAACCACGACAGGGATTGCTTCGGAATCGCAGCGAGTGTGGCTCTTCTCTCAGCAGTAGATGCCCGGAAGGAGCGAGGGAACGCCGTCAAGCGGCGTTCCCGAGCGATACCTCTCTTGAAGGCGCTTGCTAACCGGTTTCCCGGTCGAAGCGAACGGCTAGCTTAGCCGTAGTCTGTGAGGACGAGCCGCCGAAAGATCCGCGTTGAAATTGGCGGTTTCTCCGGTTGGCTCTCACTAGCAATAAGGATGTTTGCGAGTACCCACAAATTGTACAGCGCCACGGCGAACAGAAAGTAGAACAACCGCACCGAGAACGTCGGCTAGTGATTAACGCAACTTCTGGATGAAATCGCTGAGATGGTTCTCGATCCACGAACCCGCGAAACTCAGCCGTTGAGTTAGTTCCGCGAAGATCTCATCGAGGAGGGCGCGGTACTCGGCCGCGCCCTCCACGATCAGGGGTGAGGACTCCCATTTGAGACTCTTCCAAACGGGCTCGATCGGATTGAGATGCGGTGATCCCACTGGAAGAAAGATGAGGTCAATCCCGAGTTCGTGGGCGCGTTGGCGCGTGTGCGCACAGATGTGTGACGAGAAGTTGTCCAAGACGAGCAGAATCCGCTTGCCCGGATTCTGCTCGCGGATCTCTTCGAGACACCCGCAGATCTTCTCTTTCTCCTGATTCGGTGGGAACTGGAGGACACTCTCGCCGTTGAGCGCATAGAACCCGGCCGCTGGTGTGTCGATTTTCACCAGCGGCCGGGTGATCGTTGGCTCACTTACTGTGTAGAGCCGCTGAGAATTGTCCCACGGTTGCGGGTGCGAGATATCTAAAAAGCCGACGGTCGTTCCGCCATCCGTTCGAACATCATCGTCGACCGACCATTCCTCGTCACTGTCGTCCTCTGGCTGTTTGTTGTGTGGTTTGTCTGTCTCATCCTCGGCGAACGCGTCGCCAACGCGTTTGTCGAGGATTTCCTCAGCATTGTCTGGCCGGTCGGGCCTCTCGGTACGCGGAATCGCGTACGAGAGGCCCAAGCCGTCCAGCAATCGTGGCAGGTAGTTTGGGTGGAATTCGACATCGAACTCGGTGTTTATGAGATGCTGTATCTCCTGTTTCTTCCAGGGTTCGCCGTCTTCGAGCAGGTCAAGAAGACGTTCTCGCTGCTTCTCATTGAGCTTCGGGGGCCGACCGCCCCCGAAGCTCGGAGCAAGGAGTCCCAAACCACCCTTATTCCAGAGTTTGGCCCAGCGACTCCCGGTTGATTGAGACATTCCGACATCGTCGGCTGCATCTTCCAGTGTTGCACCTTTGTACAGCCGTTTGATGAAGGTAAGCCGCTTGCTCACCTTCTCGCTATCAGTCTGTGTGAGCAAGCGGTCGAGATCGTCCTCACTGAGGTGTCGGACGATCTCTTTTTCCCGTCCAGTCATCACCCTATCTACGCAGAATACACCTAAATCTTCTGTGAACCACTAGACGACGTTCTCGGAAGAAAGTCACCGATCTGCCGATACGAGGTTTCTATCCCCCAGCGGCGGCGGAACGCCGCCGCGTACGCTTTGGCTGACGACGCATCGACGTCCAAACTCGTCACGAACCAGACGTGTTCGTCGTCGTTCGAGCGGTGCGGAACCGCAAAAACCGTAACATCCTCCGATGCTGTCGGCGGGCGCTTCCGCCGCATCGTGTACGCATCGGCGACCGTCTCAGCGTTGGGGCTGAGACGGTCTTTCATTTCACTACTCGGGCGTGCGCGGACGATGTAATCAACTCCCAATTGCTCTAACTCCGCAACGACGTGGACCTGATAGAACCCACGGTCGAGGTAGACGTGGCGAATGGAGATGTACTCACGTGCCGTCTCGAGTAGGGAGCGAACGGCTTCGCGCTTGGCGCGGAAGCCGTTCGCATCCATCGGCAGCACAGCGAGCGTAAACCGAGTGCGTGGAGCAACGATACAGAGCGTTGCGAAGCAAAACGCTCTGTTCGTTCCAAGATCTGGATACGTCGTTATCACGTGGTCAGTGTCGGCTGAGCCGTAGAACCGCCACTCGTGAAGATCAATAGCAACATCGACACAGTCAGGAAGACGCCGCTGTGAGCGGAGGACCTCAAAGAGCCTGTCACGGACGCCATCGAACTGTTCGTCGATGGCGTCCGTTGAGAGATTACGCAAGTGGTAGAGCAACGATTTAGCGAGAGAGTTCCGAGCAGTGGACGTGACGTCCACTTGCTCGTCACGATCTAATTGAAGCGTCTTCCCACCCGTGTTTGCGAATTCCTGGTCAAAGGCGATACGAGAGAGGATTTTCTTGCTCTATTGAAAATGCGGTACGGCGGTAGGATCATAACGTTTTGGCGAGCTTCTTGAGATTGTTGAGAGCGAACAAGAGAACGATTTCACGGAACTGACGGTACCAGAACCGCGAACGCAGGGCGGAGTCCTGCGTTCGCTTGACCGTCGAGTAGGATGTTTCAGACATCCATCGCTGCGTGTAGCCCTTTGCGCGGATGAGTGCGTTATTCGCGGTCGCTTTCGCTGTTGAACCGCGGTAGTGAACGAGGTACTCGACATCATGTGCAGCGATCTCGTACTCAGTGTGCCAGTCTTGGAAGCCATTGTCGGCGGCCACGGCCCGCAGGTCGTCCGCGTTCCGGCGGACGACCCGCGGGCCAGCCTTCGTGTCGTGTTCACGCTCGATACAGCAGTGGACGTCCAGCACCGCCAGCGACTCTGTATCGGTCAGCGTTGTCGCTTTGACCGTTTTCACGTTCTGTCCGCGTCGCTGGCGGTAGTACTGCGAGGCTTGATTGCGTTCGAAGAACGTGCTGTCCAGCGCAACGTGACCAGACTGCGGGTGTTGCTGCGCGGAGATGCGCAGCAACGCCCGCCAGACGTACATCGCGTAGCGGTCGAAGGAGTGATAGAACGTGGTTGGATCAGGTGGCGCGTCCGGGTGGACGCCGAGGCGGTCGCACACAGCTGGCATGAGGCTCACTCGATCAACGAGTTCGGCGTAGCTGTGTCCCTCTTCCTTGCGAATACAGTGTGCGACGATGTGGGCCTCGCGGGCAAGCCCGCCCGAGTCGGGCTTGCCCGCTCGCTTCCCCAACGCTTGTTTGGCTACACGTAGTGCTGTCTCAACGAGGTCGAGAAGCGCGACTCCCATAATCGACTTCTCGACCTCATTTCCTCAAACCATTGGTCGCGTCGCAAAGCGGTCTAGAGTTTGCCTCTGGTGCTCTCAATTGAGAGGTCACAGCTCATTGCTGTTTTGGTCGATCGCTGGAGCAGTTCGTTGAGGAACGATTGGTAGTGCTCTGGATCAGCGTACTTCACCAGCCGAAGCTGGAGTATCGCCTCTAATCCCTCCGTTGTCCAGCGCATCCACTGGTTCTTGCACCGTTTGCTGACCTCCCCCATCAACCGTTCGACGGGGTTCGAGGTCCACGGCACCTCGAACCCCTCGACAGCCTGCTCGGCAAACGTCACGATTGACGGCAGCCACCGCCGAAGATACCCCGCCGCCTTCTCTGACCCGTACTGATCCAACTGCCACGCTGTCTTCTCGATACGCTCGGTCGTTCGCGCGATCCGTTCGCGGATCGCCGCGAACTCCTCGTCTGGACGGTGTTTAGCGACCGAGTTCTTCAGATGGAACACCTCGTCGATCACCTCCGAGACGATCTCGTTCCGCCGATCCAAGGAGAACACGCCGTCGTCCCAAAGGTTGTAATCAAGCGTCCGACCGACGTGGACGAGATCGAGTTGGTGATTACGATTTTCGTCGGTAAATGCCGTGACGATACCCTCATCAGCGTCACTGACGACCGTCGCGTCGTCAGTGACTGCGTCGATGTCTTCGAGTTCGGCGGCTGTTTCGTCCCAGTCAGCGTTGACCGAGAGATCCAGCAGGGAGCGCGACTCCTCGGCAGTATCTTCGCCGAGCGTGGCCTGGACGGAGTGGTACGAGCGGTCGTCGTCTTGGCTGTGGCACTTCGTGCCGTCAGGAATAACAGCGTCAGCGTCTGTGTCAGCGACACAGTCTGGAAGGAACTGCTTGAGCTTGCTGCCGTATTCTCTGGCGCGGCGGTTGATGGTGGTCGGCGACGGCATCTCCGGGAGGATGCCGTCGCCGTGGTCAGCAGCATCCCGATAGCTGAGCGAGGTAGCGAGATCGACGCTTTTGGCGGCGATATCCTGCTGATAGCGGTTTTGCCCGTCGAAGTCGAGAACGTCTTCGACGGGCCGGAAGTAGCTGCGTTCGTCGTGGTCAGCGGCGGTATCTTCGACGTAGTGAAGGTCGAAGTCGTGTTCACCGGCGGCTGTGACGGCTGTGCGGGTGTCGGTACCGGCGCGTTGGAAGCGTCGGTCACCGTTGCCAGTAGCGTGTTTCTCACCACAGAGCGCCTCGACGCGAGCAATCAGTCATCGAATGGACCAGAAACGTCCGTTGTGCTGAATGAAGCCGAAAACTTGCCACCGCCGTAGACTTCGGCATCCAAATAGGTGTAGTTCCCACGGCTACTGACTCCCGGCGAGAATGGGTAAACCGCGTTTTCGGGGACGACACCGTCAACTGTGAACTCGATAAGGTAGGTGACCGGTTCGGTGAAGATAGCCTCGAACGTCTTGATTTCATTGGGGGCGACAGAAATTGATGTCTGGAGTCGTCGCTGCTCGGGTCGTATTGTGACGTCACCACGAACATCGTACCCGTCGTCTGTCCTTACTCCATCGCTCCCAACATCCGTGACAGTCATTCTGACGATATGTGGGAGGTCGTGGCGGTTTTCGAGGTGAAGACTACCAGCCGGGAGTTCGTCGTCAAGGAGTCCGCTACACCCAGCGAGGCCCGTGGTGCCCGCGGTCCCGAGTGCAGCGAGGAGGGTACGACGCTTCATACGCCGTTCAATGAGTCGTGAAGCAAGTATCTTCTGAGGGATCTCGCTGTTAGGATCGTCCCGTCTATCGGCTGGCTCGTGAGTTAAATGTGAAACTTAATATATTTCCCGTGGTGACTGCACGCTCTGCATGTTTCACCGGTCTTCTAATGGTTTACAGACAGTTTATCGCTCGTCACAGTATGTGTGTCCCCAGTATCGAGCACTTGGTTGACTCTGCCCGGCATCGTCTCGTAGTTAAAGAGAGGTTTTGTCTTGCGACGGGTCAGAGATCGCTACCGGATGGGGTGTGGAACTTCTGGCCGGACGAGAACTCGGTCAACTCCTCGATACGAGATTCGAGTGCTTCGATTTCCTCGCGGAGGTCCTCGGCTTCTGGGTCGTCCGTCGACTCGAGCTGGTCTTTCAGCCCTTGGAGACGCGTCTCTTTGTGCTCATCGTCGACCTCGGCCTTCCGGACGTACTCGCGCTCGTCGATATCGTAGACGTCCTCGGGCGGGATTTCTGTCACCTCGAGTGCTTCATCGACCTTGGTGGAATCGACGGTCGTGACCCGTTCCCGGTCGATACCTGCGTCTTCGAGTGTGGCGAGGACTTCCTCGTCGTCTTTGAGCGAGCGATACTCGCGACTCGTGCGCTGGACGGAACCAAACTGGCCGTGAACAGGCTGGTCGTGGTGAACGCGTTCGAGAAGGATATCTGCGACCTTCTTGCGCATGTCGTCCGTCCCGCGCTGGACATCCGACAATAACGTGTAGAGATTGACCAGCGCCGGCGTCTCCATCGCATCCAATGCATCGACATCGTGGCGTTCCATCGCGTCGACGAGCAACAGTAGGTCGGCGTATTCCGGGCGGTCTGGCTCGGCACGCTCTGCGGGTTCGTCGTCCTCGTCAGCAGTGGCCGGCACGAGCTGGGAGCCAGTCGACTCGTCGGTCGCTCGGATCACACCTTCCTGCTCGTCAATTTCGAAGCGTGGATGCAGACTCAACACGGCAGCATACGGGTCTGCATCAGGGGGGAGTCGGTCGAGTTCGAAGCCGGTAGCTGTGTCTTCGACGCGGCGGATCAGGGTCTCGAATTGCTCGCGCTGGAGTGGCTGACTGTCACCACTCTCGCGGTATCTGATGACGATGCGCGGCTCCTGGATGCTCGTTATCGTGAATTCCTTCCCGGACAGCGGCGTGAGAAGAGTACCATCCTCTGCAAGCGCCTCGCACTCGTTTTGAAGATTCTGCCATGTCGCGCCAACACTCATGCTACACGTCGATTTTTGGCGCAGGTCGAAAACTCTTGGTTCGCGAATACTGCGACGGGCTGATTAACCAACAGAAGGGATGGCTTTCTCAGATTTCGTTGGTTAATACGGTATCTCTCCTGTTTCTTGACCAGCGTCATCTTCTAAGATTTCTACTCCTCTACTGTTGCTGGACAACACCAGGAAGGGAACAAAGAGTTGAGTGACAAGCCAGGCAGTTACGACTGACAACTATGTCATTGTTGATCGCTGTCCGTCACCTCGATCTCATCTGCACGTAGGTCGCCAGTTAGGTACTTACGGCCGGTATCAGTGATTTCATAAAGTGCTCCTTCTGGTTGATGGACAAGCTCCGCCTCCAACGCACCAGACAAAGCACGATGAACTGTTGCTCTGGATGGTGGGCGTTCAAGCTGTTTATTGAGGTTGTACACAATACTCGTCGCTGAGAGAGCTAAGTCAGAATCAGCGAGAAGGCGGAGGACTGGCTTTGTTGCCGAATTTTTCCAGTCCACCTGCATAGACGGAACTCCGCACGACGCTATACCTCACTTTCGATATACATTTCTTCTGATAAATTAAACACTCAATTGAGATTATATAGTATCAAGCTTTATTGGCCACCCACTCACACGTGAGCGTAATGCTCAAAAGAACGCCCATCGCTGTATCCCACCGAAACCTATGATCAGCGTCTCAAAAGAACAGTTGTCCGACGAAGAGTTCAAAACCGTCATTCAGTCGCGTGGATTCCAGAAGATGTTGCTGTATCAGCGGCTTGCCGATGGTATCGAAGTCCTCCAGACACACGACCTGTTGTACGAATCGATGGTCCATTCGATTACGGAACGGCATTCTGACATCGATTCGGAGGACGTGACACGAGAGGTTCTCGACCATCTCGAACGCGAGGTTGCGCGGTATACGGAACCACTCGTCGCAAGCGACGCTGATGGTAGTCACCAGTCTCAGGACAAGGATATCGTTCTCACCGATGCCGTCACCACTCCTGAGGAATCCGAGACGAATCCAGAGAAGACAGTGCAAGAATACCTCGAGAACCGTCTGGAGGAGACGAACGAGCTCAACCTCAAGGCAAACGAGATAGCGTCTGACCTAGGATTAGCAAGCACCCACGTGGGTGGTATCCTGGGCCAGTGGCGGAATGCTGAGAATTCGCCATTTGCAATCACTGCCTCAGAGTCAGCCAGCAGCGGGAACGTCTGGACGATTACGACGGCCGATTGAGCGAAAGTTGATTCAACCCATCAACACTATGCCACTCAGAATCTCGTACGCGTGTCACGAATGTCTTACCGATGTCAGATGGATCTACGACGAAACCGAGAACGAGCTCAAATCAGATGCGGTGAGAGGGTGTCGGGGGGAAGGGTGTACCGAAGTTCACCACATCGAAGTAATGGAAGTTGATGAGGATACTACTAGCGTGTGAGTCTGGAATCGTTGCGAAGGTCTTGTCGTGTCTGGCCCAGTGACTCAAGTGGAGACCCATTTCGGATCCTCTGGAGTGTGGTCGAGGTAGTAATGAACGGCCTCGCGGAGCTGGTCGTACTCAGGCCACGATGGAACCGGTTCGTTCGGGCCGAGCGTGGGCCAGTCGGTGCGGTCGTCGTCACGATGGTCAGTCACGCGTCCCACCCTTCTCCGACAGCGGGAATCACCGAGTCGTCATGCCATGTAGAGCCGTATCGTCGATACTGCGCGAGAGTCCGACTGCCCTGCTTGACGAGCGACGTATGAGAGAGGTTCGCGTTGATGAGTACGACGGGAAACTTCAGTTAATCCTCGAACGTGGTAAAACGGCCGTGACGGAACTCCAGGCAGGTGTCGCGTATACGCCGGCGTCTGAACCTGAAAACGAAGACCAGGGACAACTCGACGCAGCTGCGGACGGCGGCCAGCAGAAAGGTGTGGCCGACTCTCGCGACGACCGCCAAGGCCTTCGAGCCGAGCTGAACAACTCATTGAAGTACTCCGTGGACACGTCAACGACGAGTTCTCGAAACCAGAGGTGCTCGCGCAGGCCAGCAGCGTCGACGGCGTCGATGACCCCGACCGGGCCGAAGCCGTGGTCGAGAAGGCAGTCAACGAGTTAGGTGCACCCGCCCGAATCGACGACGACGGAGGTGTCGAAGTCCTATGACGGATCGAGTCACCGTCGAGTGTTCACACTGCGGCGTCGAGAAAGAGACCGACCCGATTCACAGCGACGAGAAACATCGGATCACTCGTTGCTTGGAGTGTGGGGAGTATTTCACTGTTTACAGTGAGTAGACGGAGTCACTCACCGAGCAACTCCTCAGCGTCGAAGCTCATTCCTTTGTCGCGACCGCGATCAGGGTTCGGGTCGATGTCGCCGAGCATCTCGGCCTGGATGTCGGGCCGCCAGGTGTTGTGATCGGACCGGACCCAATCGTCAGCCTCGAGCTGGCGGAGCACGCGATAGATAGTCTGCCGACTGGGCGGGTCGGTCAGTTCGTGCTGGAGGTCGGAGACCTGAAACGGCTCACCGCGAAGCGCCAACTTCACCGCCGCGCTCGCGACGGCCGCCGAAGCATGTTGCATATGTGGACACGCAAACTTTCATATACATCTGTAATAAAGGCACGGAGAATAGTTGGCGAAAGTGAAAAGCTGCCTTCTGGCGGTTATATCCAGTTGGGCATGATTACTCCAATAATCATGGCCAGATTCCGAAACCAGAATATACATATAAAGAAAATAGTTGGAGTTCTGATGTACCACTCTCAGACGCCCACCTCATCCCACCCCACCGCTGTCACCGGTACCGCTCAGGTGGGTAGAACACGATGTGGACGGTTGTCCCGAGGTTGTACCACCTCTTGCCGTGGACCGAGATTTCGAGCCCGTAGTGTTTCGCGAAGCCGCAGACGTCGAACCACTGGTTGTGTGGTGGCTCGTCACTGTCCAGACGCTCGATGTTCCCCGGGTAGACGTGCATTCCGTACAGGGCTGGCTCACCGTCGTCAAGAGGGCACTCGTCGCGACCGTCGATGAGACGGGCAATGCAGGCCGTCTCAGCAGGCTCGTCGAGCTCGTGGGCCTCGATGAAGGCGTCGCGGTGATACTCACCCATGATGGCAGCGAGCGCCCGCCAGATGTCGGTGAACTTCAGATCGTCGGGCTGGTCCAGGTAGTCTTCGACGGCCTCGCGCAGCTGGTCGAACTCCTCTCACGCTGGAACTTGTGGGTTCAGGCTAGGTGTCGAGAAATCGTCGCGGGTCACGCGAATGCCTCCCCGACGTGGGACTCTGTGGGCTTCGTGAGATACGGCTCGATTGCTGAGTAGTCCGACCAGCCACCGACAGACATCATTCTCCGGACGTCGACGCGCTGCTCGATGAAATGGTAGGCGGCCCACAAATGCCGGAGGTCGTGACTCGAGATTACTCGACAGGCCGTTTACAAGGCATTGTCTCCACTCAAGCACCGAGCGATGCTGGCTCCATCTAATCCTGAATACGCGCTTACTGAGGAGCCCGAAGCGAAGAAGGATGCTGAATTCTTCTTTCAATCTGGCTTTAGCCGGATTCTAGAGAGGTTTCAGGAGGGGTTCAGAGGCTTTGAATGAAGAGATCATATCGATCATACCAACGAGTGGGATTCATAGTCTTTGTGTCGTTGAGGGAAAGTAACTCATTCCAGGGATTTCTCTTCGATCGAGATCCGGTCATCAGTAATATCGTCAAAGGACTTGTCCGATGAGATTATCGGATCGTGGTTGGCATATGCGACGTGGTATGCATCGAACGCGGTGAGACCATATTGGTCCATATAATCCGCTGCCTGAAAGAGAACTGTCTCGTCTTCAGGCACAGACGCAATTTCAAGCGCGTAACTAAGCGCTTCCATCCGATCAAACTCGAACCGATCTGAGATCATCAGGAGTTCGAGAAGGGTTGCCCGCGACGTGTAGATGTCGCCTTTATGTTCCGTAGCGATCGTCACAGCCCGTTCCTGAAGCCAATCATCGTCCTTGACCAGCGCAATGAAAAAATCCGTGTCAGCGTAGATCATCGCTGCTTCGACTTAGTGACTTCCTCGATAGCGTCCTCTCGTGCAGCGTCGCGCGCCTCCTGTTTAATCTCCGCAATTGATTTTTCGTCGAACGCATCGCCGACCGCATCACGGAGCCCCTTGATAGGATCTTCTTTCAACGGAATCAGCTCGACACGGTCGTCGAGTTCGACAATACGATATCTATCACCGTGCTTTTCGCGGACCTCATGGGGGATGACGATACGGCCACGATCGTCGGCCTCTGCTGTCTTGCTCATTATAATAGCATCTATGTGGGGATGAGAGAAAAATCTTCCCACGATACCAGTTATATTCCCCAGACTACCATTTAGTCTAACCACTCACTC
>NZ_CP129994.1 GCF_030505615.1 Salinibaculum rarum
AAGGCTGACCTCCAAGCCCAGATTGACGAGTGGGAGGTAGCGTATGATGTAGACTCACCAGAGAGCCCCTGTGCGTGCGCAAGTGATACGGATAACGTTGAGATAATTCGGGAGATGAAGAAAACAGTGGGTAACTGGGAACACATCCAAAGTCACCTTCAAGTTGTTGACCTAGCGATTGAATATTACAACACCTTCACGTATCTCTGAGGATCTGTCCTTGTCCACTCCTATCTCTTTGAAGTCCTTCCTCTATAATTAGGTACTGTCGTTCAGACACGATGACACCACGTAGTGTCTGCACTCAGTCCTTCATACAGTAGCCTACTTGCTTAGTCAGGTCATCCCTCACGAATCTCTTACGGTACTAACTTGTTCTGTTGTAACTAAGGTTCTTGTTGATGAAACAGGTTAACTTGTTACCCTATATGTTCACTCACAAGTTAACTTACGAGTTAACTTCTAAGGTAACCCGTGTATATGTATGTATCGTGGGAAACGACTGACGTATGTCTGACGGGGCTTTATTACCTTGCCACAGTACTACGGACATATGGCGCAAGGACTTAAACGAGCAGCAACGTTTTGGACGGACGCTGGAGGCGTCGGTAAAACCACGATAACGTCTAACGTGGGCGATATCCTCGGATCCAGAGGTAACGACGTCCTCTGCATTGACCTCGACCCGCAACACGGTGGTCTCACCAAGTTCGTCGGGATGGAACACCTCCGCACGGCCGACGAATACAACCTGTTAGACGTCGTCTTCAGTGACGACAGAGACCTGAACGACATCATCGTGCCTGGGGACCATCCCGAGATTAACCTCGGGTACGACCTCATTCCATCACACCGCGACCTCGAAGACTTCGCCCGCGAAATCACTGCGAAGTACGACGGGAACCCACTGATGGTGATTCGGCGTCTCATCACAGAGGCCAAACTCGACAAACAGTACGACTACATCCTCGTGGACGTGCAGGGCTCCCGCGCCCAGCTCGTCGCCAACGCGATCGTCAGCACTCGCAACGTCGTCGCCCCAATCGAACTCTCCGAAAAGGGCGCCGGGAGCATTGAGGAACTCGAGTCATACATTGAACGTCAACAGAAAAGCCTCAACCGGGAGCTGAAAGCGATGGGTGCTGGGCCCGCATCCCTCGGGATTATCGGCGTCATCCCGTACGGACTTAGTCACGGCACCGGTAACTTCGCTACGCTGCAAAATACAGAAAAAGATGGGCTCTACAGCCTCCACCTGAAGCAAAAACCAGTCACTCCATTTGGCATCCCCGAAGCGAAAGCTGTCTCGGAGAGTCTGTCGAACAAGGTGACGCTTCGAGAGTTCATTGAGCGTGACGACACGCGCGACCTACGGGATTCCTCCTGTGAACAAGTGATCCTTCAACGGTACAAAGCGCTCGCTGACCTCATCGAGGCCGGCGAAATCAACGACCTTGACGGGCCGTACACCGCAGAGTCCGTTTTCCGCGGGTACAACGGCTCCCTGAAGAACAAAGAACGGGAAGAAGAAATTCTCCCAGACCACCTCACGGACAGTACCGACAATGCACAACCACACTCTGCTGACTGAACTGAACAATGGCTACTAACGAAGACGACGACAAAGTGACCCACGGCGCAACGGACGAAGGATACGACGACGACCGCGGTCTGCTATCCCGAGACACAGGGGCAAGTACGAGTGCCGAACCCGAGACGGAACCGCAAGAATCCGACGCGGAACCCGAATCGGAAGTCGCTGACGAGCCCCAACCAACTTCGGATTCCGGAACCACGGCGGAAACAAAGCCTTCGAAGGGTGATGATGGCGGGTCAACCCGGGGGGAAGACGCCTCACAGACTGCTTCCCCACCCGGTGTTGAGACTGGATCTTCGCCTGACCCCGAGAATGTCGCTGTGGGAGATGAACGTGCTGAAGTGATGGCGGTGGCTGAGGCTATCGACACGCCAGCGGTTGACCCAAGTGATTCGCACGAGTTCCCCTTCTTATTCTCACGGAAGGGTGCACAGGAAGCGCGTGACCATGATTGGATTTACTTCCAGGATCACGTCGACGATGCGTACCAACAGGCAAAGCGGCAAGCAGAGGACATCTTCGGTGATGATGTCACAGAGACGGACGTGAAAGAGGCGATCTTCATCGCTGGGCTACGGAATTTCGACGACGCAGTTGGGACGATGCACGAGTGGGGCTGTCGGGCTGACGAGTAGTCGTCCTCGGATTCTCGCTGTTTTTCGAAGCGGTGAAGTGTGTTATGTGGCTGAGAGTGTTGTTTTCCGGTAGTTAGCGTGTTTTGGCAGGGGTGGCGGCGAGGGCGGTATTTGCTATAGCGTTATATGGTTTATATTGCTTGTATGAGTGGTGATTCAGCGGGTAGAATGTCTAAAACCCGGGTTTAGCGCCGATGAGGTTCTGGAACTCTGCACTGAACTAAACAGCAAGTTAGTGCAGTAGATTTACGTACCCCTCCGCCGTATGCGAAGCATAAATCGTGCCACCCACTCAGAACCCCGCTAACCCCGGGGAAACACCCATCGAAACCGCACTCGACCGCTACTTCCACAGTCTCGATGCAGGCGGCTCAGAAAACACACTCCGATACGTCCTCCGAGACGGCACCGAATCCTTCCACTCATTCCTCGCCGAAAACGGCATCACGACAGTCGAACAGATCACAACCGACACCTGCCGTGACTGGGGATACGAACTCCGAGAACGCACAGACAACGACGAAATCGCCGCCTCAACAGCTCACAACTACTTCGCATACACCCGTGCCTTCTTAGAATTCTGCAAACGCGACGGGTTACTCACGACAAACCCTGCTGAACCAGATCGCACTCAAGAATATCTCCCAGAAGATACCGGCGACCGCGACAGACAATTCTGGGGCGAACGCGACCGGAAAGCAATCATCCAGTACGTCACAAAACGCGCAGATGAAGCCCTCAACGACGACCCAAACACATCTCTCGAGCCAGCGTATCGGGATCGTGTACTCGTGTATCTGCTCACCTTGACGGGGGCACGCGGCGCTGAGCTGTTCCGTGACCCTCATGATGAGAAACGTAACGGTCTCCGCTGGACAGATGTTGACTTCGACGCTGGGACGATTACTGTCCTTGGGAAGTCCCGAAGCTGGGAGACGATTGGGCTCACAGAGGAGTCGCGGCCGGGGTATCCAGCTACTCAACCCCCGCTTGAGCGATGGTATAACCGCGTTCAGTCGCCTCCGATAGACGATTGGCCTGTCTTCCCCACGGGGCACACCCCCTCGAAACGCGAGGCCCTGGTTGATGCGCTTGGCGAGGCCGAAACAGCCGGATTATTGGAGGAGATGACGGTTGATGAAGCACTGCGAGAAACGGAGGTTGCTCCACCTGCGATATCCAAGAACGGCGCTCGCAGCCTGATGAAACGACTCTGTGACGATGCTGGTCTGGACATTGATGGAGAATACCTCAAGCCGCACGGCGCGCGTCGTGGCCTTGGGCATACTCTGTATGAACAGGGAGAGATTGTGAATGCACAGGGGCTTCTCCGGCACGCTTCGATCCGGACAACGCATGAGTCATACAGTGATATTCAGGCTAAGCAAGTAGCTGAGAACACCGCAGATGCTGTTTCAGGGGCTTCACAACCCTCGGACACGGAAGAGGAGTAGCAGAAGAGACACCGGGTTTCCGGTGAAAACACGCCGTTAACACCTCAAAAACCGGGTTTCTTATCGCACTGTTGCAATAAACCATATGTCGCTACATTATTACCGGGCCGTTGAGTTGCGAATGTCTCGCTGAGCGTTCACGGATTTACCCAGTTCTGACTCTCTACCTCTGGTATCTCACCCCG
The DNA here is from genome assembly GCF_030505615.1 of Salinibaculum rarum. GTDB lineage: Archaea > Halobacteriota > Halobacteria > Halobacteriales > Haloarculaceae > Salinibaculum > Salinibaculum rarum. The sequence continues at coordinate 3,872 of NZ_CP129994.1, forward strand.
ATCAGGCTACTGAAACCTATCAGAAAATGCGACTGCCAGCGAGGAACCGAAAAACAGCCGAAAATAGCTGCGTTACTGTTTCTTCACCCGCGCAGTTCTCTCACTCAGCTCAGCGAGTCTGCACATACAGGTTGTTGAGCGATTGGACAGTACTGCACATGCCTATCAGTTAGCGTATTGCGCTAACTTTCAAGAGGGATCAGTGCCATTCCGAAGTATGCCGAATACAGTTAAGCAAAGTGGGGAGGGCCCTGCACTCCAGGTCACAAAACCAGCACGTGCAGCCGAGCTCGCAGAACTTGCGACTGGTGAAGGGAAAACCGGCGTCGAGCGATGGGCTGACCTCGCTGATGTCCGTGTCTACGGGTTTGACAAAGCACTGTTAGTTGTGCGGCCGAGTGAGATGAAGTCTGAGCACATCGCAGAATTGGTTGCCAGTGCAGCACGAGACACCGGGAGTATCTATAATGGGATGGATGCGAGTGTGCGGGCAGCTGGGAATGGTTGTATGGTGTCGTTACCGGGTCTCGACAAAACGGGAATCCACGTTGACGATACAGCTCCCGTTCACCCTGGGCCAGACATACTAGTAGTGACTGACGGGAGTGCTGACCGTGCTCGGTTGGCTAAGGATTTGGTTTCGATTCGTCAAGCGCAGATCGGAGAGTGAAAGACTCGAATTGTCTCTGTCAGCCAGTTAGCGCTATGCGCTAACTCATTACTTCTCGCGGAAGAGTAACGACTGCGAGCCGCCACCCGCTCATTCGGTTTCTGAAGGCCATGCCGGGAGGAACACATGAATCGTGGTTCCGTCAGAATCGACATCAGCAGTTAGCATTCCTCCACAGTAGGTCGTAATCCAACTCACCATCCACAGGCCAAGTCCGCTACTGTGACTGAGTTTGCTTTCTTCACCTTCTGTTAGGATATGCTGTTCTTGCTCGGGAAGACCACTCCCAGTATCACTCACCGAGAACTGAATCTCTCCGTCATCGGTGAGTGATGCAGTGACGGTTACCTCCAGGTCGGAAGTCTCGTTGTGCTTAGTAGCGTTCGTGATGAGCTCATCTAAGACGGTCAAAATTCGCGGGTTGACTTCGTACTCTGTGAGAGTGTCAGCAACGTCAAGCGAGGTGCGTGGTTCAGTGTCTTCGAGTTTTTCTCGAACAGATTCTGTGATGGCTGTCATCGGGATGCGATTTTCTGTGGCATCTAACTGGTCGAAAATCTGCTCGATTTCATGGGCTTTCTCAGACTGAGCCATGATCTTCTGGGTTACGCGTTGGACTGTTTGGATAGCATCACGGGCTTCAGCATGCGTTTCGCTGGCATCGTGTGGTGATTCGTAGAGATCTTCGAGGATCTCCATTTGGAAATCAATCACATTCAATTCGTTTCGAAGGTTGTGTCTGAGGAGTCGGTTCAGCACAGACAGGCGTTGTTTCCGGACGAGGTCTTCAGTCTGTTCGACCTGGATGGCGACAAATCCAACTGGGTCACCGGTTTCATCGGTCACTGGGGCGATTGTCTGCCGAGCAAGATATCGATCTCCGGCTTTCGTTTTATTGATGATTTCTTCGGAGAACACATTACTATCCAAAATCGTGGCCCAAAGTCGTTCGTAGTATTCTTCGCTCATTTCACCGGATTTGAGGATTCGCGGAGTTTTCCCGACTGCTTCCTCAGCCGTGTAACCAGTAATCTCCTCAAATGCGGGATTAACGTGACGTATTGTCCCGTCGACGTCAGTGATAAAGATTGCATATCCAGCGTGTTCAACCGCTTTTTGATACTCAGTTGCTTCTCGGTGAGCTTTGACGGCTGTAATCGTGTTCGGGATAGCCTCACCGATATCTCGGAATAATTCGACTTCAGCGTCACTGAATCCGTCCGGAACCGTTGTGTACACACCAAGAACATACCCCTCGCCGATTGGGAGTTCCAGTGGGACCACCAGACATGCAGTGATACCCCGGTCAGCAGCAGTGGCTTCCCATCCTGTCTCGCTATCAGGATCGACGTCTATGACCTGAATCTCATCGGTTTCACTAGCTTTTCGCACTGGGTCAAAACTCTCCACATCACCACGTTGGGACTGAACGTATCCATCTGGTTGCCCAGCGACGTGCCCAGTTTCGTCGTCCGCTCGGGCAGACAACCAGACCATTCGATACGCATCGATGGTGGCCAACTTCTCGGGAATGAGCGTCGTAAACTCGGCTGGGTCCATGTCTTCGATGAGGACTTTGTTGAGTTCGCGGAATAACCGCGCGACATCTTCGAGGTGGACGATTTCAGTTACGTCCGTGAGAGTGATTGCTTCAGACGCAGTTTCAGCCTCAATAGTCGTTCGATGTCCCTCAAATTTGGCAGGCTGGTCACCGACAGTTCGAGATATGACAGTCTTTTCACCACGGCCTAAGTTTGCTAGTTCCGCGTCGGCACTGTAGAGAGTCTGCCCTTGGATAGGGCTGTGCTCGAGAATGGCAGCTGCGCTGTCGTTGTAGTTAATGACTTTCCCCTGATCATCCAAAATGAGTGCGCCTTCTGAGATGCTTTCAGCAATAGTTGATTGGTCAGGATTGCTGAGTCGAGTGAATTCACCGCGTGCATACCAGAGTACGCCGAGCGCGAAGATAGCGACGCCGATGGGTTCGTAATTCAGCACCAAGAATGGGCCTCCCCCGTAGTACCCCGCAATGTAGGGGATGAGAGGTAATGCAGTAACTGACACGAGTAGATAGAGCGCAGTAGGACGAGTATCGGCGTCGGCAAACGAATCGAAGAGAAACCAAAATCCGATTCCAGAGGCAGTGTACGAGAACCCAGTCGCCATCCAGTGAGGAGCAAAGTGTGTGACGCGCCCGTGCCGGAACGGTTCTGCAATAATCTGCATATCCATGTACGCCCCGTGAATCGGGTTTGTCACCTTGACAAGAACGATCGCGCTGAACACGGACAGACCGACAAGTCGCAACGCCCGCGACCGGTGATACTGGCGGCCACTGTAAGCTGACGCAAAGTATAGCCACGCGAAAACCGTCGCAATCCCAGCGATAAGCCCGAGAATGTACACGATGCGTTTGCTCGTTAACGATGGAAGAAGGAGTTGCACCGCCATCAGGAGCGCCCAGACACCGTTCAAGAGGAATAATCCGCCGAGTCCACGGCGGATGTCGGAATGCGACAGCGATTGGACACCGGACAGTGCGCCGAGACAGACAAGACCAGCAACGCTGAATACCGACACGTAAAGCGCGTGTAGAGTTCCTCCCATAGTCATCCTCGTTGATTTCGTGTTGTGAGTGTTCTGTTAAGTCCTGGTAGGGTCTTGCTCACGTGGAGCAGAAAACTACCACCAGGGGTAATGTTCGTGCGAAATTCTTCGGCGCGTGCAGATATATGTGTTTGGCATTGTCGGTGGCGCAACAGCACTATCACGCTCGGATATGCTTCCTAACACTTACACGTGGTGAGTGATTGAATGCCCACGACTTTAGTCGTGGGATGAAAATCCGATTCTTTATGTTCGTCTGTCGTGTTGATTGGAGTGGACATGCGACATGCTGCTGCGGGGAACCGGGTCATGCTCAAGATGGCCACGATCCGGTCTCACCACTCACACTCACACACCTTCGCAGCCCAACCAGCAGCGGTTGGCATGTCACCCTACGACCACGCCACGGTGGCTGAAACCGCGTGGTCGGGCCGATGGCGCGGCCCGCTGCTCACGGTGCTGAACGCCCGTGAGACCCACGCCCGATCGGGCGGGGTACGTCGAGCGGATACACTGAACACGCCACACCCTCACCGAGAGGGCCGAAGACGCATCAGCGAACCCGCAAGCTGACAGCCGGAGCCCTCCATCCGGGAGGTCTCACGGAGGAGTCCCACGACTTCAGTCGTGGGAGGACGTCAATTCAGCCAAGAATGGTTTGAGTGGTAGTGTGTGAGTCGCATGGATAGTCAGTGGGTTTTGTGACGGGTGGACGTGATTTCACTATCAGTCTTGTCATCGATATTCCGAGAAAACGCGAGTAATCTCCACGGGTTATCGTTTGAATAGTATCGGACGTTCGTCAGGAGCATCCGTTGATCGAGGTGCTCTCCAAGTTGGACATCGTGCGCATTCCCTTCTGTGAGTGTCGGCGGATTCAACGCATGGATGCGGATTTCGTGCATTCGGCCGTGCGTGGCCACTCCATCCCGGTTGTAGAGTGTTGTCACCGTCACATACTCTTCAATTTCTTTGTACTGAATGGCGGTATCATCAATGTGGACCGGCATCTCTTCATCAGTTGGGACGTTCGTTGTTCCGAAGTTGTCCGCAGACACCTCTGGGAGGACGGCTGGATCCACAGTTTCTGTGGTGCCACAGCTGCGACAAATGAATTCCCGTTCCATTTCCGACACCACCGACTCAGATGCACTCGCAGTTTCATTGACGTCGACGCCTGGGGACTCTGTTTCATCTGCACCACAGACTAGACATCGCACAGCCAGCTGGAGTTCACTTGTTGTTGGTTCTTCACCAGAGCTCATTGGTATCTATGTGTAGTGCGTACTCCGGGACAAAAGTCAGGGACCCATCCAATCACTGCTGGTCGTTTCACACCAGTTCTGCGAGGGTACGCTGTGAAGGGTGTTAGAACGCGTATTCATCTTCATTGTGGTGACCGACGGGGTCGTCTACGGCATAGTCAGGGTCGGGGTCGTCGTCATGTCTTGCGTTGGCTTTGTGTGCTGTGAGACCAGTGCTGATGAGCGATTCGAGTGCTTCGGCCTCGCTCGTGAAGTCGCCAGTTTCGACGAGGCGTGCGATCTCATGTTCGAGTTGATCTGGGACTTGTGCTTCGATAGTGCCCATACCTCAGGTGCGTGGCCTGAACTATAAAAAACTTCGCCGGGCTACAAATACTCATCAAGCCCGACTTCCGGGCGCTGCTCAATCGCATCATCCTGGTTTTCTACTGTTGTCTTCGCCTTGTGACAGTGCTTGCACAACGTTTGTAGATTTGACTCCTCTAACGGGTGCCCACCATCCGCGACACGTGTGATATGATCTACGTGGAATTCCGGCGACTCCACATCATACTGGTCTAGGATTTGCTGTTTCCGAGGCCGCTCACCATTAGTCTCACCCTCAGTGACGCGTTCCTCCGCGATTTCATGAACCTGGCAATACGCTCGCTCCCACATTTCTCGACTTACCCCGCACTCTTGGCACACGTAGTCATCACGCTCAAGAATTCGTTCACGCACGGTTGTCCAGGTGAATTTTTTCTGTACCGCCTGCGCAATCTCTCGACATCGCTCCGAGCAGTAATTCCACCGCGCATCCACCACTTCCTCATTGCACACACGGAACTTATCCAGCGCTTGCTGCGGAAATAACTCATCCATCGACTTGTTCAACTTCTCCTGTCGCTTCATCTACTGCTCACCAATCACGGCTAAGTAGGCACGATATTCGTATAAAGACTGGACAACAGAGTGCCCTCAACTGACTTTCGAGTCGGAAAGCCGAATCTTTACCTTCCCCCCAGCAGTAACGCTGTTGTGAGCGAAACAGTCCTTACTGCGGACGTTTACGACGCCGAAGGCATCCTGAATGACGGTGAGTACCTCTGGGATTTCGGGATGTTCGTCTGTTTTGGGACTCGAGAGTATCCACGCGACACCATAGCCGGGCACCGAGTCTGGCAGGCCTGGGCCAACAACGCAGACGTCGAGTCACGCAAAGAGGCAGAACCAGTCAAATGCGTTGAGGTGCCAGTTCACGAATTCGACTACGGGATTTTCTTCGAAGTCCCACTTGACGAAGCAACGCATCTCATTCGAGACGGCAGGTTCTGGCAGATTGAAACCCGTGGCGCAACCACAACCACGACCGACCCGTTAGACGTTGACATTGATGCGGAGTTACCGCTTGATGGCGAGGAATACGTTGTGTTGAAGCGTGAACGAGCCCCCGGCCGCCGCGGAGAGAATCTTCTCCTTCCAGCAGAGAAGGTTACCGCGATCGTTGAGCGTGATGACAGTCCAGTTACCGCTGTGCGAAAGCTCTCGTAGGGACAACCGCGTTTGTTTTGTGTGTCACCACCCCGGGTGTCGAATGTAAACCCCTGAAATCACGTGGTTAAGCTATTCAGAGGTTTGGTGGACTCACTCCCGGGGTCAAGTCCCGGGGCAGTCGCCTTGATCGCCTGTACACAGAAAGTGACTGGTTCTACCTATAGTAGAATCTGGAAGTCTTTGCAGAGATACCCGCCGAAGACCGGCGTATCTCGTTGGTTCTCGGAGATCTAGTGTGAGGTGTGAGTAGATACTTCTGGAGATTACTATAGTTTGAAGGATGATTTTGCATACCCCGGGCGTCGAGTGTAACGGCGGGGATGTCGTGTTCTAGAGTTGTGGTCATCGACCACCCCGGGTGTCGAATGTAAACCCCTGATAACACGGGTTTTAGCTTATATATCGGAGGTCACACTCGGAAGTCAGTGTTATCAAGATCCTCAAATCGGCTGTCTTGATGGATGACTTTCTGTACGGTATGCGAGTCTTCCATGAGGAAATAATAGTTTGTTACACCTTGCCCGCGCCCACGTCCGACGCGTTCACTCTCCCCCAGAATGTCAAGAAATACCTGCTCGCTGAGTCGATCATGCATCCTTCGGTGCGACAAGGTATCCATGTCCAGTTCATCTGAGACAGTTTTGTACACATCGTAAATCTCTCGCGTTGAGAATTCGTTGTCACGTTCATGCTCAGCCAGCAACGATAACGCGTACACCGCGGCTTTTGCCTGTGTTGGTTGCCCTTCGAGGAGTTGCGAAAACCGATCGATGTCTGCCTTCTCGCGTGCGTCACGAACATGGTGTTCTTGGACTTGTTCTGAGTCTTCGTGTTTCGCTAATTCACCAGCATTCCGTAGAATATCCAGCGCTTTCCGTGCGTCACCGTGTTCTCGAGCAGCGAACGCAGCACTGAGTGGGATGGCATCATCGGTCAGAACACCATCATGGAAGGCGTCTGCGCGATTCCGCATAATTGCACGGAGTTGATTTGCATCATATGGTGGGAAAATGAATTCGCGGTCTTGAAGGCTGCTGAGAATCCGTTCATCAAGCGACTTTTTGAACGAGATTTTGTTACTGATAGCAATGATTCCGACCTTGCAAGAATCAACTTTACCTGATTCGCCTGCCCGCGACAGCTGCATGAGAATTTCGTTGTCCTTGAGTTTGTCAATTTCGTCAAGGATGATGATAGCCACGTCATAGAGTTCATCTAGGATTTGCCAGAGTCGGTGATAGTAAACGTCAGTTGCAAGGCCAGTTACTGGAATTGAGATTCCTGTTTTATCAGGGTTGTTGAGGGTGTGTGCAGTGTTAATCACAACGCGTGTCTCTGTCGCTGATTGCGTGCAGTCAATGTAGACACGCCCCATCTTAGTGCCCTGTTGTTTTGCAAATTTTTGCGCGCTTTGCGTAACATGCTTAGCGACAAGTGATTTCCCAGTGCCTGTTTTCCCGTAGATGAGTGTATTCCGTGGTGACCCACCACGGACGGCTGGGTGGATTTGTGACGCGAGATCTTCGATCTCGTCGTCGCGGCCGATAATACGGTCTTCCTCAGGGATGTGGTCAATATTGAGCAGTTCTTTCCGTGCGAAGATTGCGTCTGGACTAGCCCAAATATCGCCTAATGAGCTTTGCGACATGGAATCCGCTGAGTCATCGTCAGTGGTTGTGTTACCGTCTTTTCTATGTGAAGAGGGTTTATTCTCCTCTCTTTCGTGGGGTGTGTCTGCGCCAGTGTTTGAATCCATACACTCGACGCCAGGTTCCAAGATAATAAATGCTAGTGGTTCACCCACCCCGAGTGTCGAGTGTAAATCTGCTTGCTATAAACTAGTGAGAGTATCTATCGTGAGTCTTCTAATCGTAGTGTGAAGACCAGATGTCGAATGATGTTTGCACCCCAGGTGTCGAATGTAATAGGGAGCAATGAGATCTCTGAGAGGGAATATTGAAACAGGCACGCACCCCAGGCGTCGAGTGTAACACTTGAAATTAGAAGGGTGTGAAGCCCTGAGCTGCCTGTCCCTATTTCTGAGTGGTGTATGCGGGAAATAGAGTGTGCTGAACTGTGGGCTGAGGAGTCGTGGACTCCTCCTCACTCCATGAGAGTTTGTCCTGCGGGTATGGTTTATCCACCACCCACTTATAGTTTCCTTAACTATAATAACAGGTATCTGAGGAGTAAGAACTCCATCTAACCACAACAGCAATCCTAACACAGTCTTCAAAGGCTTCTACCCCTCTTTCTCTACAGTTTACACTCGACACTCGGGGTGTGGGTGTCCACATAACTACCCTGACTCATCCACCTAAGTATCACTCGTTACTGTTCGCCGCAGTCATTCCACCCGGCCCTGCTCCGTCACGGGTGAGTAGGGCAGCGTAGTTCACTTTGTTTCATCTGTCCGCTCACTGTACCACGTCACCGGGATGTCGTGGGCACGCGCATACTCAACCTCCGATTGCGTGCTCTCACCGACATACCCATCCACGTCGATGACATGGATGCGATCTGCAAAATCAATTTTCCGCTTGTGGAGTTCATCCAGCATATCTTTTTCAGCTGCACTGAGATCAACATCATCAGCGTGCCCGAACAGACCGACAGACAACACAATTTTCCCATTCAGTGAGAGTCGCTGATTCTCAGCGCGATACGCGTCTTTGAATTTTGTACTCCCGCAAAGACACACTACCTCCGGTTCCTCACTGACACTCGGACTCGAAGTCATACCTCAACCCTCCCGGACACTTGCAATCCATGTGGCGAAAACCAGGTCTGAATGCTTACTGAATCAGCAGTTGGCGCGCAAAACGGATGGTGATACGAAATTTCTGTAAACCAGTACCCTTCTTCGTCAGCAGGTGGCGTTCCAAGAACCGCTGGTTCAGAAGCGACGTTCTCTTTCGTGCTTCCCATACTCGTGTTTCGGGTGCCGCGCCTAGTGAAAGTTCGTCTTTCGTGGCCTGGTCAGAACACACCAGTTAGCGCAAGGCGCTAACAACAGTGGCGTTACAGCCGGGATAATCAACTGGTTGGATTACCCACGGAGGAATCCCACGACTTCAGTCGTGTGGAGGAGGTCAATAAGGGTCTGTTGGTTCAACCCACATCATAATGCGCCCCCAGAGCTCGCACTTGAACGGCGGGATGTCATCTTCATCACTGCGATATGTAAGCCCGCGCTCGATTGGGTTGTCCCAGTCCGTTGGATCGTGGTACGAATCATTCGTATGCACGTTCAACACGACATCGTTGCTGTCTGATTCGACGAGAAACGCGTACGTACCGTGATGATCAATGTCGTCAGCGAGAATAACTCGGGCATCGTCTGACAGTGCATCCAACACGCCATATTCTAGATCAACAACGGGGAGTTCGTACTCGTCTGGGTTTTCCTGATTAACCAACTCATCAGCACTGTCGAATTGACTACCCTCCCACACCTTCACTGTGACAGTCCGTGAGACTTCTTCAGGCTGTTGCGATGCAGTCATGAGTGATGTTGAGTGATATCCTCTGCGTAGAGGATTGTCACGCCACGTTCGTGAGCGAATTTCCCGCCTTCAATATCAATTTTAGAGTGGTTGTATTCTGCTATTGTATCGACCAGCCCCCAGTCAGAATTGTTGAATCTACCCGGTCTAAGCGGGCTTGGCGGTTGCTTGAATATTCGTAACTTGGAAGTAGTAAAAATCAGCGCGAACTTGTATCGCGGACTGTCATCTTGAGGTGTGTGAACTAACCCAGCACACTCATCGTGGACAGTTCCCTCATCGGATGGTCGCCTTTTTTCACCTGGGACAATCAGCTCGTTACATCCACTGCACCGAGGGGAGTGATTCCTGTTCGTACTCTCTTTTTGCTTGCTGTCTATCATTGTTCAACTTCAAGGCGGATTGCGTGATAAATCATTCCACTGTGCGCACACCTGCCGCGTGCTCCATTCGATCGCGGTGGCGTTCAGCGGCGCGTTCTGCGGCCTCTCGATTGTCTCGTGGGTGTGTGAGATCGACTTTGCAATCGTGGCAGACTGGTAGATATCTTTGTTCTTTTCTGACACCGGACTCTTCAGACATCGGGCTTGACCTCGTCGTCCATGTTGTCCCAATCCCCTTTCGATTGCGTCCCAAGTGCCAACATTGATTGGATTCTGTGGCCGCAAACAGGACAATACCCGATTGGCTCACCATCGTCAACAAGCAGCCGCATATCCTCACACTTCGGACAGAGAGTCATATCGGACTTAGTTGCAGCCCGACGGGTGAGTAGCTTACTGGCGTGACCACCGAGACCTTCAGCCATAGTCACTTCGACTGTCTCTCCATCGACCGAATCCAGCCACTTTTCGAAACTGAACGCGTCTTGCTCGGTCTGAGTCATGAGTGATCGTTTTCCGAGTTTAGGGAACGGTTTTCAACCCCGTGCGGGGCGTGTTCGGGTCTGCTTTTGTCGTAGTCACCAACCGCCTTCTGTGCCTCCGATAGACTCCCAAAGTCATCTTCTGCGAGATATCCGTACTTGCCGACAACGACCAATTCCTCGTCGCTGGCTTGTTCAGTTCCGTTTTCAGACATCCCGGCCACCCCGCGTACATAGATCCGTCACCCACTCACGCAGATCCTCGGCCAGCACCTCGTCGTCGGTTTCTTCGACGTACCGAAGCAATGCTTCCCGTGCTGCTGAGTCGTGCTCGGGTTCAAGGACGAAACAATTCGAAACGGCTTCGCCGTCTTTGTAGACCTTGTATTTCTCGTACAGTCCCCGCTCGTTATCGTCACTGCGCTGTTCGGGGTTCGGATTCGCCGAGATGCTGCTTTCTTTGTAAGCAGTGAATTCAACGGTAGCGCCACATTCCTTACACCTGGGGGCTGCATCGATGAACTCTTCGTACTTTGAATCATCGATTGTGTCGTTGTACTGCACTGTTGCCATGAAATGTTGGTCGTCAGCGCGGTTTTTGTTCGGACACTCAACTACGAGTGTTCCATCAACATGATAGGTTGATAGGTGGTGATCAGTCATTGTTCTTTTGTAGCTCCCCGGGTGTTATCCGTGCGTACTGCTGGTGCTTCCAGTCCTGATAACCGATGTCCGACAGCCAGTCGATCTGCGTCGCAACATCTTCAGCGTCTCCGTCCCAAACGTTATCTTCCCACCAGAGACGACCGTTGTAGTAGGAACCGCTGTTCGTTTCCTCCCGCATCTCCGCGATCTCGTCGGTCTCCATATCCGCTTTCCAGCGGACGTTACCCGTCATCTCGCCCGTCTCGATGGTGTGCTGCTCGCCGCACCCAAAGCACCGGAACTCCTTGACACGCTCTCGGAGTTCGACGAACGCAGCGTCATGTTCCGACCAGTACCGACGGTCCTTGAGATACGTGTCCTCAAGGTGCCAAATACGCTCGTCTTCGTCGGGCCAGATGTCATCGCGCTCGTGTTTACACTCACTCGCCCCGTCACTAACGACCCCACGAATACGGTCCACCACCCCCCTCATGATGGACTCACCCCGTGGTCGTCGCACTCCTCTACTTCGCCGCTCCAACACTCCTCAAACGCCGTCTTCGCGTGGCACTTCGCCTCAAACCGGACGTGCGGATCTGCACCGTCCGCAGCGTCTAATTCTCCCCAGAGCGCGAGTCGTTTCAATCCCCACAAGAGTTTCTTCTGATCGACTGCACTGGTGACAGCATCAGTTGGCATTGTTCCCCTCCGAAAGAACCTCGTCTGTTACCAGCTTGTTGTCACACTCCAGGCAGACTGGGACCGGGGAATCAAGATACTGATTCCAGATTAACGGTTGCTCCTCGTCGCAAAACCGGCAATACCCTTTCTTAGGAAGGTCGCGGTTCTCAGTGCCAGTCATTGTTCACCCGCTGTTTCAGTGACCATTCCGTGCCTTTTGACCGGAGTGTCTTTTTCAGACGCTCACGAGCAGCGTCACCTGCGTGAGTGGAGCCGGTAGATTCAACGATTACAACCTCTGAGAGTTCGTAATAGACGTCAAGCTCTTTTCCAGTGGGGGTTATGATCTCAACAGTATGACCGCTCTGAAGCACGGCAAACACCTGCTGGAAGTCGGTGCTGAAAAGCTCGGAATCGCCTGTTAGTTGCTCATCGGGCATGATCACTCACACTCCTCCGTAGAGGGTGCAGAGTCCACAACTTCGCCGATTCTTTCAACGTGCTCCATTTTAGACCCGCACCGGAAGCACCCTACAGCGCGGTCTGCACGCGTCATAGCACCACACTCAGGGCACTCATATCGGTGGATGAACCATTCAGTACCGTCTGTTTCCTGCTCGTTAATTTGTTCTTGTTTGTTACCAGTCATACTTCCTCCTCTGGATACGGAATCCCAACTCCACACTCTGGGCATGAGAGCCCGGTATCATCATGGCGGAGCGGAGTAACTCGTTCACCACAGTGTTGGCACTTCACCGATTCAGGCTTATCTTCAGCCATCATTCGTTCTCCTGTGTGACTGCGCGAATCTCACCCAGCTGGTGATAGAACAGCACAGACATCGCTACAACAGCTACGATCGTTGCTGAAAGCACCTGACTTTGACTCCCACCGATGCTTTTCGCAACATCATGTACCAGGAACGCGCCGATACCAGTCACCAGAATCGTGATTCCGATTTCCCACTCCGCGTTCTTGACGCCGTTTCGATCATCGGTAGGCATCATGACTCACCCCCATCTGCTCTGCGATTTGATTAGCCCACCGACGCTGATTCTCTGTCAGCCCATATTCCCGGACATCATCAGCACCAATCGTGTTTTCCCGCCAGTCTTCACCTTCCAACCAGTGTTCGCGGTTTCGCTCCGCCATCTCGATAAGCAACAACGACAGTGGTTCAGGAAATCTATCTTTGATAGTTTCCGTGTGCTGATGCAGTCCCTTATCTGGTGACTGAAGCCACTCTGGCGGCTCAGTGTTTCCACCATCAGCAGATGGTTCTCGCTCAGCGTCACTCATACATACTAAATGAGCACCGCAATCGGTTTCAATACTCGGGATTTGTGGGTGCCTTCACGATTTCTCCGTTACATCTGGATCCCCGTTACATCTGGAGAGAGGGGGAGGGGTGTTTCCAGCAAATCGAATAGAAGTGGAGAACAGTCAGAATGATTCTACAGCGGGAGAGGGGGAGGGGTGTTTCCAGCAAATCGAATAGAAGTGGAGAACAGTTAGATTCCTCAGTGGGAATGTGGATATTGGCTGTGCAACCACCAGAATGTTGATGGTTCGTTTTCAGCAGATGCCTAGTACGGATGCTGTTTACCTGTCTAAGTAATAAACGTTTCTATGACTAGATGCTAACTCTCTATCTAGATTCACCAAGAGAATCCCACCGTTCACGGCGGGCGTAATCAGTGAAGTGCCTCGGGGCCAAGCCCCGTGGCATTCGCCTTGACCGCCTGTAAATCTCTCACTGCTGCGGTACGGGGAGCTTCGTCGGTTACGACGAGGAGGAGGTCACTGGCACTAGACTTCGTGGGTTTGCTGGAAACACCCCCCTCCCCCCATGATGCAACTCATTATCCAGTTCATCCACAATAACCTAGTTTGCTGGAAACACCCCCCTCCCCCCATGATGCAACTCATTATCCAGTTCATCCACAATAACCTAGTTTGCTGGAAACACCCCCCTCCCACGGGGGAGTACCCCGCGATCAGACAATTTGCTGGAAACAACCCCCCGTGTCCGACATCACGGAAATGCTGGAACAGGGGGTTCCCGCGTTCGGTTTGCTGGAAACAACCCCCCGTGTCCGACATCACGGAAATGCTGGATAGGGCGACGGTATTTGCGCGCGATTTGCTGGAAGAGACTCCCCTTGTGCGATGTGTTGGAAGTGCTGGAACAGGGGGTTTTATTGTGATGTCTTACTCACGGTTCCCTATGCGGCGCTACGGCGAATCACAAACCTTCTTCGATAACATAGACGCTCTTAACCCGAACGTCGATACGTACCGACCAACCGAACTCCCAGAACGACAACAGGAGCTCGACGAGATCTACTCTGCACTCCGTCCGATTGAAATGGGCGGCACCCCAATTAACCTCCTCGTCTATGGGGAAACCGGGCAAGGAAAAACCGTTGCTGTAGACCTTGAAACAACAGGATTCGAAACCTGGGCAACAGAGCAAGACATCGACGTTACCGTCGTCAAAGTCGAATGTAAAGGTCTCGAAAAGAGCTACAATGCACTTGCTCATCTCGTCAAATCCCTCCGCGAAACTCGTCACGGTCCTGGCGAAGACCTTCCCAAAGGCTACCAGCGCAAGGAACTCCTCCTCCAAGCACTCAGTGAAATCGAGGACATCGGCGGGACAGTCATCATGATCCTTGACGAGATCGACGCACTCGGGGAAGACGATTATATTCTTTACGAGCTCCCACGCGCTACTCTTGAGAACGCAAAACTAAGCGTCATCGGAATCACCAACGACCTCACCTACACAGATAATCTCGACGGTGACGCCAAATCCAGCCTTGGTGAAGATGAAGTTGTCTTCGCCCCCTACGATTCAGGTGATCTCCGATCTATTCTTTCTCGTCGTGCCGCAAAAGCCCTCCACGACACCGGGTTTTCATGCGATGACTGCGAGAGTCCTCATTGCGAGCACGAACCCGAAGAAGTACCGGAGAACCTCCGCAGTGACGTTCTTGGTGACGACGTCATCCCATTGTGCGCTGCGTTTGCTGCACAAGAAACTGGAGACGCACGCCGTGCGTTGAAACTCATCAACCGCGCTGCGCGGTTCGCCGATGACCGTGGTAACGACCAAATCACCGAGGACCACGTCAGAGAAGCGCATGAGTATCTTGAAGAGAAAGCTATCGTCACGGGGCTTCAAACACTCCCCATTCAAAAACTGGTGTCACTCATGGCACTGATGTATGAACGCGTCAGCGATTCAGAACCCGGTCGAACAACGGAACTCTTCAACCGGTACAAAAAATATTGTCGTGCTACTAAAACAAACACCGTGTCAAAAAAGCGGTTCCGTGACTTCATGAATGACCTCGAAAATCAAGGCCTCATCCGCAAACAAAAAGGACGCGGGCAAGGTGCTGAGAATAAATACTGGATCG
Source organism: Salinibaculum rarum (assembly GCF_030505615.1). Lineage (GTDB taxonomy): Archaea > Halobacteriota > Halobacteria > Halobacteriales > Haloarculaceae > Salinibaculum > Salinibaculum rarum. The sequence goes on from NZ_CP129994.1 coordinate 19,069, forward strand.
ACGTTGACGTTGATCTTGTTTTGGAACACCTTCCAGACACCGGCAAAACCAACGAACTTGTTTCCAATCTTCGAGAAAAAGCCTGACGCGTAACACCTCCACCTTGGGAGGGAGATCACAGGTCAAGTAAGATATCCGGAGATGGATTAGCTGCCTTCACTTCGACGGTCTGCACAGCAGCCAGCAACGGCGGGTACTCTTCACCAATGTCTTTCTCGTTGCCGTACACAACCCGAATGAGATTCCCTGCTTCAAGGTCAACATCTCCTGGACGATTCAAGCATACTGGTCGCGGCGTTCCGTGATTGTGGTCAACCCCATCGAAATCATCACCGTACACCAGTGACTCGCCCACAGAGTCCACCCGGAGACGGTTCACATACCGATTCTCGCCATCCTCTGTTCGCCGGACACGAATCACATCACCGGCTTCGTCACGCACACTGAGTCGGGATTCCGGATACGTGTACGTCTTCACTGGTTCTTCACGCACTAAATGCTGAAGCGACCCCTGCGTCGCCACATCCCACGCATCATCAAGTCCTTCGAGCACTTCCTCAAACACGACCACAACCGCAGAATCATCAGCTGGATAGTCCTCGTTGACATCAGCAACCGTCGTCCCATCATCGTCGATTTCAAACTCGGAAATCGGCGTGGCATGACGTGCAACGACGATCGCCGAGTTGGCGTCATCAAGGTCAGTATCAATGACTCGAGCACCTGGCTCCATACTCACTACTCAAATCAGACACCGCAATGAACGTTCGGACATCACGACGATGGAAATCACGTGAAAAAGTCACTCAACAGCGTCACGGACGGCATCTGGCCCGCCGCCATGTCGCTCTCCAAGAAGCACAATTTCATCTAACTCTCCTTTCGTGAAGCGTGCTTCGTACGACCACATGATGTCGTACGCTGACTCGGTTGGACTGCTCGCGTGAATTTCGAAACTCCCGTGTTGATTGTGATCTGCCCACCACTCGTCGCACTGCACCGTCTCACTCGGCACTCCTGTCGGGAACCCGCGGTCTACCGCCTCTTCGATGCTTGCGTCCTCCACAGCAGCAACATATTCTTCCCACGACTCGAACCCGTGCTCAGCGGCTTCCGCTGCTTTCTCCTCACACGTTTTCTCTCGATGGTCAACCTCTAACCGGAGAAGCCGCCCATCACTTGTCAATTTGTACGTTTGCATCGCTGGCGTCCCCAGTGATTTTGTCTGCCACGCCAGCTTAGTCGCATCAAGTTCACTGGGGAACGCCGGGAGTTCTACGCCACCCTCAATTTTCACCGTATCGTACAATCCCATCGGTCTCATCATGACCTAGCCCGTCTCTGCATCAAAAACCTACCTCGTCACCTCGCGCCTGACTCCGCCCCCGAACACGGCTCCCACCACACTCCTCCCAGGCTATCTTTTAACCCTGACACGGGCATACCGTTACAACCGAACTAACGTATGCGCCGCACTCAAAAGAAATCTGCACTCAAAGACATTCTTACTGCGCACGCCGACACTTTCTCCTCCGCAACTAACACCGGCACCCTGCTCACCGACATCGGCACCAGGTACGCCACTATCAACGGGACACTCACACCCGACGACGTCACAACAACAGATCTCGGGAAATGGTGCATCAGCACGTTCGCTACTGATCACACTCCATCGCAACGTGTCACCACCCTTGCGGGTGACCTCTTCGAACAAGCCGTCGACGCTGATTTCACACTCGGGCCGAACCGCCGCGTCGAAGTGGTCGCCGCTGCTGCTATCCATCTCACCTCGCGGCTCGCCACCGACACCAATGACCTGACCACCGAAACCCTCCCACTCACCGAGATCTACACGACCGATTTGAACGCGCCACTCTACGCTTGCTCACACACCAGCATCGAACCCGACGACCAACTCTTCGACTACACAGAAAAACAAACACGACGCGCTCTCACCGGGCTTCAAACCACGTTCGACTTACCCGTTGTCCCTCCTGAACCCGAGGAATACATCCCGAAATACGTGGAAGCACTCGTTGAAGAGGCCGCGATTGCCGCTGAACACGCAAACACACTCATTGACGCCGCGACTGAAGCACTCACCGACCTCAATCCCGAGGACCGCAGCGGGCAAAATCCGACCGCGCTCGCAGCGGCCGCACTCTATGCTGCCTCCATGCACGAGCTCGCTGATGCCTTCCCGGAAGAAGTCACTGAACCGGTCACCCCGTCGTCTGACGACCGCGTCACGCAAGACGAGATCGCGTCTGTCGCCAACATCCACACCGTCACCCTCCGCAAACACTACTACAACACCTTCCAACCACTCTTCACTGACCAGACCCCGAACGCGCCGACACAATCACCTCCATGACTGTGCCTTCTCACTCGTGGCACACCGGCATCGAAGTGTCACGGTGAGCGTGAGACACACCGGTGTCGAAGTGTTCGAGATGATCAAGGCCTTAGCAGGAAGTCGGGGGAGATACACACCATCGTCGAAGTGATATTTCACCTGAGAAGGGACACACCGGCGTCGAAGTGTTCGACATGGGGTGTGTCCCGGGCTCGAGGAAAGGCACACCACCGTCGAAGTGTGTTTGCGGAAGTGCGAGGAGAAAGTCTCGCACTTTAGCGCGGGAGGAAGTCAATGACAGGCGAAAACCACGCGTCACGGTTCAGGCCAAGGGGATGATCACCACCGTGAACAGGTCGCCTTCATGAATACTATCCCAAGAGCACAATGCCACAAGGACGGAATTCATGATTCAGAACGCAGGGTGAAGAGAACCCCACATTTCTCCCGCGAATACCCTGCTTTTACATCTACAGATGTGTGACTGGTAACACACATTCGCATGTGTGAACCTAATGTCAACCATCGGTGAATCTATCGGACGATTCCGCAGTTACCTGGCAGTTGCGTGTGGAATCGCTTTTGGAGTCGCTTTCAATCCGATCCCACCAGAATACTCAACATCAACGTTCATATTCGCGTTACTAATCATGGCAATCCTTTTTCATTTCATAGGGTTTGTAATCAACTCGACCATGATTAAAGCAATTCCTGAACTTGTCGTCGAATTGGGTGTCGGAGTTATCGGTGTAGCAATATCGAAGCAAATAGCGCCGAGTGCAGACCAACTTAACGCCTTCCTCCTGATTTCTGCGGTTATCTACATCGCCCTAGCAGTCGCTGAAGGGATACTCGTCGATTACCGATAAGCTACGCACGGCCGAAACCGTGGAGTTTCTCCTGGATTTCGTATCACACGCCAAACCGCACCGCATCACACCCTTTGATGTCGAAATATTATCTGGCTCGACGCCGTGACGTGAAATATGCGCGACTCGACAGTCACACAGCTGCGTGACCGCGTCCTGTCGTACCTCCACACCGAACTCCCGCAAATCAAAATGCACGGCGGCGCAGTGACACTCCACGAGTGTGACCCAGACCGTGGCGTGCTCCGCATCGAATTAACCGAACAGTGCAACGGATGCGGGCTCGCACCAATGACCATCACCGCGCTCGAACAACGCGTTCAAGCGGAATTCCCCGAATTCACCGATGTCGTAGCCACAACAGCACACCAACACACCACTCAACAACCCCAGCACCAGTAACCCAGCTTGCCTCGAACAAGTCCCCAATCAGCATCACGCAGCGGTGTCGTCTCCTGGGAGTTCCCCAACGCGAATTGAGTACTGCACGGTCGTTGTGCCATCCTCGTCGATGCAAACATCAACAAGCCCGTGGTCAGTCACCGCCTCGCCGAGCTCAACACACGGACTGATAATGTCACGAAGCGTGTCACGCCACGCCTCGATCGCGGCTTCTTGCTCACTGTCCAAATCGCGGTGCGTCGTCTGCGGATGGAAATGATGCAGATACGTGTCCCGCGCTTCGAGTTCCTCACGGTCAGCACCATTCTCAACACACATGTCGATGTAGTCTTCGAGCGTGTCACAGTCCATCCAGTACTCGTGCGGATCTGGTACCTCTCTGTACGCAGTTGCCCCCATGCCGATGTCAACACTGCGGTCAAAGTGCGATTTGGGCTTTGGGTGCGGTGCGAGATGCGTGCCTGAGACAACTGCGCCCGCGTCATCGGCGTGACCAAGCGTCACCATGAGCTCCTGGAACTCACGGTACACCTCGTTGGTGTCACCCGGGACAGTGCGTTCCGCGCGGAACACCACGACGCCTGCCTCAGCAGTAACCACAGCAACATCCATCTCGACGGTCGCCGCCGCATCAACACCATCCGTCGGGGACGTGAGTTCAACTCCGCGACGCCGAAGCCGACCGATGTTCTCATCGACTTGCGCATTGAGCGCGGCTGGGAGCGGCACGAACTCGTTTCGCGGGAGGTCCTCCATCTCAGCGTCAGCATCCTCGTATGTGCCCTTGATGTCAATCTCCGGGCGCGGCTCACCAACGCACACGGCATACTGCGAGTCTTCACTCTCTTGTATTCGTAATCGGTCAAACGGCGGGGTTACAGCTGCTCTTTCCCTGGCTACTTCGCACAACTCCGGCCACAACTCCTCAGATGGCTCCCACGCAACACACTCGCCTGGCATATAACTGCCTACGGGCTCCGCAGTGATGACATCTTCCCCTCGTGAACGGTGCAGAGGATGTCACCTGAATGTCGGTGTGAATTTCTGCGTATTATCTTCATCTGTGAGATGTCGTGTTGAGACGTCAAGTTTCAATGCCGTGGTGGCTTTTCCCCGTATTGTAACATTCGCTGTTGAATGAATCGGGGAGATCGGACGCATCCTTTCAATGCCGTGGTGGCTTTTCCCCGTATTGTAACCACTGACGGACACGATCACCGCAACCGTGGATGACACTTTCAATGCCGTGGTGGCTTTTCCCCGTATTGTAACCTCATCGACCTCCGCGAGCACGACGTCGAACTCCACGTCTTTCAATGCCGTGGTGGCTTTTCCCCGTATTGTAACCGGCGGACCGACTGGACGCGTATCAAGCGCTGGCGGACTTTCAATGCCGTGGTGGCTTTTCCCCGTATTGTAACACATACGACTCTCCGACACACTCGAATCGCACCGAACACTTTCAATGCCGTGGTGGCTTTTCCCCGTATTGTAACAATTGCGGGTCCGAGTCGATGCCGCGGAGGATCCGCGCTTTCAATGCCGTGGTGGCTTTTCCCCGTATTGTAACAACCCGTGACGATCAGCACTGGCGACACGATCGACTTTCAATGCCGTGGTGGCTTTTCCCCGTATTGTAACAGGGGGTTGAAAACCAATTAAAACCTATCCCCCGGAACCTTACTGTCTCTTAGTACACCTCGTCTTCGTCAACCCCACCTGTACACGAACCTTATAAAGGTCGATGAAGAACCACTCTCAATCCCGGTGCTGGAACGACTCTGTCTGGAACAACGCGTAATACCCTTCCACATCCGCCTCACGCCACACAACAGGCTCCACACCAAGCACCTCCCGGCAATGCCACAAGTACACGAGCCGCCCAACACGCCCATTCCCATCCACGAACGGATGAACACCTTCAAAATCCACATGCCACTGAATCGCCTCCACACCCGTCGACGGGACACGAGCAACCAACTCACCCATCAACTCCGACACCACACTCGGATGCGGCGGGACATCCCCGCCAATCCGCACATGCACATCCCGATACTCACCCGCGACATCCGGCTGCCGATTCCGCAACAACAACCGATGCGCCTCCTTGACGTCCTCCTCCCCCAACTCATCCTGCTCTTGGAGATACTCCCACGCTTCCACACTATCCTCGACGGCCGAATCGTCGTACACATCCTCAATCGCGTTCGATTCAACAATGTACTCCCGCGTCGCTACCATCTTCTCCCATCCTAGTAGACTCCACACTAAAACCACCCGGATTCTCAGTCCGCTAACCATGACGACTTCACGATGGGGAAAATACTGGCACGAAAGATTTCATCCGCGAAATCCCGGACTTTCATACCGGTTCTCCGCATACACACCATGACTGGAATTATGGCACACCCGACTGAGACGTCATCTCCTGACCTGGAGGAGTTGACACAGCAAGCCCGCGCAGTGTTGCAGGACGCTGATCGGCCTCTTCGGACGCGCGAAGTGAACGAAGAAATTGATGCGCGGCATCTTCGAGAGACGAAAGCTGTGCTTCGTCGATTGATTGATCGTGGCGCTATCAAAACGCATCCTGGATTCAAATACGCCCTTTCAGCGAGTGCCCGCGAAGGTGACGCGTGATGACATCGTATGAACGCCCGACGCGTGTGTTGCTGAGTATCGATCCTGAATGGGCAACCGCGATCTACGACGGAGACAAAGAGTACGAATACCGTCGGATACCGCCGGCGTGTGATCCGCCGTTCGATTGCGTGTTGTATGAGACGGCGCCGACGAAAGCGGTGACTGGAGAGGTGCGTGTTGAGACTGTGGTTGAGGGCGCGCCAACAGAGGTGATTTCTGAGACGGTTGCGGGAACTCCTCATTCTCGTGATGGTCTGCTCGCGTATTTTGACGGCGCAAGTAAGGGTGCTGCCCTCCATGCCACGACCGTAACCGAGTACGACACTGCTGTCTCGCTCGAACAGCTTCAAGATGAGTTCGCGTTGTCAATTCCGCAGAATTTCCAGTACCTCTCTGATCACGAGTACATTGCACTTCGGTCTGTCACTAGGTGACTTTCTTTCAATGCCGTGGTGGATTTTCCTCGTATTGTAACTCACCATCTCCAGAGCGGGGGCTATGTTGATGTCTCCCGAGAAAGCAGTGTTACTCAGGTTGTTCTGAGCCGGCCTTTTTCCGGTTCGTAGGCTTCCCCCTTGGATTTGAGTTCTGTGATGACAATCTCTGCCTTTTCTTTAGACACACCGAGTTGTTCTGCGATTTTGTTCACTGCAACTTCTTTCGGGATTCCTTTCTCATACTCAAAACCAAGATCACAAAGACTTTTTCGCGCGTCCTTGAGACGGTCCCGCTGTATTTTCGAGGGTAGCGACCGTGTATCTACTTCATCGGCGCCAAACTCGGGTGTTTCTGGATTAACGCCGAGATCTCGGAGGCAAGACTGTACAAGGTGAATTGCTCGTTCTGCGTCAGCCGTAGTGATGGTGTCTGCAAGACGGAGTCGCGCACTCGCCTCCGCTAGCCTGACAACAGCTTCGATCTTTCGAGCTGTTACTGGGACTGGTGCATCCTCGTCCGCACTCTCGGAACGGAGTTCAACATAGAACGCCCGTATCTTTGCTTTTGCTTCGTCGGTGAGTTCTGGGGTGGATTGGCGGTTCGCGTACACGAAGTACTTCCGCAGGAGCTCCTGGTCAATCACGGGATCAGCGGGACTGTCGGGAATGTCGTCCTCCTGCGCTGCTTCAGCAGCTTCTGACGTGTCTAGAATGTGGTCTGCGACCGCTTCATCTTGGTCACGGTCGGGATGGTCGGTAAGCGTGAAAACGAGGTCGAACTGAGAGGTGACGTCCGGCGGCAGATTGATCTGCTCACCGATCGGTTCATACTGATCGAACTGCCCGTACTTCGGATTTAGAGCCGTGAACACGGCACTCTGTGCGGGGAGTGTCGCGGTCACCGACGCCTTACTCACGTTCACTTCTTGGTGTTCAATCGTCGAATGGAGACCTGCAAGTTCGTCGGACCCGAATCCGCCCATGTTGTCGATAACAGCAAGACCGTTATTCGCTCTGACAAGCGCACCGCCTTTCACCTCCCACGGGTCAGAATCTCCGCTAGACGGGGTTGCTGACGCAGTAAGCCCGACTTTTGACGTGTCAGTCCCGGACACAGTGACTGCACGCGGTGCAAGTCGCGCAGCAGCACGAGCGAGAATTGATTTCCCGGTTCCGGGGTCGCCGATGCACATCAGGTGAATGTCACCGCGGATGCGGGATCCGTCAGGCAGGACTTTCGGCACACCACCGGCCAGCTGGAAGGCGACAGCAAGTTTCTCCCGTGTGTGCCCGTACAGTGACGGCGCAATACTTCCAACAATGTCTTTAAAGAGTGTCTCTTGCGACGCGATTTCGCGGAGTTGTGTTTCATCACGCTCTGTGATTTCAACGTGTCCGTTTGGTTCTGCGTGGACTGTGCTGGTGACGTCAATGTACTTGTCTGGGATGGTCGTTTCAAGGTCCTTATCGGCATATTTGAGGACACCGGTGACAAGAAGAGTGTCTCCAGGGTTTGTAGCACCGGCGATGTCATCCTCAAGTCGGAGTTTAATCGTGGTGGTGTCGTCACTCCCGCCGATTCCGCGAATTTGTTCTTCCAGCACGACCGTCTGTACGTCTACCATTACGGACTGCTCGCTGTTCACCCGGAAGGGGCCTTGGCGCTCACAGCCTTGGCACTCGTGTGGTTTCTCACGGTCAGACCCATCCCGGATAGTGGGTTGAGGGATGCGGGTTAGCGTCCCGCAACGCTGGCACTCGTACGCGACATCCGTGTACTCTGATCGGACTTTTGAGGTGCTTGAGACGGTGCCGCGAACCTGAATGAGAGTTCCGATGTGCTTCGTTCGAATGTCCTCTAAGGGGACAGTGTCAGGAAGTCCTTTGAGTCGTACGTGTGCTTGTCCAAGTGGCGTGTCGGGCGTGTCGTAGCGCCTGAGCGCTTCTTCAGCGTACTCCGTTATCTGTACCGGCTTGTTGAGGAAATCGTCTGCGAGATCGGTGGAGTAGTCGGTCACGTCATCGTAGGAAATGACGAGTGACTGTTTCTTTCCCGGGTATTTCTCCGCTAGTTCAGCGATTTCCGTGGCGTAGTACCGGTCGTAGAACTGGGTGAATTCATCAACCAGTTCGGAATGCTGTGACCTACTCATTCATCCTGAATTGTCACCCGGGCCATAAAATAGGCCGTGATTAGCCGTGATTTTGTGCTGATAGAGCTACTCGTGGGGCGTGTCTTCCCAGGTGTCCCGGGACAACACGGTGACACGGAAGGCCCATTCGCCGGCGCGCTTCGCACCAGGAAGGTGCTTGATGACTGGTGTAAGTGGAGAGAGGCGGACGACCCAGAACACGGCTTGTGCGAGGCGGAATTTCCAGTACGGCGCGTTCGCCGGGCCGAACGTGACGCTCGTCACATTGTCTGTTTCCGTGGAGTCGTCTGATTCGTTGTTGGCCATACTCAGACCCGGTTAGCGTTCGACGGTATCGCGGGATTGGATTCCCGGCGTGAGTTCAACGAGTTCGACATCGCCGTCGCAGGCTTCGACGCGGTAGAACGAGTCGTTGCCGTGATCGGCGTCGAGTTCGGCGACGTGCGGCCAGCTCCCCTCGAACGTTGTCATGTACACAACGAATGGGTCTGTGTACTCGGACACGGTTTCCCATGTGTCTACGAGGTCTTTCGTACCGGTGTTGCTGACGTTGTGATAGTCAGCCTCGCTGCCCGGACGATCCGTGTCCGATTCGCGGCCCCACGTGGTGAAGCCGAGAAGTAGTTCCCATTCTTTCCCGGGGTAGTCGTCGCGGTCTACGTACTCGCGGGTATCCATCTGTGAGGCAAGCGTGTCCGAAAGCGCGTCAACGAGACCGTCGTAGTCCAGGATTTTCACGCCGGCGCCGTGCGAGTTCCGACTGGTTTCAATGCGGTCTGCATCTGGTGATTGGAGTGGCGTATGCCGGACAGTAGAGGACATAGGTGGTCTACTCTAATCGTGGGGTTGGTGTCGGAAAAGCCGTCGGGAATCTCGCCGTCACGCCGTGAATTTAGCAGTGTCTGAGTCAATGACACGCCCGTATTTCGTGCACAGGACACTCCCCGGAGATTGTCGGTGGACTGCGGAGGCCACCACCACCACCACCACTTTCGTCGCAGCGCAGTCTGGAAATCCAGAAATAGACAGATGAGAGGGTTTCTTCACACCCTCATATTAAGCCATTCAACCCACGTCGATCAGAGACGGGTCTCTACCGGTGTTGAGAACACCGCAGAAAGAAACGTGTGATAGCTAGCACTGCGGGGTCTCGTGTGCATACTTGATATCCATACCCATGATGGTGAAACGTTCTGCACGGTCCGCCAACTGCTCTAAGTCAGAATCGCGTTCAATGACTTCATCATTGTGTATGTCGAACACTTCCCACACGTCGTTGTTGATATCGTGCCGAATTGTTAGACGTCCGTAACCGTCCTTTGTCGTTCTTCTCGCCCCGATATCCATCCCAACCGCACTATACCCGTTCGCAGTCTGACCGCTGAACAAATGCTCACAAATTATAACTGGTATCATATATTTGATACACCCGCCTGTCAAATAAAGCGTGGACTTTGACGCGTTGTGAACTACTCAATGAGGAATGGGAACGTGCCGACGCATGACTCGCTCGCCGCTCACTCCCTCAGCAAGAAAGTGCTGCCCAACAGGGACTCCAACTTGCCGAATTCGGTTACTCGGATTCGCTACACGCAGTGTCGATGAGGTCCTGGAGTTCGCCCCCGTCGATGTCGCGCGGTGACTGATTCGTGAGTACGACAAGTCGGAGCGTGCATTCGGTGACACTCTCTTTCGTACCGTACCGTTCAGCCGCATACGACACCATATTCTGAAGTGACTTATCGCCATCTTCGCCGAGATACTTCCAAATCCGGCCATCGTGCCGCTTCAACCGCTTCCCCAGACTGCACAAGCGTGCGTACCCGCGTTCGGCTTCCTCGATGCGGCCGGTCTTGATCGCGTGCCAGCCGAGTTCCCCGAGTGCCGTCACGCTGTGACTCTCGTCATATCCTTGGTCTGGCCAGAACTCGTAGATGCCGCGTGCAAAGTACAGCCGCCGCCCGAACATCTCGCCGATCGGGTTGAACTGGTCGAGCTCGCGGAACTGGTACGGCGTGTCCGCCGCGCCGACATCGTACTCATCAAGGACGCGCCCGATGTGCCACGCGTTGTCCGGACGCGGATACTCGTCTTCGACGCGATCTAGGTCCAACAAGAGGTCTTTGTACGTGACGAAGATCCGCTCTTTCACGGCCTCGTCAAGGTGGGCTTGGTCGTGCCCACGCAGCACCAGCTGTCGGTCGCCGTCTTCCCAGATCACGTCGACGTCAGCGTCTTTCTTCTCAAGGTCGGTCGGCCCGCTGGTGTCGTACGCCGGATTCACGAGATTGATCGTGCTCCGATCGCCACCACTCGACGTACTGTCAGCGCCTGTCGCCGACGGCTCAGATGTCGAAGACTCGTTGGTAGGCATACGTGGCACTAGTTGGAGTCCTCAAGCTCGAGTGTATCGTCGTCATCCGTCGCGTACGTCCGGTACAGCATCTCGTCCATTGCCGGCACGATCTCCGTGATGAGGAACTTGTTCACGACCTCACTCATCGGCTGCCCGTCCTCGGTGTATTCGTCGCCGAGCTTCCGGCGGACGAAATTCGTGAGGACGCGATGCGCCATGCCTTCGAGCGCCCACCGCGAGATGAGCCGCACGCGCTCCGTGTCATCCCGGTCATTCCGCTGCGCTTCGACGTACTCTGGGTGCAGTTCGTTGATGCGGATGCGCACGCCTTTTTCACCGGTTGTGATCTGGTACCGGGTGTACTTGTCTTCGTGGTCGTTCGTCGGCATGATCTCTTCGAGGAAGCGCACCGGCTCCGGGTCATCATCCGGCGTCTCCTCGTCAGCATCGTCGCTGCTGGCGTCGTTATTGCTCGTGTCCGGGTCGTCTACGACGAACGGTTCGACGCGCTCGTCGAATACGTCGCCGTCTGGCCCGGTGAGCGTTGCTGCAATCTCGTAGTCGCCGCTCTCAGTGAGCGTGTGCGTCCAGGACTTCCGCCCGGCATCACGCTTCCCTTCAGCAACCGCCACGGTGCGTTCGCCGAGCATGACTTCCTCTCCTGTCTTCACGTCTCGGAGGACGCCTTCGATGTGGAAGTCGGTCACGTCTGATCCCGTGGGGTTCTCGACGCTTGTCCACACTTTCACCACGTCATCGACGACGTGTGTGGAACTGTTCAGTGATGTGCGGAGCGTTGGACTCTCCCGCTCCGGCGCGTACTCATCCAGAATATCCTGCACGTCACTGATTTCCTCCTGCGCGTCGTCCGTGTCGTTATCGTCGTCACCGGTGGCATCGTCTTCGTCGTCACCTGGGCGATTAGTGAGCAATCCGTCACCACCGCCCGGACCGGGTTCCGGTGGCGACGTCGGGCCTGGGCCCGTGGTCTGCGTGTCCGTCGTCGTGCCGCCGTCACCCCGCATTTCGGTTTCGTCTTCACCAGTGCTGGGGTCAAGGAGGTTGCCGGTGCCGGTGCCGCCGAGCGCGACATCTGAGTCACCAGTCAGCCCGGTGGAATCCCAGATTTCGTTCACGAGCGCGAGCGATCGCTCTTCGATTTCGTCTTGCTCATTGAGGTCGGCAGGCCCACCAATGAAGTGTTCCTGCTCGACTTCCTCAAGGAACCCGCGTAGCGGCGTGTTCGACGGGATATCCGACTGGAACTGGTTGTGCGCGTTGTTTTCGTACTCGGGACACAGGTCCGACGCGTCACACACCGCGAAGAACGCGTCCCGCTTGGTGACCGACAGGGGGATGTAGTCCTGCACGCGCATGAACGGCTGATCGACGTGCTTGTTGCTCTTCATCATCGAGATGCCCGTCCAGGGAACCTCGGCGTCTGCGGTGTCGGCGTCGTACACGCGGAGGTTGCGCAGTGTGTACGTCTCGCCGTCGTAGTCGAATTCGAAATCGCCCTGCTCGATGATCGTGAAATCGTTAATCGGGAACGGGGCGGGAGTGCGTGTCTCGCCGTCGATGGTGTATTCGATGGTGACGTTGTCGTGGTGGAGGAGGCCGTGGAAGCGATCTTGCAGGTAGGCTTCGACTTCCGACCAGTCAGCGAGATCGGCGAGCACGTCCGGCTTGCAGTGTTTGACTTCGAGTGTTGTGCCGGGAGTGCCGAGGCCGACTTCGACCGTGTCGTCTATTTGCTGGCCGAGGCGCACCCAGAGTGCACCATTCCAGCCTTGATGGCGGGTTTCCGCGTAGAAGAGGTGGTCTTCGCTGAGCCCGCCGACAACGTGCGTGCCGCGCCCGTAGCTCCCGCCGTAGCCGCCGTCTTGTTTTTCTTCGCCGGGCGTGTCGAGCCCGATGAATTCGGTTGTGAACGTGGATTCCGGCATCCCGCCGGCGTTGTCCGTCACGGTGAGCTCATTCGCACTCGTGTCGATGTCGAACGTGATTTTCAGTGGTGCGCTTTCCGGGATGACGCCGCGTTCGAAGCGGTTGTGACACCAGGCGTCGTACGCGTTTTGGATGGCTTCGCTGAGAACGCCTTTCCAGTGCGTTGGGTAGTCGTCGATAACGCGTTGCAGCGTATTTTCGATGCGTTGCTCGATTTCGTGTCCGTGTTCTTCGAATTTGCTCGGATCTGGCGAGTCTGGCATATGTCCTTGAACACCGCTTGCACATTGCCCTACTTTGGCGGAACTTAAGAAAGGTGGGCCGATTAGCTGTCACACCACCACAGGAACGCCTGTCCCCCAGAAATTTCATTACACAGCGTAAGTGGGAGGTGGGCGAAAGGTGTGGCTTTCAGGCACAGGGAAACACATCACGGGCTTTTCCTTTTCCCAGTGTGGCGTTAAACATCAGTGTCGTCCTCTGTGTTGGCGTCGGTGATTTTGTATCCCCATTCGTTCGCGGCGGCTGCCATGATACGTTCGAATTCCTCGCGTTGCAGTTTGAAATTGAAGCCGTGAGCGTCGGTCCCGAACCAGAATTCGATGTGGCCAGGCTTGTCCTGATACTCCCGCCGAGGTAGAGTGTTCGGTTTTACCCGCAACTGAATGTCACTGGATTCGTCTTTTTGGCGCTGGTCCCCGTCTCTCACCGCCAGAATTGGCAAGGCAGCGTCAATCAAGATTGCTCCGTCTTCATCCCGATCAACAGCTGCGATACTCTGCGGTACTCCAGCACCACTCTGCACCACATCCCCGTCAGCGTCAACGTTGTAGATTTCATAACCCCATTCATCTGCGGCGGCCGACAGAACCTGCACAAATTCGTCGTGTTCCACTTGACAAATGAAGCCATGTCTACTGTTCCCGAACCGGAATGTGATGAGCGCTTGACTCTCCACATAGGCTCGCGTCCCGGCCAGTGGGGGAAACCCGGTTCGGATTGGCATCGCTTCAAGCTCGACTGCTTCGATCCACTCTCTCAGACACGTCTCGCCGTCCGTAACAGCAAGCTTTACGTGGTCAGCAACAACCCACTCCGACTCATTCTTGTCACGCTCTGCGCTAGCTACGCTATGACTTGGTCTCTCGGCATCTGGCATTCAACAGTCAATGGGCACGATACAAATAAACGTTTGAAATTTCGCCGTCGGTTGAGACGCAAATATTCCTATTATAGTGGGTGAAATACCTCTCCCCCTTCTCCCTCGCATCTTCCGCATGCTATTTTGGAAGCCCACTTTTACAAAGACCATTCTCGTAGTGACTGGCAGGAGACTAACGCATGAATACAGGTACACTTCTCCGGTTCGCAGAGAGTCGGCGTCCGGTGTATTTCACGCCAGAAACGGACGTGAAACTCTGTGAAGAAATAGAAGACGAAGACAAAGTAATCGTCAGGCCGCTTTCGCGGACACCGTATTCACTCCAGTCACTTGTCACAGCGCTCGATACGGGCGCCGTCGACGAAGATGCTGTGGAAATTTCTACTGAGGGAAAACAGTATCTTACCCAGCTTTCCAAAAACGACATTGATGAGGCGCTACATCATGACCCTCAGATGACGCGCGCTCGTCTCATCTCGTTCGCCAAGGCCGGGTATACGACGGCCAGCGATTTCACGAGTCACGCTGACCCGATCGACATCCAACGCGACACCGGCGTGGACCGAGACATCATATCAACGATAGCGACGAACCATCTCTCAACAGGCTTCACCACGGGCACAGATGCAGCACGCAGTACCGGGCCGTTGTCCGAGCTCACCCCGCAGGACGCGTTCGACGGGTGGGAACTCGTTGCAGATACGCCCCACCAAATTCGGTGGAAAACTGCTGGCGGCTTCCGTCTCACCGTTACACCGACCCCTTCTGCGGGCGTCACTGTGACGTGCAACGCCCCAGACGCTGACCGACATCCGTGGTATCGGAAAGGCTGGGATCCGGCTGCCACCACCGCTAGTGATCTCTCAGCCGAGGCAGCACTTGATGCTGCGCATCGCTGGCTCAGCGACCATGCTTTCACGTTTGCCGATGATCTTGCTGAAGTCCCGGGCGTTGGCCCAATCACGAAAGACTACTTTGCACTCGAATACGGCATCACCTCGTTCCAAGACCTCCGCACATTCGCCGACGAGAATCCGGATGTGATTGATGATATTCTCGGCAGGTACGTTGACGACTTTCGTGAGGCACTGTCGCAAATTTCTACCAGTACCTCGTGAACCGCCTCAGGGTCAAGCCCCGTGGCAGTCGCCTCGACAGTCGGTCAAATGACGCCGGCAAGGTAGCGGTTGAGGTTGTGTCTGCGCTGGTTCTTCCCGTGGTGACTGGTTACCTCCCCACCAAGGTATTAAAAACGTACCGTCAAGAGATAACGTTTTTGTAAGTAGATTAGTAATGTAGGTATATGTCGTCAGAAACCAAATGGCGAACGATCAGGGGAGTAGAACGCGACTACCTCACTGGAAATATCTCACCAGACGAAATCGGGAATCCGCGACAACTCCGGCAGAATCTCCGCCGTCGGCTCCGTGCTGCACTTGAAGACCTCGCACTGCTTGCCGAAACCTTAGAACACCGCGATCTCACACAGCTCACCGGCACCGCCGACACCGGCTTCTCACAAGAGTTCGAAGACGACTACCACGGCGTCATCAAACTCCTTGTCAAACTCGCTGCCCTCAATGACACCGATGTTGAGCGGGTGTTCCGCGACGGCCTCCAAAAGGCATACGATGACACGCAGACAGGTGCGGTTGCTGACATCAATCTGGATATAACCACGGAACAGTATGACGTGCTCGTCGAGCAAGCAGAGCGCGCCGCTGCACAAAACCAGCCACTTACTGACCAGCAGATCCGCGCGCTCTTCATGTCACCAGAAGTCACCGCCACTGAGATAGCGGATCTTCGCACAGCCCACATCCGAAACACGCAATCCGTAGAACAGTATCTCCGCACCACACCGGAACTCATCGAACACGGCCTCGACATCGTCGACGAGGAACTCCCGTCCAATAAGACCGGGCCGCCCCGCACTGATATCATCGCCCGCGACCACAACGATACGCTCGTTCTCATTGAGACATTTGACGGGCACCCAGACGAATCCACTATCCGCGACCGAACAGAGGAACTTCTTGAGCTTGTGGATGCCTACGGCGGGACAGAATCGACGCGTCTCATTCTTGCGTTCGGACCAGTAGACGCCGCAGAAACAGCGCACAAAACCCTCACCGCCGTAGACACACCGCTCCAAGTAATCTCCGTATTTGACCAATAACCGTACGCGTCGAGCGTGTCGATGACAACAGTGTTGAGGTTTTAATGCCGTGGTGGCTTTTCCCCGTATTGTAACTAGCGATGAGAATCGTCAGCTGGCTGTACAACCCGCTTTCAATGCCGTGGTGGCTTTTCCCCGTATTGTAACTAGCGATGAGAATCGTCAGCTGGCTGTACAACCCGCTTTCAATGCCGTGGTGGCTTTTCTGGGTATTGTAACCGAGATGGGCTCCAAAATGATTCCCGAGGGTCGGAGCTTTCAATGCCGTGGTGGCTTTTCTGGGTATTGTAACACCGGGATGGTCACTGACGTCGACGGAGTCGTCGTCTTTCAATGCCGTGGTGGCTTTTCTGGGTATTGTAACGATACTGCGCGGAATCTGAGCGACGGTGACGGTGGCGCTTTCAATGCCGTGGTGGCTTTTCTGGGTATTGTAACGTCCTCAATATGGCAGACGACAACGAAGTGTACTTTCAATGCCGTGGTGGCTTTTCTGGGTATTGTAACGTCCTCAATATGGCAGACGACAACGAAGTGTACTTTCAATGCCGTGGTGGCTTTTCTGGGTATTGTAACGCGGCGTGATCACTCGCATACGCTGCTCGACTGGTAGCCCTTTCAATGCCGTGGTGGCTTTTCTGGGTATTGTAACAGGGGGGTGAGAACCAGTTAAAACCTGTGACGCCATCCCTCAGCCACTCTCACCACGCGCGGTCTTCATCGACCCCACCTGTACACGAACTTTATAAAGGTCCATGAAGACCGGGATCACCGACTGTACTCAACACTCCCGTCCTCACCAACAGTAAACCCCCAGGTTCCGGCTTGCACCGACACTGGAGACAAGACACTCGTCCACGGCAATATAGTTGCGGCGCGCCGCACCAACTCTTCCCTCACAGCCACACTACTCCAGTCACCAGACCGAATTTCCGCGTCCACAACCTCCACAATCTGCTCATCCAGTTCTCGTTGCGATCCAGCCTCACACACCCCCACGCCAGGATACTCCACAACCACCCCCTCACTCTCCCCACCAACAACGACAGTCTCACCAGCCGTGGCCTTGACGCTGTACTGCTGGAGGGCCGATACCAAATCGTACGACGTTGCTACCGTTTCCTCACCGCGCGGATACGCCAACGCACACTGAAGTGTCTCCCCACGCAACGACTGCACCCCCTCAAACGTGGCATCAAGCACCTCCAACACATCCATCACCGCACTGTCCGGCGACTCTTCGAGGAATCCGCGCTCAGCGTGTAATTCCTCATCGACAGCTTCGCAAAACCCGCGCCACCGATCATACTCGGGTTTCGACTCGAAAAGATCGTACATCACCGGATTCGAAAACGCAGCGTCATCTTCACGCGTTTTCACCGCGAGTGCCGCGCGCAACCCCAACAAGTCACTCAACCGCTGCTGATCCACTAACGGTGTCTCAAACGTCTCGTATACGTGCTCGACGAACTCTTCGTAAGTTATCTCTTCGGGCCACCCGACTTCGCCCGTGCCGAAGACATGGACTGTTGCCGGGGATTCACGGCCTGCGCGCCCGAACCGTTGAATGAACTGATACCCTGTCGCCGGCGTCTCCATAATGAGTAAATCGAGGTCGAAGTGCAATCCGACTTCGCCTTTGCTCGTGGTGTTCAGAATGAAAAACTCGTCTGCCAGCTCGTGAGCGCTGTCCGTGTCGTACCCGTTGTCTTTTTCGGCGACCGCAGCGACCGCTGGGTACTCTTCAGTGAGAAACGTGTGGAAGTGGTTACTCACGGCAGCGCTGTTGAAAATCACAGCCGCGCGCGGATTCGATGTGTCGTCTGCGGTGTCAAGACGGTTATTGAGAAGGTTCGCAACGGTGTGGAACGATTCAATGCGGTTCTCTGTGTACCCGGAGAGTTGGTCTGAATGCCGAATGCACGTGGTTTCGTATCTGAACTGGCCGTGCGGGTGCTGCGTTGGATCCGTGTAAGATGCCGAGATGCGTGTGACGGGCGTCTCAAGCGTGTCGGCGACGTATTGGATGAAACTCTCGTCGGGCGTTGCTGACGAAAGCAGCAGCTTGTTTGCGGTTTTCTCAGCAAAGACGTCGAGTTGCATGAGGATGCCACTCGCGGCGAGCGGGTCGTAATAGTGGAATTCGTCGTAGATGACCGCGTCGAACGCGTCGAAAATCTGGAATTCCTGCCCCGACCCGAGGTACATCCCTTGAAGGACGGCTTGCAAGATGTCTGGATTCGTTAACACTGCGTCGTATCGTCGTGACTGCATGATATTCCGGAGTTCCTCGGTCCGAGCGTGCCCGTGTTTGTCGAGGGTGTCTGCGGTGACGACTTTAGCGGTGATGTCCGGATCGGACTCGGCAAGGACGGTCTGTTGTTGGTTGAGGAGTGCGTTAGTGGGGTAGACAATGAGTGTGCTGACGCATTCCGCGGCGATTTGGCTGAACACAGCGGTTTTCCCACTCCCTGTTGGTGCGACCATCGCCGCAGCCGGGTTATCGCCGTTGTGGAGCCATTCGAGCGCGTCTGCTTGGAAGTCGCGCGCAACCGAGAACGGGAAGTTGTACGGCGTCGACGTAGTTTCCACGGCACTCGCGGTGATCTCGTAGTTATCACGTGCCATCGTTGTGAAACCGGAAGCGAGGACTGATCAGTTTGTGTTGGGGGAGTCGAGGAGGGCGGTGAGTTCGTCGGTGGATTCGAACCAGGATCGATCGACGTTGATGAAGTGGTGGAGGCGCGGGTCGTTCCCTTTGTAGAATCGCTCGCTCTGGTTGAGGAAGGCGCCCAAATCGGCTTCGTCGGCGAGCGTTGCCAGGAGGAACTTGTTGAGCGTGACCGTGTCTGATGGTTCACTGCGTCGTTTCGCAGTGACTTCACCGCTGCGTTTGATCCCCATGCGAAAGCGGAGTGTCCGCGGGAGGTCATCGGTCGTCCAGACGGTGAATCGGAATTCGGACCCGGGTTCAATCCCGGAGTATTTCCGGAGGCGATGCCACCCGGCCATGGATTTCCCACTCCGCTTCGGCACGGCCTTGTTGTTCGTTCCGGAAATGTCTCCGGCCACGTCACGATCGGTTGTTGTGACGTTCAGTTCTCCAGTGTAGCTGGTACTGCGCAAGGTGCGTTCACCGGTCTCTACATCGACAGGGTGCATATCTGACGTGAACACGGGAAGCGTGTTGAGGTGCGTGTAGTCCGGGTCTGTGGCGTCGTCGCCGCGGAGGGCGTACGCTTTTTCAAGGTCGAAATACCCGTATCCGAGCGCGTGCATGAGTGCTGTCGCTGCGACCACGGGCTGTGTTTCGACGACACGGCCCTCTGCGCTGGAGTAAAACAACGGCGTATGCACCCGCGCTGTGTACGTATAGCAATTCACATCCATTCTTTGGGTGTAGATTTCGCGGTGTGTCGTTGCAGGCTGTCTGGGACAGCCGGGCGTTACTCGTCGTCAGTGTCTAGGAGGATGTCACGCGCCTCCGTGGTCGCGTCTGCGAACAGTTCGTAGAGAGTGTCTTTTGCTTCCGGGTGTTGGCGCCCAGCGACTTCAGTGAGGGTGCCCCACCACTCAGGGTACGACTCACCGGCGTCAAGTTCGTCACTGTAAACCTCCCAGTCCTGGCGCTGTGCTGCGTTCACGTACTCGTTGACGCTGGCAACGATGTCGTCGCCAGGGTTGTGGTAGGCGTGCAGCAGTTCGCCGGTGGAGAGCGCGGCGGTGTGGTCACTGAGAACGACACCAAGGATGTTGTTCCGGATGGTGCGGCCGCTCCGTGTCTCGCGGGCGCCGTACACGCCTGTAGTGAGGACGTTGTGGAGGACGTACGCGAGCATGGCGGGTGTGCCGGCTTCCAGCGTCAGGAAGTGCACGAAACTGTTTCCAGGATCCACGGTGACGTGGTCGAAGAGCGCGCTGGATTGCTCGTGGTCTTCGTCTTGCATTGTGCCACTCTCATAGACCGCGTTCCGCGTTTCGCGGTCCATGATGTCGTATTCGTCTGTTGTGTACGTGTAGCCCTCGATGACGCGTGACTTGATGCCGAATTCGTTATCTCCAGTCCCGGCGATGCCGTACGTGAGTGTGCCGAGGTTCAGTGTCTCTTCCATGTCGGTCGGTTCGTTGTACGCGTACTCCGGGTCAATGAGCTCCGAGTCATCGAACGACCGGAGCAGGTCGAGCCCGGTTTGGCGTTCCTTGCTGACGAACTTCTCGCCGTTCACCTGTGCGTGCAGCGTGTTGTTGAATTCCTCCATCTCTGCACGCTCATCTTCCGTGTTCCGGAACAAGACCGGAGTGACGACATCTCGCTTCAGGATGAGCGTCACGCTCGGCTTCCGGCGGCGGTACAGCTCGAAACTGTCGATCAGTCCTTTCTCAGGGAAGTCGATGTCAACTGTCATTGTACTGTGTCGTGTGTAGCGGTTAGTTGTCTGTCGCTGCTTGTGTCACTGTCATCTGCTCGGCGTCCTCATTTTCGTCTTCGTTTTCGTCAGCGCCGGTGAGGACGCGGTCATATGCGAGCAGGTACGTGTTCGTGAGCTCGTGCTCACGGTCCATGAGGTCTTGCAGGTTCAGGAGATCTCGTTCGTCGAGATACTCCAAGATCTCCTCCACAAACGCTGTTGCCTCCTCGGTCGTCACATGCCCAGCGTACTTTTCTTGTTTGGCAGCGTTGTACACCTGCCCGGTGACCTCCTCTTCGAGTTCTGCATCCTCAAGCCCGCGACTCAGGCCGACCTGTAATGCCCCAATCGCGGTGCGGAATATCTTTGTCTTCTTGTGCTTGCTCTCGTACTGTTTTCCGAACAGGTCTTTCCCTCGTTCGGCGACGGTTTTCATTTTCATGAATGCATTTTCGTGGTAGGTGAGTGCGTATTCGATGATGTCCTCATTTGCCGATTCGTAATCATACGTCACGTAGTTCAATTCGGCGAGCGCTGAGAGCGTGTCACGGTCCAGTGACAGGAAGTGATTGTTCACATCTTGCGCGTACCCTTTTGCTAGGATATTTAGCAACGCCTGCGCTCGTCTTGCTTCTTCGCGGTTCGTGACGGCGTCCAGGCCGAGCACTTCCTGGACGCGTGCTGGTTCACTGTCCGCGAAAACCGGTTCCACCGTGTTGAACCGCCGAAACGGCTTGTTAAACTGCACCTGGGAACCAGTCGCCATCACGTAGTTGATGACGCGCCGTACTTGCTGCATTCGAACATGCTGTGCGGCGTGACTCGGTGAATCTATCGTGAACGGCACAACGCGGTACTGTGTGGTGAACCCGGTCAGTGACGGGTTCGGGTCGTTGAACGACACCGTCCCGTCGGACACGCCTGCGACTTTCTCGTCGTGCAGTTGGATATCCGCAACGAACTCCGCGGGGTAAACGTAAGCAACGTTCAGATCACCACCAGCATAGGTGTCCTGCTGGTTGCAGACGTCCACCAACAGCGCGTACTCAAGATTACACGTCGGGCAGATCCGCTTGTACTCCTGCTCGGGACCAGCGCGTTTCGAGAAGGCGTTGGTGGGGAACACTGCGCCACTGCCTTTCTGGTATTCACGGTCTGCATGTGCGCCACAGAGGAAGCACGTCTCATCAGCGCTCGGCACGGTTTGCGTTGCAGTGAGCGCGCCTTCTTCCGTGAATAGCTGCGAGACAGCGTTCTTGATCGCGCTCTCTTCGACCTGCAAATCGCTTTCTAACTTGGTTTCCCACTCGTCTTGAAGGTCTTCTAACGCGGTTTTGTTCTCCGGGAAACCACTAGCCAGCTGCGCCAACAAGTACATCTTCACTTTTGACCCGCCGTACTCTTCGTACACCGCGCTGTAGGCATCTGTCAGGTAGTCGTTTGGCAGTTCCTTCCCATCGATTTTCTCTACGTAGATTGCCTTCACGTACGCCGGAATATATTGTTTGAAGTCTTCCGGCACTACCTCGAATTCATCCGGGAGGTCTGGTTCGTCTGCCCACCCGCCACTCCCTGACTTGAGATTCTCCACGTACCCTTCGATTATCGATTGTTTTTTGTAGGAGACCGGGAGGCTCACTTCTTCCAGAATGTCGTAGTCAAACGACTTGTACGTCGTCTTGCAACTGAAATCGAATTCTTCCTGCACGACATCCGGGGCGTGCTCGGTGCACGCTGCACCGAGTGTCTCTGGTGAGAGGTCGCAGCCGAGATACAGAATACCCTCTGGTGTTGCACCTAGGATAACGCCGTATGCACCGTCATCGGTGTACTGGCCGCGAATCACCTCTTTGGCTGTGCCGCGAATGACTGATGCGAGAATCGGCTGTTGCAGATGCTGCGTTTGCACGACCTGTACCGGGTTAGACTCACCGACTGTGAATTGCGTGCCCAACCACGTTGCCGCCTCAGGAAGCCCGTGGTCGTGAATTTTCGACGCGAGTGTGTCCGCCATTCGGCAGTATCGTTCCAACCCGCGAATTTCCGGCGACACATCAACGTCGTGCGACTCGTGCGTGTTCTCTCGGGCTTCTGTCCGTTGCACCAAGTACAACACATCGTCGAATGCATCTTCGCTAACAATCTCACCCAGAATGCCGAACGGATCCTCTTCGAAAACGCGGTTCACCACGGATTCAGCGTTTCGGTCAGCATCCAAGTCGCAGAGGTAGGTGGCGAGTTTGTCGCTGTCATGTAAGAGGAGTGCCGCTGTCAGTACCCTGGCCTCGTATTCGTCGATGTTGCGTTCTTCGGAGACAATAGCGTCGTAGGCGTACGCGGAAAGCCCGACAAGTGCGACGTTGAGAAGATGCGTTGAGAGTGATACTGTGGCGGTGGCGCCTTTCCCTGGGTATTCCCCAGTTTCTTCGATGACGTTTTTTGCGATGTTCGTCTCACTGAGGAGGTTTTTCTGGAGTGTGCGCGCTGTTTGCACGGCGTCCGCGATCGTAGAGTCACCATCTGGCAGCGTGGTGTCTGTATCCCAAGGAAGGTCGGTCTCGTCGGTGTCAGTGCTTTCCTCGCTTGGTTCTGAGTGTCGATCAGGTGTTTCCACCGGGTCGAATTTTCCGTCTGTCGGTGTGACGCCGAAGTCATCGAGCGTGGGGTGATTGCCGGTCATTCTGATCACCTGAGTTGGACTGTGGTGGCGCCGCAACCACGAGCGACAGCTCGCCCAATCCCGGCGTATTCTGCGAATAATGCGAGGGTTGTTACCGCGGTTCGGGTTGCATCACTCGCGTTCTTGAATTGGTACGCAAACTCACCTGTGAACCCTTGGCGGAGTTTGACTTCTGTTTCACCTCCATCTGGAACTGCTTCTTTGGTTTCTGGATTGCCTCCTGCCTGATTGGTTGGTTCGAAGCGGTTCACGACGGTGTTGGCTGATTTGAGGTGGTAACCGTGTGGTTTCTCAATGAGATGGGCTGCAATGGTGTCTTCGCGGAGGTCAAGTTCGTATTTCTCGGGGCAGGTCTTGTTCCACCGGGTGAGGAGTGATGGGAAGATGGCTGTGCGGTGCGGAACCATTGTGGTGACGCTGCCAGCTTCTTGGATGCATACTGGGGTTTCGAAGGTGAACTCAAGACGGTGCGGGTCCCGGTTGGTGGCTTTTTCCAGGAGTTTTTCGTGAGTCGTTTGTTTGGTGGTTATTTCTTCAATCTTGAGGTCTCCTTGTGGGAGTGATAGCGTGGGAGTGTTGAGTAAGAGTGTTTTTGCGATTGTGTCGTAGAGGTCGTTAGCGTGGTCGTCGAAGAGGCCGAGGCGGAGTGTGTAGGTGTTGTCGTAGTATGCGGTTTTCCGGTGTGGGTCGCCGGGGTCGCCGAAGTCTCCGGTGAGACCGGTGTTGTGGATGACGGCGTGGTTCGTGTTGTGGATGTAGTCGCTTTTGTCGGGCGCGGCATCTTGGATTAGGTTTAGAAGGGCGCCGTAGAGTGTGTACCCATCTGATTCTGGAAGGGTGAATGTCGTGGTTGGGGAAAGAGAGAGGGTGAGCTGTTGCATTCTCTGGTCGGTTGTGTGTATTAAAGTATCTGACTTAAACCCTAGGCCGGAGAGTTCAAGAATTTTTGGCTGGAAACATAAAAAGCTTCGATTAGAATGTAGGGAGTGGGAGTTCGGACTGATGCCGTAGTGACTTTCCTCCGTATTGTAACATTCCGAATCCGCTACTCGACCCTCCCGGGCCGTTCTTTCAATGCCGTGGTGGCTTTTCTCCGTATTGTAACCTCATCGACGTCTGCCCAGTCGCAGGCCACGCGTTCCCTTTCAATGCCGTGGTGGCTTTTCTCCGTATTGTAACGCGCGTCAGTCACAACCCCGCTCGCTGCCATACTCTGCTTTCAATGCCGTGGTGGCTTTTCTCCGTATTGTAACAGGGGGTTGAAAACCAATTAAAACCTATGCCCCGGCATCTCAATGCTTCTCACCACACCCCGTCTTCATCAACCCCACCTGTCCACGAACCCTATAAAGGTCGATGAAGAACCCCCTTCTATCCAGAATCAGACTCGTTGATTTCAACGGGCTCAATTGACCCGTCAGGCCGCATTCCAAGCGTCACATTCTCACCTTGAAATGCTTCTTCATCCCATCCTTCTGCATTCACCGCCCAAATCGTGCGACCACTATCCGTCTCAGCAAGCGCCGTCAAATCACCCTCAACGTCAGTGTCAGGCGGTGACCGAAGCTGCGCGCCAAGACCCCCACCACGCTGAGCGAACCGCTCAAGACTGCCTGCCGGCAACTCAAGCTTCCCGCGAAGCGTATCCCATGTGTCTGCTAACTCTTCGACGTGCGCCTCGTTACTGAATTCCTCAGTGCGTAGTCCCAACACGCTGTGAATGATTGCTTGGAACGGGTCTTGCTCTCCCGGTTGTGAATCAGCATCACCGCTGCCCTCGTCGATGGTGAGTGCAATCCCGAGGCACGCGTCTTCGAGTGTCTTGATGCGTTCAGCGAAACTCTCGTCGTCAGTGTGCTCAGTCATTGCGCATTCCCTTTTTGCGCTTCACGGTCGAGTTCACCAGTTATCTCGCCGTTTTCGTACGTGTAGAGCGTGTATGTTTCTGGGAAGCCGAAGATAGCCAGGATGAGATCGCCGCGATATCCTGGCATGTCGGAGACGTAGTTTTTGATGAGCGTGGTCATGCCTGTCTCGACGAGGTGTTCGGCATGCTCGGGGTCGTCACCGCCGAAGCGGGTTTTGTTGAGGTGCTGTGTGAGTGCTTGTTTTGCGGTGTCTGTGAGGGGTCTGAAATCGAGTGCGTGGTCGAGAAGGTCGTTGTACGTGTCTTGTTTGCTTTGGTCGCGGTTCTCTGCGGCGTCTTCGATTGCGCCGTCGGTTTTGTGCGGGATGTCGATGTTCGGTCTCATCGTCTGAGTGTCTGTATGGACACTGGGACACGAATCACTTGAAAGTGTTGATGCACCAGACCTGAGCACCAGCAACATCACCACTTCGCCATACTCATCTGAGCAGTACGAGGCGCACCACGCCATTTTCATGCTGGGTCACGATGGGACTCAGCGACAGCCCTGGTCGGACAACAAAGCATGCAACGAGATGACTCCCACAGAAAACCGCACTTTGAAAGTAGTTACTAGTACGGTTTTCTTATTCAGAATGATTCTGTAATGAAATACTTAAAGGCAAAGTTGGACAAATGTTATGACCGAGAAACACATACCCTTAGATATGAGTATAAAACGTTTAGCTAAGACATCTTTGAAGAACCAATATTATTTAACTCAGAATGATGGTATGTGTAAACTCTGTAGTGGTGGCATAAGAACTGTTGTCATTACCTTCCAATTAGAACTATCTGACAATCACGATTTCGATTTCGTAACGAGAGGGGAACGTGTGTATATTTGTGGGCAACCCGAGTGTGAGAATCATCTAACAGACAAAGAACAGCGTCAGGTCGCAGAAGCAAAGCATGAAGACAGAATTTCAGAGATATTAGACTCTGAAGACAGACCGCCTTTCGATACTTGAGAATAGAATATTGTTCAGATACTTAGTTCTGAGCTTGCTCTGAATGAAGAAACCGTACTAGCAACTATCGTTAAGAGAGTTTCCCGTCAATGATTTGCTCGCATTCGAGGCAGAGAACGCAGTTGTCGGTCGTGGGGAGATTCGCTGGTGTGAAGTCAAGGCCCGGTGCACGGAACGTGATAGTTGCTTCTTCAACTGCTTCGTACGGATGTGAGCAGTCGCGCATTTTGAAGGCGCCGAGATGTTTATTTAACTTCTCAATCCCGGTGTCAGCGCCTGGATGACGAAGTGAGAGTGTCTCATTGCACTCGAGGCAGATATCCGCCTTGATCGACGCGATTTTCCGCGTATCCTGCACAGTGATGAACCCGCGAAGCGTTGTTGTGGTGATTTCTGCATACGGATGCTCACAACAGGACGTCTGAGCTGTCTTTTTGCGTGGTGAGTGAGTTGCGTCGGTGACTTTCACTGTTTCTGCGTCAACTGCATCGAGGGCGTCCACGATGTTTCCAGGTGTCATTTCATCCGGGAAGGTGATGATGAGTTCCTCCGCGCGGAGCCCTGTTTTTTCGACAGTTAGCGCCTCATCTCGCGTCTCATTGGCATGCGCCTCCTTCTGTGGGGTTTCTTGTTTGAGTGACCCCTGCGAAGACGGAGTAGCGTCTACCGGTTCAAATGAAATGCTTGGTTCGTCGTCAGAGACGGGTGTCTTTTCTTGCCGGGGTTCGGGGGTGGAGGTAGCGTTAGAATCACCGGTTTCGCCACATGCATCGTCATTTGCGTTGAATGGGCGTGGAATGATTCCTGATGAGATTTCTCCGTCGTAGTGTTCGATTCCGACTAGTTGTGGGAAGTCTTGTCCGACGGTCTCAGGGATTTTCAGCGAGATGACGTCTGGATGGGGAACAGTGAGATCGGTGGGTAATGTGATGTCGTTCGGGGAGTTCACGAGCGTGTTGAAGTCCGTTATTTCAGCGCGTTCAAGGATCAGATCGGTGTTTTGGCGTGTTACTGCGCGGACGCGTGTTGCGAAAACGGCTGCGTATTGAGCGGCGAGTTCTTGGATGGTTTTTGGCGCTGTGGCTGGGTTTGCAGAAGATTGGAATAGGTAACGCGAGCTGAGGGTGTCGTCTTCAATTTCAGAGAGGATGACGAGCAACCCGTCGATTGCACGTTGCCGTCGAGTAGATAGCGCGTCAAATTGCGTGATGTCTGATTGCGCTAATCTGAACGGGGTGTCGCGTTGTTCGATTCGCTGAGTGGTGTTTGCTGTGAGTGCTCCGGGATCGGGTGTGACTTTGAAACCTCCTTTCTCGGAACAGTGGTAATTTGTGAGGATTGCAGGGACGTCTAGTTCAATGTCTGCTGGCGCGAACCCGATTTCAAGAGCACGCGCTAGCACTTTAGCGACGATTGGTTCTCCAGCTTGATGGTGAACATTGTGTTTCTTTGCTTCCGTGACGAGTTCTTGGAGTGCGTCAGTGTAGACCTCGTCGTTTTTTGAGAATTCGACCGCGAGTTTGGCGGCGACTCCGAAGACGCCTTCTCGTGTCCACTCATGGAATACTTCACTGAGATCACTGATGCGACGTACTCGAGAGGCAGACTCGATGGTTGGGTAGTTGTGCTCGACAATGTCATCTCGCAACAGAGATTCTTTTGTCCCAGTTTGTGTCTGGGTATTCCGATCGTGTTCACTGTCAGTGCCGAGAGTTTGATTGTTCTTGTCGGCGTCGTTAGTTTGCCGTAATCCCTTGGCTGCATCTGCGCTGGAAATCGCAGTATCGGAGGGGGTATCGGAGGAGGTATCGGGGGAGGTCTCGGGTTCGGTTTCGTCGACGGGAGTTGAGTTATTCGACTCGTCGGTTTCTGTATTTTCGAGACGGTCGTGGTGGAAGTCACCGTCTTCGGTGTACCCATCTTCGAGAATGTTGAGAAATCCGATGTTGGCGTCCGTGTCTGAGAGTGATTCCAAGAAGGGATACTCACTTGGGTGAGTTGAGATGGCGTCGCTCGCTTGGAAGACAGCCCAAATGATTTTGCGTTGGTTTGTGAGGGCCTGTTGGACTGTTGATTGAGAGACAGCGGCTTTGTCTGCGATTGTTTCCCGGAATGCGAATTTCGTGTTCACTTTCTGGGTTGGATCTCGGATGTCACCCGGTGATTTGTCCTCAAGTTCTTCCAAGAGTGTGAGGATGATCCGAGCTTGGTGTGGTGTAACATCGTAGATTGTGTTGTTCAGTGTCGCAGCGGACGCATACGCTGCTAACATGTCTCTAACTGCGGGCATGTGCCACAGTGTAGTCACGTCTCTAATAAATACGTCAGCCCGACAAGTCCGGGTTATTATCCCAACGCTTGGGATTCCTCCGCGTTCACGCGGGGGAGGAGGTCAAGAGCCAGTACGACACCACCCCGAGTACGAGCGTTCCACCACCAAACAGGACTACTTCACCGAGAGACACCACGGTCATGGAATCACCTGCATCACTCGAGTTCTGCCTGTGTCTTCGTTAAGACCGACTGGAAGTCGTTGAATTGCTCAGCGACGGTTTCCATGTCATTGTTCAGGTCTTGGATGTGCTGGTGGGCATCAGTAGTCAGGACTGCACCGTTTGACGTCGGTTTGATCACGCCTTCTTCTTGAAGTACACGTAATGAAAATCGGATTTCGTAGTGTTCGATGTCTGTTTTCTCTTCGAGGGCGAGAATCCCGATTGGTTCATGAGATATGATCGCAGTGAGGACAGTGAAATGTTGTTGAGCACGGTTGAGTTCCTCAGTGAACTCTTGAAGCATACGACCTCATTGTACGTGTGACAGTAGGAAAAATGTCACACTCATGGTTTCTCATCGATGAATGCTTCTGGGTCAGATGGGCCTGGCGGATTCAAGAGTGTGAGCCACGCTAGGAGTCCGATCCAAAACGAAAGGTAGCCGATGGCAATGAAAACTCCTGGGATCATGGTGTTATGGGGTGAGTTTGCGTGTGGTTGCGTCGATGATCTGGTTACAATTCGTGCAGAGGACACACTCTGAGATTGTTGGTGGATTCCGGAGACGCATCTCGCCAGGTTGCGCGAGGCGGAGTGTGGTTTCCGTGGTTTCCTCGTACGGATGCATGCAGTTTTCGGCGTCGTCGTTGCTGAGCTGTTCATTAATGCGGGTGAGTGGGAGTGCATCAAGCCCGTTGAAAGCGAGGACGCGCCCACATTCTTCGCAGACGTCTGCCGACACGTTAATGTCTTCTCGCAAATCGTCTTTCGCGTCGAGTGTGACTTGGAGATGCATTTCCGCAACGCTGTTGTACGGGTGTTGGCACACTTTGGAGTTCCCGCTGTGGTCAAGTGCATCGCCCATAGTCGTGTGTAACGACGAGGGGAAGATAAACGTTGGAAATCCGGGTTGGCGATGCTGGGTGGCCGCCGCTCACAGTGACACCCAACTAACCCGTCTGCATGCTGATGGCTATGCGGTGACCGGAGAGTGACTGGCGACCGTGGACTGCTGTGCAGTGAATTGGGCTTCGACGCTTTCCACGACTTCCTTCGGGTGTTTGTAAATTTGGTCAAGGAGCGCGTGTTGTTTGCTGGATTGGTAGTGGTCTGTTTTCTCGACGACGGCGTACACAACTAAGCATTCTGCATTTGGGAGCCACGCCAGGATTGCGCGGTAGTTTGTCTGCTTGGGGCTGAATGCGATTTCCGGGAAATATTCACCGCCCTTGTGGACGATGTTGTAGAACCTGCGGCGGCATTCGGTGATTGAGTCTTTCCATTGCAGGGTCTCGTTTTTGTTCTTGATTACTTTTTCAAGTCGGTCAGCAACTGTTTGGCTATGCTTGTCCGCGACTGCTTGTTTATCCTCGGGGTGGAATACAATTTTCAGACTCACGAGTGGAGAGTCACCTCATGGGTGTCACCTGACTGTATGAGTGGTCGCGTAATGAATACTAGGGGATTTCATCCTAGGACACGAGCATCTGCGGTGACAAGACGTTTTGCGAATTTCGGTGTTTCACTGTTCGTGTGGGCGTGCGATAGCGGCGGTAATGTTGTCACGACCACCAGCCTCGAGGGCGGCTTTAACCAAGGCGTCAGCCGCACTGGTCGCTGTCTCCGTGTCTTTGACGTGCATTCGGATTGTTGTGTCGTCGAGTTCGTCGGTGACGCCGTCCGAGCACAAGAGGAGTGTGCCGGTAATGTCTTCGTGGAACAGGTCAGGTTCGACAGTTGGTTCCGGGCCGAGAACACGCGTCAGCCCGCCGAACATTCCTGTTGAGGCGTGGTCAGCAGTGAGTTGCGTGATGTCGTCATCGATGTGATACGCGCGACTGTCACCGACGTTTCCGATGACGGCTGTCTTTCCGGTGAGGACAGCAGTGACGAATGTCGTGCCGATGCCGTCATTCCCGGGTTCACGTTGTTTCTCGTGTGCGGCTTGATTCGCGCGCCGGATGCCCTCCTTGACGACTTCTGGTGCATCCATCACGGGGAGTGCATCTGTGGCGTGTCTCATGTACGCGGTCACGGCGGCGTCACTAGCAATCTCGCCACCGTCGGGCCGACTCATCCCATCTGCAACAGCAAGCACACCGACTGGCTCAACACCGTTAGCATCTACTTGTGTGATGCTGCCGGTGTCTTCGTTTTTCGGTTTCCGATGACCAACGTGCGTAGCGTAGCCGAGTTGCATCTGACATGTCCAAGTATGGGACACGGACACTTCAGACCTTGTCACGGCGGGGTGTGAGTGACACGTTCGGAGGGGGAAAGACGGGCTTTGATACCGTTGTGGTGAGTACGGATGTACAGAGATGGCACAGAATCCGTTTTGGGATGCTGTTGAGGATGATATGCGTGGGGAACGCGTCCGGGTGACCACGCCGAACGGGGCGTACACCGGGATTCTCGCGGTTATCAACTACAACCAGGATCAGTTGCTCTTACGGGACGCTACGACGCCCGATGGGGACGCCGCGACCGTCACGATTAGTTCTGACTACCAGCTGGAACTACTTGCCGATGACACCAACGTTGACCTGCGCACCGTCGACGTAGCAAGTATTCGCGCGTCACCGTACAGCGTCCGCGAATACGATTCCCCGGAGTTCGACGCATTTGTCCGGCAGGTCCGGGAGAATCGGTGGGTGGCGAAACCACCACTCGTCCGCCCGCTCACCGCTGACACGACTGCCGCCGAGTACGAAATCGTGTCTGGGAACAAGCGATTGGCGGCGCTTCAGCGCGCCGGGATTGACGAACAGCTCGTCCGCGTCCGTTCGTTTGATGCTTGGGAGGCGGGTGCGTATTTCATCGACGAGCATTTCCCACTCACTGACGCTGAATTCACGAACATTGAGGATGACTACGCGGGGTGGTACACTGTCGAGCAGATGCGTGCTGCGTACGAGCGACTCCGCGATGAGTGGTCTCGTGAAGAGCTGCTGTCCCATCCAGCCATTGAACGGAACATTGCACTCCTCACGGCGCCAGATGATGCTGATCTCTCCGAGATTACGGATACACTTACGCCGGTATGCTCTGACAGTGAGGAGGACAGCGCTGAACAGACGCCGGAAACCGTGATTGCTGGTCTCGTAGAGGAAACCGAGAGGGATGAGGACACGGTGCGAGATGATGTCGAAACGTTGTGCGAGTTCGATGTGCCGCTCGGGTCGATCAAGGGGTCACTTCGTCGAAAATACGCAGAGTAGGTTGTTGTGTGGACGACGTCGCGGCCGCAGCGGATGTGTTGTCGGGACTTGCACTCCGGCAAGCACACTATCACCCCCTGCACTTGGTGCTGGTTGGCCCGCGCTCACAGCTACAGGCGACTAACTCACTTCGGTCGTTAGTCGTCAGCAGCAGCGTCTGTATTGGGCGGTGAGCCTGCGGTGTATGAGGTCACGTCCGCGATAACGCCGATCCGACTCGGATCCAGGTCGCATTCGTCTTCGACCCAGGCGAGGATGTTGTCATCGACTTCGGATACGTCGACGCGGAGTTGCTTGCGCGCGGATTGCGTGCCGATGCTGTATTCGCCATAGTTGAATCCGGGTTCGTCCGCGGCGGCTTCCATCAAGTCGTATGCATACTGGTGTGATGGTCCAGCTCTCACTCTGGATTCGAAGAGTTCGGTTACATCACGGTAGGTGAATGCGCGTTTTTGTTCGCCGTTTTCGATAGCTTCGGCGACGGCCCAACGTCGAAGCAGTATGAGGCGTTCTGCTTTGTCGAGGTCAGCCCAGAGTGTTTTTTCTTCGCGTGCCCAGTCGGTGATGTACATCCCATCGATGTGCGGGTGCGACCCGGCGTTGATTTGGTCGAGGACTGGGTCGTGGTAGAGCTCGAATGTGTCTTGATCGCCGCTTCCAGTGGCTTGCTTGATGGTGGATTCCAATTCTTTGCGGTGGAATGTTTTGACATCGGCTGGTGAATCAGCACCGAAGTCATCGAGGAGGATGTTCACGGCATCGGTGACGGTGATTGGATCCGGTGTTCTCTCGGTTGTGGTAGCACTCGCACTGGCTGTTGAAAGACTGCTTTCAATACGCTGGTCACTGCTACCAGAGTCGGCAGTAGAACTCGGTGGTTTTTGCGTCGAATTGGGTGTGTTTTCAACGGAGTCCGTGGTGCTACCAGCAGTGGGAGTGGCATCAGTAGTCGTGTCCGTGTCGAAAATCCTGGTGAGATCGTCGAGAATGCGGCGTGCGCGGCCGCCTTCGGCGTACGCGTCGAGGGCATTCGCTAAGAGCCGTCCGAATGACTCCGCGTTGTGCTGTTTGGCGAACGCTTTGAATTCTTCTTTGAGGTCTTTCCGGATGCGGTGTGTCACAAGACGCGTATTCCCATCTTGGTAGCGTGTTGTGGCAAGGGTAGTTGGTGAAGAAGAAAGCGGGGAACCGTCTACCCGGTCACGTAGCAGTTGTTCAGCGTCTTGGAGAATCCCGTCGTTATCGAGGTATTCTAGCATTGCGGTTTCGAGTTCGACACGGATGTAGAGGTTGTCAGCGGCGTGTTTTTCGGCGACGTAGTCGGTGAACCGATCCCAGGCGTCGTGTGGGATGCGCCAGCCGAGTTGGACGCGATCGGTCATGCGAGGTCACCCCGGTGGTGTTCAGTGGTGAGTGGCGGTGCTACCGCATGGCTGGTTGCAGTGATTGATGGTGTGGTGTGTTGTGTGTCACTAGTGTGGTAGCAGGAAAGGAAGGGTGTTGAAAACACATCACTAGTTTGACTCGACGTGT
This sequence comes from Salinibaculum rarum, assembly GCF_030505615.1. GTDB lineage: Archaea > Halobacteriota > Halobacteria > Halobacteriales > Haloarculaceae > Salinibaculum > Salinibaculum rarum. Next base: position 52,788 of record NZ_CP129994.1, read on the forward strand.
GGACTAGGCGGATCGGTTGCCTGCATGCGATTCCCGCATTCCGCGGATGGATAGCAAGAGGGTCGCCAATCTCATTTCGGGTTTCTTCTTCAACGATACCACAGCTGGGTTTCTGGCGGGTTGGATACCACCACACTCGATGCATCGGTGACAGACTTTCGCGGGGCATTCGTGTTCGTGACATCTGGTCGGGTTTCGAAACGCGGCGAGCTGGCTAGCGGGCGATTCTTGGCTCTTTCACGCGCCACCCTCGCAAAAAGCGGGGGTGTTTCGGCTGGTCACCGAGACGGATTTTCACGGTACGACGCAGCGTCTCCACTCAGCGAGGGGTAACGCTTAACATCGTGCCGACCCGAGAACAAGATAAGTCGGGAGCGACGTGGTGGGACACGCAAGACCGCTCCCGGCCTACCTTCTCCTCGGTTCCTGGCGCGTGGCGAGCCTGTTGTGTGTCTCTATCTGTTCCGTGGCCACATTGAAAAAACCCAGCCTTTCATTTCACGACATCTTTCCAACACCACATTCACCACACCGACACCATGAGGAAAGAACTACGCTGTCGTGGATGTCTCTTGGACTGCTGCAATAGCCTCTTCTTTGACCGGGTTCTGCCACGCTTCACGCCATTTGATCGGGCCGAACGCGAACCGCTCACACTCTGTGCACTTCGTCGTGTACTGCCCATCATACGCTTTCTCCACAACCACATCACCATCATCGCAGTGCAGCGACGGGCAATCATCACCCTCCGCAGCGTAATTCCGCTGCCACACAAGACACCCCTCAGAACACTCTCGGTACTGCGCTGACTCACCTTCAACCACCTCACCGTCACACTGTGGGAGCGGGCAGTCATCACCAACGCTGAACATGTGCTTTGCCTTCACTTCGCGTTCACCGAGCACACCGACAGTGACGTCACCACCACCGACAGGCGGCCCGGACTCCACGATGTACAACGTGTCTTCGTGCAGCAGGACATTCCCCACTGCAAGTTGCGCTCTGAGGGCGTCATTCCGCGTCATCAGCTGTCACCTCAGGCAGCGTGGACTGGTCTTTAGATGTTTCTCGGTAATCGACGAACGGTGTTTCGTCAGCCGGTTTCAGCAATGCAATTGCTGGCGGGCCACCCTCATCCGCACTACTCACGTCGCTGAACGTGTTGTTGAACCACTCTTTGTCAGGGTCGAACCGCACAGTATCGAAAGACACGACCTTGCTTTCTTCATGGCCGCGAGTGCGGACGCGCATTCCCTCTAGCTCACCGTTTCGCACGCGAATCCATGGCCGCCCACCAACAAAAATCGCGCTCAGATCAGCAACCAGTCTCCCGTCAGCTGCGTCGAGGATATCCCAGAATTGGTCTCCGTCTTCGATTTCGTAATGCGCGGCTGTGTCGCGTTTGAATTGTTCCCGCCAACACTCTGCACAGTACCATTCCTGGCGTGGCGCACTATCGAAGTTTTGCGCGGCGGCATCCCAAAACCCCCACCGGACATTTCGAACGTTGTCTTGCTGCGTTTCCAGCGGGTCGTTACATCCATCACAAGTAATGCGATTCTGCGGCGTGCATGCCGTTCCCGGGAGATCCGGCTCATCGGCTGAGTTATCACCCATGTTCAACGACAGGGCCTCCGCGTGGAAAAAACATTAGGCAAAGCCCGGGGTTTTCTTTTTACCAGAGTGGTGTCTAGTACTGAGCACAACCGTCCAATTCCGACACAGGAACTTGTGGGGTGTCTGTGACGATTGCCCCGAGTTCCTGAAAGACGGTAGAGAACACTAGAGGTGTACACCCAAAATGCACGAGATACTCGAAGAATTACCGACACGGCCGCTCTCAGTTGACGAAATGTTTCAGCTGATGACTCCCCCACGGCAAAACATCGGGCTTGTGACCCCACTTCTCAAAACGCCTGATGAGAAACTTGTCTGCTGCCAGGTTGAATACGACGGAGTTGTTCATGGGATCGCTTACACCGCGGACGGGTGGGAATGTCTCCCGTCAGAGTTCTCGGATGTAGATGCAGCGCTGCACGACGAAAGGTTTGCCTCTCAAATTGCGGAGACATTCCTTGATGAAGGCACAGAGCGCACCAGTGCAGAAGCTGTGAGTACGTGTAATCCGGACGAACTTTTGGAAAGTACTGAGGAAGCGGCTCTCCCACCCGGATTACACTCGAAAATGTGCCTCCGGCACCGACCGCTGTCACCAGAAGATTTCGAGGTGCTTCAGCGGTGGCCGCAAATTCAAGACGCGGTTCCAATGTGGGGGGATAGAGACGCGGGGATCGTGGCGGTTCTCATCATCGAACCCCGCATTCAAGCTGATAGCTCCATTGTCTCCCTGTATTACCGCCCAGATATTGAAACGTGGCGTATCCTTGATTCAACGCAGAGTACCACATTCAATGCTATTGCTGACCACCTGCACAAAGAAACAGGGAAGAAAGTCGCAGAATATTATGACTCAGTTGACCCGATCGTCGGCCCACCGGAATCAACAACCTATGACTACGTAGATTGATGTGCTCTCGCGGTGAAGTGTGAGGAATCCTCCGTGGAGTTTGGTCACTACTAGTGACTACTGCGTGAACTCAGAACGCGGTACTCATCAACCCCACCCATGGTGGGGCGGGGAATCCGCCTCGCTACCTAGTTTGAAAGACGTACACTTTAGAGAGAACTGCGAGACGGCGAGGTGTTAACTTAGGAGGTAACGTGAGGGATAACCCAAATGTTAGCCCAGATGTTAACTCAGATGTTAACCTAAGGAGTGTGGCTTGAGATGTTCTGGCAACATGGTCTGAGATTTTGAGATGACAGTCCCTGCGCATCACAGTTATCAGTCAATGGGTGGGACTGTCAACAACCTCGGGGTCAAGCCCCGGCGCAGTCGCCTTGTACCGTCTGTACAAATTGGTCTTAAGAGAGATTTTGTCTCCAGTCAGATTTTCTTGCCTCTTCGACGAGCTCCGGATCGTAATTTTGGAGTTCAGTCCAGTGATCGGTGAGGTCTGGTTGGGCTATTGAATAGTCCGCGAGTGCTTTTGGAGTGAGTTGCTCGAGCGGGGCAACTTCTGGCGCGAGCCCAAGATCGTCAACAATGTCTTTCCAATATTGCGCTTCGTCGAGATCTTGGAAGGCTTCTTCGGGGTAGAGCCAGTCTTTCAAGTCAGCTTTGGAATCAAATCGGTGGATCGAAATGTTGTCTACCATCCCGTGTTGTGACTGGTCTCGTGTGACGTATTCTTCGACTGCGACCGTATAGGCATGTGTGGTGCTCGCGGGTCTATCTGCTGGACGCATGTGCTTGAAGAAGTGGTATTTCCCGGGGTGGTGCACGCAGTAGTTTGCACGGCCGTCGTGGAGTTCGTTGCCGAGTCTCCATGTAGTGTTGAGTTTTAATGGGTAGTGTAGATTGTCAAGCGTGGCGATGTACGCTGGCAGAGTGGTGCGGAGTCCATTGCGGGCAACTGCAAGGGTGGCGTCAATTGTGCCAGGTGCTTTGTCGAAAATGTCTTTTGCTGTCCCGGTATTTGGCGCGTACCCTTCTCCTGCAAGGGTGGCGGTAGTGTAGACTTTGGCGCGTTCTGGAGTGAGGATATCGTGGCTGACGAAAGCGTCTGTCATTGCGATGAAGTCACTGAGTGGTGCGCCGAGTGTCTCTGCTGGCGAGTAGGAAGTGGTCTGCCTAGGTGGGGTTTCTCGGTTGGTGTCTGCGGATTTTTCTGGTTTGGTTGTTCTTTTTTCTTGGTTGTTGTGGTCGAGGGTAATGTGGTGTGTGGATTCGATGTGGGCTTTGAGTGTGTTGAGGAGTTCTTTTCCGGCTGTTGTTTCTGGCGTGATTTCTTGGCTGGTCATAGTGATATATCTCTCCTAGACCCATTTAATCCTTAGTATATAGTAATGGCTTGTTGGTGGGATTCTCCCAACCGTATTTCGAGGAAGACATCACACCTAGGGACGACGCGGACTCTCAATCATTTTTCCGTATTCATACCGTACCAGCTAGTACCAAATGGCCGCTGAATCCTCCACAACTTCCCAGCCAGAATCCTCGTCGCGCGAATTAGAGTATTCAGACCTAGCGGCGAAGCACATCCCGGAAGAACGCAAGGAGGTCATTGAAGATCTTGCCGCAACGAAAGGGTTCCCTGCCCTCACAGACACGCAGGAGCAGGCCTTTATGGAAAACATTCTTGACGGGAATGACAAACTCCTCGTGGCACAAACAGGGAATGGGAAAACGTTCATCGCGGAAACCGCGGCAAAACAAGCGCTTGAGCGTGGTGATCGCGTCGCGTACTTGGTGCCGTCACGCCAACTCGTGAAGGAGAAACGGGAAAGCATCAACGAGTGGACGAGCGATGACACCGCGGTTGCCGGGCCGCGAGACAAGTACAAAGACGGGGATATCATCGTGAAGACGTTCGATTCGTTCTTCACGGCGCTCATCAACAACGTCCAAGACGCTGTCAACATTGATCTTGCTGTCTTCGATGACTTCCACGAGTTGTACAGTGATCGTCGCGGCCCGAAAATTGAGCAGTCGCTTGCTATGGCAATGCACCGTGACATCACGGTATTCGCCATGAGTGCCACGATTGGGAATCCGAAAGACATCGCGCGGTGGTTCGGCGCTGATCTCACGGTGAGTGACGAAACTCGTTGCAATCCACTTGATGAACAACCGATTGACTTGGCTGGACGGAATCGTACGGAAGTCATTACGCGACTCATCCGCGACGATGACGCTGGTGGCGGGCCCTATCTCATCTTCAACGGGACGCGGCCGTCATCGGAGAAACGCGCAAAACACATCGCCCGGAAGGGATTGTTCAGTGTGCCACGAGAGGCTGCTGACGAGTACGAAGCGAAGGTTCACGCCGCGGCTGATGGTGAGCTCACCGAGCAGCAGGAAACGCTCATTACGTGCCTGCGGAACGGTGTTGCGTTCCATCACGCCGGGTTGGACACCGAGTTGAAGAATTTCATCACCGAGGAATACGGTGACTCGGACGGGCACATTCACGCGATTTTCTGCACGCCGACACTCGCGTACGGGTTTGACTCTGACGTGCAGACCATCATTGTGAGTGACTTGAAGCGGTACAACGGCGAGTTCATGGAGCCCATCGGGATCTTTGAGTACGTGCAGTGGATTGGCCGGGCAGCGCGGGAAGGCACCGGGTATGACAAAGGGTACATTTACCCGTTGTATTCGGACGAGGACGTTCGTGACCGCATTCAGCCGGAGAAGGCGCCGCGAGAAAAAGAGCTAGAGCCGATTGAAACCAAGATGGAGGATGAAACTGTCGCGCGGAAAGCCTTCTTGCAGTTGATTAACGCCGGGTGGGATACCACGGCAGATCTCACGGAATTCCTCCGGAAAACCTTGTTCTGGTACTATCTTACGGAAGACCCACAGCGTGTCACTAACAGTGCGTACACACCAGTGTCGGATCCGGAAACGGCACTGGCGGATCTTCGTGATGATATTCTTGAGTGGCTTGCGCGGACCGAATTCGTTGAGCAGCGCCCGGCGACGAAGTCGTGGGATACGACGCCGCTTGGTGATGCGACGGTGCGATTTTTCGGGTCAGTGTGGTTCCAGACGCGCGTGGAGAATCTGAAATTGGTGTGGGATGCGTTTACTGACGAAGACGATCTTGAACCAGAGTACGTGGTGGAGGTGATTGCTGATGCGTTCGGTGATCGTGCAGTGCGGAAACAGAGCAAAATCGATGACATCGTGTTCAACGACAGGAATAACGTTGAAGACTGGGTTGATGAGATGGCTGTTCGAGGTGGGCGGCATAGCGCGCCGGCTGTGACGGCAGCGCTCTTGTTCGGTGCGTGGTGTCGCGGAGTGCCGAAAGAGGTGCTCAGTCGAGAATACAACACTGGGAAGGGTGCGTTGCAGTCGATTGCTGAACGGCACGCAGCGGTTCTGGACGGGCTGGAAGCGTTGTTCAAGCGGCACCCGGATGTGGTGAAGCCAGACTGGCTTGATGGTCTGCATCAACAGTTGGATTCTGGCGTGCGGGTAGAGATTCTCGCCGCGTTGGATATCCCCAACGTCGGGCGGAAGCGTGCGCACAGCTTAGAGAAACGCGTGGCGGATTTTGAGCAGACACAGCGTGCGCTCCCCGATACTTCGGGAGACCCGTGGACACGAGATGGTGAGACGTTGCTGGCTGACTTGGCGAGTATGGTGCAGAAAATCACCGCTGACGAAGGTGTGCGGAGAGCGGATCAAGAGCTGAAGAAGGCTGACGGGATTGGCGAAGGGACAGCACAACGTATCATTGATTACATCCGTGAGCACGATGACGCGGAGCTCACAGGGCGAGCGCCAAATGGCGTTGACGTTGAAGCCGTGATCGGTGAGAAAGACGGGAGGTCGTACACACCTGATTTCGATCGGGCGTCTGAACTTGAACGTGAAGGCCAGCGTAGCCTGTCTGATTTTTAATTGGATTCGGGTTCTTTTTTCACTGCTTCGATGCCGCGGAGAATCGCTTCTGCGGTGGTGACGCGTGGTTTCACGACTTTGCTGTCTGGGTGGGCGATGTGCGCGTTGGCCTGGTACTGGAGGAGGTATTCTGCGTCGCGGCGCGAGGTTTGTGGGTGGTCACCATCTTTCCCGAAGGTGCGAACGGCGTGTGCCAGGTCATCGAGGGTGGCTTGTTCAGCGCCGTAGTCTGCATCGAGGAGTGTGGCAATGAGCGCGTGTGTCATTTGTCGGGCAACTGGGGAAAGTGCCGCTGGGTCATCTTCGGAGAACGCATTGCGGACGTCGTCGAAGTAGTCTTTGACTTCGGCCTTGATGAGTTGGGCGCGGAACGGTCGATTCGGTTCGAATTCTGGGTGAAGCGCAAATGTGGTTTTGTCGTGTTGCGGGTCGGTTGGATCTGTCAGGTCAAAGTATGGGGAATCTGTCGCTCCCATACACGTTGATTGACTCCCGAATCACTTAAAATCTTGCTCGTGAGAGTCTCTACCTCGCGTTTTCTTCCGGAGTGGGGTTATAAATCCCTTATTTAAACCCATGACAATCCCCCGAATCAACACTTCCCCAAACACGCCGTGCTGAGGTTCCCCCGAACAGTGTGCGCTGTCACGTGCTGTCGTATCCAAAAGTATGCGTCACTCGGTGATTCTGATAGTAGTGATTTCACCGAGTGATTCATGGGCGGTTTCGGTGAGAAGGAGTGCGTACACGTCGAATTCAGCGTGCATCTCACACATGTGGGTGACACGAGCGTGCAACGTGAGGACATCCTCACTGTCGTGGAGGTCACACACGACTTCGGTTTCCTGTCCGGTTTCAATTGGTGTGCTTCCGTCGTCAATGATGGTTCCGCTCCATTCCTGGTCGCTGTCGGCGGTGGTGAGTGTCACGTTGTCTCCTTCGGAGAGTTCGTACGCAATGACACTCCCAATGCGCTCTGTTCGCATCGCAGACCCCATACTCCGTGTGTACCTGTTGCATCGGGAAAAACACTCGTCCTTCACTCGAGAGATAGCTTACTCGTGGTGTGCCGGACTCACCCGCCGGTTTTGAGCTCGTCGAACAGTTCGTGTGTGAGTTCGCTGCGTTCCATTCCGGAGTCTACGACGAGTCCTTCTAAGTGCGGGAGTGACACTTGCCCGCCACCCATTCGTGCGTGCCCACCGCCGCCAGATTGTGGGATATCCTCGAGGACGTTCTCGATGACGTTCCCCATGTGGATCCGATCGTCGCGGGAGCGTGCTGAGAGATGCAGTGTCTCGTCGTTGTCACCCATGACAATCACGGCAGAGATGCCTTCCAGTTGGAGGAGTTTGTCGGCAGCTTGTGAGAGCGCGTCAATATTTGAGACGGTGCCGACGTCGCTAATCGCGTATGGCCCGTCGACGTCACGGTCGGTGACTGCTTGGGAGACGATTTCGAGGGTTTCGGCGCTGATAGGCGGGTTCACGACGCGGTCTAGAAGGTCTGCGTCGATTCCGGAGTACAGGTACTTCGACAGGTTGAATTCTGCGTCTGTGCAGCCGCGTGTGAAGTTCCCGGTGTCTGTGAGGATGCCGTGCATCAATCCGGTGGTGACTTCACGCGGCAGGATTTTGTCGTCGCCGACAGTTTCCTGTGGCTGCGTTATTGGTTCGAAATCGAGGGCGTGGAAGTATTCTGTGAGGATGGAGGCCGTGGCCCCGTAGTCAGTGCGGATGTCCGTGAAGGCATCTTCAGTGCCGTCTCCTGGGTGGTGATCAATTATTGCGACCGGTTCAACTGCGTTGGCGCCTTGGAAACCGCGCGGCGAGTTGTGATCGACGAGTATGACATTGTCGCTACTGAGATCAGCAACACTCTCGATTTGCTCCGCAGACAAGTCCAACACTGTCCGAAATGCGCGATTTTCTTGATGTCGGATTTCCCCTGGATATTGGATGGTTGTGTCTGTGTTAGTGTATGTCGCAAGATGTTGGACAGCCATCGCGGCAGCCATCGCGTCCGGGTCTGGTGTTGGATGAGTGAGAATAGTGACTTCATCGAAGGTGGCGAGTGCTTTCTGGAACTGTTTGCTGGGTGTGCGTCGCCACCGCTTGATTGCATACACAATCCCGCCACCGAAGAACACACAGACAAGAATGGTTCCCGCTAAGACAGCTGGCTTTGCCGTGTTGATTATCGTCCAGAGACCGTCGATAGTGTGTCTCAGTGTGGAGAGAGACGGCACTGAGAATTCAACGGCGAGCATCACATTACCGGCTTGTTTGGTCTCTGGATAGTTAATAGATAGCCCCGGAGTGAAAACACGAATCCTCCACGGAAACCCGCTGAAAGCAGGTGATGGAGGTTATACAGTGTCATTTCAGGCGGTGGTTGATGTGATGTGGTCGGTGAGATGTCGAAACAAGCGGAGGAGTCCGATGTGGAGTGTGGCGAGTGCCGGGGCAAGGAGGGTTGGTGCGGGAATCCCGATGAGAATAACCCCGAGTGCTTTCCCGGCGACGACTAGGCGCGCAGTGGTTGTGGCGCCAAGGCGTGCAGCGATTGTTTCACGGTCGGTTTCTGCATCGCCTTCGATGTCATTGATGTTCCGTGATTCTACACCCGCAGCAATAATACAGAACCACCCGAGTCCAATGCTGAAGAGGTGAGGAGACAGTGGGATGGTGGCAGTGAGACCGATCGGGTACGTGGTGGTGATAACCCAGGTACCGGCCACAGCGACGGTGTCAACACCGGGCACAGAGTGTTTGAGGGAATCGTAGACGGCGGTGAATATAATCGGTGTTTGCGCAAGTAGAATGTACACGAGGGTGGTTGGCGAGATACCATGAGCGCAGATTGCGAGGGTGGTGGTAAGAAGGAGGTAGCCTACGATTGCGATGGTGCTGATGAAACGGAGGGTAGTGGTGTGTTGCTCGATGAGTTGTGTTCGGATCGGGTGATTGATGTGGTCGTCTGGTGTGATTTCACGACGGTCTTCGATGTACATGAAGAGAAAAACGAGGGGTGGGAGTGCAGTTGCAGGGAGAATTTGTCGGAGAGGCAGGGCGAGGCCGATGCCGGTTGTGGTGGTGATGAGTGCAGAGAGGCAGGCGAGCCAGAGGTTCAGTGTCAGACCGAGTTTGAGGGCTCGGATGGCTCGATGACGGATAATGTGTTTGTGTGACTCGTTAACCATGTCGGACTTTGAAAATAGTGGATTGAAATATAAAATACTTCGCCCCAAAATCGCTCGTGCAGTACACCCCCTACAACGAAATTATAAACAATTGCATGTGCTAACCCCGATTATGCCACTCACCCCTGAGTCTCGACCACCGCCAGAAAAACTCACCACACGTCTCCAGAACCTCGCAGAAGACCGGTTACTCGCAGTCGTGACATTCACCGCTGAGGCGTACACACCCCAGTATTTAGCGCCCGTGATCGAAAACGGGTACTCAGACACAGAATTAGAAGAAACAATCCAATCATTTCGCAGACAAACTCGCCTGGAAGCTGACCGCGGCGACACACACCGCGCCGGCGACCATTACGGCTCCGTCCACCTGTACGACGATGCTCTTGTCCTCCTGTTCTCACACCCCTCAGACTACAATGTGCTTGTTGCCTACGACCCACACTTAGATGTGCCGTTCATCGAGTTTTTCAAAGCATGTGTTGAGACTCTTAACGAAAGTACGCCAGACCGCGCCCCGGCAAGCACCCACCCCCCTACCTAATCCTTTTACGAACTACACGACAATACTTCTACAAGGAGTCACCACACCGACTCCGCAACTCAAATATGCAGCCACACAGCCACCCCTAGGATCGAAGACCCTCTCTCACCGGTCTTCCACACCTCTCACTGACCATCACCTGCTCTACACCACACAGCATCCATGTCTTTACACCCACACCTTGACGACGACGTCCTCGACCCCGATGAACAGCCAACAGACCGCATTAGCTCACTCCGGGAAAACATCACTGCGGAAGCCTTCGACGAATGGTACCACGAATGGAAATTCCGGAAAAACATCCGCGAGGGGAATTCCTACTTCAACAAAGCTGGATACGTTCCCGACCCGGAACGGCACAGCCCGAGTTCTCTCTTACAATGCCAGCGAAAAACGTACTACGACAACGAAAACGCGCCTGAAGAAGAGGAAGCCCCAGAGGGTATCTTCTGGATGGGCAGCAAATTTGAAGAGGAAATCCTCATGCCGTTCCTCGAGGACATGGCTGAAGACATCCATCACCGAAACTACGTTCAGAATTCGATGTGGGTGGACTTCGAGTTGGAACACGACGAGACGGAGGTGCATTTCCGCGGTGAGACCGATCCAGTGATCTGCGACGCACAAGGCAATCCGATTCTCATCACGGAAATCAAGAGTAAGAAGACGCTCAGTAAGTTCGAAGGCGTCGAGAACCCTAAGCCAGACATCCATCACAAAGCGCAGGTTCACTGCTACATGTACGGCCTGACGAAGAGTTTCGAACGTCGTATCGATAAGGCAATGGTCATCTACGGGTCGCGCAACAATCACGTCCTCCAGCCAATCCCCGTGGATTTCGACTTGGAGTTCTGGGAAGAACACGTTGTTCCATGGGCCGCACGCCACACCGATTTCCGCATCAACGACGAACTCCCACCGGCAGAACCACAGTTCTCCTGGGAGTGCAAGTTCTGCGACTACTCGCAACGCTGTGGGCAAACAGCTGACCCAGGTTTCTCTCCAGATCTTTTCCCGCCAGCCGCCGACTGGAAAGACGTCGACGTTGACGGATTCCTCCCACTCGTCGAGTACCCACAGCGCAAAGTCGTGGACTATCTCCGAGCGCACGCCCCCAAAGGCGCAAAACTCACACCGACGCTTGCGAATCAACACCCAGAACTCACACAGAAATTCGACATTCACCCGTGGACATGCGGTAATTGCGAGAACGAATACCCGTTTGGGACGTTCGGCTGGGATGGGAAAACAGACCGTTCACCGTGGTGTCCGGAGTGTGAAGAAGATCGACTCCGTGGTCCACTTCCTCCTGAACAACACGAGTGAACTACCCCTGCCTAGTTGCGTCCACGGAGAATCTCAGCACATACCGCGCATCGGTAGTTCACACCGAGGCGTGGTCGTCACCGGGAGTGAATGCGGCAAACGTGCCAGTGTGTTTGTACCAAGCAACACCGCCCATACTGGACTCCTCAAGACCGTATACGGTAATTGTCTCAGTGCCTGGTTCCACGACCGTGAATGCTGTCACCAGGTCGTCCAATGTGGCATCTGCGTTGTCAATTGCGGTACTGATGCTCGCGTCGTGAATCACTGCTTCGTCAGGCAAGAGGATCACAGCATCTTCACCGTGATTCTGGCGCATTGCAGGAAGCACGTCTTCAATGAACGTTGTTCGCGTAAGTGGCTCTGCGGGGAGAGAGTCAAACAGTTCGGCAGTATCTGTGAACGCTGGATCGGTCACGACAGGGTCATCAAGGCGTGCACGAGCGCCGCGATACGAGAAGTTACCGCGAGCTGCTGTCACCGGGCTATGATCGATGTCATCCTGTGAAGCAGTTTCCAATGCGCCACTGATGCTTAACATGAGCCGTTCAGCGTCACTGTGTGCAGCGCCGCGTTGTGCATACCCAGTCACAACCAAGTCAGGATGCGGATTCGGCACCGCAGCACCAACCTCCGTCACAGTCCACATCGTACTCGTCTCGTTTTCAGCGTAGCCGACTGCAACTAGGTAAAGCAGGGACTCATGCATCCAAGCAGCCTCTATGTCATCATGTCTGTTGTCTTCTGGCGGAGTGACTTCTCTCCAACCCGGTGGTGGGAACCCTACTCCGACTTCAGAAGTCTGGTATTCGCGCTGCGTGATGGCGTCGTATCCAGACACAGCATCAACTGCGCGATTCACGATGTCAGACCCACTCCATAGTGCAGGATGGATGACGATGAGTTCACCTCGCCATGATGCAGTCACCCGGACGTCATCTTCTTCCTTTTCGATGTCGGTGAACCGGATCGAACTGGGGAACTCACGGTTGGTGCCACGGAGGACACCACCACCAGCAGTGAGGTCAGCTGCGGTTCCTGCCTCTGTTTCAGTCACTGCAACGGCATCCCTAAGTGGCTCATAAAGACCGGGAACAGCAGTTTCATCAATGTCACCTACAGCATCAACGAGCGAATTAAACGAATCTGGTTCGGGCAGCGTGTCCTGCTCAACGGTGACACTAGCAGTTCCTTCGAGGTAGACACCAGAGCGAAGCAATCCAACTCCTGGAATGTAGATGTCATCGCCATTAGTCACTGTGAGCGATTCATGCGGTGGCACACTCACGTTGTATGGACACCTCGCTGAAAAACATCAGCCAGCTTTGGGAACCCGACTCCGCGCCACCTGGAGGTGGTCAATCGACGTCAACCGTCGTGACATACGCGGCTTTCCGCCAGCGTTGGTACGGCGGATCCCGGTGTTGCTCTTCAACTGCTGCCGACGTGCGGTATCGACAAATATCCCCGTCCCAATTCTCGTGGAACAAGGCAAGCCGGTAGTCATCATCAAGGAACACGAGAATGTACGCATCGTACGCGTCGGATACCGCGTCATCCTCACGGTCTACGCCGGTCACGGTGTAGGCAGTGTCATTCACAGTGATCTGGTCACCGACGACCGGGAGACTGTCACCGAACACGTCCAGCACGTCGACGGCGCTCAGGTACTCGTTCTCAGTTTCTAACGTTCGACCGAGCGCTCGAAGTTCACCTGTACTGAACCGACTGCTCCCGTTTTTGTTCTTTGTCTCGAGTGCGTATTCTCGAATTCCGTCCCGAAGGTCAGCAACAGTCCCGGTTGCATGCCCCGGGATATCGAGTTCTGCGTAGAGACGTTTCAATTCAGCCTTTCGCAATCCACGACTTGTGCCGTCACTCGGGGTGACGGTGTGATTGATGTTGAGCCGGTCGAGTAAGTCGCGGAGTCGTGTTGCTCTGGTGACCATGTACTACTCCCCCGTGGTAGTGGTGTCACGGTCAGTGCGATGTCTGGCGAGTGTTCCAGATTCCAGATTCAGTTCATCAGCAATATGCTGGAGTTTGTCCTGAAGTTCTTCTGCGCGCTTCTGATTTTCCCGCGGAGTATCCGCGTTGGTTTTGATGAATTCGCAATCCTGAAGCGCGAATGCAAGATTCATAGCGAGCGCAGTGCGGTCTGCTCGCTTGGACTGGCGTTTGTGCCACCAGTACCACCGCACCAAGATTACGAGATCAATAGCAACAAACACCCAGAGGAGCGGATTGTACCAGCTGAGATGACTGATTTCTCGGTGTGGATTATCCCATTTCAGTACGTCACGCCGGTTCACCGACTGAGACTCTACCGATTCACGCATCCGCATCACCTGCTTCGTTGTCGTCTGCATTGTCCTCGCTGGTGCCGTCTTGGTAGAGTTCTTTCCGTGCGACGTCCCGGTAGTGCCGACCAAGTTCTTCGATGACTTCTGCGATTTCAACCACCGGAATTTCCGCATCTTGTTCCGCACGCCATTCTTCCACGGTTTCACGAAGGCGTAACGACAGTGCGATGCGGTCGTATTCGTACGGGTCAAACCGAGATGCATTCATGCGGTGTTCAAGCCCATTCAGAATAACACCGAGTTCACTCGGCGTGTATCCCCGGTCATACAGCGTATGTACGAGCCCATCAAACAGGTCGTGAATCTGCTGTTGCTCATCCACCGTCATCCGGAAGTCATCAGCGTCAGGCATTTCACGCCGGTCTTCAGGGAATGACGGCATCGACGATTCCAGCATTTCCTGTACGGTTTCCTCACCAGCGGCATTGTCATCGCTGTCATCGGGTGAAGATTCATGACTGGTAGACTGCGCGCTATCGGGTGGTGAGTCACTTGCATCTGGCATATTCGATGTATCGGGCGGGACGCTTTTGAGAGTTAGACATTCGCGCTGTGCTTAACTCCGGCCACCTGTCGAGTGGGTCGTGAGCAAGTGACGCGTTGATTGCTGATGTGTGTCTGATCATTGTTCGACAGTCTCAACATCTCCACCGCACACCGGACACTCATCCGGTGCAGTGATTGCTTCAAATTCAGTTTCTCCAGGTGTTCCTTCCCGGCCTGTGTATGATTTCCCGAGTTCGAAGTTGTCGCATTCGACGCACGAATATGTCACTGTCACGTTGCGTTTTTGGAGATTACTCATCACTCAGTACCATGGCTGGTACGGTCTTGAATGTTGGAACATCCGGCCGGAACCAGCTTTATCCTGTCTTTTCTCCACAGACGGAGCAGGCCGAGGACCTCGGGGGTTTGACCCCGGAGCAGTTCACAGGCAGGGAGCCGAATTGCTCGGACTCTAGTTTGCGTCACCTCTTGAGTGACTATCGTAATGATTGGTGATTGTCGTGAGGATTGGTTCAATTTCCCCCCAGTTCTGACCTGGTGTAATCGTGTTGTCCTCTTTGTCCCACTTGATGATGTTGTGAGAATCGAGGCGCGGCAGATGATTGTGCAAGTCCTCTGGAGAAATCATCCTGAGTGAAAGGCAGGTGGTATCGTGCGGTGGTTGTGCATCTCGAAGAGCAAGTAAGAGTTCACGACGGCGGTTGTGAGCAAGTACTGTGAAGAGAGTATCCAAATCGGGTGACATTCACGCCGCGACGTACATACCCCCCGCGTAAAAGTGTGCCTAATTCTTCAGATCTTCCCTCGGCGTGATTGAGGAGACGGGGTTCTCCACCAGTGAAAAGAAAGTGAAAATTAGGGTGTCCGACAACGGATGCCTGGTTTAGTTGTCGGTAGTCACGGAGACGTCACCGATGAGGTCAGCGTAGTCCGGCTGAGCCGTGATGACGTCAGTGTACGTGGTGGCGTCGTTTTCGTAGGTGACTTCGAACTTCGCTTCGTACACTCTCTCCGTTTCATCAACGGTCTCCATGTGTGCGACGGTGCCAGCTTTCTCTGCGGTGATGCTCATCTGGCCGTACACGTTCTTTGCATCCTTGATGCGGAGGTCGAACGTGTCCATGCCTTGCGACAGGCTGATGTCGCCGGTGACCGTCTCTCTGCCGACTGTGTCGGCAGCGAAGTCAACCGTGACCGTGTCATCGTTCGTCTCGTAGACTTCGCCGTTGATTGCGACGTGTGCTTCGCCGTTTGCCCGCCAGGCTTCTAGCACGGTTGCCGTTCCGTCGGCGCCGTCAGCGACGACCGTTGTGGCGTTAGTGCGGTCGAGCGGCAGTGTCTTCGTGGTGAACGTGATTTGGGAGTCACGCACTTCTGCAAGGTTCGACCCGAGTGAGCCGCTTGATTTGTCACTTGGTGTGAACGCTGCTGCGGTCACCGTTACTGTGTCGGTGACCGTCTTCAGTTTCGTCGTCGGCCGCTCCCACTTGTACACCGGCCGTTGCTCTTTCTTTTCGTACTTCGCCACGGTGTAGGCGTCTTGCGTGCGGAACTTGTAGTCTGTGTCCGTTTCCTGCGGTTGCGTCTTGACTTCCCGCGTCTTCTCAACGTCACCAATGAGGTCGCTCTTATCGTTTTCCCAGGTGCGTGTCTGGTCAGTGACACCGAGCCAGTACGTGTTGTACTCGTAGTTCACATCAGTCTTCGTCCTCTCCACGTGCCCGTGGAGATCCGATCTGTCATCAACCCAACCGCGATCCGCTGGTTCGACCTGCACTCTCTCCGTGTACGTCTCGGTTTTATAGCCGCCTTCCCAGTGACCGGGATGGTACTCGTGGCGGTCTTCCCAGACTTCCTCCGTGTACGTCTCGGTTACATAGCCGCCTTCCCAGTGACCGGGATGGTACCTCCAGTGGGGATTCCACACGTGGCGTGTTTTTGTTTCGGTCACCTGTCTACACTTCGTTTCCCAGTGTAGGTTCCCATACCATCCGACGAGCTCTTCCGTACATTCAAACGACGTGGATTCGTACGTCTCGATTTCATAACCGCCTTCCCACCAACCACTATCCCAATTTTTGTGGTCATCCCAGACCCGCCTCTCGCGGGTCACGGTTTTATAGCCGCCTTCCCAGTAACCGTCCACCCATTCGTGCTGGTCTTCCCAGACCTGCCTCTCACGGGTCACGGTTTCGTATTCAGGCGGGTCCACGACACCGTAGTAATCCTCGCTGAAGGTCTTAGTCGTCTTAGTCTTGGAGTCTATCACGCGTCCTTCGATCTCATTATAGTTGTCAACCCAGCCGGTGGCTTCTGATGTCACACCGTAGTACTCGGTGCGGTATTGCGCAGGCTGTGTGACTTCTGTGTCAGTCTCGACGAAGGTACCCTGGCCAGCACTCTTCTCGTCGAACCACTCGTATTCTGCGTCAACATTCCGGACATCGCGCACGTGCTCCCAGGAACTACCGAGACTGCCTTTTCGGGCGTTTTGCGTGTCAACAACCACGGTGTTCGTGCCGACTTGCCCGGCACGCGTCCACTCACCACCCGGGTCATTCATACTCCGGGTGTACTCTGTGGTAGGCACCTGTTCCCGATCGCGGACAACCACTTCACGGTTGCTGTTGTCGGAAAGCGTGAGGTGAGTGCCTACGACGGCCTCGTCACGCGATTCGATAGCCGTCATTTTCCCGGTGCCTTCCTGTTGCCGGGCGATAGACTCCATCATGGAGACGACTTCCTGCTGGTCATCAGTCATCTCTCCATCGTCACCACGGAACATCTCTCGGGTGTTGTCACCGAGTGTGCTCGGCACCGCTCGTTGTGACTCCTCCGGGAGTTCAAACTTCATTCCGCTTTGCTCTGAGTACTCCACGTCGAAGCCGCGCTGATGGAGGTCTTTGGCGGTGATCTCCTGCGAATTCCCATTGAACACTTGCGCGACCTCACTGACCATTTGGCCGAACGTTTTGTCGGCCATGGTGAACTCATCGGAGTCTTCCTCGTTTTCAGACTCCTCGGTTGTGCGCGCAGTGTCACTGGTAATACCGCTATAGCTGCTTGTTGAATCGGTGCTACTGGTGTCGGTTTCGTCGTTGGCCGTATCGTCTGTCGTGCTCGTTGAGTTGGTTACGAAAGCGTTGTTGACGCCTTCTTCAACCACTTTGACAGATGAGTCGGCTGAAGAGGCTGCCCCACCACTGTACGTAGCGGGACTCATCCCAACCGTGATGGCGCTCGCCACGAGGAGTGTGGCAAGCAAGAGTGAGAGAGCTATTGAAGCACTCCCTCGGTTGTCACGGCTGAGTGTCCGGCGTGCACGTCGCCGGTCCTCTTCGCTCGACTGGGCACCGTTGCTGGTGCCACGCCAACGACGACGATCAGAGGTATCGCCGCTCATCTCAATACCTACCACAATCCGCCTTTTGCCTTAAAGAAGGAAATTCACAACACACCAATCACCCGTGAAAACATTAAGAAAACAGACATGATTTCCTGTGAAAAACTCTACTCACCGCCGACTCCGACCCATCACCACTGAGTGACATGAAATCCGCAGCACCTGTGGCCGTCAGTGAGATTGGCTGCCACCCGATTTCACTCTGAATACCGCGAGTTCAACACGTTCTGTATTTGCGCCGCGGTTGCCTCACCCACTTTCTCAACTTCCTCTAACTCTTCTTTCGATGCTGTGAACACCGCCCGTGGCGACCCGAAGTACTCCAGTAAATTCTCTGCGATTACTGGGCCAATGTTCGCCATACTTGCCACTAGGTACTCCTGTTGCTCTGGCAACGTATCTGTCTGCTTTTTCTCGTGCAGTTGCACCTCGTGGTCCCGATCGTCCTGCTCCCGCCGAGCGATTGTCCCGACGATATCTGCGGTATGTTTTTCATCCACGGTTGGAATCACCGACGCGCCAAAATCAATCGCCAAAGCCTCTAACGCGCCGTTAATCGCTTCTTTATCCACTTTCGCTCTCCCATACAAACCTTCCACACCGCCTTCACCTTCCAGAATCAGCACTGGTTTCTCATAGTTGTTCGCAAGGTTGGCGAACTGATCAAACAAACTCCGTTCCCCGGTCAACGAATCAATGAAGTCATCAAGCGTCTTTCGTTCTGCTGCGACTCGTTCGCTCATCACGTAGTCTCCCACTTGCAACGTTTCAGTATCTGTCTGCACACCACTCGCCCGATCAAGGTGTTTCGGAACCGTTGATTGTGTTTCCCGTTGGTCGATAACGACGACAGGGTGGTCCGTGCTGTGCATCCGTGATCCGAAATCACTCAATGCTGCCTGCTCATCTCGGAGCTCTTGGGACAACTCCTCTTCCATATTCTTCAAACTCTCCATCTCATCTTTCATCGTATCTTCGCGGTTTTGCGCTGCCCAGTACCGATTTATATCGCGCGTATCTTCTGCCATCAACACCACGACGCGACCGTCGCTTCGCCGACCGGTTCGACCGCGCCGCTGGATTGACCGAATCCCACTTGCCACAGGTTCATAGAAGAGCACGAGATCAACACTAGGAATGTCAATCCCTTCTTCAGCGACACTAGTTGCTACGAGAACGTTGTGCTCACCGGCACGGAAGGCATCCAAGGTTTCTTTTTGTTCACCCTGACTCATCCCTTCGTTATCACCTTTGTCAGCTTGCCCAACGAATCGTGCCGGTTTGATATTATTATGACTCTCGAGAAAGTCCACGATGCGATTCACTGTATCCCGAGATTCAGTGAAAACGAGGATCTGCCCATCTTCAATGAGTGTTTGCACAACTTCCATACGGAGTTGCTTCAGCTTTGGATGCGTGCCCTCAAATGACTGGAGGAGGTCCTTAGCTTCCTTGAATCGGTAGTCGTTTGCGATTTCTTCCGCAGCGCGACTTTTCCCCTTCGATGCGTCAGTTTCGATGGTATTGAAAAACTCGAGTGTGGCCTCACCTCCTTGAGATTCGATGGTACTGAGTGCGTGATGCAACTTGAGCGCCTGCGCGTGCACGCTCATAGCGGCGTACCCATCGTCGTTATCGTTGTCAATCATATCCTGTGCAGCCATCTTGCCCTTCATGAGGTGCTTGAAAGAGATGTCTTTGGCGCGGGAGTTAATAACGCCAAATTCGTTTTTGAGCGTGTCCAGTCTGTCTGTGTAGAGATCTTCAAGGATGTCACGCGCTTTCGTGATTTCCGGTGGCAACTCGACTTTCGTGTAGTTCACGTCGACGTCATGCAGATACGGTGCAAGGAGGTCGCTGTCTTCAGTGATAACTTCGATGTTGGTGAGGCCGAGATTGGTGGCGACGTTTAGAATGCTTTCTTTGTTACTTCCAGGTGAGGCGCTCATCCCGGTGACAAGATCGTCCATCGCATTTCCATTGTATCGTTCAGCGATGTATTTGTAGGCGTATTTCCCGGTGGCACGGTGGCACTCGTCGAACACGCAGTAGCAAACATCTTCGAGGGTGTATTGATTCCCTACAAGATCGTTTTCGATGCATTGCGGCGTAGCGATGACAATGCTTGTTGCTTGATTCCACTTCTCAGCACGCTCATCTGGGCTGATGTCCCCGGTGAAGACTTTGATTTCGTGATCTGGAAGCGTGAACCACTCACGAAAATCTTTGGCATGTTGTTGGACGAGCGGTTGTGTCGGTGCAAGAAACAGGATCTTCCCGCCGTGCTGATTGAGGCGGTGTGCGGCAATTCGTGCAGCGACCGCAGTTTTCCCTGTCCCAGTCGGGAGAGCGATGAGGGTTGACCGGCGCTGCGCACTCTCTACGAGTGCGCTTTGATATTCACGGTCTTCAAGCGCGTTGTCGTTGAGATAGGGTGCGGAAACAAAACTACTGGTTTCTGCCTCGGCTTGCGTGTTACTCATTGCTGACTACTAGAGAACACGCTTTCCACCGACAAAAATGGCTGGTGATTCTGTGTGTTGTGGCGTGATTTCTTGTGGTGTTCACCGGTTCCAGAATGCTTTCGACGTGTCTGTGTTGATGTCTGGATAGACTGTCGAAAGGAATGCGTCGTCTCGATCTGCCTTGAGTGATTTCCGTACTGACGTTAACGTGTTTGTTGCATCTCGCGGTTTGACGTCTTCTGGAGTTTCAACTGGTGCATTAGGTGTTTCCCATGCCCCGTCTTCGATGAATGGCTCGTATTCGGCCCAGGTTTTTGCCACGGCGTATCGGTAATACTCCAGTGGCTCTGCCGCGCTGAATTGTGCTTTCAGGAGTGCGCCTGTACACAGGTAGACCGCGGTTTCCGGCCATGTTACAACTGGGATGCGTTCACTACTCGGTGTGGCTTCAAGTTGCTTAAGCCGTGCTGGGATGACGCAGTGCCGTATTGGTGATTGTTGTCGCGGGATATCTGTTTCAGGTGTCGCTGTGAAGATTGGGTCTGTGATCGCTCGGAGGTACTTCACCTCTTTTTTGGTGAGTGACTCCGATGGGAGTTCGCCTTGCTTGATGATTGATTCTCGGATGACAGCAGGGATGTCATCTACGGTCACACCGATGGTGTCACCAGAAATCCGGATTTCCTGTGCGGGAGTTGAAGATGTCGTGTTACTACTCATAGTGGGTTACGTCCAGTTATCGAGAGTTGTGTTCTCAGCTGGCGGGTTATTCGCCTGGGCTGCTTTCTCGGTCGTGGCGTCGTTGTGTGCTTCGTTGTTTGTTGATGGTGTCCTGGTTGGTATGTCCGACTCGTTTTCTGTGCTTGCAGTGTGGGAGGATTGCGTGTGCTCCCAGTATGCCTCAAGGAGGGTGTTCTGAACTTCGTCGGGGATCACAAGTCGCCCATCAACTTCGACGCATTCCTCGTCAGTCAGCATTGCCATGAAGATGTTTTCCGGGTGTTGATGATCTGTCCCGGTGTCCAACACCATGATGCTGACTTTGGTATTGGTGTCTGGGAATACGCCGGTCGGCAAGTCCACGACAGCATCAAGAAGTCTGTTCTCGACGATGTATTCACGGAAGCGTTTGTCTGCTTTCCGGTGCAGTAACGAATGCGGGACGATAACAGCGGCACGACCGCGTTCACCGAGTTGCGAAATAATGTGCTGGAGGAACGCAAAATCAGCGCGCGATTCTGGCGGTGGTGAGTTAGTCCAGTCAAACCGGTCGTGCGGGTCTGGGAGCGCAGCACCGTGGTCCCAGTCTACACTGAACGGGATATTGGCGATGACTCGGTCAACCGAGATGAGCTGGCCATCCTCAGTTGTGAATTGCGGGTTTGTGAGTGTGTCTCCTTGCCTGATATCGAAATCTAGGCCGAGCGTCTGTGCGGTTGTTTCAGCGGTTTTGACGGCGGAGTGGTTCAGTTCTTGCCCAGTGATCCGAAGAGATTGAGGTGTCGCATTGTCGTTGAGGTCGTTCTGTGCGAGATGGTAGGCGTGAACAAGCATGGCAGCACTGCCACACGTTGGGTCATGAATATGCTGCTCAGGTTTGAATGGCCCAGCAAATCGCGCGGTGAGCCGGGCAATACTCGGCGGGGTAAAGTGTCGGCCATGACTTGTTGTACCGGTGAGGATGTATCCGTCGAGGTCGGCAGCAGCGTTGGTGCTGGATTTGATTGGTGGCGGGGTAATGCAGAGCGTGTCAGTTGGTGGTTTCTGCTTTTCTGAATTCATGGAAATCACCATGCGTTGTAGGGGTGAAGCGATTTCTGCTACGCACCATTCCCAAGTAAATGCCGGGAATTTCGGCTCCTACCGTTATTTCACTGCGTATTGCTTCTTAAGAGAGGTGGCAAACTGCTCGTCTGTAGTTAGTATCTGCTATCGGGGCTGACCCTTAAGTCGGAGTTTTGAGTATGATGTATTAACGAATGGGTCAAGAGCAAGATCTTCGGGAAGTCATCATCCGGGAAGAACACGGTGATGAAATCACGGCGAACACATCACCACGATTTCGAGGTGTACTCCGTGAACTCAACGACGAATTCGACACTGTCAACGACACGCAGTACCTCAAAGATGATGGTCAAATCTGTGTTGAACAACTCGACAACACCGATTCCGTAATCCGCATCACGCATAGCTTTGATGCGGAAATTCCATATGACATGCGAGCTGCTATTCAACGCGTAGATTGTCTCATCGCCACCACTCATCGCGCTGAGGACACTTATGCTGATGATGCTATCTCGCGGACAGCAATTTGGGCAGCTCCAAAAGCAAGTATAACTGATGACCTCGGCCCGGACACCCCCCAAGATCGTTCTGTCTTCGACGCGCATTCTCACACATCATCATCTACGTCGTCTACCTCAAATCGTCGTTCTCAGAGTGTATCACGGTCAAACACCTCTCAGGCCAGGTTGGATGAGGCGAGAAAGGCACGAACACGGATTCGAAATACCTTCATTGGAATAATCGCTGTTGGACTCGTCAGACCAGTTACTGACATATTGGTGAGCGAGATTGTCCAGCAACCAGACACGCCTGCACGAACTATAGAGGTTGTTTCCCAAATCCCTCAGTTGGTGAATTTCATGACTTTCTTTATGATTGCTGTCGCTGTCCCAAACGGTGTGTATGGCTTCCTCCAGTTGATGTCGAATTCAGCACCCGGGACGTAGTCTGGAATTAAGACCGCTTATTGTCTAAACCCCACGGTTTCAGGTGTGGTTCTGGCGGCCACAGCGGGTGCCACGAATCTTTGTCAGTAACTATTTTCACACCAGTTTCGGTTAGTACATCGTGAATGTCCCCCTCTAACTGGGTGTCGCGGACGTGTTCATGCTCTGGACTCGGTGCAAAAGGATAATACCCGTTAGATTTTGTGGAATACACGATGTAAGCAGATTGATTCGCTGGTGTTGTTACTTCGTATAGTACAGCGACAATCGAATCAGCAGACTCGTAGTCTATCAGTGTCCGCAACACGAAGTTCACAGCGGACACGTTCCGATCAAAATTGTACGGAGATGTCCTGAACACAATCCACCTAAATGCTTGTGAATCCCGGAGAAACTCTGTTTCGGGGTTTTCTTTTTCGTCTTCTTTAGAGAAGTGCGTGTTGAGTTCATCAAGTGCATTCTGAGCTGCGCTTCCGGTGATGTCTTTGACACACATTCCAACTGTTCCGCTGGGTTCGAACCCAGCTGCGGACACGGTGAGTGTTTCAAGTGAAAATCTGAATAGGGCATCGATATGGCCGGTTTTGCTGTTCTCGGCCTCGTCGTCACCAAGCGGTAGGAAGCTCACCATAGACTTGTCTTACCACTACTTTTCCACCTACCGCCTAATCAGCGTTCGTATTCGAGAGCCTCCAAGAGGAGGTATCTGGTCTTGTCTTTTGGCTGTGCTCGTCTCAAGTAGTGTTGAGGTTCACCGCACTACATTGCATACTTTTATCATCCACTGGCTAATTGTAATACTCGTATGACAAAGAGTGTGCGGACGACCGATCGGCAAGACGAATACCTCGAACGCGCTAACATCAATTTCAGCGAATGGGTTCGTGATCGACTCAATGAGAAAATGGAACGTGAGCATTACGGCACCTGCATAGTCTGCAATACCGACGTGTACGTCACCGCTGGTCGGGACATCTCTCCCAACAGCCCAATCGGTGACATCCTCGGCCTCACTTCCCATGACGAGACTGGCGACGGGCGCATCCCCATCTGCGAAAAACACTATAATCAGGCCCTTGAGGTCTTTGAACATCCCGCTGCCACGAGCATCCCTAACGTGTTTGTTCCTGATACTTGGACATCCGTCCCTGACGCTGACCAAGACACCCTCTCCCCAGACAACGACTGCACGCCACACGAACAATATACCGGTACGACACCCAACGACGCCGCAATGCGTGTCTCTCTTGAATATAACTCCGACGGCGATGTCTGGGTGGTCTTTTCAACCATCACTACAGACGACGAAAGTACTACGTACCATTCTGCATTCTCACAACACGAGCAGGCCATTGGACACGCCCTCACAAAACTACGCCGCCGTGGCCGTGATCTTCCTAGAGCTGACTCCCTCGCTGCGTGATCGACGAACACCCCACGGTGTGAACCGCCTCGGGGTCAAGCCCCGTGGCATTCGCCTCGACAACCTGTAAATACTTCCGTAGTCTATCTGTGAGATACGAATGGACATCGCAGAGGAAGAGGTATTGTTAGATGTCACTTGGACGGACGCCCCGCAAGGCTGGATTGCAACACTCGTCACAGCCACCCACAATGACATAGTTGAACGACAACTTCGACCTGGAACTCCGCTGGAGTTCGAGGTGACAGAGACACGCCGCTGTGTCGGGTACACAGATGCAAACCACCAACATCATCTCTGCCCAGATCACGCCACGGTTGACGAGGGAACCCAATGCTATGTCTGCCGACAGAAAGACGCACAACGCGACTATATCGAAGGGCGGACTGGCGCAGCTCGTGACGGTGATCATAGTGTCTATCTTGCGCAGTGTGGCAGTACCGTCAAAGTTGGAGTCACTCGTTCACAGCGTCTCCTGAAGCGCTGGATTGAACAGGGGGCTGTGTATGCCGTGGAAATTGAGTCAGGCCTCTCTGCAACAGATGCACTTGTCCGTGAAGAAGAACTCTCGAAGGCCGGGCTCACTGAACGCATCCGAAAAGAACAGAAACTCCCACTCCCTGACTCACCTCACCTCAACGAGGTCATGGAAGAATACGATCTTGTTGGCGACATCATTTCTGTCTTGGAGAAGACAGTGTATCCGGCACCCACAACGAGTTCCGTGCAGCGCACTGATCGCGTCGCTGGGGAGGTGCAGAGTGTCTTTGGGAAACTTATTGAGGTACCGGGGCAAGCGTTTGCAGTGACACCTGGCCGGTGTATTGAGCCACCTCAACAGACTGGGCTCACCGATTTCGAGTAACTCATCATTCAGCTTCCGCGTTGTTACTGCTGTGAGGGGTGTTTTGTAGTTTGAAAGGCTACTGAACGGCGATTTCTCGGTTGTCGAGCGCTGATTTAATGCGCCCTTCGTGGTTGCCTTGGAGTTCAATGTGTCCGTTTTTGACGGTGCCGCCACAGGCGAGTTCGGATTTCAGGTCTGATGCAATCTCGCTGAGGTTCATGTTCGGATCGAAGTCTTCGATGATGGTGACTTCTTTCCCGTAGCGGCGTTCGTCGATGCGGACCGTAACTTCGTCCGACGTGCGGGCCATGTCATCACAGACGCACAGTTCATCTGGCAGGCCGCACGTCGTACACGTGCTAGGCATTACGACTTGAGATTGTGGCGTGAATAATAAAAGAGTTAGGTGGTGATGCGGCGGCACGGATTCGAACCGTGGAACCTCTACAGGACCGCGTCTTAAGCGCGGCGCCGTTGGCCAGCTTGGCTACCGCCGCCTACACCGCTGTCTGAATTCAATAGATGTCAGTGGTGAGCGCCGGGACTGCGATTTGAACGCAGGTACCACCCGGGAACCCGGGTGTGTACTCGCTCTCCAAGCGAGCCCCGTCGGCCAGACTTGGGTATCCCGGCACAACCACAAATCTGCCGCTGAATCCTTCCTTCAGTTGAGTGAGCCCCACGGTGAGTCACCGCAACGCGTGAAGCGCGTTTACGCGGTGTGTCCCGCGGAACTGTCAACTGGACGCCCAGCTAAGAGAGGAGAGCGTGCTACACAGTTCAAGCCCGCGGAGTGGTTAACCATCAGTCATTCTCCCCTACGATTTACCGAAATAAAAATATTCGGTGTCCCACTTGAGAGGTGAGGTGTCTGCGGCGTTCACGATGGCGACGATTTCATATTAAACGCGTCGACGAGTTCTTCTTCAGTGAACACCGGGAGGAAAGTGTCATGGACGTAGTCACGCTCTTCGACGACCCACCGATCGCTTGTGTCATCGTCTTCGCTGAGTGTGTTGACTGCGGTCTGGTATGTTTCTCGCAGCGATACTGTTGTCACCGGGAACGTTGTGTCTGACTCCAGATGAGTACCGTGGAGCTCCCACACGATGCCATCTGTAGCAATTGCAATGAGGTATTCCGGTTGTGCTCCGTACTGTCCATGAGGGTACGGTGTCTCCGGATTTGCCTCCATGTATGTCTCCATCACCGATTTGAGGTCGGTGTTTACGTCGGGATCTTCAGCGAGATACCCGAATGATGCAATTTCAACGATGCAATTACACTCTGACTGTGAAGTATCCAGGCGGAAATCAGGAACCGGCTGGTGGGGTGCGCCGAGGTCAGACTGGAGTTCAATGAGTGACTCATACCCGAGTGAGTACAACACTGGCTTTACGAGGTGTTCACGGGTCTCCTCTTGATATCCAGTGAGCTCGCCACCTTCGGTGTTAGCGGCTTCAGAGAGCGTGTGGGTGATCGCGTCACTCCCGCGGTCGCGGTCTGCTAACTTGAGATATGAATTCACTGCGTTAATGATGCCCTGTGCGCGGAACTGCCCCGATGATATATTTCTGTATGAGTCTTCACTATCCATATTACCACATGGTAGTCTGCATGTAGTCCCACCACAGCCTAAAACATCAGCCTCCGTTGCAGGCTGAGTTTCTTGACGAACCCAGTCCTATCGAATTCATATATGGAGAGTGTTCATACGTCTCCTTTGCGTGCCGGAGTCCGGCATGTTCAACACACAACGGCAGGTGACCGCTATATTGTTACTGTTGACACAGGCTTTCTTAATGCGATCTGCGGAGAGCTTGCGGCGACTGTTCGGGAGCGAACAGGGACTTTCCATATCCTCAGTACAGAACGCGCATTGAATAAGTGTCTGCCTGGGGGGCCGCGAACAACTCGCGTCGCAGATGAAATCCCAGACCGCGCTCGACTTTACACGGTAGACACGGTGCCAGCTGAGATGACACCTGTCGTTACGACTCAGGATGATGCTGCCTTAGTTTCGATTCTTGAATCAGACATTGGAGTCGAAATTGTGTCTACAACCTATGCAGATGTGATCCGCGAGCATGTTGAGGACTTAGTTGATGAAGCAACCCAATTCCATGTGGATACCCCGTCAGAATCTACGATTCGGGAGACAGCAACTGACACATTCGGCGTCGGATTCACAACCGATGTAAATACCGCGTTCTTGCAGGCTGAAATATACGAAGACAATTCTCCGCAAGAAGCACCCGATCCGCTGAGTGTGCTGGTGTTAGTCGCAGCACGGAATCAAGTGAAAAAGAAACCGTTCGCAAATTGGTGTGCGCAAATCGGGTTCGCAACAGAACGCACTACTTATACTCGTTTCAAAACACTCCACGACTGCGGACTAATCCGTGAAGAAAAGACGTCAGCAGCAGGAAAAGGAGGGTCATCAACTCGCGTGTACTTGGCAGACGAATTCACTCAGCTTGATCCGAGTGAGTACCCGGAAGCAGTTACAGCATATACTGACAACACGGTCGTCTAATCACTGAAATGGCAGCCAGGAAAACACTGTCCGTGCCCCGGATGTCCCGTGGCACGCGACAGCCTCCAGTGTGTGAAGGCAAGTACCCCTACCCGGTTTTCCTGGGTATGATTGTATGCCTATCCGCACTCAATGCTTGCACATAATGCAATAAGTGCTTTCTGCTCTTTCCACACTCAGATGCTCGGCTGTTCAGCAGGTATGACGTGGACAACGTCAGCACACTGACAGCTAAGTAATTGCCTGTGGCATTGCGGGCAGATCTCCCGGTCACATCCCGGATGGTGTTTTTCGCCGGGAGCAGCATTACAATCTGGACAGTTCTGCCCGGCAAACCCATTCCCGTCCTGCCCGTGGCGAAGTGCTTCAAGAGTCTTGTCATCGCCGAACTCAATGATCTTGTTGTCCGCACAACCGACGCCAGGCTCCATCTCTGCCTCGCACAACTCGCAAGTCCCGTACCCATCAGACACCATAACTTCCGCAGGCACCCCGAGTTGGTAATCACGCTCGGGGAAGTCTGCGTCGATGTGTGAAAGGATGTCTGCGGTTGTGTCCCACTCTGACCCGACGTCATAAATCTCCCCGGTCTCAGTATCGCGGATGAGGACAGTCGAATCAGTTCCTAATGTGGTATCCGTCGCAGCCGGGAAGTGGTCTTCACCGGGACGATGCTCATGAATCGCGTAAAATTCATCTTGTTCTTTGTCTGCTGGGTCATACGGTGGAGTAGACATCATCTACACTAATACGCCTCAGCCCTGTAAATACCGAGGAAATGAACCGCCTCCCAGTCAAACCCTGAGACTTCTGTCTCCCGCAGGTAAACCAAGTTAAGAGAAATCTGAGAGTGAGGTATCTCCATCGCGGCCTGTGTGGTGGGTTTTCTCATCGGTGCCGCGATATGGGTTTCCAACGTCGTCTTCTGATTGCACGTCCCAATCTGTGAGACGTGCCTGCTTCCCGCCAAAAGACAGATTCGACACTCGCACACCGACTTTTCTAGCTTTTGTCTCTGTGAATTCTTCCAGCAGGTCAAACACGATGTCTTCGACGAGTTCCGGCTCATTAACCGCAGCTGGCAATGACCGTTCTCGCGTACTCACGTCAAATGGCGGCTCAACAACTTTGATTCCAATTGTTCGATACAGGACTTCTTTCTCGGTTGCACGAGTTGTTACCTGATCGACTAGCGCCTGTATCTTCTCACGTTTGACTTCCATATCCGCGGTCGCTGGCAACGACGTCTCATTTGAGATGCTTTTTGCATCCTCCATCGGTGTGACTTCTCGCTCGTCATATCCGTGTGACCGCAACCAAATTTCGCGCCCACGCTCCCCGAATTCGCGCTCCAGCTCTGTCACATCGAAAGTTCTCACGTCACCGGCCGTTTTAATCCCCATCTTTCGGAGAGTGTCTGCTGTTACAGGACCGACACCATGTACATCTTCAACAGGTAAATCTGTGAGAAACTTTTGAAGTTGCTCAGGCGGAATCATCACCAGCCCGTTTGGTTTCTGGTAATCACTAGCGATCTTCGCGGCACTCATTGTTGGTGCTCCGCCGACACTTGCTGTGACACCAACTTCATTTCGGATTCGGTTTTTGAGTTCACGCGCAAGCGTGGCTGCATCTTCCCAAGACGCACGGTGTGTGACATCAATGTAGGCTTCATCAATAGAGACACGTCGTAACGAGTCAGCATATTCCTCGAGGATGCTCATCACGTCATCGCTAACCGACTCGTAGTATTCCATATCTACCGGGAGGTACGTCGCGCATGGCGTCTCAGCGCGACAGTCAACGGTTTCACACCGTGGCAATTTGTCAAGCGCCTCGTTGATACTCTGCGCGCTCTCAACGCCGTATTCGCGCGCTTCGTAACTTGCAGTAGCGACAGCCCCGTGTTCTTCCCCGTCTTCGTACCCCATGCCGATGACAACAGGCTCACCGACTAACTCTGGGTGTCGAAGGCGTTCACACGCAGCATAGAAACAGTCCACGTCCGCGTGGAACACGATTTGATCAGGAATCCGGTGACTGGCCCCCGGAAGGCTCCCAGTGTCACCGTCGGCTACCATAGCTGGATGTAGGCACTCACCGAGTTTGTACCTTCCCGTTCCACCTTCCACCCGCCGCGATCACTCCGTCGACGGTAGGATATCACTTATGACCTCCAGGGCGTTACACTCCAAACACGAATGGGTCAGACCTCGGATTCCCCTCTTGGAGAACACGCCGCATTAGAGAACCACGCCATCGTCATTGAGAAAGACACACTTGCGAACCACTCATTATCGGATACAACCCGGGACGTGCTTGAGGATGATGCTCACAAGGCTGCTGCTGTTGGCGCTGATTTGAGCCGACTTCCTGACGCCACATTCAATTCGATGTTTGAAACGGTGCTTCATCAGATCCAAACGGCAGGTGAGACGCTCCCACCTGAGGATCGAGTCTACATCATTGGTCTTGAAACAGACAGTTCACTCACAGGTGAGCAGATTGAACTTGCCAGTGATGATGCTGTCTTCTACATTGAAGATGCAAAACTCGTATCCGCGTATGCGGTACATGATGACTCTGAAACGATTGGATTCGCGCATCTCACGCAGTCATTAGACGGAGTGGATTACTTACTGTTGGCAACTCAGAAAAATGGTGTCTTGGCTGGAAGTGATACAACGATGGACGAGTTGCGTCGAGAAGTGGCGATGACGCAAGCTCGTCGCATCAATCTTCTTGGGAAGCCGATGCAGGAACACGAAAAAGAAGCGTATAATGAGTCGTTTCGGTATGTCTTTGTGGGCCCACTCACCGCGTATGAATATATCGTAGGGAGTGCTGAGAGTGCCGATGAGACGTAGGATGTCGCGGTGAGAGGCACTCCGAAATTCACACACGGTCGAGGCGGATGCCACGGGGCTTGACCCCGAGGTTGTTGACGTTCTCCGTGCAGAAGTCCGAACCAAACGAAGCGGTTGTGTTAAGCGACGTTGACAGTGGCGTTTGCTGAGTTGATTGCGTCTTCGATTGCGTCTCGCTGAGTAAGTCCGTTGAACCGTTCAACCACGGTCCCGTCTTCAGAGAGGACTACGACAGCGGGAAGTGAACGCACTTGGTATTTGTTCGCCTCATCCTGGTGCTCGTCTACGTCTAGTTTCTCGATTTCTACGTCTTCATGGTCGGCGAGGTCGGCTTCGATTTCGTTGATAATGTCTGCCTGCTGGTCGCATGGGCCGCACCAATCGGCGTAGAAGTCTTTCACGGTTACCGTCATACCGGTTTGTAGTAGTTGGTCGGGACGGAAAAACGCAAGGAATCTCTGGTGTGAATTATAAAAATGTTTGTTGGCTAGCCTTCACACTGAGTGGGGAACCCGTGATTTTGCCGGTTGCAAACCATCGAAGACAGCGTATTTAGCTGTTCCCGGACGGCATCCATATGTCATCGTTTTCTCCAGTGACACCACGGAGTTCCCGGAGGCCGCGCCCAGCGAGTTCGTCAGCACGCGTGTTGTGCTCGCTTTTGATTTTTCGGACACGAGCATGTTCGAACTCGACAAGTTCCTCTCGCGCTTGTTCACACAGTAACTCAAGTACAGGCTTCTCAGCGTACTCCTCAGTCAGGTAGGCTTTCAATCGTTCGCAATCAGTGTTAATAACAACGAAACTGGGATCATAATCTTTACTGAGGCGGATTGCAGTGAGTGCTGCGACCGTCTCAGCCTGCATGCTTGAGGTCGCTCCAGGCGCTTCTTGCCAGCCTTCCTGGAGGATAGACCCACTACCATCTTCGATCGTGAAACCTATTGTAGCGATGTCTTCGTCGTTGTTGTAGGCTCCATCTGTCTCGATGACAGCTGTGTGAACAGCTGTGGTATCAGCACCGTCTTGCACGATAGTTGGCTTTCGAGGCTGAAGCGGTGGCGCGGAGGATGGGGTACTTGACATGGTTACAAGATACTCACTTTGTTCATCACTGATGGTGTCTCGCTGGCCGCGCGGCTCAGGAGGTTCAAAACGAGATGCGAGAGGGAAGCCTATTCCACGTCGGGGATGCCGGTTACCAGGTTCCCACACCCCAATGTATGGCATACTCTCATCAAGGGGTGAACCCCTGCTCAACACATTTGGAAATTTTAGGCACGCTCCCACTTAGCATTAAGGCTTTCCGCGAACTCAGCGGTATGCCAGTGCTGATCTCATTTGTTCACCGGGATTTCGAGTGTGAAGACGCTGCCACGCGGGTCATTTTCGGAGAGGGTTACTGTCCCGCCGAGTGCAGTGACTGACCAGTAAATCATCCAGAGTCCGAGACTGTCGGCATGATGTAATGGCGTCTCAGTTCCAGCTTTCACAACGTCCCAGTCCGATTTTGGAATTCCTGCCCCGTTATCTGCAATTGTGACGGCTGCGTGATCATCCTGTACTGATTGTTTGACCGTGATCTCAATTTGGGGCGTGTCGCGGTCAGAGTGCGTCACTGCGTTTTCAATAATCTCTTCAAATGCGATCTCGAATACGTTCCCGTTGGTGATTGACGCGTCGAGAGAGTCTTCAGGTGTGAACGTGATTTCAGCGTTCTCGTATGTCTTTTGCTGGCGTTCGACGAAGGCTTCCAGCCGGTCTAGTTTCAACGGTGTTGGGTCTTCATGGCCAGACAGTAGTTCTCGGATGGTTGTCGTTTGTTCGCTCAATTCATTGATTGCTGTTGTGTGTTCACGTATTTTGGTGATTGCGACTTGCTGTTCGTCTTCGCTAAGCCCGTTACCAAGCATTTCAGCGTACCCGTCGATGACGTTAATCGATGTCCTAACGTTGTGCCGGAGAATCCGGTTCAAGACTTCTAATACCTGCTGTGTGAGTCTCTCGTCGCTGATGTCACGCTCGATTGCCGCGAAGTGTGTCAATTCGCCTCTGTCGTCAGTTATTGGGACGATTTTCTGATGTGCACGGTACTTCTCGCCGGACTTGGCGCGGTTTATGAGCTCTGCCTCCCATGTGTCTCCCGCGGTAATCGTTTCCCACAACTCCTTGTAGAATTCCTCATCTTGCTCCCCGGATTTGAGGATCTGCGGTGTCTTCCCGATTGCTTCGCTCGCCGAGTACCCTGTCACTCGCTCGAAGGCAGGATTGACATATTCGATAATCCCGTTGGTGTCCGTGATGAACATCACTTGGTTGGACATCTCTGACTGTTTCTCAAAGAGTGCGCGTTC
The DNA here is from genome assembly GCF_030505615.1 of Salinibaculum rarum. Lineage (GTDB taxonomy): Archaea > Halobacteriota > Halobacteria > Halobacteriales > Haloarculaceae > Salinibaculum > Salinibaculum rarum. The sequence continues at coordinate 85,835 of NZ_CP129994.1, forward strand.
ACGCTCGTAGATTTTTCTGTCCGAAATATCCTGTTGGAAGCCAAGGAAATGCGTCACACCCCCATTCGGGTTTTTGATTGGTGAAATTGTGAGTCGGTTCCAGAACATTGACCCATCTTTCCGGTAGTTACGTAATTCTACGGTCGTTGGTCGCTGCTCGTTGATGGCAGCACGCACTTCTGCAACGGGTTCCTCGCGTGTGGCAGCCCCCTGAAGGAATCGACAATTCCGACCGATAACTTCAGCACGAGAATACCCCGTGAGCTCAAGAAATTCATCGTTAACGTAGACCAGCGGTTCATCTTCACGCGTGGCATCAGCAATTGAGACCCCGATTGGTGATTGTTGTGCTGCATTTTCTGTGAGTGGAATCGCACCACTGTCTTCGCTTTCGACGATGTTGATGAAGGATGTGTGAGTCTCCATCTTCCCATCCCACTCAATCTCTGAGCTGACTGCGATGGCAGTAACCGTCGCTTTATCATCCAACTCTAGTTTGACTTGGAGTCCTTGGATTGGTTCACTCTCATCTTGGATGCGTTCAAACTGTGCGTGTAACGGGTCTCGATATGGTTCTGTGACAAAATCAGTGAGTGGCGTATCAACAATGTCAGTGGTTGGTTTCAAACCTAGGAGCGCCCTGAACTCCTTGTTAGCGTACTGGATCGTGTCGTTAGAATGAATAACGACCGGTCCAACTAGATCGCTTGGCTGCATATAATTACTCGTCAGGACTGCCCGGTTTTCAATGTGCTGGCTTTCAGAATCTGCTACCACAGCCAGCATCATACGGGTGGCTGACATGTTGTTTGCTCGTTGAGGCTGGCCGTGTCAGTGAACACCGCGCTCTCTTGGCGGCTCCGCCAATGAATGGTGTGCCGCACGCAGGATTTGGAAATCTTCCCACCCCTTGACTTAAACCGATTGAATATGCGAAGTTTTTATCAGACCGCTCCCGTCGAACAAGATGCATGATGCCTAACTCAGACTCAGATCCAGGCATTTCCTGTGACTCCGAGAACACTGCTCACGACCTCCCCGTCAGTAACGATGAACTCGACCGTGTCCTCCGCGACATCTATGACAACCCCAACAAATATGATGCCGAGACTCTCCTCAACGTCTTCACCGTTCTTTCTGGCGTTTGCTCACCAGATAACGACCTGCACACCCCATTTGAGGATTCGACCTCTACGACCGAACCTGACGGTTCAGAGCCCCAAAGCAGCACTGACCCAGTAATCCCCGTTAAATTGATCGTCAAGCGAGCGCGTGTCTACCATGACAAAGGCGTCGACGCTTTGCACGCTCTTCGGTTGGCACTCGACGACGCGATAGACACGGTCGATCAGGCCACTGAACAGGATCACACGGGCCCGGTCGGTGGATTGGTCTCTCAGTGAACCGTCTCGGGTGTTCGGTCCGGCTATCGATACTTCTTGACGGTTCTTTTGTATTTCTGTGAGTAGACACTCTTTTTCGGGCAATCAGGCGTTTTGAGAAGAGTCAGAAATCGCTTAGTGTCGTTTTCTTCAGTTTCGATGGCGTGTTTACAGCCTCAGAGTCAGTGACAGCTGTGTGTCGCACAGTGTATGTGCTACTGTTTGCAGCCGTATTCTTGTCATCATCACCCTGTTCAATTTGTTCAGCGGTATAGAGCTGAATTTGGCGTTCGTCTTGTGAGGCAACTGGCACCTCGTAGATGTCAGCTTCGTACGCGAATGTTTGCCCATCATCAATCTGGTCTTCGATGTATTCGCGGTGGTCTGAGAGTCGCTGGGTGATGATTGCATCCGCTATTTCGGGCACGTTACTGACGCGATCTTCAAACACCGTGAGGAACTCGTCGTGAAGCTCGCATCCGATAGAATCTCGCGCTGCAAGCATTGCTGCCAATGTTGTTGTTCCTGTCCCCCAAAATGGATCCAACACGGTGTCACCGTACACGCTGTACATATTGATGAGACGATACGGGATTTCTACGGGGTATGCAGCTGACCGGTCGCGCAACTCATCGCGGTTGAGAGGTTGGCATTTCCCGCGCACGTCCTCCCATAGGTCAGAGAACCACTTATTTCTCTCTTCTTGGAAGTATGCTGATTCATACCGGTTCTCAGCACCAGGTTCAAAACCCCGCCGCGTGTCCCCGTTCCGGAAGCAGAGAATGTATTCGTGTTCAAGAGTCACGTAAGCGTTTGGCGGCGTCATGCCACTTCCCATGAATTTTGCTGCTGAGTTCGTGGGTTTTCGCCACAGAATCTCAGGGAGCGGTGAGAATCCGCGGTCAGTGAATGCATCCATAATTCGAGCGTGGTTTTGGTATACACGGAAATTCCCCGTTATGGTTCGCGTTGCGTCTCCGATATTGATGCAGGCAATCCCGCCAGGAACAAGAACACGCTCAATTTCATCCCACACCTCATCAAGGACCGCGTGCATCGCATCGAATGCTGCGGCTCCGTCCTCGTTGTTGAGTGCGGTTTCAACACGTGGGGAAAGGGTAGCGAATATTTCATCCCACATCTCAATCATCGGATATGGTGGCGATGTCACGACTAATTCGACGCTGTCACTAGGTACGGCATCGAGTGCTCGTGCATCACCAATGTGAATATCGTGTGCTGTTTCCATTGTGTTGTCTACGTACTGCGTTGTTGTCTGGGTTGCCGGCACAGAAGTGAGTCAGGTCTCCGTAGCAGGTTCACGCTTTCGTAACGGTTTCTTCTCGATTTCCTCGACGAACGCCTGCGTGAAATATCTTTGCTCCTTGATTTACTCATTTTCGACCATCCATGCCAAGGTTTCTTTTTATGCGTCGTCTTATCTAAGTGCGTATGCAACGTAGACACCTACTGCGCACTGTCGGTGCTAGTCTTAGTCTTGGGGTGGGAGCTGCTGTTGCTGGGTGTTCATCCAGTAGTGACAGTGAGCCCCCGATCACAGGCACCATCACCGGTGGACCGTATGTGTGGAAAAGACAGTACCGGGATAATCTGGTTTACGTGACACTCAAACTCGAGGGTGACCCTGACGATTGGCCGGAAATCTCTGTTTTGGGAACGACATACTCCGGGTACACAGGGAAGATGACGCGAGGTGACGGTGATAACAGCCAAGACATGACCGTGTTGCACAAGAGCGACATGCTCGGCTGGACAACAACGAATTCCTGGATTTTCGAGAAAAGCGAATTTGAAAACGATGGCGTGGAGACTGAGCGCATAGTGCTTGGATACGCGAATGACCTCACCCCGGGAACAGAATTCACGTTCTCTCTGCGAAATGTAGAGGCTGAGAAGATATACGAGGTGGGTTCACTCACTTACGAGGGTACTCCGACTGAGCGCACTCCATCGAAGTAACGGATACGCAGTTCATCTGCCTTGCGAATGGTGGCGCGGGGAATCCGGCTTGGTCATTTAGCTACTTCCGATGGCGCTCCGCATGAACGTCACTGTGAGAAGGGTGAACAGCAGTGCACTGAGATACCCTTCACTCGCAGCAAGGAATTTTGCCGCCCAACCCGCAGTGAGTGGTGCATTGTTCCCGTACCCGATCGTTGTGAATGTGATCCCACTATAGTAGATCCCGTCGTACAGCACATGGAGTGGGTTCTCGGCGTTCCAGATGACACCGACTGTGGTTTCGAACGGCCCGCCCATTGTGTACAGCAATCCGTACAGCATGGTGATCCCGGCCATTGTGACGAGGATTCGCGGGACGCGATTCGCGTACCCGCAGGTGTACTGCATGAAGAGGTTGAGGGCGATGCCAGCGCTCTTCTTGATGCGGGTAAGCGCATTCAATGAATACTCGTTGCGGACGATGTCGTAGTTTTTCTGCCGGTTGTAATACCAGCGTAGAAATTCGAAGTTCCGCATTGCCGTTGTGTCTCCGACTGCGTCTGCGGACTCTTGCGCTCGCCGGTACGTTTCCTCAATAACATCATTCGTCATCTCGACAGCAGGTTGCACGTCTGCCTGCGTCTCCACGAATGAGTGGATGTTCCAGTCGTTCCGTTCGAGAGACGTATGGTGGTTGCTGAAATCGAATTGCTCAAACTCTGTGAGGCAGAATCTGAAGTAGTCTAGGAGTTCGTACGTGGAGTTCTCACCTTTCAGCTGGACGTTTCCGAGAGTGGCTTTGGTGAGATCGTACGGGACGATGTCACCTCCGCCTTCTTCAATGATACCGCCATTAATGGTGGCTTCCGTCAGATCCACGTAGATATCAGTGTCTCTCCCGGTGACACGGAATTTCACTTCTTTCCTGAATGTCGTTTCACGGAAGTTGACTTCATCACGGAATTCAACATCCCAGAATGATGCTGTCTGGAAGTCAGAAGAACTGAAATCAGCTTGCTGCACGAATGTCACATCACGGAACGACGCGTTTTCTTCGAGGTGTTTGGCTTCACCTTCGAACAGCGCGCCACGAAAGTGTGCAGTCTCGTTGAAGCGCGCGTGCTGGAAAGACGCATCTTCCCGGAATCGCACTTCGTCGAAATTTGCGTGCTCGTTGAATATCGCACTCTCAAAGGAGGCGTCTTCTTTGAAGTCGGTTGCTTGCGCGCGGATTTCACCATTAAACTCGGCGGTGTCAAATTCGGCTCGGGCTTCGAATGTTGCGTCCCCGAGTTCAACATCACCAGAGATTGTGATATTGGTGAAGAGAGCGGGCGCAGTGAATGTGGCGCGATCGAGGTTGCAGTCCGCAGCAATCGTGGCGCTGTCGAAGTTCGCATATCGGAAGTACGCGAGTTTGAAGTCAGCGTCGTCGTTGAAGGACGCATCAGCGAACGTCACGTCGTCTTCAACGGTTCGGCTCCCGCCGCTGAATTGTGCCCCCCGAAATTCTGCGAGCGCGTCGAACGTTGTGCTGTTGAACGCAACGTCTTCCAGGAACTGTGCCTCATCAAATTCCGCGACGCGGTTGAACACGACATCAGTGAAGATGGTGTTGCCGCCGAAAACAGCGTGACAGAAGTTCCCGGCGTCGTAGAACGTCGCGTTTTCGAAGGTTACGTATTCGAATTCGGCGTCTTTGAAGTCCGCAGTGCTGTTGAATTCGGCGTTTTCAAAGGATATGTGATCGTTGAGTTCGTGACTGGTTCCTTGCGTCCGAACGTTCCGGAATTTTGCTGCTCCCTCAAAAGTTGCATTGCTGAAATCTGTGTCGTCGTTGAACCGCGCTTCGTCACACCGGACTTCATCTCGGAACACAGCGTTGGTGAAATGGACGTCGGAGGTGAATTCGGTTTCGTAGGCGTCCACTGTGCCGTTGAACGTCGCGTTTTCGGCTTCGATACGACCATTGACTGTGGCTTCTTCAACGATGAAGTTTTCAATAGTTGCGGATTTCAGGTTCAGATTCTCTTTGAGTGTCCCATATGTGAGGTCGAGCCCTTCGATTGTCGCGTACTGGAAGTTCAGTGTCAGAGAGGTTTCTGTGCCACCATTGAGGGACTGATGTGTGAGTGCAAGTCGCGGAATGTTCGCGTCGACGTATTCGTTTTGGTGTGGGTCACCGGTTTCTAGATTCGCTTCGAGTTCTCGGATGATGTCGGTCGCGGTGACATTGTGCGTTGCGCGTTCGTCTTGCCCCATATGGAAGATACAAACATCACTGTCGGGATGTGATGTGTGCGGGCATTCCCATGTGGTTTGCAGATCGGCGTCAGGGTGTTCGGCAGGATTAAATGTGTAACTACACAGGTTGGTTTCTTCAGTGGGAGAGGATGATGTCGTATTAGTACCCATAGTTACTTCTCCGGAGCAGTGTATGCTCCAAGTCTGGCTTACCTCTATCTGAACCAGACCTAACTGAAAAATGTTCGGCCCTTCTTCCCTGAATCCTGTTCTTGCAGTTGATTTCTTAGATGTTGGATTGCCTTCTTCAGGGGGAGGCGGGGGACGCCGTCCCTTGGGGGACGTTTGGTTCGATGAGATACGTTTCACGGCCGTAGAACGATTCTTTCCGCCGTTTGATGAGGCCTTTTTCACCGAGCGAGTTCAAAGCGTCTATCACTGTGTCTTGTTCGCCTTTGAGCTCTCGGAGCAGATCGTTCATTGGAATGCTATCTGTCTTCAAGATGTGCTTGAGGGCGATTTCTTCTATCTCGGAAAGTTCCTCGGATTGAATGGTCGGTGGGAGTTGTGGCCCAGATTGCGGTGAGGTGTCTGTTTCCGAGGAGTGGTCTGAGTCTTCTGCGCTGGCCTTCGTGGGCGTAGTGTTGCCCTCAGACCCTCCCGCACCGGCATCGATGTCTTCCGTTGCAGTGAGGATGTATGTTTTCCGGCCGTTTTCTTGCGTTTCTTCACGGTCAATGAGGTCTTTGTCAGCAAGCGCGCGGGCAGCGCGGGTGCCGGTACGGCTGGCGATACCGAGTGTTTTCCAGAGTTCACTCTGCGTGATTTCTCCACGGTCGTAGATGAGGCGTAGTGCTCGTTCCTTTGCAGGAGAGAGTTCACCCTCGTAGGTTGGGACTTCTACGTCGGAGAGTGTTTGCGTGCCGGTGTCTTGGCCAGTGTCGGTTGAGGTGTTCGGAGTCGCTGTGAGTTTGTATGTCGTGTTCCCGTTGTGTTGTGTCTTTTCGCGGTCGATGAGGTCTTTATCGGTAAGTGCACGCGCAATACGTGTAGCAGATCGGCTTCCCATGTCGAGTTCCTTCCAGAGTTGGCTTTGGTAAATGGGACCGTTAGCTTTGATATGAGAGAGGGCTGTTCGTTGGAGATCGGTGAGATCGTCAGTATCGACCATTGATGCACTCATTGTATGGTCTCTTAAGGCATATATTTGCCGGAGTCAACGGTGCCGATGCCTGGGTGGTTGGGTGCAGTGCCGATGTTTTTCACCTGCCGGGAGTACCCCTCCCGAACGCTAACGTTTTTACCAGTCACCAAATTACAACAGAACAGACGTATGCGCCGTCGTAAGTTCCTCGTAGCAGCAGGCACAGCAGCAAGCATCGGAATCGCGGGGTGTCTTGGCGGAGCAAAAGCTCCACCACCCCGGAAATCGAATGTTTTGCAAGATCTCGAAGCAACCGCCGGGAAAGTCGAAATCAACACCGAAGACGACACCTGGGTTATGTCCCGATACGATTCGGGAAGCAATGCTCAGCAAAACATCGGAAATGCAGCTGGCAGTTTCCTCACTTCGGTTTCGTTCATCGGCGTTGCCAGTGCCAAGGGGAAAGGCGCTGCTGCCGGTCGTGGTGTCACTGGTCGCGCCGCTGGCGGGTACACCAAGGCTCCACGCACACATCACAACCGTGCCTGGCTGTACGCCGGTGATTACACCGATGACTGGTATGAAGAACACGAAGAAGATGTTGAAAAATACCCTGTAGAGATCGCTACGCTCGGAGTTGCGTTCCTTGGGTCCACAGAAGAGTTCAAAGACGACAAGCCTGGTCCAGGGGCTGTTCCTTGGGATGAAACTTACGAGAACCCTCAAGACATCGAGACGTATGATGTTGAGCAAGAGGGCTGGTACCGCGTCGGTGCGAAACTCGTCGGAGAAAATGTCGAACAGGATTTCAAGTGGGAAGCCGTCGATTTCAAACTCGTTGAAGATGACACTGGAGGGTACAAGGTCGCAAAACAGTGGAAAGTGTCCCCGCGTATCTAACCACTGGACACTCACTCACCTTCAGTCGCACTACTCAGACACCCTCTAGAATCCACACTTCCAACCCGCCAGAATATGTTGACGTTACGTCTCGTTCCGCCACGATGACTCAACACACACTCCCCCGGTCACGCAAGGTTGTACTCCTAATCATCACGTTCCTCGTGTCTTTCTGTAGCTTCGCCTACGAATTCGTGTACAGCGAAGAACTCACCGTAATGTACGGCAGTACCGTCACACAGTACGTCATCACGATCGGGCTGTTCTTTTTCGCTCTTGGCCTCGGCTCCACTCTCGTTGACAATCTCGCCACGGATAACTGGGAGAACTTCACCCGTCTTGAGCTGTACCTAGCAACTGTCTCCACAACCGGCTTCGTTGGTATCATTCTCCTCAATAGCATTCAACTGCCACCGTGGTTCCCACGTACCGCAGAAATCTACCTCGCGCGTCTCCCACCGGTTCTCGTTGGTTTCCTCAGTGGTTTTGAACTTCCATATCTCACCAAGATGGTGAACATCGAAGCTGACGACACTGGGAGTGACCTCCCGATGACCGTGCGCCGACTCGGTGCAGCACTCCACACCACTATTCACCGCATTCTCAGTGTATTCTTCCACACTAGTACGCCTGAGGGGTCACGAAGCGGGTTCTCGCTCACGCTCAGCGCAGACTACTTCGGCGGTCTCGTTGGCGCTCTCATCTACGCGAAATATCTCTACCCGACATTCGGCCTTATCCCCACCGTGTTCATTCTCGCATTCCTCAACGTGCTTGCGGCACTCTTGTTCGTCGCACGGTTCAGCGGGACCTCATGGGGTGTTTTCAGCGGCGATGCACCAACTGGTGGCGTCATCAGCCACGACCACACTGCGGTTGTCCTTGCGTTGTTGGTGCTGACTGCTGGGTACGGTGGTGTGCTAATGCAGCATGACACTGTCGAGCGCGACCTCACTGCGATGTACTTGGAGCAAACCTACGAAGAGGAGTACACACCGACACGAGGGTCGCCACCCACGATGGATGTTGAGGTTACGAATCAATTCACAACGAACTACCAGCACGTCGTGAAGTACACGCGGACGTGGGAAGGTACTGGCCCAAACCCGTACTTCAATGGGACAACGGAAACTTGCCTTCGGTTGGACACCGCTGTTCAGATGTGCGACTCGTGGGCGGACAGCTATCATAACGGTCTCGTGGATGTCCCGATGGCAATGTACGAGAACTCCACGCAGACGAACGTTCTTCTCATCGGTGGCGGGGACCACGTCGCCCTCAACCACCTTAGGGAGTACAATGTGTCCGTCGATCGTGTTGATCTTGATGGGGAATTCATGCGCTGGGCGCGGAACGCGTCATTCCTCCAGCAATGGCACGAAAACGCGTACAAGTACCCGAACCAGACTACTACAGTTGGTGACGGGTACACGTATGTGCGGAACACGGACACAACGTACGACGTTATCCTGCTGGATATTCCGGGAGCGAAAGACAACAGCCTCCTGAAAATGTACTCGGTGGAGTTCTATCAGGCACTCCGCGACAATCTTGAGCGAGATGGCGTGGTCGTCACATGGGGGTACACGCCCACCGGATACACACAGCATTACCACGCCTACATGAACACCGTGTCCGCAGCTGGGTTCGAAGACCAGATGCAGTACTGGGCCAGGGAAGATATTGACGGTGACAAGGAAACTGAGCGTGTTGAACTCTTCTACATGTTTTCACCGCATGACCGCACCGGCAAGTACCCGACTCGAGCGGGCGGTGCATACGTGCACCGCCACGAAGACCGGTACGCGACGCTCCAGTGGACCGATATTCCGACGTTCAATGGTATCGATTCGAATTCAATCTTCGATCCGAATTACGACATTCTCATCAACCCATGACAGACTCACCATCACCTCCGACGATGCACTTTGCCTATACGGCAACGGCACCGCCACTTGAAGACCTGAGTGTGAAGCAGGCCGTACCTGGAACCCTGTTCGACGCACCAGCTGTCTTCCTGGTCATCGGGAACTCGCATTGTGTTCTCGCACCAGCATTGCAGTTCGCCGAATTGTGTTCGTGCTTGCCTCCAGATGCCGAAGTCTCAGCGTCTATCAACCTTGATGAACGCATTAACAGGCAAGTCACGTTCACAACACCGGGCGTAACTGGAACAACTCGCATCGAAACACAACCGTTGGAAGCATTCCCTGGTCCCGCAGAACAGGATATTGCATATCGATTCGGGGTAGATGCTTACACGACAATCAGTGTTCAGTCGGCAGGCTACGAAACCTATCATACTTATCCGGAACACGACAAAATAGTGTATACGCACACCGCAGTTGAGCGGCGTCGTACTGATGGCGTGGGCGTTGAACCGTCGCCCGAAAGCCCAGTCACACTTCCAACAAACGCTGATTTCCACAAGAATGGTTGAAACAACACGCGACTACACTGGCGATGTAACACTCACTGGCCAAGAAACTCCGCCCGTAGAAGTAATCGGTCCAGAAGATGTCTTCATTGAACGTGGGGCCGTCGACGGCGATCTCAAACTCCGCGACGTCGAATACGTGTACACGCACACCCCTATCACTGGTGATGCTGAGATTTCCGCCGTGACGACCCGCATCACGGGCGCCCTCGAGGACGCATATGCTGAACCAGACGGTGCTGACGGTGACGTTGTCATTGAGCACGCTGAAGATGTGTTTATCGAAGCAGGCGGTGTTAGTGGTGATGTGACAGCGCACGGAGCAGAGAACATCTTCGATGATACCGGCGCTGGCATCCCGTCGTTGGAACCGAGTGAGTACGACGTCACGGTTACGGGGTGGAAACAACAGACTCACTACGAACACCCAGTGACGGGCGTGTATCTTACTGGCGCGAAACATTCCGTCACGGTCAATGACATCGACGACGATATTGCTGTGTATGTCACTGGGTGGGATCATGATGTGACACTTCGTGGAGACGGGACTGGGATTCGTGGAGACACACCAACGGTGTCAGTGTATCTGCTTGGCCGTGACAATACTCTCGACGTTGGGTCACATCTCTCCGTTGACGTGGTGAGTGACCCTGGGATGCGGAACACTGTTGAAGAGCAACCAGTCTCGGTTGACGCCGTGATTGAAACCTCTCGTTCTGAGGCGTTCCCGATGTTCGGTCGGCGGAAAGTCACGTATCAAACGCCGGCGGCAGAGACTGAGACGTGCCCTGGATGCGGCGAAGATGCTGATGGTATCATTGCCCGTCAGCACATGGATGCTTTCTTCCTGTTTGGTCACCCGGTCAAAGTCTACGATCAGAGTTCAAATCCGCCGAAAGAATGCGAACACTGCGCGACACCATCTCATTCCCCGACATCGTTTTGAGAACCTAGATGAGGTCTTCGGTTTCGCGGATGTCGAAAAAGTGGTGTTCTGGTGTGATGTCAATGCGGGGTGGTGAGAATGCCTGGACAAAGGTATCGGTTGCTTCAGCTGGAAGTGTAAACAGGTGCTTATCGAGGGTGAGAACTCCGGGGAGGTCACTGAGACGGTCGTGCCATGTTTGCTCTGGTTCTGTCTTGTGCTTCGTTACTGTGTGACTCTCGTAGTCGTCTGTTGGTGGTGTTGTTTCAGGATTACTTAGAGTGATACGGCAAGCCGGTGCTCCTCCAGATTCACCGCCGGTTTTGGTGGTGTTGTTTGATTCATCGGTGGGTCTGAGAGATGTCGAACTGAGAGTGAGTCCGTGCGGCGCTGGTTCGTGTGGAGTGACGTATTGGGAGAACAAGAACGCCGCATCACGAGGTTCTGGAAGATCTTGCGTGCGGCCGTGGAGAGTTTTGTAGTGCTTTGCAAGGTCGTCGTAGGCAAGGACAGCGCCTTTGTGCCCTTCAATTTCGGCTGGTGTCCAGAAGACAGAGTCTGTAATGCAGAGCTCCCAGAGTGCGGTGAGCGTTGGTGTCTGATGTGGTGTCGGCGGTGGCACGATGAAAACATGGTCAATGTCGCTAAGTGAAATGAAATCACATGCTGGTAGAAGGCCGAGATTGCTGTATATGCTCTGGATTTCAGCAATAATATCGACTGTCTCGGGAGTGGAATTTGCATCTGGTGGTTGTGAAGGTGTCGTATGTCCCTCTGACATCGGCGTTGTACTAGTGTTGTGCCAACTAGTATATAAACATCTGTGGTCGAAAGAAACCAGTCCCACTTGACACGAACAATTAAACATTTCTCACCACCACCCTCCCATACTACGAATCCCTCAGTGTTTTCCGCACCACACCCGTATATTACTCCATGAACCCGCGAACAGATTACGAAGATGCTGATCCACAAACAGCACGTGCTTTCTTCGAGCTGTTCAAACGACACACGGATGATTTCTCCTTCGGGATCGACAACACGGCCCCTGAAGATGAGGAACTCAGAGCACACCTCACGCCAAGTAACCACACGACTGATACCGGCCGGTCAACATTCACTGTGACCGCGATTAATAACCAAGAGAGCTTTGAAAATATCGCTGAAACGGTGCAGACCCTCGGACTGAGTATCCTTGAAGAGGTACGGGAAGAACGCACTGATGAGACCATCGGCAACTACAAAAGCGATGTCATAACGGCGTACGCACCGCAGAACCTCGATGCTGAGTGGAACGTCCCCCACCTTGTCGTGTACGGCTCCCTCACACCAGAGTTCGAAGAAGCCATCCAAGAAGCCGTCGGTACACAGTTCAACATAACGAACGTCCGAAATCACGTCCTCATCTCAGGTGATTCTCTCACTCATACTCACTGCACTAGAATTGCCGACACAGTACAGGATGCTTCATATTTTTTCGAGGACGACCGTCAACATGTCATCTCCAACCTCCACACAGCTGCCCTCTGCTGACCGACCTCACTCCTCAGAAGAACCCCCGCAAACCCGACTCTCAACCGAGACAACTCCCTTGACGAATCCTTGGAATTCCGGTGAAGGCAAAGAATTTTAATCCTACACCCGCGCCTTAGTGAGTATGGCGAAAGGCCCGACGCTCACCCGAGACCAAACGGGCGCCCACCGTGTTCAGGCGTCTTTTACCACCGGTCGGTACTACTTTTCGCTGTCCGACCGTGCACAGTCGTTCTTAGTGAACACACGGAACTACAGCGAAAACCGCGAGATTGCCTGGACAACCTTCCGTACGCTTATCGTCACTGGCGACATCCACCTCCCGAAATCCAACAGTGCAAGCGTCTCCACTGCGGACGATCTCGCAACGCCAGCCAACCCTCGTGACGCGTCAGATAGCGAACTCCGCGAGCTCGCGTCACTCCTTCGTCGCGGCCGGTTCACTAATACGCAAATCAACCGCCTCGAGACCATATTCGAGGAAACTGACCTCAGTGATCACATAACCGCCGATGACCTCACTGAGAAAGACACAACACAAATCAATGAACTCCGGGATATCGCCCGGGACATCGAGCAAAAAGACACACTCGATGACAAGTGACCCAGACCACCACACATCAGACGCCACTCCCTCCTTTTGGCGTCTCAGCTGGCCAGACCGCTTCGCATATATCTTCAACCGGACTGCACTTGGCGCCGGTGTTCTCCTTTCCGGGTGGCACCTGTTCCACGGCAATTGGCTGCCTGGTGTCGGACTCTTGCTCCTCGTGCCTGTGTATTTCTATCTTCACGATCGCGTCGACGCCCCCTGATAACGCCAAACTCGCACTGCTACCTGTAACAGTGCGAGAGTCCCGCCCTTCCCGTGAGGGACGAGTGTTCCGACATGCGGTCGGAACCGAACAGCGCACAGACCCGAGTACCGGCCACCGTGGCGAGAATGTTGCCTCCGGGAGCTCTCAGACCGGCTGAGACTCCCACGGAGGAAACCGCGGCGTTCACGCCGGGGAAGATGTCATAACTCCTTTCCATACTTTTTACCCTAACCCCAACTAATACTTGCCTATGGAAAGCCCCACGAATACTGGCTTACGCGCTGAGCTCTATGCACCAGAGCGTGTGTGGTGCGATGAAATCGACGCATTCCTCGCGCACCTTGACCCCACTTGCATTACCACTCCCCACGGGCGGTTCGCACTCCTTGATGGGATCTACGATCACATTGGAAAATACGCTCCACTACCAGACACTACACAGCCGAACCGTAGTGGCGACGGTTACAATGGAGGTAGTTCCCGGCAAACGAACAAGAGAAAAAGTTGCGAATTCCAATTTCTCCTCGATGACCGTGACCGTCACACGTACACGTACTGGATGAACCCTATCAACTCTCTCGAAGTCACTTACGAAACAGTGCAGCAACGTGAGTATGAGGACCTTCCTGAAACTGCACAAGCCGCAACACAGTCACCTGACTTCAGCAATTACGGCTCTACCGGTGATCCGTACTACATGATCGGTGGTCTGCTCGTTGATCCGCTTGTCACGGATGACGCAGCGACCGCCGCTAACCACGTCAATGAACAACTCGCAGCATTTGCTGACCGTATTTGCTACGTTGCTGATCTCGAACGATTCACCGCACCGGGGTACGGAGACTCTCCAGAACACCCGGAAGAATATACGGGCTTCCGATGCCCTGTCAGTGCCTACGGAATCGGTGAAAAGACGACTCAGAATCTTGCACGCTGTTTTGGAGTGTATTCGAACATCCTCTTCAGCGACCATTCCGTCAGTGAGTTCACTTCCCCGAGTTTTGGAACGCGGCCGGACCCTACGACCGCAGAAGAAACAGTGAAAGAAACAACTGAACGATATCGAGACTTCTACGATCGAGGGGTTACCCGTACCGATTTGCAGCCAGAAGACCTCACCGACTACCCGAAACCTGCACCGGCGCAATCCATCACGACACCAATCCGATAAGCGGTACACGGTTAACTACCCCACCCTACTCGCTCGCGCTGACGCGGTCGTTTCGCTGAGGGTGGGTGGGTGACATGCGAGAAAATGAGCGGCTCCAATTTTCTCTCCAGGGGCCAGCATTTATTGGGGTGTTGTGGAATATTTCATGTACAGATGTCATCAGCCCCGTTTCCAGAAGATGATGCTGTCGAAATCACGAATCGTATCCCCGGTGCCCAGCTCCAAAGCGAAATCAAAGCCCTGTTGACTGACCCGACGTGGGAATCTCCGACAACAATCCAGGTCACACCGAGCGTTGCTGTGCAAATCGCTCGGCTACTGGATCCAGGGCATGTCGGTGCGTCGGTCGAAATTCTCGTGAAGGAATCAGCAGTGGGCGTTGATGAGCTCATCTCGGTAAGTGATCAGCGACGTCGAATTGAAGAGCAAATGCTGACACAGGGTGGCATCACTGAAGAAGAGGAAGAAGTACTAGCAAACTTGCCGACTCGCGGCGTTGAAATCCCAGCTATTGCGCCGGTTTGCTCGGTAGTTCAAGGAATCCTTCTCGGAGTTGAGGACTATGACGTGTGGGTGGAGAGTTCGTACACGGAGTCCGCACCGGTTCATTTTACGTACGCGTTCCCAGTGACCCCAGAGGCGGGAATCCGAGGCGCTGCGGGCCTCCCGTACGACCAAGGCCGCGAAAATCCGTTCGATGAAGACGCACTGGTCTTCGCTACGGCCATGGGGACAACGTACTCCGCTGAGGACATGCCGGACGAGTTGCTCAGCGAGGAATGGGCGCGCCGCCATGAACGCCCTGTGGAAGACGCGCAATCAGCGCCAGACCCCAAGACCAGCGACACCGAGGTGGGAGACGTCTTCTACAACACCAACACGGACGAGTACTGTTGGGTGCTCGCATTCGACCCAACGCTCGGGGTTCTGCTCCAGTACGAAGACGGGACATTTTGGGATCAGCAACTCCGTGACGATGGTGTTCCAGCAGGCCCGTACGAAGACCGCGACCTCCCAGAGGACTACAGTGGGCCGATTCCGAACCCGGATGACCCATGTGACGTGGAGAACCACGTATTCCCAGCTGAGAACCCGACCTCGTACCACGACCTCGAAGACGAAAACGGGATTTGCGGGAACTGTGGTCTTTCTACGATGACACTGATGGAACTGTACAACCAGTGGCCGTACAACCACGCCGAATACTCATGCGTCGGGTGTGGGACAACTGGGCCCGGTGAAGAACTCATCGGACGCTTGGAGGAAGTCGCGGTGTGCGAAGAGTGCTGGGATGAGTCACAGACGCCGCGCGAAAACTACCAACGCCTCACTGACTCCTGACTCTGACTGTCGCACCTCACTCATTCTCACAACTGGGGCACTTCGGCATATGAATTTCTTCCAAACTCACTTTCTCTGATTTTGTCAGCAGGAAAGGGCCGGGTGGGATTTGAACCCACGACCAACTGGTTAAAAGCCAGTCGCACTTTGACGAACTGTGCTTCCGGCCCACCCTCCACGAATTTCTTGTGCCGAGTATTGTGCTGCCCTCGAGCCGGGCAAGCGTCGAGGGAAGGATTCGAACCTCCACTCGTCCGGGTAACAGCCGGCTGCTTTACCAAGTTAAGCTACCCCGACACGCTATGAGAGGGCCGGCTGGGATTTGAACCCAGGTGATATCGCGGGTTAAGGGCCCACCGCTCCAGTCTGACTAAGCTACCGGCCCGCAGTACGGGTCACGCTGAGTGCATCGTGCTCGCTCGTGGTGTCCCGGAAGCGCCGCGGAACGGCGCCTGCGCAGCCCGGACAGCCCGGGCGCGCGGAGTCCGCCCTCCCCGATTTGAACGGGGGACACGCAGATCTACAGTCTGCTGCTCTAAGCCAGCCTGAGCTAAGGGCGGGCGGCAATCACGCTGTGCCACCTGCATGAGCAGTGGCACAACGCTCGGGTGCTGTTCCAAAACACGAGATCGGCGTGGAGCACGCTAGTGGGCTTGCACCATCGCCGGGAACGCTCGGGCGCGACTCCTCGCGTTCCGGTTAGTAAGAGGGGGTATATTTCCCCGTATTTTTCGGATTGACACCCGTGGCTCCCCGTGCGCGGTGAGCACCGCTGCGGTGACCGTGGGTGACAACCATCATCTGCATTTCGAGCAATGGGCTGCAATTATTTAAACGTTTGGCGGATGAGTGCCGTGCTGGTCACAAACTGCGTTTCTTGTACGCACGAAGCGCACTATCGAGGTTGGTGTCCGACGTTGGGACGGGTTCAACAGCGTGCGCGCCTCTCACACTCACCAAGACAGCCGCATCTTCAAGCGTTTCAGCAGCTGTATATTCAAAGCCAGCCACCTCTCCTGGCTGCGTTACCACAATATTGTCGCCGAACACGCCAATGACGAACGATGTCGGTGTGTCAAGCGGTGGTGCGAACGCGTCAGTGGTGTCCTCAGTGACAACCATCCCACCGT
This sequence comes from Salinibaculum rarum, assembly GCF_030505615.1. Classification (GTDB taxonomy): domain Archaea; phylum Halobacteriota; class Halobacteria; order Halobacteriales; family Haloarculaceae; genus Salinibaculum; species Salinibaculum rarum. The sequence goes on from NZ_CP129994.1 coordinate 102,822, forward strand.
CGATCGGTGGCGTTGGTGTTATCTCAAGGGCGACTTCACCGTTGAATTCACCGAGGAAGTCACGAATCGCACCAGTCGTGATGGTGTCAGGTGGCCAGTCTGCAACCCGCGTCTCAGTAGTAACAGGCCTACCACAGGCGTGGCATTCATCTGGCGTGATGCGGCGCTGGTCGTGAAGAAGTGCGTCGAGATGCCCGACGTCTGTGGGTCCGGTGAAAACGGTTGCAGCATGAAAGTGCCTACTCGCCTGAACAGTCGCTAATGGATGCTTTGGTGATGGATGATCTCTACAGCGTGCTTCAACCATACCGATAGCATGAGTGGGAGCACACTGTTTCCCAACAGCCATGTGTGACTGTATGCGGAACACGCCTAAAACGTCAAGCCCCCATCGTTCTTGGAGTTCATCGACGAGGTAACTGGTGAACTCCCCCTGCCTACTCGCCGCCTTCGCCGGCTCCTTGAGGAAGGGGGCTTACCGCCTGCATTCAGCTAAATTCCGCACTTTTACTACTGTGAGTACCGACGTGTGTCTCATGGGAGTTGTTGATGCCCTACCCGACACACCTGTTGAGCACCAAACCGTTACCAGCCTCAGCAGCCACGATGCGATCACCGATTGCCTCCCGGTCCTCAGCATTGAAACTGCTGGACATATGCTGTCCGATCTTGTTCTCGCGCTGTGTTTAGTCACTGACGAGCAACGCTTGCTGTTGGCTTTCGACGGGAGTGGGTGGCAACGTCTCGATACCACCACGCACACTGATGGATTTGATATCGATGATGACGACATCGTTGCCTGGTTCGGTGACAAAGAGACCTATGAGTGGCTCACGCGGCACGGGATTAACCCAGATGCCACGCCACTCTCTGGGTACGAAACCAACAAGGATACCGCTCCTGACTTCCTGAAACCGAACTAAGCAGTCGGGGGTTGACCGTTCTGATTTTCAGTAGTATTTGGGAGAGTTGACCCCGGAGCAGTTCACTTGTCGTCGTTGAGATCCCACTCAAGATCTGGGAGGTCGTCATTTCCATCATCGACCGACTCGTTTGCTCCGGATTTTCCGTCACTGGTTGTCTCAGTGTTGCCTGAACGTCTGAAGTAGAGGGCGGCGAGCAGTCCCACAACTGCGACTGCACCGCCGATTAGTATGCTTCCCCATGGGAGGCCGGCGTTCTCGGAGTCATTATTCTGCGGTGGTGTTTCTGTTTGCGACGGCGGTGTCGTGGTGTTATTGGATGTCGTGTTATCGGTGGTGGGTGCGGTGAGGTCTGGGCGGAGTGCATGTGTCCCGTCGACGGTTGGGGCGTTCACGATTATGACTTGGTTGTCGTCTTGGATCACACGAAATGCATCTTCAAACCGATCAGTTTCTACGCGAATCGTAGTGTCGTTGAGTTGTGTCGCAGCGCGATCTAACAACAACTTCTTGTACGCGGTCTTGAATTCGGACGCATCGTTCTCTGAGTCCCATTGCGTAATCCACACGTAGCCGTGTTCGGTTTTATTCTCGCTGGTTTTCGAATACGGGTATATTCGGTCGGCATCCCACCCAGCTGTGATTGGTGACTTGTACGTGTATTTATCGTACCGCCCGTCACCACCTTCGTATGTCTGTCTCCAGTTTAGTGGGCCTTTCTCGTATTTGTAGCCCTGATACCAGAACATGATGTACATTGATGCTTCACCGATTACGTCGTAGCGTTGGGTGAGCCCGGGTTCGCGCTCAGCGATGAGTGTCCAGTTTTTCGTCGCGGTATCAGTGAACGTGATGTTCCCGGTTGCGTCTGTTGTGCGGTGAATGATCTGTTCGGTGGAATCCGGCGTATCACGGTATAATGCGTTCAATTCACTCCAATCATCACCGGTGACGTAATCGTTCGCGTATGCTGGTCCCTCAAAATACGGGAAGTAAATGGTGAACAGTACGCCGAGATTTTTCTGCTGGCTACTAGGCGATTCAGTCTGCGGAGGTGACGTCGTGGGCGTATTGACGCAGTCCCAATCGTCAGCACAGTGTTCCTTGTATCGGTTTTCGACAAGGGATGCATCACCTTCAACAAGACTGTCCACAGCGAGACTTGTGTCTTGGTAGTCTCCGCTGTATGCGTCGCGTTCCAAGTTGAAGTGTTGGTCTTGGAGTGCGTGCGTGAGTTCGTGGATGAGTGTAGCGTTGTCGAAGTGCAGTGTAGCGTCCTCTGAAGGACGAATCAGCTTAATCGCGTCATCACTGGGGCTGTAATATCCAACGACTGCCCCGGAGTATGCTGACTTGAGAGATTTCTGCACGTCGGAGTGTTCCCCTGAGATAAGCATTGCTTCCCAGACTTGGTTGTTCCATTCACCATACAGTTGTTGACTCGGGGAATCAGACTGGTTATTCTGAGTGTCTCGGTAGTTCGACCGCGTGATGACATCTACAGGAATGTCTTTCTTGAATTCGAGGCCGCGAATCTGTTCGACGCGTGCCATCCCACGGGAAACGTACGCTTCACGCTCGGCTTCCGTCAGGCCATCACTCTGATTCACGTCGATTGACTCGTTGTACCAGACACCATTTTCCCACCCAATCACATCTTCTTCAGGGTCGGGTGGCGCTGTCTGCTGTTGTGCTGTCTGAGTATTGTTTGTTGAGTTTTCCAATGTTGATACGGGTGGAGTTGTGGTCGTGTCTGTTGTTTCGGAGGGCGGCTGTGGCGCCGTTGGGGTGGTGGTAGCGGCGACCGCGCCACCGACGCTTGTGAGAAGGATCAAGGCGGCACACGTTATAGCCACTCCTGTAGACCGGAGAGAGCCCATAGTGTACTTACGTGTACTGCGTGCTATGGTTTATGCCATTGGGTCGGCACAGCTTTCGAGTGCCGAGTGCGGACACACCCCGTGTGCGATTTGATTTTCCTGGCAAAAAGAGTGTCTTGTCGTCGTCATGTAGTGCGATTTTCGGGATTTCCTTTGGCGGGAATGTCAAGCGCTTATACCTCGGGACCCGCACTCTTAATGTGAGCAATCGATGCCCTCTCCAGATACCACTACTCAGACTCCAGTTCACACACCGAGCTTTGAGACTGTTAGAGTCACTGACCCTACGTCAGACACGCCGCTTCGCACTGTGAACGTCCCGATTCGAGAAACGGTCACCGATATGGTCACAGAAACTGACCAGACCGATACTGAAGAGATCCTCCCCTCGAGTGCCGCATTCCGCGCGGCAGTTGGTGACTTCCAGTCGTATTTGTATACACGCATCCCAGACCTTCTTGGAGATGCATATCTGGCTGGGGATGCTGCTGTTCTCACAACAACAGACACAGCTGCGTATCTCCTTGTAGCTGAGGACTATCTGGATAAGCTGTTGCGTGATTGGCGTCGAGCCCGAACTGACGCAGAAGAAACAGTGAAACTTGCCCACCGATTGGAGGTTGAGAAGGTTGCCACAACTCACGATGTTGATCTGCGGAATCTTGGAGTAGAGGATGTTATGATGAGTGCAACGGCAGATACCCTTCCGGAAAATCCAATTGGACTTGCAGTCCCATTTCGGACGCCTGCACCCAAGCTAGAGTCTATTCCCCCGGCTACGCTTTCGTGGCGAGAAATCATGGTGGGAACAGCACAACTCGCTATAGATATCGAATCAAACGAGACAGAAGCACTCAGCGCATACTTCGTGTATACACGACTCCTCGCACAAGATATCACGCCACACGGCGCTTATCATCGCCTCACAGAGGCTTTTGGTGTCACTGATGACGAGCTCAGCGCACTCTTGGACACCGCAGCAGACGAGATTACAGCCAGCACTGGCGCCCCCAATACTGAGTATTTCGCTGCCCGGTACCATGTCCCTGAGGCTGTTGCAAGTATACTCCGAGAGTGGTGGAGTACCACCCCTGAAACTCCACTCGTAGACCATGACGCACTCACGTTCTCGGGCCCCGGGACAGACAGTTAACTTGAGGTGTCTGGGAGAAGCGTTTCAAGTTCAGTGTTCGGGTTTTCAGCGAGTGTGTAGTAGTATTGCAGTGTGAGCGCCCCGAATTCCCCAGGATCGTATGCGTTGTGAATGGTGTCTGCGAACTCGTCAACGGTTGTGAACATGGACACTGTCCCGACAGCGGAATCAGCGTGCGCATCTGCATCGATGAATCCGGGGATTGTGATCGGTGCTCCAAGCCGGATGGCCGCTGCGGCTGGTGCAAACACCGAACTCACAGCTTCTACCGAAGCATGTCCTGCATCGGCAAGATCGTACACGGTGAGGTCTGTGCAGTCATTCCCTTCGACGAGGATTTGAATACGGTTCCGCAGTCGCACACCAGTAACCCAGTCTAGCACTCCTGCGTCAAACACAGCTTCAGTGCTTGTTTCTTGAGAGTCCCCTCCAGAATGCGTGCCTGGGTCAGAAGAGCTGTGGGCAGGAGTCTCAGTTGCAGTCTCCCGGCTGAGCCGTGGTTCTGTGTTTCGGGCTTCAGTGAGCACACCGATAGCGTCAGCAATCCAACTCCACTCAGTGGCTGCTCCCGGTTCAAGGAGAGTCTTGTACGCGCCGAGTTGATCGTCCGTTGTCTCGATACCATCTGGGCATCGTGCAGCGCGGATCTGGTATGTCTGGTTCTGAGTTGGAACCGGGAGGTCTACTGGTGGTGTGCAACGCGTCTTAGCGAACGCATCAACTGCAAGTGCGACAAGTGGGAGTCGTGCTGCGGACACTGTGTGTGTTGTCGTAGTGATGCCGTAATTCGTTTTTGTTTGTGAGGTGGCTATCTCTGGGAAATCAGCATCATCTTTCTTCTCCTCAGTTCCTGATTCCACTGGCTCACCTGGCAAGAAGAGTAGTTCCCACGTATCGCATGTGGTTAGTGCTGGGCGAATAGACTTGTAGGCCAGTGTTTTCGAAAGCGATGCCTGTTGTTGGGGAGCAGTTGCTGCCATCTGCTTACGACTTTCTTTGGTGATCTCCCTCTTGAACCCTTGGTCCGAGTTCGGTGTTTGAGTTTGGGGTGCCCGGCATAGGTTTTAAACTGGTGCTCTGTGTAGAATAGTGCGCTGGCGGTTCTGGCGGGGACCGTTAGCAGTTGGGACCGGTTGGCGGCTGGTCTCTGACGTGATGTCACGTCTTGGGTGTCCGTGGTCGGTGATACTCGGGGACACCACCACACCACCCATTTTACCAAACCATTTAATACTTCAAAACACACCCTTTCACCCATAACCCCTTGTTTTCCACACCCCGCCCCACTGCAACCCGTCTTCACCCCGGATAACCATTTAGTGTCATTTAGCTCTATAATCGCATATGACTGACTGGGTTCCAAGCCCTGGCCGCAGCCAATTCCCGGCACTGTACAAAGACCGGGATACAACACTCGCCGCGGTCAACCACATCATCACGACATTTTTTCCCACAATAAAGCAAGAAGCCCACACTGTTGTCGCATTCAGCGAACTAGACGATGATGGTGTTACCGTTCTAAATGCTCTCAGGCGAGAGCCTCGGGCCACGCTTGACATGCTTCTCGCCGTGTCAGGCCTCTCAAAAGAAGACATCACCCACGATCTTAACATCGCTTCAATATACACCATCGAAGATACGTCTTCGATTCACACCGATGACCGCGCAACAGCGTTCGCACCCTACATTACTGACCGACTCACAACAGATCTGACAAAGCAGACCGTGTTGAGTGAGACGGCTGCAAAATTCATCCGGGATCAACGCCGTCACTACCGGGGCAAATTCGAGGAGGAAACACTCGATTTCCTTGCAGACGCAGGCCTCCCACTCCGCCCAGATACCGAAGTCGCCGGGCAGCCTGACATTGCAATTCCTGGTGATGGTAACATGGCGATCGTTGGTGAAATCAAAACCGGGAATAAGCAAGATTGGGGGACACGCGTCCGTGAACTCCGCTCTCAGTTTGAGCAACACAGTAAGACCCACCCAGAAGCTAAACTCATCTTGGTATGCGAGTTTGATGAACCAGTTGGTGATGACCGTATCACTGACATTAAAGACGAATTCAAACACCGTCTTGGAGACTTGCTGGATGGGTTCTACACGACCGATGACTTCGATCGGTTACGTGATGAGTGCACCATGTGGGCGCCGCAACATCAGGAAACAATCTCGACGTACACAACAAACAAATCGTGATCAAATATGACTCACAACCAAACCCAACTAAAGTCATTTAACAAGTCGTGCATCGACCCTCAGGATTTCTCTCGCGCCTATCCAGGAGACTACAACGAGCTGTACGACGAAATTGAAGAGCACTGCACACAGCTGGCTACCATCTTCATTGAGGAGTTCCCGATAACAGCAACCGAAAGCCGTGTCATCATTGACTTCGACGCCGCGACAACAACGCACTACCTGAATGCGATTACACGGAACCCAGAAATTGTTTTGAAAGCTCTCGCATGGACGTGTCATCTATCAGAACGCACAGCGAGAGAATTCATTGATGCGCCGCATTTGTTTAATCGGTCGGTTGCAGACTTCAACGCTGCGACAACAGACGATGCTGTCACCACCTTCATCGAAGATGGTTGCAAGGACTACTTACCAGCCACAGTCCCTGTTGAAACGGTGTTACTACGGTATTTCCGAACGAAAGAGCGGAATTGCACGCAACACACCCGCGGTGGGTTCTACGCTGAAGTCCACGAGATGTTAGAGATGCATGGCTTCGCGGTGACGCGGGATCACAGCGCCCCTGGTCGTCCGAATATCGTTGTCGCAGAAGATACTCCAGTTGAGCTGTCCACAGAGACAATCGCAGGCAAAGCCGTGAGTGCGAGTCGGAGTAATATCCAGAAACGCATCAAGCAAGCAAGTGCATGCTGTGAGACCCTTGCACAGGACGCTGGCGTCAAAACACGTGTCGGCATCTTTGAGATTCAGAACCATGAATTCGATAGTATGGCCGACCGAGAACAGTTCCGCGACAACATCGAGAACCATGATGGATTCACGCATGTGTTCTTCAGTGACGAACTTGGTGATTTCATCATGTTGTGCACAACGCAGTTCGATGTCACCGTCGACGAAAACAACCTTCCCGACGATGATACTGATAAGCAGTTGTTATTGACCAATCCCGCAATCCATGAGTGAGTCTTTCCTCTGTGTTCAGCACAAAGAAACTGTTAATTCCGCACGTTTTAGTTAGTAGCGCCACAATATGTGGCGTACGATGCAGCTCGCAGACCAGAACATCCAAGAACGACTTGCAGAAGGTGACCTCGTCATTGAACCACTTGATGATCCTGATCTCCAAATCCAGCCTGCGACAGTAGACGTTCGACTTGGGAACAAGTTTTTGAAATTCCAACAGGCGAATATTCCTCACATCGATCCGTTGGATGATGCTGAGGTTGAAGATTACGTGGAGGAAATCATAATTGACGACGACGAACAATTCATTCTCCATCCAGATGAGTTTGTTCTCGGGACAACCATTGAGACTGTTGGCGTTCCAGATGACTTGAAAGGCCAAGTTGAGGGCCGATCATCACTTGGCCGGCTCGCACTGGTAGTGCATGCAACAGCAGGCGTAATAGATCCCGGGTTCAAGGGGCAGATCACACTTGAACTGTCGAATCTTGGCAAAGCCCCAGTTGCACTCACACCGGGAATGCGGATTGCTCAGTTGGAGTTCATCGAATTGAAAGACCCCGCCGAACGCCCGTACGGTGAAGAACGCGGTTCGAAATATCAAGGACAGGAAGGACCGGTTGCGTCCCGCATCACGGGCGACCCCGACATTTAACGCCATCTGCGGGCGGCAGTAACACACACCATGACCCGTCCAAGAATTTTGTTGGCGAAATCGCGTTTCGACTGCCGAGATTTCCGGGCATTTATCCCGACATAACCCGTACTCAGAGACGTCACACAATGAGTTCTGACGAAGATTACGGAGCCGAAGATATCCAAGTTCTGGAAGGCCTTGATGGCGTGAAAGAACGGCCTGCGATGTACATCGGTTCTACAGATATCCGCGGTCTCCACCATCTCGTTTACGAGGTTGTAGACAACTCGATCGACGAGGCGCTCGCTGGGTACTGTGACCACATCGAAGTCACACTGAATAACGACGGGAGCGTCACCGTTGAAGACGATGGGCGTGGAATTCCTGTCGGCACCACCGAAGAAGAAGACCGGTCAATGGTTGAGGTTATCATGACCGAGCTGCATGCTGGTGGGAAATTCGACAACAAGTCTTACCAAGTTTCTGGCGGACTTCACGGCGTTGGTGTCAGCGTGGTGAATGCGCTTTCGAAAGATCTTGAAGTCACGGTGCACCGAAACGGCGGTGTGTGGCGTCAAGAATTCGACCACGGCTATCCGGTCCATGATCTCGAGCGTGCCCGAGACATGGATGCTGACGAGTCCACCGGGACCAGCATCACATTCGTCCCTGATGACGAAATCTTTGACACAACCGATTTCACGTATTCAACCCTTGAAGACCGTCTCCGCGAACTCGCGTTCCTTAACAGCGGTGTTGAAATCACACTCCGTGACGACCGGGATGAGGCGACTTCTAGTGAAGATACTGGCGATGGTGATACTGATTCTGAAGAGGGGACGCCTGCTGAGGGTCGGTCGGATACATTCCTCTATGAGGGTGGCGTGAAAGAGTACGTTCAATATCTGAACGAGACCCGCGAACCCATCCACGAGGATGTTATTTTTGTTCATGACTTCGATGAAGAGACGGAAATCGAAGTTGAGATCGCAATGCAAGGCACTGAAGATGTGCAATCGTCCGTGCACAGCTTCGCCAACAACATTAACACACGCGAAGGTGGGAAACACCTCACCGGGTTCAAAACCGCGCTGACGCGCATTGTGAACGATTACGCAGCCGAGCACGGAATGCTCGATGATCTGGATGAGAACCTGAAAGGGCAAGACGTGCGCGACGGTCTGACAACCGTTGTCTCCGTGAAGCACCCCGACCCACAGTTCGAAGGCCAGACAAAGACAAAACTCGGGAACAGTGATGCACGCAGTGTCGTGGAGAGTGTTATGCATGATGAGCTCACCACGTTTTTCGACGAGAACCCGGATGCGGCAAAGGGACTTGTTGGGAAGGCCGTCGAAGCGGCGAAAGCCCGGAAAGCAGCCGAAGAAGCCGAAGAATTAGCACGCCGGAAAAACGCGCTTGACTCAACGAGCCTCCCTGGGAAACTCGCTGACTGTCAGCAGCAATCGGCCGCGGACACGGAATTGTTTGTAACGGAAGGCGACAGCGCTGGGGGAAGCGCCAAACAAGCCCGTAACAACGAATTCCAAGCTATCGTTCCGATCCGTGGGAAGATTCTGAACGTCGAGAAGCATCGTCTTGACCGGATTCTTGAAAACAACGAAATCCGGAATCTCATCACCGCGATCGGTACTGGGATTGGCGACGAATTCGACATTGATGATGCGCGATACGACCGTATCATCCTCATGTGCGACGCTGACGTCGACGGAGCACACATCCGAACGCTCCTGATGACCTTTTTCTACCGGCATATGCGGCCGCTCATTGAGCAAGGATACATCTACGCGTCACAACCGCCACTGTACCGCATCAAAGATGGCGGAGAAACGTATGACGCGATGACCGAACAGGAACGTGAACGCATCATCAACGAGCAGTGTAACGGGAATCCCTCACAGGTGCAGCGGTTCAAGGGGCTCGGTGAGATGAACCCACAACAACTGTGGGACACAACAATGGATCCGGATAGACGGATTCTGAAACGTGTCACTGTTGAAGACGCTGCGAAAGCCGATAAGATGTGTAGCACACTGATGGGTGATGCAGTCGAACCGCGAAAAGAATTCATCCGTCAGAATTCCGCGCAAGCTGACTGGGTAGACATCTAAACGAAAAGCACCGCGGGTTTCTCCGACTACCGTGGGCGGGAATGAAGTCCATCATTTCTGCCGGATGTCGATCGTGAACTACTCCGGGGTCAAGCCCCGAGATACTCGGTCTGCTCCGCCTGTAGACTCGCGTTAGTTGATGGCGCGTTTTGACGTGGAGGACTGTTCGGGGGTTTTCTGGAGTATTTTGACACCAGTGATGACGAATCGAGCACCAGTGTCATGTGATGTGTCAACTTCGATTTCCCAGCCATGAGATTCAACAACGGCTTGGATGATGGACATGCCGTATCCAGAGCTTCCACCATCGGAATAGCCGTATTCGAAGATGTCATCTGCTATTTCTTCGTCAATCCCGGGGCCATCGTCTTCGTAGACGACTTTCCCGAGTTCGCCGTGCGTGTTTTCGGTATAGATTGTTATATTATCGCCGCCGTGTGCATCGGAGTTTTTGAGCAAATTCTCGAATACTGTTTGTAGTTTGTTCTTGTCGGCTTCGATTTGAGCGTTGGAGACGTCTACAGTGAGTGAATCCTGCAAGTTACTGGTGGAGAGTGCTCTAGTGACTACTTTCTTAACTGGAGTTGGCGATACTGTGATGTCGGTGTTTTTCTCTTGGATAATCTCGTACATGTCGGTGATGATCTGCTCAACCCGATTAGTTGCATCTGCTGCTTTGTCAACGCGTGTGAAAGCTTCATCATGTTCTCCGGAGTCCAGGTGATCTTTTGCTAGACCGAGGTTAGCTGTCACAACATTCAACGGATTCCTAATATCGTGCGTAATAGCACTTGAGAACTGTTCCAAGTCTCGTTTCCGTTGCTCAACTTTCTTCACGTACTCGACCTCGTCGGTCACCTCTCGTAGAATCAGCAAGTACCCGTCACGGTTCCCACTAAATTCAATGGGCGTTAGGTCCGGTAGGTACCAGTGTTTCTGATCTCCCACCACTATCGAGAATCTGCCAGCGTCATCTCTGTCTTCGAAGATTTCGGTAATTGTGTCCTCGTCAAACATCGGATGTTGTGCGATGGGATTGTTAATGTAGTCTTGATGGAGGACACTCGAGTATGTCTGTTTAACGGCGGCATTGTAGTCCACGATTTCCTTGTTACTATTCAAGACGAATACTTGTTCACTGGTGTTATCGAACACGGGCCCAGTGACACTTTCAACATCAAGCATCCCGTTTTTCACAGCGAAAGTCGTTAAAATCCCGAAAGTCAGCATTCCAGTAGATGACCATGGTAGTGCTGCAAGAACCGATTCGTCCAGTGAAATACTCATCAGATTTGCGAATACAGCAATAAGCACTCCTGCAATGACAAGTTGAGTGGTTCTCTCGGAGCCAGTTGCATTGTCCCAGTATCTGAATAGTGAGAGTGTTCCATACCCCAAGAGAACGTACGCACCAAACGCTGTCACGGAGAGAATGGCTAGCTCTTCAAACGAAGTGTAAGTGTATCCAGCATATGCCTGTGTGACTGCTTTCCCATACAGTAAATCAGCAGATGTGGCCGAGTCAACAATCGTGACAGCAACGTATGAACCGATGAGTGCGCCTATGTATAGTCGTGAGTGAAGAGATTCATGGAATCGGTCACCAGTATAAATACTAGCAAAAACGAAAACAAACACCGCACTGAGGATCAGTGTTAACCCTCCCATTGCGAGTATGAATTTTTGCTCTGGGATGCCCGTCATGACGGTTTTGACAGCAAAGAGCCCCCAGCCGATCGCTCCAATAAGAATGGTTGCAACAATATATTCACTCCCTCGTTCAGTCCCCACCTCACTGTAGAGGTACCATGAGAGAGCAATTAATGAAAGAGCCCCAATGAGATAGACCGTGCTGATTCCGGGGTTCAGATAGTTCATCCTAGCCCAGTCTAGATACCGGATGAAAATAAACACCTAGCGTCCAATCACGTTAAGCCATTATGCCTGACAGTTTCATTTTTCACGGTCATTGAGTAGTCGGAAAGCATGAGGATCGTCGTACTCGTCACGAGCCTCATTCCGTGTTCGTCTAAGCAGGTAACTAAGAGAATACCAGAACCCAGTGACAATCGTAATTACAATGCCTCCCAGACCGGCGACTTCAACTATCTGCCAGAATTTGTATGGCGGCCCCATAGATGTGAGTTTGAACCCGGTGAGGTAAACCGCAAACAAGACCGCGCTAATACCAGATAAGAAGGCGCTGATTCGTCGGTAGAAGTGATAAGTATCAGTGAAATATGCAAACCGTGTAAAAAGTGCGAACAAAAAACACAACGCCAATGCGACACCCCCGAAGAAACTATTCATTGGTGAGTACTACTGAAGATTCCGCCATTCTTAGTTTTGTTGTATTCGACTCACTCCCCCTACCCAGACTTTCTTCACTAACGCTTGTCAATGAAACTCCACAGAACGATGCTTCCTGTTTCATTTGCAATAGCTCGTGTCATGTGTTTCATTGGTCATCACCTCGATACTGCGGCTGCGTGCGATCTCTGGCACGCAGTCACCGCGACTTAATCCACTCCAACACGAACACGAAGGAGTCAAGACTTCTGCAACTCCCCCAACAACAAGTCAGTTCGGCGTGTGTTTCAGGACTCAGTTTCTGCTACCGGTTCGGAATCCCGTTTCGTGCCTGCGTCTTCTGCTTCGAGTTCAGCCTCGAGTTCATCCATCTCTTCATCGGTCGCATCAGGAGTAGTGGTTGTGGGGGGTTCCTCACCGTCAGCTGTCCCATGAACATCCTCCCGGAGTGTTTGTAGCTCACCTTCGACCTCGGAATCGCGGATTTCTTCGTCTAATTCTCGCTCGATTTGATCTCGATCGTCGAGCGCGTTATCAAGCGCACCTGTTTCTTCGAGTTCATCAATCGCGTCTGCACGCGCTTCTTTCTCTTCAATTTCGTTTTCCATTTCTTCTATGGTACGTCCGACAGATTCCATGTCCGTCCCGGCGCCAGTTGCTGCTTCAGCTGCGGATGCGCTTGCTTCAGCAGCACTGTGTCGTGCTTTGAGCGTCTCTTTTTTCGTCCGGAATTTTTCGATTTGCGACTTCAGATCATCCTTCTGCTCGACGAGTTGATCCTCTTGATTTTGCAGGGTGGCAACTTGGTCATCTAGTTCTTCCACTAGCGCCATCTTCTCTTTCTTTTTCTCTAATGCCCGTCGTGCGAGGTCTTCGCGGCCAGCCTCCATCGCTTCCCGGGCTTGGTCATTATGCTTCTCAACCTCAGATCTGAGGTTGTCTCGTCTCGTTTCTAATCGGTTGCGCTCCTTCGCAACTTCCGTGATGCTTTCCCGCACATCGTGCAACTGATCTTTCAGTTGTTCGTGCTTGTAGTCTAATTGTTCGCCCGGATCCTCAACGCTGTCTAAGAGTTTAGAGAGTTTTGCGCGGATGATATGCGACGCTCGTGCGAAGATACCCATGATTGGTGTTCACCAGGTCGTGTGACCTTACAATCCCGTAATCCACACACTTTCAAAAGCGTTTGTTTTCCTAGCTTTCATCTTTCCCGGTGTCCTGATGTCGTGTCTTTCCAAACGATCACAAGAACATTCTCACCGGGAAAGCATCGCGCGCTTGCGCGCGCAAGTGCGGGGATTGAAATGCCTCGAACCGGTATACGTGAGTGTCATAGCACAACAGCGAAACTTGTCGATATCCACAAGTCTGAGTTAACACTATGAGTACGGAACCACCTACGAATTCGTCTGACGCTTCCAACCCTGACTTTGCGGCTGAAGTCCGGGACGTCAGGTTCGAAGATGAACTGGAGCAAAGCTATATTGACTACGCGATGAGCGTCATCGCTGGCCGCGCCCTACCCGACGCCCGAGACGGCTTGAAACCTGTGCACCGTCGCATCCTCTATGCGATGCACGAAGATGGCGTCACCAGCAACAGCGGGCACCGAAAAAGTTCAAGTATTGTTGGGACTACGATGGGGGACTATCACCCGCACGGCGACTCCGCAATTTACGACACACTTGTCGGGATGGCGCAGCCATTTTCAATGCGACACCCTCTCGTTGACGGGCAAGGAAATTTCGGGTCAATTGACGATGACCCTGCCGCAGCAATGCGGTACACCGAAGCGCGGATGAGCCCTATTAGCGAGGAACTCCTCAGTAACATCGAAGAAAACACGGTTGACTTTGAGAGTAACTACGACGACCGTCTCGAAGAACCGACGGTGCTCCCAGCGTCGTTCCCGAACCTCCTAGTGAACGGAAGTACGGGAATCGCAGTCGGGATGAGCACGAAAATCCCGCCGCATAATCTCGGCGAGATCATTGACGCGACAACGCACCTCATCTCTTACCCGGACGCCAGTATCGACGATCTCATGGAGCACGTCCCGGGTCCGGACTTCCCAACTGGCGCGACGATTGTTGGGCGGAATGGTATTTACGAGGCGTACAAGTCTGGCCGCGGGAAAGTACGGATGCGCGCCGACTACGAAATTAAGGAACGCGATAACGGGTCTGACCGCATCATCATCACGGAGATTCCGTACCAGGAGAAGAAAGCGCGGATGATTGAGCGTATTGCGGATGATGTCACCGACGGTGATCTTGAAGGTGTCACCGACATCCGCGATGAGAGTGACCGCGACGGTATCCGTGTCGTGATCGATCTGAAGCGCAGCGCCAACACGGACGTTGTCGAAAACAAACTCCTTGACAACCACCTGGAGACGACGTTCGGCGTGCACATGCTCGCGCTTGTGGACGGGCAACCCCAGGTTCTCAACCTGAAAGAAGCTCTCCAAGAGTTCATCGACCATCGGCGTGAGGTCGTCCGGCGCCGGAGCCAGTTCGAGCTTGATGAAGCCGAAGACCGCGCGCACATCCTCGAGGGACGTCTCAAAGCACTTGACAACGCGGAAGACATCGTGGAACTCATCCAAGATAGTGAAGACCGAGATACTGCGGTCGGTGCACTCGAAGACGAGTATGACTTCTCTGAAGCGCAAGCTGAGCACATCTGTCGAATGCAGCTCGGGTCGCTGACGTCGATGGAGGCTACCGAGATTAAAAACGAGTATGAAGACGTTCAGACCCGTATTGAGGAGCTCACGGAGATTCTGGAAAACGATGACCGGCTTGATGAAGTCATCATCGAAGAACTCGATGAGATTAAAGAGAGTTACGCTGATGATCGCCGCACGAGCATCATTGAAGACTCTGGGAGTGTCACACATGAAGATCTCATCCCGCAGGAAGACATCATTGTGACACTCACTGAAGACGACTACATCAAACGGATGGGTGTCACGCAATTTGACACGCAGAACCGCGGCGGGAAAGGCATCATCGGGATTGACTTGAAAGATTCCGACACGGTGTCCGAGGTGTTCGTGACAAACACGCACGCAGACATTCTCTGCTTCACAAACCACGGCCAAGTCTACCAGCTGAAAGGATACGACATTCCCGAATTTGGTCGCACAGCGCGTGGCCAGTCTGCCGTGAATGTCTTGGACTTGGGTGACGGCGAAGAAGTCACGGCACTCGTCGATGCCGGGTCGTTCAGCGATGATCAGTATGTGTCCATGGTTACCGAGCAGGGGTATGTGAAACGTACCGAAGCTGGCGAATTCCAAAACATCCGTTCGACGGGTATCATCGCCGCGAAGCTCGGTGACGACGACGAACTCGTTGATGTTGAAATCACAGACGGAAACCAGGATCTCGTGTTGACGTCGAAAGCCGGGAAGACCATTCGGTTCGATGAAACCGACGTGCGGTCGATGGGGCGCACAGCACGCGGTGTCCATGGAATGCAGCTGGAAGGTGACGACACGGTCGGTGGGATGGTCGCCGCAAACGGCAGCGACAAAGCACTACTCACCATCACTGAGAATGGATACGGCAAACGCACTGCGCTATCCGAATACCGCCAGCAGTCTCGCAACGGGAAAGGTGTGATTGACATTAAGACTGAGGGGCGGAACGGGCCGGTCGCGGATGTGAAACCTGTTGCTGCCGATGACGAGTTCATCGTGATGAGTCATAACGGGCAGATCATGCGCACTAGCGTTGCCGACATCTCTGAGGTGAGTCGGAACACGAAGGGTGTCACGATTATGAGCCTCGAGGAGATGGACACCGTGGCGAGTATCGCTGTTGGCCATTCGGCCCTCGCTGAAGACGAATCTGATGCCGCTACCGGAGATGAAGACTCCACCGAGGAAACTGTCGCTGACACCTCACCGTAGCGGACACAGCTGACAGCGAATCCCCACCCCTGCCACCCGTTCCGCTACTCTACTTCACAATGTCTTGGTTTTGGTGGAAGCACGCCTGACAGCAGAAGATGTTCCCGATGTCTACAGGGCCGCCGCACCCGATGCACGTATCGACCGGGTCGGGGTCGTTTCGTTGGCATTCCATATCGCAATACCGTGTCGTGAGGGAGTACAGTGCGCTTTCACAGGTGCGGCATTCACGCAGGTGGAACCGGTGGATGTACTCAGCCCATTCGATGTCGTGGCCTTTCCCGACGTGCGTAGCGAGGCCGTGCAGGTCGTCACTTCCGTACTCGTAGCAGTGCCGGCAGACGAATCGATAGGTGTGGATTACCGGTGCGGATGATGGAATACCGTCTTTTGATCGGAGCGGTGAAGACAGGTACGCATCGTCGGGGTTCGTTGGTGCGTCAAGTGGTCCTCCGTATTCGAGCGCTCCAGCAGCGCATTCAGCAGAGCAGAATGGGTCATCGACGCGAACCCATGTGGTACCGCAGAATTGACACGGGACTTTGTCATTGCTGGTGTCCACTTCAGGGTCGGATTCGCATGGTTCACAGTATTTTTGCCCGATATCACTAAGCACTGTTTCGCAGTGTGCACACCGGTGTAATGGGTGCGCGTTGAGATAGTCATTCCACGTCAGCTCAGAGTCAGATTCAACGTGCTCTCGGAGGACAGAGATGTTGTCCGTGCTGAAGTCGTTACACTCATCGCAAATGAAGTTCGCATCAACGTCGTATGTACTGCCAAGCGAAACTTCGAAGTCAACGTTCCCGTCGCTGTCTGCTGACAGTAATGGGTATTCTGGCTTGTCTTCTTCACCTGGTGGCGGCTCAACGTATCGCTCGTCATCGGTATTCCTGTGATCTTCAAAGTCGAATTTTGAGACTACGTTTTCACCACTCACTAACGCTTCTGAATTTTCGGTTGGTGTGTCGGCGTCCTCAGGAGTAGGATGGGTGTTGTCCATGGTTGAGTCTTCGGTATGTTTCTCGGGAGCAGTGTGAGTGTCCGGTTCGTCCGGGCAGTCGTGGGCGTTGTCTACAGGTGCGATGTCGTGAGGGAGTGCTGTTCCACACCATGGACATGGATTTGGTGGTGAGGTGTCTTTGTCACGGCAGGTGTCATTACAGTAGAATGCTGGTTCGTCAAGTGGCTCCGAACAGGTCTGGCAAGTGAATTCTGCGCGTCGTTCCTTGTATGCACCCCACCATAATCCGTGTTCTTCTGTGATGTGTTCCTTGAGTTCAGGGAGTGTCCCGATGAAATCGGCGCACATCTCGCAGTTGAAACCGGGTTGCGGGGTTGTAGGATTGGTGTCGGCGTCGGAAGTGTCTATTTTCGATTGTTCGGACGACATGCTTTGCCACGTTCTTACATACACCTAAGATAGTACACAGGGAAATAGTCTAGCCTGCCGACAAACCAACGCGACGGTGATTGAGGAAAAGTCTCGGAGCTCAGTTCGGGGATGGAGCTACTTCTGGTTGTTCCAGAACTTTGTGAGAGTTTCACCGAGATCCCGTGGCGACACGGGTGTGAATTCGTGTTGCTCCTGTTCAGACAAGTAATCGTTCACACTCCATCCTCCAGCGTTGTACCGGCTGTCAACCAGTAGCCGCACACCTTCTTCGTCAGATCCGCGAATCACACGCCCAATTGCTTGTCGTGCTTTTCGGATGGTCGGTGCCTTCACACCAGCGTCGAACCCATCTTTGTTGAACCGGTCGTCGTATGCAGCTTCGATTGCTTGGCGTTTCTTGTCCATTCGCGGATATGGGACACCAATGACGGCGCAACAGTGGAGTTTCTCACCGTCGTAATCGATGCCCTCGGTGACCGTCCCGAGTGTACTTGTCACGAGGATTTGGTGGTTGTCACTCTCAAAGAAGTCGTTCAGCATTGCTGTTGTCTCTTCAGCGCTACTACTTTCGTCCACGAGGACATCCTTCGTGATGCCAGGTGCGTTGCGGAGTTCCTCACCTGCCCATACGGCTTCAGTATACGATGGGAGGCACAGTAGCGTATTCCCGTGACTGGCGCCGATGTCGATGATTGCATCGCGGTACGTTTCGCGTGTGCTCGTCATCGTGTCCCGATCATGGGTTGGCGGGCCGTAGTGATTATCTGCTGTCCGGTTATCGTATGTGAACGGTTCCGCCGTAACGACGTGACTTGCGCGATTCGACTCATCGAACATTAGCCCATACTGCACGGTGTCTACCGGGCGTCCTTCCGTGTTCTTGGTTTTGTTCCCAATCGGGATTTCACCATCTTTGACAGCGCTCAGTCCGGATGCCGCCTCAAACAGGTCGAATGGTTGGAGTGTAGCGCTCATGAGGATCCCACCGCCAAGCTCGTCGAAGTACTCTGCAAGTTTGTCACTCGGGATGCAATTATACAAGTACAGATTAGCGTTGAACACCTTCGTCCACGGCGCACCGTTGAATCCGGGCATTGGCGCTTTCTTCGGGCTGTATTCTAACTGAAGTTCACGGAAGTATTCGATGTCAGATTCGTGCCGCCACCTGGAGACGAATTCACCGACATCCCCAATTGTGGGCGTGCGGTCAAGCAGTTCGTCCTCACTCATGTACGTCTCGAGCTCTTCGCCAAGTGCGCCGAGAGTCCGCCAAATGTCATCGTCGAACTGGTTGGTTTCATGGAATGCTTCAACGATATTGTCTGTGTCAACTTCGTCCGGTTTCTGCAACGGGATTTCCGGGTCGTACTCTTCGATGGCGTTGTCGTCCAGTGCGTCGGTTGGCCGACCGTTGTACGCGCTGTACGTCTCATCGAAGTAGTCCATCGCTTCGGATTTAATCTGGGCTTCCAGCCAGCTGAGGAATCGCTGCGCTCTCTTCACAGTGTCCACATCGAAGGTGTCATCTCCCTCTTGGATTTGCTGGTATCGGGTCGCGTGTTCCTCTCGGATTGAGCTGAGCGCCCGGTCAACAAATTCATCATCGGCAACGTTATCGTAGACATTCGCATTAAGATCGCCTTCCAAGATTTCAATGACTTTCCCGAGATCGTTTACAGCGCGGCGGACGTCGTAGATGCTCAGTGAGTCAGACAAGGAATCTCTGAGGCGTTCCTCGAGCATATGTGCCTCGTCAACGACGGCAAGAGTATCGTCCCCGATGATTTCCTCAGCAAGCATTCGTGTATCTTCATCGAACAAGTGGTAGTAATTCCCGATGACGACTGTCGCTTGCTCAAGGAGGTCGCTGAGACATGCGTGGGGGCAGACACCCTGCTCGACGCCAGTGGTGATGAGGGCTTCTCCGTCAAGCACATAGTTGTCCCCATCGCGGAATTGGATGGGGAGTTCATCTGCGGCAAAGTACTTCGCGTAGAACGGGTCTACGTAGCCCTGATAGTCAGTGGGGACGGGTTGCCCGTTGATCCCGGACCGGTCACGGACGAAATCCCGCGCAGTTGGTGTTTCTTCGGGGTACGGCGCAACTGATCCGGCTGTCTCAAGTCGTTCTCCGTTGATGTTCGCGGCGATTTGCACGACTGCTTCGGCGCGGTGTTCGTCGTACCAGGCGTCCCCGTCTTCGTCGTCCGGGGTAGGGCCGTCACTTCGGCTTTCCGCAGGCGGGTCTATGGTGGTCCGACTCCAGTCCAACGGGAAGTTACTACCGCGCTTAATGATGTTCGCGGTGTTTTCGCGGATGTCTTCAGAAGCTTCATGCGTGGATTTGGAGCCATCGTCGAGTGACTCGTTCGTGGAGTCTGCGGTGTCGCCGGTGTCGTTGTCACCGTAAGGCCCGCAGTTCTCTCGGGCGTACGGGACAAGATCTGATTTCCCTCGAAGCACGACGCCGCCGACAGGGTTGTCCATTGTGGGAGTGTTGTCGTAGTTCGCGTTGATTGTTCGGAGATCAGCAACGAATTGTTTGAGTTGTTGTTTGACGCTTGTCACTGCGAAGACTGTAGAATAGACGGGTAAGTCCCCTGTCTGAGAGTTAATATAGTGCGGGTCAAATACTGCGTGCAGGCCACTTGTGAGTCCGATCATTGTTTTCCCAGTGCCACATGCACCTTCTGCAAGCAAGTACCCATCATTAGCAAGGATTTCTGTCGCGGTTTGAATCCCGTCTACTTGCTGTGGGTATGGTTCATCGAATGGGAAGAACCGACCCCATTTGTGCGCAGTGAGCTCTGTGTCAACGTCGAAGTCCGAACTCGGAGTGTTTTCGTCAGTGTCACTGGAATTGTGGATAGCGATAGACTGGTCACCGGTGGCGATTGCTTCTGCTTCGGCTGCGCGAGCATCACGGCCGTCGCGGCCTCCGTCGTCTGAACTCATGGCATCACCTTCAGATCGGTTGCTGAATGGCCTGAGACGGTTACCTGTACAGCGGTTGAGGCATGTTGATGCATGCTCACAGGTAGGGAGGTGATCCGGGTAAAAGTTCGCGTTTCACGGCACTACCAGAGTACCGAAAATCGCCTGCAAAAGAGAGGATTAAGAGTTGTGACTGGTGCGGTTCTCCGTTTTGTTGAATGGCGGTTCGACTGAGACCGGCTCGAAGCGGTCTGGCGCAAACCCTTCATCACGGAGTAGTTCCTGCACAGATTCCGGCAGTGACTCAGTAGTATCGCTGATTTGGGGCGCAAGCCACCCAGAGCAGGTATGTGCTGTCCCACACTCTTCACCCGTTCGTTGCCCAACTACGTTATGTAGGAGTTCATGCGTCAAGACTGTGGATGCTGTCCCGTCTTGCCCGTTTTTGATCACAGTGAAATAGCCTGGTGTGGCGCCTTTCCCAAGAACGGTAGTTGTGAAGCTCCCATTCCAAGGTTGTGACGCACCGTAATTTCTCGTCTCAGGCGTCGAGTTACGAGCGGATAGACCGGTGGTCTTTGCGGTGTTCAGCGGGTCAAGCATATTTGCAGTTGAGTCAGCAAACTCTGTGACAACGACAGAATGATAGATTGGGAGCTCTGTTTCTGCTGCCGATAGCTTTCTGATTTTCCTGTGGTACTCTTCTGCGGGGAGTCCTGCCTCCATATCGAGAGATTCCGACTGCACGAAATGCACGCGAATTCCAGACTTGTAGTTCGGATTGATGACTTGCATGTCTCGGAAATTCTCACGAACCTGTTCTTTGACAGTCGGCGAGAGAGAGTGCCCCTCTGTCGTGTAGACGGTGACATAGATATCCATCTGTCGCGGGTTTGCATCAGGGAGAGGAAGGCCACCCGGTGTTTCACCTGCTTTCTCCCACCCATCAGCAAGGTTGTCACCGTCCGTATCTGGATTCGTTACGTTTGTGAGATCCTGGAGTTCTTGTGCATCCGCTACCCCGTCACTGTCGGTATCTGCCTTCGCTGGGTTTGTCCCCTGCTCAAGTTCTTCACTATCAAGCAACCCGTCACCGTCAGTATCTGCCTTCGCTGGATCCATTCCTAATTCTACTTCTCGCCCATCATTCACGCCATCGTAGTCAGTATCTGCAATCAGTGGATCCGCGTCAAATTCGACTTCACGCCCGTCACTAAGCCCGTCGTCATCGGTGTCTTTTGTCAGCGGGTCAGAACCGACTTCAACCTCTTTCCCGTCGTTAAGCCCGTCGTTATCTGTGTCCGCCTCAGTGGGATCTGTTTCAAGTTGTCGTTCTTTCTTGTCGTCTAGTCCATCTCCGTCTGTGTCGGCCTTCGTTGGAGATGTGTTGAGTCGGAGTTCGACCCCGTCGTTGAGCCCATCATTGTCTGAATCTGCCTCAGTAGGGTCTATGTCACGTTGATACTCTGTTTGATCGTTCACTCCATCATCATCTGTGTCAGCAGTTGTCGGGTCAGTCCCGAGTTCAGCTTCGGTTCCGTCTTTGAGACCGTCATCATCAGTGTCCGGGTCTGTTGGATCTGTTCCTGATTGGAGTTCAACGCCGTCACCAAGTCCGTCGTTGTCGGTGTCTCCATCAAGTGGATCAGTCCCGCTAAGAATTTCATTGAACGGGGCGACACCATCACCGTCGACGTCGAGAACGGGAACAAAAATCGTTCCGAAGATGCACACGACTATTGCAATAGCTGCGAACTTCTGTTTCCGTTTCATTGGCTTCACCGGTTGGTATGTGTTGAAGCAATAAGTTTCATTGGCTGACTGGCCTGTGGGTTAAACTACTAAATAGTACGCCCGCTCAGATTTCACACCTCGTCTTGTTGTTCCTGGTGCCCCAAGAACTTCAGGTCTGCATCGAATTTCCGACTCCGATAATTGAAGAACACCGACTTCCCGCAGTTTGGGCATTCTTTCTGCCTCGAAATTTGGTCGTATTGCAGGCACGCTTTCCGTGAAAGCGTTTCAACTTCTTTGTGTCCAGTTTGTGCGATGCGTGATACTGATCGGAGAATCAGATGGTTTTCCGGATCAGTTGTTTCTCGACGATTGAACGTATTGTGTTCACCGAAATTATATCCGCAGTGGATGCATGTCACAACCGGTGTTTTCCCCGGTCCGTACAGTGCATCGTCTTCTCCTAATACCTCGTAATTTGCCGTGTAAACCCGGAGATGATGGCCGTTCTGGCATGTTGCTTCGAGGCGTTTTTGTTCTTTTTGATCTATGAAATTCCGAACGCCATACACACGATCGGGATCTGGTTCTAGATAGTCCCACTTTCTTTCCGGGTCACTACTGTATCCTTCAACTCGGAATATCGCCCATGAATCAGGTATCTCTATTCGGGTTTGACTCCCCGAACACAACGGGCAGCGCACATTGTAAATATGCATATTGACGATTCACCACTGTGATTTGGTTACTTGGATATACGAAAGGTATAGTTAAATATGTCAGCCTACCCCAAAGCACCACTCCTACCTGAGGCGAGTTTCACCGGATTGTGAGCTCGACTGCGTCACCGTGTTCTAAGTCGTCACCAACGGCATCTGCATCAACTCGCAGGAGAGTCACATCACTCCCAACGTCCACGACCTGACCGGTCACGTCATCACCACTTACCGCCTGTTCAACCGCAGCAAGCCGTTCCTCGATGTCACCCAACACTTCTTGTGACGCGGTGCCTTCTTCGCTCACTTCAGAATTGTCCACATGAGTAGTCACAGCAGTGTCATTCTGTTCTTCGTTCTCATCTTTCTGGTTTGGTGGTGTTGAAGGCGACTCAATCCCCGGGTCCGGCTGCGGCTCAGCATTCACCTGCTCGTGCGCCACACCCCCGCTGCCATCCGTTGCGTGCGCTTTCTCCTTTTTGCTACTGCTCCGCGCACCACTCCCCGGGGTTGCTACACTCTTGTCGTTGGGATTGGTCACGACCATCGTTTGGTCTTTGAGTCGCTGAATGGACACGCCTTCATTGTACAACACGGGGATTTCGCCGTCTGGGCAGTCTTCAGCTGCGTCTGTCTCGACGTCACGAGGGTCTACGCGCCGGACGGAATCGAACGTCGCAATTTGCTCATCACCGAACGTGTCCTCAAACGTCGGCTGTTGGTCGTTTTCAGTGCGAATCTGCCGTTCGACACTCTCAGTGACCCACGTTGGTGGATGCCAGCGCCCGGTGTGATACAGTAAATAATCTTCTGCTGCGTGTTCAACAGTCCAAAGAAAGCTTGCAGGATATTTGTCTTTGAACGTGCCGTAATTTCCGTGTTGAACAATCACTTCCATCGGCGCAACGGTGTTGATGAAGTCGTCAATTGCTTCTTCTCTCGGATGAACTTCGTACTCATATGCGGCGATCGTACAGGCAGCGCTTGACACAGGCTCACCGGATGTCAGTACTTGAATGAACGTCGCATTCCCGTCATCTTTAATCGCGTCGAACAGTACCTTCGCCCCGCCGCCAATTGGTTCTTCAGGCCCTGTGATTGTAATCGTCCCAGGTTCGATGACATCATCGGGGTCATCATACACAGGTGTCGCAGTGACATGTTGAAGATCGTAATCTAGGTCCTTGTAGATTTTCGCGGTAAGGCCGGTGACACGAATCTGGATAGTATCTTCAAAGTAGTCTATGAGGTGGTTCACTAGGTATGCGATATGCACACCACTTAGCGCTGTTGCGGCGCCAACAACACGTTGCCCAGCGGTTGCTGCTTCGTATAGTGCGCCAATAGCATCTGTGAGCTCTGTGTTGACGCCATTTTCAGTGACAATGTCTTCAGAAGCAGTTGGTGAGTTGAGAAACACTGCGTCAATATCAATGGGTGGTGGTGTGAGACCGCGATAGCCTGCGACGTTTGAGAACGTGAAATCACCGGTCACAAGGATATGTTTTGTTTCACCACTGTCGGAAAACCGGATGATGAATCCGCACGCACCGGGCGTATGCCCTACAGGCAATGGGTGTATTTCGACATTGGGAAAGATTTGTTGCCAGTCTGTGATTGGATTCAGATGGTCTACAACAGTTTCAGATTCCCATGAGTTGTCTTCATGGAGTTCTGGGTATGTTGCTATTGATTCTGGAGTTTCAGATGTCCCATAGTTTTTCGCGCCTTCGTCAAGGATATTTTCGAGAATAGCCGCAGTTCCCTCTGACGTGTAAATAGGCACATTCGCCTCTGCGACTTCTGATAAGGATTTGATGTGGTCAAGATGTGCGTGCGTGACAAGCACACCAATAAGCCGTTCATCGTCGTCAAGGAGGAATTCTGGATCGACGTTTTTCCCTGCATCGACGAGAAGACACGCTGTAGTGTCTTCTATGTCGTCGTGAAATTTGATGAGATATGATTCGTCGCCGTACTTCGGGTTCGCATTTTCGAATGACACGTTCATAGTTTATCACGGTAATTTACCGGGTCTGAACGGGATTTCGGCTATTCAGGCCCGTGTTTGAACTATGCGCTAGGGCTTGTTAAACATTGCAGAAATCTTGACAGGGACACATTCAGCGATCGTGCTGGAGTACGAGAACCCCGACCAGAGAGGATATCAGGAGAAATGCGAGGAGTGCTTGGTTTGGAATTGATAACCAGAGAATTCGTATGTTTACTGTCGAGCATGCAAGAGAACCACAACTTGCGCTTGGAGCAAGCTGAATGTACGAATGATACGCGGCGATTGCTGCTCCTGGAAGAGTATAAGCTAAGATCAGCGGTGCGAGTTCTCGAGAGCGCATATAGGCGGCGTACCCGAGTAATGGAACAAGCGGATACATGAAAATTCGCTGGAACCAACACAGCTCGCACGGGAAAAATCCGAGCACATTACTATAAGACAGACTCCCGAGAGTTGCAACTACTGCGATGCAACCTGCCACCCCGAACACAACACGACTATCAGTGACTTGCTTTCGAAGCATCATGACATAGTGGGATGGTTCATACACGCCGAAGAAATTCACCGTTGCTTCAGACTCTCAATTTGTGCACTAATCGACCGGAAATCTCTCGGGACTTGTTCCCCATTAACGGTAACCCATGGCGTGCCTTCCACCCCGTTGTTCTCGCCTTTCTGTTTATCTGTCTCAATTGTCTTCCGGTAGGCCTGATTTTGAATAGCGGGTTCCACAATACTCGATTCCGTTTTTGTCATCTTGTCCGCGATCGATTTCAGTGTCCCCACACTGTAATCAGATTGATACTCGTAGGCGTTCCTCACGAAAACCCAGAACGCTTCTCGGCCAGCTGAAGCCTGGACTTTCCGAGCTACATACGCGACATCCCACGACCACCTATTCATCGGGAGCGGGTAGTCATGGTGAACGTACTTGATACTCCCATCTTTGATGTACTCTTGGTAAAGCCGAGGAAGAACCTTCAAATTAAATGCGCGACAGTGAGAACACGAGTAATCTTCCCAGACTTCAACAACAACATCACCCTGTTCATCGCCAAGATACGGGTTAGAAAGATCCTCATAAGATTTCCCGCCACTCCCTGTCCCAGGGAGGTTTGAGCATCCAGCAAGGGCAGTGGCTGCTGTCATTCCGCCGGCTTTCAAAACCTGGCGACGAGACATAGTTGTGTCGGTCAAACGCATTCTATATCACTCCGTAAGTGTGATTCACAATAAAAAGTTAGCGTGCATCCGCCGCTGGTTTTCCTTCCCAACCGGTAGTTGTCGCGTATGCCGACCGGTCCAGTGTTGCGGTCACTAATCCGACGAAGGCTGGGCTCGGCGACAATGGTCGAGAGTTGTACTCGGGATGGAACTGCGTCCCAAAGAAAAACGGGTGCTTAGCGTACTCGACGAGTTCCATCCGATTGTTCATCTCTCCAGAAAACGTGAGTTGGCCTGCCTCAAGACGATCAATGTAGTCCGGATTCACTTCGAACCGGTGTCGGTGCCGACCCTCGCACGTATCACCAGTGTACAGTGTGTCTGCGAGAGAGTCAGATTCAATTGCAGCTGTGTATGCGCCAAGTCGCATTGTCCCACCGAGATTCTCCACATCGTACTGTTCCGGCATGATGTCAATGACTGGGTGTGGCGTGTCCTCGTCGAATTCTGTGGAATGCGCCGCAGTCAACCCGAGCACGTTCTGCGCGTATTCAATGACGGCGACTTGGAAGCCAAGACACAACCCGAGGTAGGGGACATCGTTTTCTCGGGCGTACTGTGCGGCGCGAATCTTCCCGCCGACGCCGCGTTCGCCAAATCCGCCAGGGACAATAATCCCGTCAACGCCAGTGAGTGACTGGACAGAATCAGTGATGTCCTCTGCGTGCACCCATCGCGTCTCCACGCTCGTGTTAAGCTCCATCCCTGCATGCCTGAGGGCTTCGTACACCGACATGTACGCATCATCCATTCCGTACTTTCCAACAAGCGCGATCTCCACACTGTCAGTGCGCTCAGCAGTCACACGGTCACGCCACCTGTAATCCCGGTCATCCTCTGGGTACGCGTCGTCTGCAATCCCCAGTTGTTCCATCACGTATTCACCGAACCCTTCCGCCTCGAGGACTTCCGGGACTTCGTAAATCTCATCGACATCTGGGTTGGAGATCACAGCGTCAGTTGGTACATCGCAGAACAACGCGATTTTCTCACGCGGCTTTTCTTCGAGTTGATCTTCGCACCGCCCAACAATGATGTCTGGTTGCAGGCCGATGCTTCGAACTTCCTTCACGCTGTGCTGCGTGGGTTTCGTTTTCTGCTCGCCAGCCTCCGAATACGGAAGCAATGTGACGTGCGTGAGCAGGAAATCATCGCTCGCCTCTTCAGTTTGGAACTGGCGGAGAGCTTCAAGAAACGGCATCCCTTCAATGTCACCGACTGTCCCACCAACCTCTATAATGCACACGTCGTGACCTTCTGCGACTTCACGAATGCGTTTCTTGATGTTATCTGTGATGTGCGGGATGATCTGCACAGTCTTCCCGAGATACTCACCACTCCGTTCTTTTTCGATGACGTCCTGGTAGACTTTCCCTGTCGTAATATTGTTCGCTGCGGTCATCTCAACGTCTAGGAACCGCTCGTAATTCCCAAGATCAAGATCAACTTCTGCGCCGTCGTCCAGTACGTACACTTCGCCGTGCTGGAAGGGATTCATTGTCCCGGCGTCTACGTTCAAGTACGGGTCAATTTTCACTGCCGTCACGTCGAACCCGGCATTTTCGAGGAGACGCCCAAGACTCGCTGCGGTAATGCCTTTCCCAAGTCCGCTCATGACACCACCAGTAACGAATACGAATTTGTCACCGAGTGTTTCGTCGTACTCGGGACTGCTCTCTGTCGGCATATCACATCTCGTGTTCCTAAGCCCTTAGTGATTTGGAGTGGTTCAGTGACAAGCCCCGCGCTACCGTGCGCAAGGCAGGTGACGGTTGTCACATATCGTGTTCAGACATATCGTGTTCAGAAAATTAGGAGGTACGCAGCTGTACTCACCACGGCAGGAAGCACGCCGAACACGCCACCCCCAATGGCAATGAGTTGCCATCGGTCAGCATGAATCACTGATAACCCAACGGTGAACAGAACCCCGACCACGGGAAGTAATCCGCCGACACCCCCTACCATGAGATACGCTACAACGTAGATGGAAGTGACAAAAACCACGTGAACGCTGACGAACCCAAGAATAAGGAATTTCTCGAAGCCCGAAAGTTCGCTCGGGGTTAGGTCAGTGGCTTCCAACGACCGTACAAGAGAGTCAGACCGCTCAGTAGTGTCCTCTGACATTACCTGTACTTGTGTGTCGTACCTATCGTGGTTTATACGTTAGTATGAGCGGCGAAACGTTACAGGATATTCATCTCGGCGAGTCGTTCTGGGAGGTACGTCTCGGTGACGAAGTCTAACCCGTGCGAGGCAAGTGATTGCTGTTCACTCTTTTTCTCGATGTCTAGTTGGAGTTCGATTTGTTCGCGCCAGAAGTCCGTGTCGAATCGCGGGTCTTCTAATTCGGACTCGAGGGCGTTGATGTCGTTTTCGCTGAGTGGATCTGTCGGGAGCTCGTATTCAACGATGTCTTTTGGGCGTACACCGATGAATTGGGCTTCCGGCGTCGCTAGGTACCGTGATAGGTGCGCGGATTTGATGCTGCCGTATGCGACACTCGCAAAGATGCGATATGACCACGGGTCACCGTCTGCGAACACAGTGATCGGGAGGCCGAGTTCATCATGTAGGCGTTTTGTGAGACGGCGCGTTGCACGTGCTGGTTGGCCCTTCAGATGGACGACAATGCAGTTGTAGTCGTCGTCGAACCCGTTTTCGATGAGTCGGTCGCGCATCCCACCGGTCTCCACAGCGAGCACGAAATCAGCGTTGTGATCGAGAAATTCGATTTGGTCAGGGTCGTTCGGGATTTGGTAGCCGCCCTCACCAACGTCTTTCTGGCAGTGAATCTCGCGTTCACCACGTCGAGTTTGTTCGCGGATTTTCAGTGGCCCCATCACGGTTGCGCCGGATTCCTCTGGGCGCATATGGAATTCCTCACGCCGCACTCCCGTGACGATTTCAAGGTCTTCGATGAGGTTGTCTGATTCGCTCTGTTTGTTGAATTGTGCGTTTTCAGAGTCCCAACTTTCGCTGAGATAGTAGAGTTCTCGCAGCGTCGAAGACCGGTCTTCTTCTAGCTGCTGGACGAGGAATTCTATGGTGTACATTGCTTTCAGTAGTTTCCGCGCACCACTTGGATTGTTCGCGGTGCGCGTCGACGTGCGGTTCCCGTACACCCACACGTCGTCTTCCTCGTCGTATTCGATGTTTTTCTTGGTGCGCGTTGGGACATTGATGTGTGGGATGTCCCCTGTTTCGAGTTGCTCAGTCAGCTGGACGGCAAGACGCCGGAGTCGGTCTTCTGGCGGGGCAGTTTCGCCAAGGGAAGCGAGAGTCGTGTCAGTCTCGGACTCTGTGCTCATAGTGGTGTGTCCTGTGTATGAGTGGTTTCGTTAAAAGCAGCCGGGATTCACACTACCGGAATCACTCACTGTCGATGTTTTTATCCCTTGGCGTATTACTTCTTCCGTAATATTTCTCCGGGGTGGGATGTCTTCTTCCGCGTTTGCTTTTGATGACGCACGGAACAACCCCCAATCTTTAAGTACTTCGGTACTATATGCAGAGATGAGTAGGTCCGCCCCAGCGAGGCGGCGCTCAAAACACATCCATGATGGCTGCTCGCCGCACCATACCCGCGACCGCGCCCACCCTCACCGTGAGAGCGGCAGGTGCGTGCGGCCACCACCGACGCGGCGACCAGCCAGAATGTGGACACCAAGTCCACACCGACTCCATGGGTGCCACCGATGTGTTCCAATTCCCAGTTCAAGAAGGGGAACACGATATTCAGGCACCCGATTTCCAAGTCGGTGCCTAACTCGGCCCGGACAAGGCACCTCCCAAACGGGACTACCCCTTCGGGGGCGCCAAACCCGGGCGACGCCGCGCGCACCTCGCTGAGGCAACACGCGCTTTCCTCGCCGTGGTGCTTCACATACCGCACCTAACCCCAGTGAGAGCTGGTGCAGGCTGCGAGGCGCGGCATGGTTCTGACGTACGCCGTGAACCTCGGCGTACCTGGCACGACACAACACGGGAGCAGTAGCTGTGCGGCTACCCAGCAAAGTCCCATAGGGTAGCACGGCCAATCCTACGGCCCTCTGGCGGCCGCGACCGCGGTTCGAATCCGCGTGGGACTACTTTACCGTGCAGCGTCCCTGCTCCTCGATGATCCTGCTTGCCCGGCTAGTGTAGTCCGGACCATCATCGACCCCTGTCACGGGTCGGACCTGGGTTCGAATCCCAGGCCGGGCGCTCACCCAAGCGAACACCGCAGGATCACACACTCACTTCAGAATGGTGACGTTCTGTGGTCGTGTGGAAACTGCGGTGCGGGATCAACCCCGAAGCGGGTACACAGCCACCGACAAGCCCCACTATTACTGGTGGGTTGTCGAGTGGTCAAGCGCCACAGCGTGTGCTGAAACCCGCATGAAGAATTGCCGTGGGCTGATCCCAGAGCACACACTGACGAACACACTGCGGGTGCTGAGTCGGTGTCTGCTCAAAGCACGCCCCTAATTTAGTCACGCATACAGTATCACGCGCTCGTGCAGTGTATCGAGTGCGTTGCACGTGGAAGGCTGACCCACCGACCGTCGTAGTGACGGCCCGGAGGAAAATCCCCGCACCCCCACAGTTGGACATATGGGATCCGTCGAAAGGGCGGATCGTGCAAGCGAATCCCTCTACCAACGCCAAACTGGCGGCCTCACCCACTTGCGGTGAGGCAGAAACAACACGTCCACTCGACAGCGATGACATCCGTGCGGAGGCACGACGCGGAGGCCGCGGCCGGACGTCGCGCGCTCTCAAAGTCGTGCTGCGGTAACCACGCGAGCAATGACCGAGTGGGAGCGATGAAATGGTACGGTCCCGGTGCAAGCCTGGAATGGTGCTTAGCCGAATGTCAGCTACCACTGCTGGTAACGCAGCGGTGGGAAACAGAACGGGGTTCATTCTTCACGACCGCAGCGTACTCGGGGAAACACTGCCCGCAGTGATACTGTGCACTCCCCTGGTGTAGTGGCCAATCATGCCGCCTTTTGGGGGCGGAGACGATGGGTTCGAATCCCTCGGGGAGTATCAGCGGTGTTACGGTATTTGAGGAGCCTCAACACCAAATAACTCTTTGAAGCGGGATAGGAGAGTTTGGAGTCTCCACCGGGCTCATGACCCGTGAGACCGCAGGTTCAAATCGCGGCTCCCCCATCACATAGTGCGTGTGATCTGTCGCGCTCTGGGGGTTCCATCTTCGGGGAATCCGAGATGATGCTTGATGTATTGTGTCCGTCGTGGGGTAGACGTGGCCCGGCCAACGGGGCTTACGTATTTACTTCGACCGCGGGTAGGTTCCCATAACGCATGGTGAGATTACTCTCTGCTTTCCGAGGATGGGTGTCGGCATCTTACATGATGGCCGGTATTGGTGTGCTGTTTGTCTCTGGAGTTCTTTGGGGTAGTGGTATCACTACGGTGTATGTGCGCGACTTGGGTTTCATCATCGGATTTTCGGTTATCGCATATGGGATTGGTATCCGAGATGGGATTGAACGCGTACAGAATGCAGCTGAGGATGACAAACCGGTTGATGCTGACCCTGATTTTTCGTTTCCCTCACGAGAGGAACCGTTGAAACTGCGGCATTTCGGTGTCTTTGCCATGATGGGTGGGTTCCTCATGTGGGCTGTTATGAAGGATGCCGCTCCGGCGCGAGCGCTGTTTTGGATTGGTGCGTTCCTACTGTACGGCGGAACAACGGTCGGGTTCGATCTTGGGATTAAGCGCGCTCAAGATCACGAAGAGGCCAACGAATAATGCTCTGTTTTCTCGGTGTTCGCACGTAGTGCTCCCGTAGTGTAGCTTGGTCAAACACACGACCCTCTCGAGGTCGCACCCCGCGTTCAAATCGCGGCGGGAGTAATAATCTTGGAAATCGCGTGAAAGAACGGTGAATGTTTGTTGGCGCGTAGTTCAGCTTGGTAGAATGCCCCGCTCACATCGGGGTTGTCCCCGGTTCGAATCCGGGCGCGCCAATCTGCGGGTGTGTGGTCTAGTCTGGTTGTGATGCGCCCTTGACATGGGCGAATACCGAGGTTCGATTCCTCGCACACCCATCAAGGAATGCTGTGTGCTCCTCTGGGGTAGTTCGGCCAATCCTTCAGGCCTTTCGAGCCTTGAGACCTCGGTTCAAATCCGGGGAGGAGCATCCCCTGATAACGCGGTGTATGCAACGAACCGCGAGGAAGGGCGGGTATGGTTCCAACCCGAAAGATGGGCCATCGTGCGAGACTGACAGGAGCCGAAAGACTCGGCATAACCCTGGGTTAAGGTTTGAGTCCGGTCTCGCGGGCGTGCGAACCCCGAGTAGTGCGCCGCCCATCTGTGTGCCTCGTTGGTCCAATGGCGACGATGCCAGCCTGTCACGCTGGAGATCCGCGTTCAATTCGCGGGCGAGGCGTTTCCGGGCGAATCCCCCCGGATTCCTTGGTAGTACCCGGAATCCCTGCTAGTTAAGGCCGGGAAACACATCGATAGAGGTGTGCCAGAAAGCACTCACCAACCCCGGGAAAGTGACGAACAGGCGTTTCCAGCTGTGAATTCTCTCCCGGAGAATTGGCGCGTTGAACAGTCGGAAACAACTGCTGAGGGAACACGTCATTTCATGCTCTCCGGCGAATTCAGCAAATCTCACACGTCGATCACCAAGACAATCATCGTACATCACCCGCCCAACGAAGAGGAGTGGGAAGCTACGCGACTCACGCACCGTGGGCAAGACGATGAACTCGTTGCAACTGGCGCGCTTGAGACGGTTGCTGACGCTGCCGTAGAAGCAGCATGCGACGTCAACAATGACTACTTGAGCGTTGACATGATCACACTCCCCGGCAAGTAACAGTTTTGGATACGCTGAGAACGCTAGGATTTGTTTGTGGGCCCGTAGCTCAGCGGCAGAGCACCGCCTTTGCAAGGCGGGGCCCCCGGTTCGACCCCGGGCGGGTCCATTTGCTGCGGTCACGCCGCGGTAAACTTCTCCTGATAGAGGCTCAATACCTGTTGGTTACTGTGCACACGTCGTTTCTCGACGAGTGTCTGTTGGATGCCATACCGGTATTGCTCAGCGAGCTGGCGTTGCAACCCGCCAGTTGACGTGATCGTTTCGACTGCATCGGTCGGGATGTCAAACACGAAGGCTTGGCATGTCTGTAACGTTTCACTCATAAATTCACCGCGAGCGTGGTCTTGCGGGTTCATCGACGGTTTCGTGACAAAGTTTGGCTTCAGTAATAAGGCTCGATATGCATGTCCGTCGCGTCCTTCCACTCGCTCAACGTACCATACATTCCCGTGTTCAGCGTTAATGACGGCAGCCTTTAGATTCTCGTTCTCGTCTGTGAGCACGCGATCGCGGACGTCCTGTTTGTTCTCGATTTGCGAGTGAATGTTCGGGAGGTTCAGTTCTCGCGCGGCGCCAGCCTCAGTCATACTAGTAGAAACGCGGTTCACCGTACTAAAAACCGGGTATTCGGCGTGTTACTCTTGGACTGCTGAGAGCGGTATGTTGGTGTCCCTGTAGCTTAGTGGATTCGAAGCATCCGGCCTCTAACCGGAAGTGACCGGGGTTTCAAATCCTCGCAGGGGTGTTCGCAGTCTGCGCGTGGTTGAGGTGGTCTGGTGATCAGTCCT
Organism: Salinibaculum rarum; assembly: GCF_030505615.1. GTDB lineage: Archaea > Halobacteriota > Halobacteria > Halobacteriales > Haloarculaceae > Salinibaculum > Salinibaculum rarum. Next base: position 136,606 of record NZ_CP129994.1, read on the forward strand.
CAGTAATTTACCCGGTATCCGTAACTCTGTTCATGAAGACGATTTGCTCAGAGATTTACTTAGGGTGTCCAACACACCATCACATGCTTCCTCAATTGATTGGGATGCACCGTCTTTGAGTTCATTAATCGTCTCTGAGTACGGTTTGACTTCTTCAGGGTAGTAGGCCGCAACTTCACGCAGATACACGAGAGCAGCGATTTCAGGTAGCCAACGGCTCGCATCAAGAAGGTCGTCAACAACGAGAAGTGGCCGTTCAGTGTACTCCTTCCCGTACCCGACGACTGGAGTCAGTGAGAGGAGAATCCATGCACGGGTATCAAGAGAGTCTGATTTTTCAAGTATGTCACAGAGACGACCGTAGTTGTGATAGTAGTAATCGTCGGGCAGGGAATCTCTACTACGGGCTAACGCTTCAGCGGTGATTTCTCGTATATTCGAACCGGATTCTAATGCGCTTACAATCGGGTTAAAAATATCATCAAGAACGGCAGGTTCAGATTGTGATATTTCTCGAACTGCTTTTGCTGCGATGCGTTGTGTGTCTCCCTCTGAACTTAGTAACGCAATCGCAATTTCGTCAATCGAGTCACGTGCTGCTGTTGGATTCTCACAAACCAATTCGTACAATTCTACAACACGGTCTGAATCTGGTGTTGCATTAGGCTCATCATCCTGCATAGTAATTACTTGTCTGCCTCCCTACTTTATGCCTCCGAATACCATACTCGAACTTCGCTAACACCCATCGGTAATCTGCAAGTAATCCGTAACTATCCCGCGGGCATGCCACGCCCGCAACGCGGGTTCGAATCCTGGTGGCCGCATTTCTGTGTTGCACTGTGGGGTGTTCTCACTCATTGGGATTCGTATCTTACTTTTTTATGTGTTGTTCCATTACAAGTTAGTTGCACGCGGTTGAGCGTGCCGTAGGGGCGTTTCTCTTGGTCGGGTAACGCTCCTCGTTCGCGGCGAGGGACGCTGAAGCCTGTGCAGTCCGTCTCCTATCTACCCTCCCGTTCACTCATGCCCAGCAGTCACTCTTGCTTAGCGCAGAGTTCTGCGTGAGTGGTCATACTTGAGATAATCATACTTTGACTAATTCGCTTTATTGTTGAACCGGTCGGCGAAATAGTAATTGAGAATTGTCCCGAACAAGAAAACAGATGCACTCCAAAAAGTGAGATACCCGGTGAGCGTGGCGAGTATTCCGCTGATGAAACTGAGTGCACTACTCACATAGAACGCAGTTCCCGATTTCATGGTTTCTTGTTCCTTTCATGGGTTTTGTGTGTTGCGGTGTGAAATTTCGTCAGATGTGGTGCGTGGTCAGGTGACAGAGTTTCGGTTAAACGTGCCCGATTGCAGATCGGGTTTTCCGCCGGTTCAAATCCGGCCCTGACCTTCCCTCACGGATAACTCCAATACCTTTCAAGCGGTTGGGCTGGCTTAGGCTTTTACTAAACCATTCCGAAAGTGTAGTTGTCGAATGACAATGACAGACTCTGGGTCAGTGAGCCACTCTGATCTTGATTGGTGCTATGACGCTGTTCAAGATGTTTCTCGAACGTTTGCTTTGACGATTTCCGAGCTTCACGAACCGATGTCTCGGTATATTTGTGTTGGATATCTTCTCTGCCGGGTTGCAGACACGATCGAAGATGCAACACACATCCCGCCTGAACAAAAACATGACCTCCTCACAGAATACCATGCGGTTCTCGAGGTAGAAGACGAAACAACACCAACAGACTTCTGCACTACTGTTGACGAGTGGATTCCAGACGATCCTAGCAGTGACTGGGAAGTTGTTCAACACACGCCACGAGTCGTTGAGACATTCCGTGTTCTTGAGCCAAGGGTTCAGGAAGCGATGCGTGAACCAGTGCTCGAAATGATTGACGGGATGGCGATGTTTGTATCGCGGTATGCATCTGAGGGCGGACTTCGGATTCAAACAATGACTGAGCTTGAAGACTACTGTTGGTATGTCGCTGGGACCGTGGGGTCACTCGTCACGAATTTACTTGCGCCAGCGATTTCTGACGAGCAATACGCTACCTTGTCTGAAAATGCGCGCTCGTTTGCTTTGCTCCTTCAACTCGTCAACGTTGCTAAAGATGTCCGTGATGACTATCGTGAAGAGAATAACGTGTTCATCCCGGCAGAGGTTCTGTGTCAGCATGATGTCGCGTTGAGTGATCTTTCTGATCCGGACGCCGGTGAAACGGTTGCCCCAGCAATCGAGACAATTGTTGCGCGTGCTGAGCAGTATGTTTCAGATGCAGAGCAATGGCTCACAGCATTACCTGCTGGTGTGCAAGGCACGACGGTATCGGCAGTAGCAGTCCCATACCTCCTTGCAGTAGCGACAATGCGCGAATTGAAGACCCGACCAGAAGATGTCGTCCGGACTGGTGATGTCAAGGTTGACCAAAAAGAAGTGTTCACGCTGTTGGCGCGATTCCATGCCGATGAGACAGTGTCACTCCGCGAACTCAGAGAACTCATAGAGACTCAACCACTCCACAAAGCGGATTGAAAGGCGGCGCGTGGCGTTGCTTCGCAGGGGGCGTGCCTTCTTCCAGATTTGTTCTCAGAATCCGTTACATTCACGGCGGTGTGTCGTGTACAGTCATGATACTGATGCAATGCCACTACTGCGACAGTAATGCTGACGTCTCCATTGAAAAGAACCGAATTCGAGTCGGGTTATGCGAAGAGCATCTTCAAGAACAGTTAGAAGGATTTGAAGAGGCGGATTCACTCAGTGAACTCCAACAGTACGTCGACGCATACGAAACAAAGACTTGATCGATTTCGAAGTGGCGTGGTTTCTTCTACGATGCCGAACGACTAAGGCGATGTCGTGATTTGTATTTCATATGTCGTCACGCACTGAAGAGACTGCTGAGAGTCCTACTACTGTGATTCGTCAAGCACTCCACGAGTATGAAGCTGAACTTGCGGAGTTACAATCAGAACGCGCTGCACTTGATGAGCGCATCACCGAATTAGAGGAAAAAATCGACACCCGTCGCGCAGAACTCGAAGCGCAAGGAGAAGATTCGACGACGTGGTTTGACTTCACAAGAGGGGTGAAACTACAGAAGGTCTGTGACAGTTTCGATCTCCTAGCCGAGGACGCGCCCGGGAGTGGTGTTACTCCTGATCAAGTGGTGAGCCATCTCAGCGAAACATATGGTGCGCCACGAGAAGAAGTTGAAGAAATAATCACGTCGCTGGTCGAGCAAGGCCGTATCTACGAGTCTGGAAATGACGCCTACAAAGTCCTGAGTTGACCGGTCTGATTTGGACCGGGGCACCGATTTCTCCATCCAGCATTTTCTTGTGTGTTCTGTGAGTATGTGGTGATATGAATCAAGAGTTAGAAGCATATCTGACGGATTCATATCCGACATTTTTCCACTATCGCGCCACAGATGAAACGGTTGCTGATGGGATGGACCCCGCGATAGCACATGAAATTGCTTGCGATGACGGTTGGTTCCCGCTTATTGAAGCAGTTGCTACAATCGCTAAAAAGCAGTTCAACACGCGGGGTGACCGTGAGACAATACACGCGACGCAAATCAAAGAGAAATTCGGTGCACTCCGCATCTACGTAAATCGGTCACCGGATCGCATCACAGCGGCAACTTGGATGGCGCAACGACTCTCTGAGCAGATGTGCGAGCGGTGTGGAGCTACACAAGGTACTCGGAAACAGTCAGACACCGGGTGGATGAAAACACTGTGCGAATCTTGCGGACTTGAGTGGCGCGGCGTTCCTGAAGAGGTTCCTGTGTGGCAGTTCACGTATGAATGCCACGAGTGCGGGTCTGAAACTCCAGTGCTGTACCCGGTTGGCGTTGGTGGGAAGCATGGTGGCGCGTGGGAACCGGTCGGAGAACAGCTCAAAACACTCACGGAAGGCAACATTCAGGAAGTGTTCAGTGAAGTACAACGCACAGTTGTGTACGGGAATTGTTGTGTGGAGTGTGACGCCTACCAAGGGAATTACTACGTTTACGAAGCTGCGGCTGACCGTGATCTCACGTTAGAGACGACCGCGTCTCACGATCACGATGCAACCCGCGTCACGACTGTCACCACCCGATAACACTCACTTTCCTTGCAGGTGAATCACAGTATTTCGGGCACATCTTTACCTGCGACGCTCCCGAAAGATATGCTGGATGCCCACTTCACACTCAAACACACTCATCCAACGGTTCCATTTGGGAACAGGCACGTATCGCACAATCCGAGACTTGCGCGGCGACGACTACCACGTTGAGCGTGATGGTGAAGAAATTCTTTCGGCTGACTTGGCTGAATTCACTGACGGGGAGCTCAAATTCAAACACGACGATCAGGAAGTGTTCCGCGTGGAACGCACGCCTGTTGATGACGGTGTGTCGTTCCTCGTCATTGACACTGCGACGGGCGATGAAATCGCAGCGCTAGTTAATACGGGTGGGGTGCTTGGTGGCCGATGGGAAGTTCGAGATCCAACAACAGGAACCGTCATCGTCTCGTTCAAATGTGAGGACTCGGTTGTGAACGCGGTCACGACAGTCAGCCAGCTCGGGAAACTCAAACGCCACGAGTACGCGATTGTTGATGTGCAAGATGGAGTGATCGGAGCTATCACTGCAACCGCGGAGAAACTGACGGTTACCCACGAGATAACGATTGATGCTGATGCATCGGTCACACAGGAACTGGTTTTAGCCGCAGCGACCGTGTTCGACGCTGTCCAGTCCGCGTAACATCACACGACCTTCCCCTCATGCGATGTTGGTTCGTGGCAACTCCTAGTAGTTGCCTCGTGGCAATCTCTCAAAACAGTTTTTGACTCTTAGTCAACTACCCCACCCTACTGCGCTCGGGCAGATGAACTGCCACTCGCTTGTTGAGGGTGGGGCTTGTCGGTGGACACCCACTCAGTCTCGGCAAAATCGCCGTCTGGTGAGAGTGCCCCCGACATTAAGGCCAGTTGACTTGCGGCCTGCCCGGACGAACACGTGTGGCTCGCCGGGTTGGACACTTCATCGTTCAGATACCGGAACCCGATGTTCTTCGCCGCATTATAATCCGAATTAACCGTGTAGCCACACTCGACACACTCGAAGTGTTTCCCGTCACGATTGTCTTCCTCGACAGAGTCGCAATCCGTGTGGCTACACGCCTGACTCGTGTAATCTGGCTTCACCGTATCCACGGTCACACCGTATCGTTCCAGTTTGTACTCGGTGTATTTGCGGACTTTCTCGAAGAGCCACTGCTGGAATTTCGGCAGATTCGAGATACGCTTCCGAATCCGCGTTAAATTCTCGAATGCAACGTGTGTAGCCCGGACTCTGAGTGCTTCTTGTTTGATCGAGTTGGCGACGTGGTGGGCATACTGGTCGTAATACCGCCACTCAACCCCACGCCGCTGTTGAAACCGGAGATGGGCACTCCGAGTCCCCGTCTGTTGTAGCTCACCACGCAACTGTTCTTGGTCCTCGCGGTACGCGTTCAAAGCGTCGGCGTTCCCGTAGAATTGCCCGGTTGAAGTGACCGTAGTTGAACCGTCAACGTTGAGGTCCACGCCAAGAACACGAACAGTGTCCTCGTTATGCGTGTCTGAACCCGTTTCTGTTTCTGGTGCATACACTGAGTTGGATTCAAACTGCCGGTTCATCACGGCATGAAGCCAGAACCGCTCACCGTCGAAGACGAGTTTCGATGTGCCGAACGACCACCGCCTATCCAACACGTACTCAGCGTAAGGCGTTCTCTCTAGCTCTCTCGGGAGTTCGTACTGGCAGGCCACTCGTCCGTTGACCGTGGAGAACGACGCTTCATACCGCTTGTACGTGGCCGCACGCTTGTCGTAGGTCATCGTGTAGCCGGCCGAGTCACGGTCGTAGAAGTCGGGTTTCGAGATACGGTCGCCATTTTCCCAACTGGTTTTGCACGAGGAGATAGCTGAGGTTGCGTCTTTGATGGCTTTCTGAACGAGGTTGGCGTTCAGTTGTTCGTCGGTGTCATCTCGAAGGCGGTCGTACAGGGCGTTTTCGGCGGCTTGTTTGCTGGTTTCGAGGTCGTCTGGTTGTTTGGGGTTGTCGGGCCAGCAGTGGTCAACGGTTTCCTGCTGGCAGTAGGCATACGGCAGGATAGTATGGTGGAAATCAGATTTAGATTCCTCTGGAATATTAAGAGGAATTACGACCGTCCGGTTTACTTCCACCATATACGTTATGTCGGCTAGCTGGATTGTAAAGGCTGCGATTCGGGGTGTCAGGACTGACTACAAGTGGTGGTTTTTGGTGGTGTGTCGGCTTCCTCCCCGCCCTACTCGCTTGTGCTTCCGACCAGTCGGAAGCCCGGCGCTCCTTGAGGACGGGGCCTCCGCCTCGAAATGGGTGAGAGGGTTCGGCTGTCAGTCAGAATTGACCGAGTCCAGTCTGCTCGCCTGCCGCATCGTCGGAATTGTCGTCACTGGCAGTGTTGGGCGGTTCACTGTCAGTGTCGCTGCCGACGTCACCAAGCGTTGCTTGCCCGTTGTTGTCAGCTGCTGCGCTACTTGGTGATTCACTGGTCGCACCTTCTCCATCGTTAGTCTCCGAATCAGCAGTTCCCTTGTCGAATGAGTCCAGCGCGGTGCTACTGCCGCGTCCATGTTCTATCGCGGCCTCTGACTCGAGTTTTTCTGCATCCTCGACGATTGATTCGACCTTGTTGGTATCTTCGCCGCTCCCGGTGATGAATGAGATTTCTTTCTCGGTCAGGTCGTACGTTGCAGCCATGGACACTGTGAGATCGCGCGGTTTGCAGTGGTGGGTGAGCGCACCGAGGTACGGCATCAAGTCACGTCGTGCTGTCCCCATTGAGACGTGACTGGTGTCCGCGATGCGTTGTGCAATTGAATCGCGCGTTGAACGCGTGCTCTTGGTGCGACCGAGTTGCTGCCAGTAGGACGGTGGGCCGTATCGTGTCCAGCCGCTGTGACGCCCGCGCCGACTCGCAGCAACCCCGCTCGTCATTTGGTCGGTCACATATTTCCAGTAACCATAGTTTTGCGTTGCACGGACGCGCCCGAGCCATTGGTCAGCGCGAGCGAGATGGTCGTATGCGTGGTATAGTTCGTTGGCATCGTATTCTTTGACGATGTTGTCTTCAATCCACGCGAAGAGGTCGTCTGGCGTTTCATCCACGCTGTACGCGAGCGACCGCGCTTCTTCTGGGTCGGCTTCTTGGAATAGCGAATCCATGAACGGGAACAGGTCTTCAGACTTATCCCGACTCCCGGTCGGTACGTCGTCTTCAGTGAGTGTGCCTTGCAGCCCGCTTGCAGTGGCCTGCAAGTCGTTCACCGCACCACGAATGTCGTCTGTGTTATTTCCCGCAATCGCCTTCAGTGCATCCTGTGTGTATTCGACGTCTTCTGCTTCGCAAATCTCTCGAAGGAATCGTGCAACCTCGCTTTGGTTGATGTTCCCCGTGTCGAATTCGATGTCTTCGCACTTGTTTCGCAGCGCGTTACTCATCTCATAAAAGTCGTTAGCGATGAGTACCACGGGCTGTTCAGCGTCTTTCACAACGTCAGTCATCGCTTTTGACCCGCCACGGTCGCTATTCCCGTGGAGGCTGTCAGCTTCATCGAGGATGACGAGACGACGACCGGTCGTGCCTTGGGTAAGTGTGCCATTCGCGGCAGCGCCGCCAGCGATTTTGCTGACCACGTCTTTCGTCCGTGTCTCACTCGCGTTCATCTCGATGGTTTCCCACCCGTGTTCGTTCGCTAAGGCGTGTGCTGCGGTGGTTTTCCCAATGCCGGGCTTCCCGTAGAGAAGCGCGGCGCGCCCGTTGTCCGGCCATTTGTCGGCCCATTTACGGAGTTTCTTCACCGCTTTGTCGTTCCCCCGGATCTCACTGAGTTTTTCCGGGCGGTGTTCCTGCGTCCAATCCATCGTGCCACATAGTACGGTCTACCGCCCTAAACACATTCGGGATTCCCAGTACCACAAAAAGAGCGCTTGTATCCGGGACGGGAATCACGGAGTTGGCGTGCCCCGGAGCCCGGAGTCAGTGATGGTGAAAGCTTTGCTCATCCCGGTTTCCTTAGCGCGGTGTTTCTCGAGGTGGACCTGACGGGCACCGGTTGTGTCTTCGATGTAAAGAATCGTACTGGGCCAATGATTGAGTGTATTCCCACCGAGAGGAGACACGCCAGAGGCGTCTTCTTCGATGTCAGCATACACTTGATTCGTGAAGATGACTGCGGCATCACTTCGCCGTGCAATCCCAAGCAAATACACGATTTGATCGGCGAGCTCGCGGAGTGTTTCTGCTTCACTTTCATCACGAGTGCGTTTCAGCCGGTAAAATCCGGTTGCACTGTCGAGAACGACAAGACCGAGGTTATCACTGATGCCATCCACAGCCTTGACAGCCTTGCGTTGTTCTTCAAAATTCATCGCGTCTTTCCGGTAGATGTTTTCGGCAATACTGTCACCGTCGACGGGATGTGCGTCCATGAGTGTAGTGAGGCGCGCATCGGACACTCCTTCCGTGTCGATATACACGACATCTTCACCATGTGCTGCGGTTTCCACAGTTGTGTTTAACGCTATGTTCGTCTTCCCAGTCCCGGGCGACCCGTAAAGCTCTGTGACAGCACCACGATCCACGCCTCCATTCAGGAGAGTATTAAGACTGTCACACCCAGTACTCAATGAGTCACTCATACGCGCCATATCGTAGACACGCGCTCCTGAAAACCACTCGGATTTCAGCACCGGACACGACAACACAGCCACCGGATACCTGGAATCCCCGACCCTCTTTACGCACCGGCCCATACACTGTGGTAGAAATGGTGGACGCCGACTTAGAACCGCCGCTGTGGATTGACACCCACACGCCGTCCTTGGAAGACATCCCACAGGACGACGTGCAGGCGTATCTCCAGGAAGCAACAGACTCACCCCTGAATCTCTTCATTCACGGGCCGAAAGGAGCTGGGAAGACGGCTGCCGTTGACGCGCTCTTGGACGAAGTGCATGACTCGGAAAACGACGTGCTTCGGGTGAATGCTGCTGACTTCTTCAACATGAGTAAAAAGGAGTTAGCGAATGACCCGCGATTCACGCACTTCATCGACTCCAAGCGCCGACGCAACACGTCAAAAGCAGGTCTGATGATCCACGTTGTGAAAGAACTCTCCGCGAACCAACCCGTTGGCGGGACCTTCAAGACGGTTGTTCTGGATAATGCGACGTCGATGCGACGTGACTTTCAGCAGGCACTCCGTCGTGTCATGGAACGCCACCATGAAACGACGCAATTCATCATCATTGCCCGGAGTGCATCCGGCACGATCCCGGCTATCAAAAGCCGGTGTTTCACGTTGCCGATGCGTGCTCCGACGAAAAACGAAGTCACGGACGTGCTTGAAACCATCACGACAGCGGAAGACGTGACGACGGAAGATAGCGTACTCCCGTTCATTGCCAGCTACGCGAACCATGACCTCCGAGAAGCGATTCTCACACTCCAGCTAGCAGCACAAACCGCCGACCCAGTCACCCCGCAAGTTGTTGCTGATGAGGTGGATGAAATCGGACTCGAAGAAGACGCTAAAGATGCGCTTGGTGACGCCAAGGCCGGGAATATCAAGGACGCGCGTAAAACGGTGGACGACCTACTCATCGATGAGGAACTCACCGGACGAGAAGTCCTCAAACTCCTCTTGACCGGCGTGCGTACCGGTCATGAGTACGGTCCGGAAGCCACTACGGACTTGGTTGAGGTTGCCGGTGAAATCGATGCGCAACTAGACGCCGGAACCAGTGATCGCACCCACATCGTGAATTTCCTCACTGAGGTGCATCATGCTACTGCGTAATCACACACCCACCGAGAATCCCAACGGGTCAAGTGTGTCGCGCCCTAAGGATAGTTTGCGAGAAACACAACCTTCGAACCAGCAGTTTCATGCGTGATTCACAATGAGTGAACCTACCTCTCCTGACACCGATGCGACTGACGACAGCACCGCGACGCGAGACACAATTTGGGTGGAGAAATACCGCCCAGAAACCCTGGACGACGTGGTCGGGCAACCCGACATCATCGACCGGATTCAGCGAAACGTGGCTGATGGCGATCTGCCGAACCTCCTATTCGCCGGTGAAGCCGGAATAGGCAAAACTACCTCAGCATGTGCTATCGCCAAAGAGCTGTATGGCGCCGAGTGGGACGAACACTTCCTTGAGTTGAACGCGAGTGACGAACGCGGGATTGACGTGGTCCGTGACCGCATCAAAGACTTCGCACGGTCGTCGTTTGGAAACGTCGATTACCGCATCATCTTCCTTGATGAAGCAGATAGCCTCACGAGCTCGGCACAGGCAGCGCTCCGCCGAACAATGGAGCAATTCTCCAACAACGTGCGGTTCATCCTGAGTTGTAACTACTCGTCGGACATCATCGACCCAATCCAGTCGCGGTGCTCTGTGTGCCGATTCACGCCCATCAATGACGACGTAGTGGCCCGACGCCTCAACGAGATCGCTGAGAATGAGGATGTGGCACTCACCGAAAGCGGTGCCGACGCGCTCGTGTACGCAGCAGACGGCGACATGCGCCGCGCCATCAACGCGCTTCAAGCCGCGGCAACGCTTTCCGACCCCGTCGACGAGGACGCGGTGTATCGTATCACCTCGACAGCACGCCCGGAAGAAATCGAAGAGATGGTCGAAACAGCGCTCGCAGGCAATTTCGATGCTGCGCGCACGCAACTCGATGTGTTCCTCCGTGAGAAAGGCCTGAGTGGTGGTGACATCCTCGGTCAGATTCACCGTCTCGTCTGGGATTTCAATGTCGGTGATGCCACTGCCATCGAGATCATGGATCGCGTCGGAGAGACAGACTACCGAATCAGTGAAGGAGCAGACGACCGCATCCAACTTGAAGCATTCCTAGCATCCCTCGCTAAATACACTAATTAACCGCGCCAACCTGCTGGTATCGCCGGGCAATTCGACTGTCCGCAGCTCCTGAATGTGCTCGCGCTCGAACGGTGGGTTAGCGAAACGAAGTTCTCTTCGATTGGGTACGACTACGTCTTCTCTTTTGTTTCTAACACCCACGAGTTCCGGAGCAATCGAAGTGTCGAGTCAGCCTGTTCTTTATCTTTTTCAGCTTCAGTTACCCGGTCCGCAATTCGGTTGGTAAATGTCGTAAGATTTGATGGTGTGATATCCATGAAGGTTGTAATCGTCTCATCGTCGTACCCTTGTTGACGTAGGAGGAATACTTCAGCTTCTCTAGGTGAGAGGTTTGTGTCCTTGGCGACTGTTCTGAGAGCCTCCTTCCGCGTTCTAAATAGGTATGCAAGATATTCATAAAGGAATGTTTGATCGAATGCAGCCGACGTCAAAGGGCCGTGATAGAGCAATCGACCATCTCTTAGGAACGGATGAAGTGTGAACTCAGCCTCATACGGTTCATTCCCAGAGACATACACTTCTAATTCGTACTGATCTGTAGCAAAGTGGAACACTGACTGATCATTTTCTTTGTACTGATGGAAATGGCGTACAGACACCTCGGAAAAGACTTCTTCTAGCCGGTCTTCTTGATCAACACTGGCAGGTATTTCATCAACCAACTCAGCCAGTCCCGAAAGATAGCTCTTTCCTGTTGTGTGCATTCCGGACCAGTCGTATTCTTTGTTCATACCCCCATCACAGAACTTGTGATGATAAAGGTCTAGGTTCCCATCCCTCCGGCTTGGTTAACCGGCCGCAGGCGCGACCACACACCACCCTTCCTTTTCTCCCCTGCGACCCGTTCTGGTACTCTATCTTCTAACAGCGAGAGAATCCCGCCGTTCACGCCGGGCGAGGTGTGACGTGGGCAAACTCTCATATTCACATGGTGAGTATGTTTAGGAAACATGGGATTGGTTACTGTCCTATACCTGATTGTATTAGTGGCGGTTATCGGGTTTCTCGTCATTGTTGGACTGACAATTTCAGACTCGGACTCTGATGATACTGGCGTGCAAACGGACACTTCGAGTGGGGATACCGATGGCGGGAGTAGCGCGATTACGGTGACTGAATTTGAATCGGATGAAACCGCAGCCGGTGTCCTTGATGACAACACACTCGCACCGGACCAAGACGAAGACATCCACCCGTTTGAAGAAGATTTCGAGGAGAGTGCACCGTACATGGAAGATGATCCCACGGACTCGGACGTTGAGTTTTAGTTGGAGGTGGTGTCAAATCGTGGGCCGAGAAGAGCTGTCGCAGCGCCAAGCAGTACGCTGTTCACTGTGAATGCGCCGATTACTGGAAGCATGATGGTAGACGTGGTGAAGGCGCTCGGATTGATAGCTCCGGTGTTAATATGGAGGATGTGCCACGGTGTGACCCCGTAGAGATGCACGTCATTGAGGAACGACATGGTTACGACGGCAGCGATGCACAGACACCCCATCACAACCCCGAGACCCGTTCCATAGAGCCCGTATTCGAGAGGGGTTGAAGGGAACTGTTTGGTGACGAGACGGCTACCTGGCATACAGTGAGTTGTAAGAGGGAGTGTCGTATGAAACTCAGCATAAGATAGCGCGGAGCCCCCTTCCTCAACGAGCCGCGCAGTCCGCGCAAGCGGACAAGCAGCGAAGTAGGGTGGGGTAGTTTACCCCGGGCGAACTGTTTTGTGGGTGTCTCGAATAGGACAGATTGTGTTGACGCACGATTTCGTTTCCCAGATGAAAGCCGCGCAGATGGTGTTACGAGAGAACAAGACGAAGGTCCAGGAAGAGCTTGTTCGCCGACCGAAAACCCGGCGTCTCATTCGTGCTGTGACGGTTCTCTCGTTCGTGTTTTTACCGAGTCTGTGGCTTGCTGTGGCGATTGCTGTTATTGCGTATCCTCTTCCACACGCGGTTGCTGCACTTGTGATTGGGGGTGCAGTTAGTGCGTTGTTCCCGTGGAGGCGTGTTCTGATGACCGTTGTGAGTGTGGGGATAGTTGTGAGTGTGGTGACGATGATGATACCACACACTTGGTGGTTGTTACCGCCAGTTGTTGGTGTTGTGGTGAGCGGTGTTGCCTGCGTAATAGTTGGTTTGCGGTTGGTGCGAGCAACAGTCGCTGTAGCCAATGAGATTGGGTTTGCCTGGAGTGATGGGGAAAATGCGGATGAATACATCCAACACTTTTGACCTGCATTGGAGCAAGACTTTATATGATTCGTGCCACTACATCGGCGTGTAATGGCACACGGCGAAGTAACTCATTTCGATGAAGAAGGCGGTTACGGCTTCATCGAGACTGAAGACGTGGACGAAGACGTATTCTTCCACATGACGGACATTGGCGGTCCTGACCTCGAAGAAGGCCGTGAAGTTGACTTCGAATACGAAGACGGAGACAAAGGACCTCGAGTAACAGAACTCGACCGTCTCTAGCGCGCTGCTTTGAACCGAGAGTTTCGTTGTTCACCAGGGCTTAGTTTTTCCCGAGTGGTTGCCGTACCACTGTGTGCATGAGTGAAAACTCTTCAGATGACGATCTGATCAAACGAGTTGACCTCACTGATGACTACTACGAAGTCATTCAGTCGCTCATCCGGAACAAATACCGCGCTGAAGACGCTGACGGGAATGTTGTGCTCCGTGGCAAGCAAAAAATCCTGAAACTCAAAGAAGAATTCCCGTTTGAAACACCCGACGGTGATGCTGCGTTCACCGTTAACGCTGAAGGTGTTCTGGACATCGCTGGCGACTACACGCTCGTCGACGCGGAAACTGAGGAAGAAGTCGTGGTTCTAGACAAGAACTACACGATGTTCGCTCACAAGTGGAAACTCCGCGATCCAGACACGGAAAGTCTCATCGGGAGGATCGAATCACAGAACACATTCGCTTGCGTTGTCCGGTCGTTCAGCACGCTTGTAGCGACCTTCCTCCCCAATAAATACGAGATCACGGATCACAATGGAGAGCACGTCGGTACAATTGAGGGGCAATTGTCTCTTCAGGATAAATACGAGATCACCATCGATGATGCTTCATCGGTCTCCAAAGAGACGATTGTCGCAGCGGCAATGGTGATTGATGCTCTCGAGAGAAATTGACTACTCAGAATTAATATAACCGGCCTCGTCGAGAATTTCCTGGTACCGGTTCCGGATCGTGACTTCGCTCACATCAATCACGTTACTCAGTTCAGACTGCGTGATTCCGAGGTTTTCGAGAAGTCCTGCTGCGTAGATAGCGGCAGCTGCGATTGCTGTGGGGGATTTCCCGCTGTGCAGATTCGCGTTGCGCGCAGTTTCGACAAGTTCACGCGCTGTCTGTTCGAGGTCGCGGCGGTCATCCTCACTGATCTTATTGTGGTCAGCTGCGAGCGTGGACACGTTCCGCGGAATGTATTTTTCCGGGTCTGCTGGTTCCATCTCCAGGCTGAGTTCCCGAATGATGTACCGGTACGCGCGTTCGAATTCTTTCTTTTCGACGCGACTCACATCGGCCATCTCATCGAGGCTGCGCGGGTTATTCGCTTTTCGCGCTGCGGCGTACAGAGACGCAGTAGCGACTCCTTCAATGGAGCGGCCGGGGAGCAGGTCTTCTTCGAGGGCACGCCGATAGATGACACTGCTGGTTTCTCGAACGTCTTGCGGGAGGCCGAGCGCCGAAGCCATCCGATCGATTTCACTGAGTGCCTGCTTGAGATTCCGGTCTCTGGAATCTTGGGTGCGGAATCGCTCGTTCCACGTTCGGAGTCGCTGCATTTTCTCGCGCTGGCTCGACGACAAGGAGTTCCCATAGGCGTCTTTGTTCTGCCAGCCGATGTTCGTTGAGAGGCCCTTGTCGTGCATCATGTTCGTCGTCGGCGCACCGACGCGAGTTTTCTCCTCTTTTTCTTGTTGGTTGAATGCACGCCATTCGGGGCCTCGATCTATGTTGTCTGATTCGACAACGAGTCCGCAGTCTACGCAGGCTCGTTCAGCTCGCCCGTCATTGGTTCGAAGGTCACCACCGCACTCAGGGCATGTTGTAGTGTCTTCGGTTGCTTCGGAGGGAGTTTCGTCGGTGTTCTCAGTGGTTTCAGCAGGTTCGAGCGGTGCAGTCGTGGTTTTGATTTCGGATTTAGTCATGGCGTCGAGAGAGGTTACTCACATGGGCAGTCCCGCGGCGATAGTAACGCCGGGTACGACGCCCCTGTCTGTTGTGCCCATAAATTCTTGTTGAAGGCTTAAATAAGGCGGGTGTTTTCCTGGTTATGAAATCGGATTTCCACTTGCTTCAGGCGCTTGGAACGGGTGAAACTCCCAATCCTTATTCCGAGGGGATGGGTAAAATCACACGCTTAACCAGAGATGACAGTCCCACGAATCAGCGGTAGCTCACGTCATTACTAAACCATGCCTCCTGACACTGACTTTTCCCGCAATGAATCATCGGAGTCTTCCATAACTGGGCTATTTACTCCGTCTACTGGCCGCGACCCATTACAGACACTCCTAACACTCGCGTGCATTAGCGCGCTCGTTCTCACACTCATCGCTGCACCAACTGTCTCATCTGACGGAGGTGTTGGCACAGGGAATGGATCTGGTGGGTCTAGCGGAGCTGGTCCTGCTGAATCTGCATCTTCTTCGCAGGCACGGAGTAGTGCTTTGAGTGATGGTGGACTCGGGAGTAGTGCATTGACCAATCCACTCAATGAGGGGCAGACTGGGGGAGTGTTGAACTCTCTCGGACAGCTTGTGAACGGTTCCTCTCCGGGTGAGTCATCCTCGGAAGCAGGCGGAATCAATGAATTTGGTGCGCTTAATCACGGCCAACAAACGTCGGTTGGAAGCCGCACGCCACTCAGCACAGGTAATTCTTCATCTGCGGCTGGGCCACGTCAAGCAGCAATCCCCCATTTCCGCGTTGAATCTGATGACCCGGCGTATTGGCGAACCAACGCGTACGACGTCTACACAGGAGAGACTTGGAAACGAACGTCTACGCAGAGAGATGTGGCGCGGACAATATCTACCCCGCGTCATCCAGCTGGAGAAGTAACCACAGCGCGGTTCACGTTGCAAAAGAGTGCAGCGTCTCCACCGACTGTGTGGCGACCGACTGGGACTACGTTGACAGGCGCTGAAATCTCAGCAGCGCATAATCTCCGCACAGAGAGGGTTTCCGCTGGGACGGTATATCGTGTTAGTTCGTACCGGCCGCCTCGGAACGCATCGGTGTTGCGACGTGCAGGTGATGATTACCCAGACTCGGTGCGTGAACACTACACGAGACTCCCCGAGAGTGTCTCTGAGGACCGAATCCGTGAGTTGACGGGTACGCTCACGAGATCGGGTGGTTCACAGTACGCGAAAGTGAAAGCCTCTGAACACTGGCTTGAGACGCACAAGCAGTACTCGTTGAATGTGACGCGTCCGGACGGGGATGTCGCTACAGAATTCCTGTTCAACATGGACAAAGGGTATTGCGAATATTTTGCTTCCTCAATGGCGGTGATGTTGCGTTCGCAGGACATCCCTGCACGATACGTCATTGGGTATTCGCCTGGCCACCAAGTAGACCAGAACACCTATCAGGTGCATTCCATGAATGCGCACGCTTGGGTTGAGGTGTACTTCCCGGATGTCGGATGGGTCCGGTTTGACCCCACACCAGCGCGTGAACGCATTCAAACGGAAACGAAAGTCTACCAAGGCAGTCACGGTGAACCTGCGAATCGAAGTGCTGGGGACTACAACCCGACGCCCCCATCACAACTCACGAATGACACACCGACAGTGAGCCCACCGGGTGACGACGCGCAGAATACGACAGATTCGCAGCCTTCTAACCGGTCTACTGACGACCCCCAGACTGACTATTCTGTGACCGTCCACCCACAGGACCCGGCACCAGGAACGACCGCAGTTGTCCATGTTGAGCAAGATGGCATTCCGGCAAGTGGTGTTACAGTTGCCGTGAATGGTGATGTCGTCGGGGAAACGAATACCACGGGCGATATCGGCGTCACAGTCCCGTACACAGACACACTCCGAGTGACTGTCAGAGAACCAGCGACAACCGACACACAGCAAGCAGTTATGCACTCTGCACCGGGTGACATGACTCCTGAGCGCGCTTACTCTCTCGAGCGCCCACCCTCTACAGTGTGGACAGCGACCGGGCCTCAGAATACCTCCACGAATACATCAAACCCTGACGCGACGGTGAACGTCACCGAGAACATGACGTTCAGTCGAACTGGGTTATTACTCTCAGGAAATGACGTGACCTATCATGTTGAAATCAAAGATACGCCAGTGAGAAACGCCGCAGTGTACCTAGGCGACGAGCAAGTCACGACAACCTCAAACACCGGGAATTTCACAGTCACACTCCCAGAGTCGGCACAAGACGGTGATACAATCCACCTCGAAGTCAAACGTGGGGCGATTAATGATTCAACAACAGAGACAGTTGAACCAGTGTCTGTCTCCGTCACGTCTACGTCTTGGATTCCAGTAGTGATCCCCGGGCGGAACGCGAATATCACAGTGACAGTCGGCGACCAACCAGTGCAAGGAGCCACTGTCAGTGTTGCCGGGGAGACAGTCGGAGAGACAAATCAAGCCGGCGTTGTGACGATTAGCGTCCCGCTGCAACCGAAGCTTAGCCTCACCGCTACGCACAACGCATTCTCCACGCAGACCACCGTGTGGAAACCACTCTGGGGAGTGCTCCTCCTCGTGTTTGGGATTGGCGGCGGTCTCGTTGGGGCGAGTTTCCTCGCGTATCGGTATAATCTCACTCCACGCCGCATCGCTGCTCTTGCGGCTAAAGCAATGCGCGGCATCGCACGTCGCGTCACAACCGCAATGGTGGCACTCGGTCGGTATTTGGCGCATCTTGGACGCCGCATCCGCGACCTAGGTATCTACCTCCGTGAGAACCTGTACACTCTCCAGACGGTGGGCAAAGACGTGAAACACTGGGTACTCACCGCACCATCCCGCTTCACGAGTTGGGTTGCTGAGGTGTGGCTCCGGTTGAAGCACTGGGCGTATGCGCGCCTCCCATGGCGCGATAAGGACACACTTGCTGATCTCCCCGCTGATGATGACTCTCCCAATGAGTCAGTCGGCGTACAGCAATTATCGATCCGAAAGGCGTGGCGTCAACTCATCTCCGCAACTGGCCTCCAACGGTGGCGCACTATGACGCCCGGTGAGATAGCTGCAACCGCCACTGAGAAAGGACTCCCAGAAGGCCCGGTGACGACACTCACAGAAGCGTTCCGAGAGGTCGAGTACGGGAATCGAGATCCGGACTCTCACTTGGATCGTGTCACCAAAGCAGCGCAACGTATCACACCAGGAAATAACGACTCAGCTGAAACCAGCAGTGACACTGACACGACAGTAGCCACTGATAGAGGTGCAGACTCATGAGTTTCAAACAGCGACTCTACATTGCACTTGGCACAGCGTGCTTGGTGGTTAGCGGTGTTGCAACGTTCTCACCGAGCATCTTCCCGGGGTCAGTCCGTAGGGTAGTCACACAACTCAGCTCAGGAGTAACCGTGAATAACGTCGCATTAGGATTGTTACTCTTCGGACTCGCGTATTCACTGCGGAAACTACACGCTCTCAACGACACTGGCGTGCTTGACGAATTCGATGCCGCGACACCTGAAACCCCTGCCACGGATGTCCGCACTGTGGGTGATGAGTTCGACACGCGATTAACGCGTGCGTTCACCACAGAGCAATATCGCGCTGAGGCAGAAGACGAAATTCGTGAGACACTCCGAGAAAAAGCGGTTGATGCTTACCACCACCACGAGAGTTGTGACCGGGATACGGCTACGCATGCTGTTACAACCGGTGAGTGGACGCCGCATCGAATCCCAGCAGCGTTTCTCGGAGACGAAACTGCGCCGCAATTCACGCTCTGGGAACGCATCAAAGCGTGGTTCCTCCCCGCAGAAATGTTCCAAACACGCGTCCAGAAGACCGTTGTCGCTATTCACACGCTCACCGAAGACACGGAGTCTGCATTCGCAAACCAGCATTCACCAAGCAAAACAGGGAGTGTCTTCACTCGGAGTAGCAATCACGATGACGCGGAGGTGACACCGACCGATGATTAAGCACATTCCGCGCTGGCGTAGTGCTGTCGGTGCGAGTCTTCTCTGCCTCGCGTTTGGCGCACTCACTGGCGCGTACATACTGTTCGCCGGAGCGATCGTCCCATTGGTGTACGTAGCCATCAGCAACGCGAGTGGTGTCTCTACGACCGTTAAACACCACGTTGAAATTGAGCGGAAATTCACTGGCGTTCCAGTTCCAGGAGAGGATGTCACAGTGAAAGTGTCCGTTACGAACACGAGTGATGCACCATTACCCGATTTGCGCGTGATCGACGGGGTGCCGGAAGCTCTTCGTGTCGTCGACGGCTCACCACGCAGCACAGTTGCACTCCCCGCAGATGAGACAGCCACATTCACGTACGATGTCTTAGCCGTCCGTGGTGACCACGAATTCACTGCGCCGATAGTCCAGGCCCGCAATGCAACCGCCACGACCGCGATTGCAACAACCATCGAGCCGGATGGCGCAACGCAGTTGTCATCTCGTGTTTCACTCGAGGACGTCCCGCTCCCACAACAGACGATGAACTACACTGGGAATCTTCCAACCGACCACGGTGGCGAAGGCGTGGAATTCCATGCTACACGCGAATATCGGCGTGGTGACCCAATGACGCGCATCCACTGGCAACATCTTGCCAAGACCGGGGAACTCACGACAGTGAACTACCGCGAGCACAAAGCTGCGAAAGTTGTGCTCGTTGTCGATGCGCGTTCCGTTTCACGCGTTGCTCCGAAGCCCGGGTACCCGTCTGCGGTCGAGTACAGCACGTATGCGGCAACACGCATCATGAATTCCATCCTCGACGACGGGCACATGGCCGGTATCGCTACGTTCGGAACCGACACGTCAGTAACAGCGGCTCACGCACCGTTAGAATGGATTGAACCCGGCGCCGGTGCAGAGTTGAAAGCCCGCACAAACACGCTGTTTGAGACAATCCTCAGTGAAACGACCCGCAACACTGACACGACACCTACCGACGCTACCACCACTACCACCACCGACACTCCCTCGAAGAATTCCACGGTAGAAACCGCTACACCAACTGCTGACGGTGGCATGTCTCTAACTGACCAACTCCGAAAACACCTCCCGTCGGACGCTCAAGTCATCCTGTTTTCACCTGTTCTAGATGACTACCTGACCGGTATTACGCGGACACTCCGAGCGCACGGGCACGACATTTCCGTAGTGAGTCCAGATGTGACAGCGCCAGCTGAAACACCTGGCGGTGCGTTGGCCAGCGTGGACCGTGCACAGAATATGGATGCTCTCCGAGACGCTGGCGCGTACGTTATCAATTGGAATCCGGACACACCACTTCCGCTCGCACTTGCAACTACCACCTCACCATCCACTCGTAACCATGGCAACTGACACCGACACCACCCCCGGTAATACGACCTATCCGACTGAAATCGCACGCCCAGAAGACATCTCAAATCTGCAACCCGCGCGCATTAGCACCGCCACAACGATTCTCGTCACCCTTGTGGTTGCAGCGCTTGTTGCATATCTCACCACCGCCTACACTGCTGTTGGCGTCATCACAGTGTCCAGCGCTGCGTTTGCATGGGCAGTCCATGCTATCAACCACGACCGACTTGCTTACCAACTTATTGGGAATCTCACTGTGCCTGCGCTCGGTATTCTGTTCATCCTCGGGTTACTGTTCGGCGCTGTGTCTGCACCAGCCACCGCGCCACTCTTGACAACCATCGCATTCCTTGCGCTCGGTGGCGCTATCTTCGGAAGTACCGCGACCATTTGGGGTGACATTGGCGATCGTCAGATCTATCGTGCGCTTGGCGTCCTGCCTGCAACGATTTTACCCGCTACCATTGTTGTCGGTGTTGTTGCGTGGGAGAAACTCAACCCGGATATGCAGACAACTGTTGGTGCAGTTATCGCTGACACAGTGAATCGCATACTCACTGACGCACTCACTCCAAGCGCAACTGCTGCGGATACTGTGTTTTCCTTTACAGTGGTGACATTCTTGATGGTGATTCTGGTGCGACGTGCCGTTGCCACACTCCCGGTTGTTGAATTCGCACCACGTGACCAGACTCATGCCGTGGACTCTGCGGTGACACGGATGCGTCGCGCGTTACTCCTTGTGGCAGGAATACTTCTCTTCCTTGGCGTCGTCACTGGCGGAATTTCGACGTCAGAGCACACACTGACCGCGTACTTCCCAGATGTTCTCACGGGATTCCTTCACGTGCTGGCGAAATCTACTACGATTCGCGCTCTTGAAGTTGGTGTGATCGGAGCGTGTCTCGCGCTGATGGTTGGGTTCTGGCTGGCGCAAAAACTCACTTCGATGTCTGTAGAGACGGTTGTGCGGCACGCCATCCCGCTACTCGCAGGGACACTCAGCACACTTGGAATCGTCATAGTGGCCGCTACTCCTATCTATGACCTTCTCATCACGAAATCACCACATACTGTTTCGAAACTCCTCAATCACTTCACCGGCCTAATCGGCGTCCCGGTGTTTGTTCTGTTCTCAGTGTTGTTTGTCGTCACCATCTTTATCGGTGTTGCTGCTGTGCCAGTTGTGCTTGCCGGGACAGGATTTCTCCCGAAGCGCACTGCGGGACCGGCACTCGCCGGTGGCGGCATCGTTACTATTGGGGTGGTTCATGGGATGCTTGGCGGAGATGCACTAGTGGTCTTTACGTTTCTAATGTTCGGTGCTGTTGCATGGGATGTTGGTGAATATGCACTCACACTCGGTGAAACAATCGGTCGGCACGCTTCAACGACACACACAGAAGCTGTGCATCTTGTGATCAGCCTCGGAAGCGGTGTTACCGCAGTTGGCGCCGCGTGGATCACTCTGAGTGCAGCAAACACATTCACGGTGACCCTGACACCGCTCATTATTTTTGCACTTGCAGGCCTCGCAGCCGTCTTTTTCGCTGCTGTCCTCCAAGGATGATACTGGGCTGCAACCCTTGAATCGAATTCCACACTCTACCATACCGGGCCAGTTTACAGAAGGTATTTGAGTGCGCATACTAATGTTCAAAAGAGAACCGTATGAGCACCCCACGCCCAGCAACACGCACTCAAAACACTGAAATTAACGTGTTGCACGTTGATGATGACCCGGGTCTTGCTGAGGTAATCGCAACTCAACTTGAGCGTGCTGATGACACGCTCAACGTTGAGATGGTCACTAGTGCTTCTGACGGTCTCGATTACCTCGCCGCCAACCAGGTGCACTGCATCATCTCAGACTACGACATGTCCCGGCAAAACGGGATTGAATTTCTTGAAGAGATCCGCGAGGACTATCCTGACCTCCCATTCATCTTATACACGGCGAAAGGAAATGAAGACATCGCCAGCGAAGCTATCTCAGCGGGCGTCACTGATTATTTCCAAAAAGAAAGCGTCATTGACCAGTATGACGTGTTGGCAAATCGGGTGCGGAATCTTGTCCAACGGTATCGATCAGAACAGAGAACCCGCCGACAACAGAAAGCCATCGAAAGCGCACAAGAAGGCATCAGCATTCTCAATACCGAGGGCGAGTATCTCTACGTCAACCAAGCATATGCAGATCTCTATGGGTATGACCCAGAAGCGATGGTTGGCGAACACTGGGAACTAGCTTACCCTGATGGCGAAACCCCATTCGAATGTGAAAACATCCATCAGTCGGTCTTAGAAGACGGCTTATGGTCCGGTGAAACAACAGGTGTCAAGGCAGACGGCGAAACGTTCCCCATTGAGCAGGTTGTCTCACGAACAAAAGACGAAGAGATCGTCTGTACGGTCCGTGACTTGACCGATCAACGCGAACGTGAGAAAGAACTCCAGCTGAAAAATCACGCAGTAGAGGCAGCACCCGTGGGCATCACAATCACGGACCCTACCCAAGATGAGAATCCGATTATTTACGCCAACAAGGAATTCGAATCTGTAACAGGCTACGACCGTGAAGAAATCATCGGACAGAACCCTCGATTCCTCCAAGGAGACGATACGTCTGAGGAACCAGTTGCTACGATGCGAGAGGGAATTGATGCTGAAGAACCCGTTACAGTTGAGCTTCAGAACTACCGGAAAGATGGCACCAAATTCTGGAATCGAGTCTCGATTGCACCGATGCATGATGAAGATGGATCGGTGAAGAATTACGTTGGATTCCAAGAGGACATCACTGACTACAAACGATACACCGAGAATCTGCGCGCACTCCACGACCGAAGTCGAGAACTAGTGGCTGCGGATACTCTTGAAGAAGCCGCAGAACTCGGTGTTGAGGCAGCCAGTGAGGAATTAGGACTAGACATAACTTCCATTCATCTGTACGACCCAGATCAGTTCGGTCTCGCACCGGTAGCTACGACTGATGCTGTCCACGATTTCATCGACGAGCCACCAGTATTCACGAGCGGGGACAGCATTGCATGGCGGGCCTACGAGCAAGGCGAGGATCGTTTCATTGCTGATGTCCACAATCATCCGGACCGGTATGATCCAGATACACCACTGCGGAGTGAGTTGTATCTCCCACTCGGCGACCACGGCATCATGTTGGCCGCCTCACCAACCCCGGATGCGTTCGATGAACAGGATTTCATGCTTGCATGGGTTTTAGCCGCAAGCATCGAATCAGCAATGGATCAAATTGTGCAAACAGAGGAATTGCGGGAACGCGAAATGGAATTAAAGAAACAAAACGAGCGCCTGAAAGAATTCATCAGTGTCGTCAGTCACGATGTTCGCAATCCAGTGAACGTAGCTGAAGCCCGCATAGAACGCGCTCAGGAAGAATGCGGCAGTGATCATCTTGCCGACGTTGAGTCCGCATTAGACCGCATTGTCCGTATCACTGAAGACGTTCTTTGGTTGGCTCGTAACGGTCAAGACATCAGTTCATTGGACTCTGTCGCACTTCATAATACAGTGGATCACGCGTGGAATACAGTGGCTGATAAGGAACAGCGCACTACACTCCAGTATGCAGATGACTTCTCGTCCGTCGCAATTGAAGCAGATCCGGATCATCTCCAATTGCTTGTGAAAAACCTGTTCAGCAACGCGATTGAACACGGTGGAGAAGACGTCACAGTGACTGTCGGAATGACAGATGATGGGTTCTACGTTGAAGATAATGGGTCTGGCATCCCTGAAGATAGCCGCGATGACGTGTTTGTGTCTGGATTTTCAACCAGTGATGAAGGAACCGGATTCGGGTTGACCATCGTGAAACAAATCGTTGAAGCACACGACTGGGACATCCACGTTACAGAGAGTGACACAGGCGGTGCACGGTTCGAACTCAGCGACGTCAAAACAATTTCAACGTGAACTACTCCTGCTTGCTCGCCGCTTTTGGCGGCTCCATGAGGACGGGGACTTAGCCTGTAGAAGTTAAACTTCGGCGACTGCTGGCACCTCGATTGAATCAAGCGCGTCAGCAACCACATCGGCTTGCTCAACGTCGTGAACTTTAGCTTCTGCCGTTCGAATAATGCGGTGTTTCATGACGGGCTCAGCGACTGCTTTCACGTCATCTGGCGCGACGTAGTCACGCCCAGCGATAACCGCACGAGCACGCGCTGCCTCGTAGAATCGCTGCACGCCGCGCGGTGACACACCGACATCGACACGACTGTCATCACGCGTGTACCGCGCAAGATCCAGCATGTACTCTTCGAGTTCACGCTCTACCGAGACGTACTCTGGGACCATCTGGAGATTCGTGACCTCCTCCTGGTCTGTCACGGCTTCAACGCTCGGCATCTGCGTGAGTCGATCACCACGCCGTTCCATCAGTTCAATTTCACCTTCGTATTCAGGGTATCCAATACTCGTCTTCACAATGAACCGGTCACGTTGCGCCTCTGGGAGTTCAAACGTGCCTTCCTGTTCGACAGGGTTTTGCGTAGCAATGACGAAAAATGGTTCCGGGAGATCATATGTTTCGCCGTCGACGGTGACTTGAGCTTCCTCCATTGCTTCCAAGAGTGCCGCTTGCGTTTTCGGGGGTGCTCGGTTGATTTCGTCAGCAAGCACGATATTGGCGAACAATGGGCCTTCGCTGAATTCGAACTCTTGCGTATGCTCGTTGTAGATATTCGTTCCTGTGATATCACTCGGAAGCAGATCCGGTGTGAATTGGATGCGATTAAAACTCACTCCCAGCGCGTCCGCAATCGCATTCCCGGTAAGTGTCTTCCCCGTACCAGGTACGTCCTCCAAAAGAACGTGCCCACGAGCAAATACACCAGTGAGTAGCGTTTCAAGGAATTCCTGATCTGTGATGACGGCTTCGCTTACACGGTCAATAACCGCTTGTGCTCGGTTACTGGTTTCATCGATCGAGACTGGCGGCTCAGTACTAGTAGTTGACGACATCTCTCAGTGAGTATTACACATCCCGTATTTGTATGGGTTCGGCTTTCACGCCACATTTCCCTGAATCGCACTTTCCCGCCGTTCCGATGCGACCCTTGTCTGTTTCTTTTGGTGGTGTTTCTGTGGATGAATCGACTGATCTTGGTGGTGGTCTGTGGCGTACCACAGACGAAAAGGGAATGACTAGTTATTGGCGAGTCCGGTGATGATCTTCACGATATCTGCTGCACCAGGCCGGTGAAGCGGTTCATTATCGCCGCAGTCGTCGTCCATAGTGCAAGCTGGACATCCGTTGAGACTGTTACAGGCACACTCATTGAGCCGTTCGTGTGTGCGTTCTGCAACGGTTTCGAATTCGTTATAGAGTGACCGGGAGAATCCGAGTCCGCCTGGAATGCCATCGTAGATGAAGAATCCAGCGCCATTAAGTTCCGGATGTCCACTGACACTGAGTCCGCCGAGATCTTTCTTTGAGAGTCGGAATTCAAGAGGTGCCATTCCAATCATTCCGTGTTCGATAGCGTGGAGTGCACCGAGGAGTCGCTTATCAGAATCGAACGTGTCTTCGCCTTTGTAACGGTCTTCAAGAAGTTTTCCGAGTTTCGTGTCTGGCACATCGACCCACATCAGCTGGGTGTGCATTTCAATCGGGTCTAGCCCGGTGCGTCGTTCAGGCCCATTACTTTCACCAGTTTTCACATCGACCTGTTGATATGCATAGTAGTGCACGTTCACTTTTCCTTTCCCCCAGTGTAGCTTTATTCCTCGTCCAAGGTCACGAGATTGGAGTGTTTCAAGGTCAGTAATTTCCGTGTCGCTGAGTGTCCGCGTGTAATAGTCCACGTCCACTGGCTTTAGTTTCACGTACGGTTTTGGCACGTCTTCTCGGAGTTCAGTGACTTCGTATCGGGAGCCTTTGTGTAGGTAGATTGCGCCGGGATGGAAATCTCGATATGCGCGTTCTTTATCGATTGGTTCGACATCAAGGGAGTCATCTGTACTTCGGACTTTGAATTGCTCATCACTTGTTGCGTACATCGAAATGTCACGTTGTGGGCGACGTTTACCCTCATATTGGACGCCGTGTGAGAGTTTCCCGACAAGAGCTCCAGCTTTTCGGTACATCTCTACTGCTTGTTCAAGACGGTGTCCGCCAAACCATTTTTTATCACTCTTCGTTAATGCGAGCTCATTTGCGGCGCACAGAACGTGCTTCGAATACACGGGGTTGTTCTCTAAGTCAACAACTGCGCTTTCAACGTCATCACCGAACAGATAGTCTGGATTGTCTAAGATGTATTGATCGATGTTGTTTTGCCCAGGCACCAACACACCGAGTGCGTCCGATTGACCGCGCCCGGCACGGCCAAGTTGTTGCCAGAATGATTGTTTCGTTCCGGGATATCTGGTGATAACAGTTGCGTCAACACTCCCGATGTCAATTCCAAGTTCCAATGCGTTCGTTGAGACGACTGCGTCGAGATTGCCTTCTTTCAGTTTGTGCTCTGCGCTGCGTCGAGTCTTCTTTCCGTGCCCGCCATTGTAAGATGTCACGTCAATTCCCCCGGGCGCTACGTGTGATTGTGCAGCAGCCCGAACACGCTCCGCGTTAAGTTCTGTTTGCTTCCGAGATTTCGTGAACATTAGCGTCTGCACGTCTTGTTGGGCAAGATGTGCGACAACCTCACTGGCTTCTTGGTCAGCTGGCTTTTTCCCGTAGTCATCTTCATCAGCATATCCTGGCGGATCCCAGAACACGACTTCGTGTTGTCCGCGTGGACTCCCGTCGTTGTCAATGACTTTTACGTCTTTTCCAGTGAGTGCTTTCGAATGTTGTGCTGGATTCCCGATTGTTGCACTCGTCATGACGAACTGCGGATCACTGTTGTAGTACTCGAAGATACGTCGTGCACGACGAATTGTCCATGCGACGTGCATTCCTTGTACGCCCGTATACGAGTGACTTTCATCCACTGCGAAGAGCTCAACATTGTTGAAGATGTCCGTCCAGCGCGTATGGTCGTGCAAGTAGACGTTCAACCCAGAGAAATTCGTGATGATGAGATCTGCGTTGGCACGGATACGTTTTCGACGGTTGTCTTTGGTGTCACCGTCATATACCTGCACGTTGATATCCAGCCCGAGATCAGCGTAGAGATTATTCAATGACTGTTCTTGGTCACGACTCAGTGCTTTCGTCGGGTAAATCAGCAGGCCAGTTGCGTCACCGTTGGATTGGATGTGATTTCGGGCAGCTTGAAGTGCGTACACGAGCGTTTTCCCTGACGACGTTGAAGTCGCAACACACACGTTTTCTCCCTGTTCGAGTGCGCGAAGTGCATCTGCCTGATGAGTGTATAAATCATGTGGGAGAGATTCTGCAAGTTCCTCTCGAAGCACATCATTAGCAGGGACTGTGTCAGCGTCTTTTGCTGGTTGTGTCTGCGTGTGCTGAATTTGGAATTTGTAATCTGGGTACGTTGCTTTCAGGTCTTCAGCAGATAGTGGGAGTCCAGAGTCAGGATTTGCTTGGAGGATTGATCCGGCTGCGTCAGGGGAAGTTTGATTCTTACTCATAAGTATTCAAGGAGATTTGTGGTTGTGGTGCTTGGTTCGATTGTGATTCTGGGTTTGCCGCCCCAGGCTACCGTGCGCGGCAGCGGGACCACTTACTGCAATGCCCGCTGCCGCGCCCAAACACATCTGTCATACCGTGTAACTCACTTATTTCCAGTGTAGGCTTCCCATTGCGCGTACCAGCACCACGCAGAGCATCTCGTGCATACAACGCGGTCATCATCGCGCATTACTGTGTTACCGCATTTTGGGCAGTCACCTAGTGGTGGTCCAGATAACTCACATGGATCCCGATTTGCAGCCAGGGTGGTGTTTGCAGCGGCGGTCGCAGCAACACCGTCCGGAGTTGGTATTTCAGGTTCGATGTATTCTGTGGCGGTTGTGTCTGCGGCGATGCGAGCTGTCCAGTTTGTCACGGCGATATGCGTCACAGCGCTTGATTTGGTTGTCCATTCATCTTCTTGTCGGAGTTCTAAGCATGGCGGTGTGGAGTGGTCGTCAGGAGAGCGATATGGGCCGCGAAGTCGATAGACACGACCTCCATTTCCTTCTAATAGTGCGACGTGAGTTGGTTCACGATTTGATCCGATGATGGTGTCTGTTTTTTCAAACACGGTGAGGGTCTGAGACCGGTCATTAACGAGGACCTCGTCGCCCTCGCTGAGATCTTCAATCACTTGGTTCAGATCGTCGTCAATACCCCATTCGCATGTCTCGGAATCGTTGCTGTGAACAGCAGGCATCTGTGTACCTCGAAATATGTGACGTGTGTTTGTATACGCCGGGCTTTTCGTTTTCTGCGTTACCACTCTGCGAGCGTGCCTTGGTCGGTTGTTTCGGCAACTGATTCTGTCCCACCGCCTTTCGCTGCAAGCCGACCTTCATTCCGAATTTCTTTGTAGATATGCGCTAACGATTCAACGTCGTCTTGGCAATACTCACAGTGCCGTTCCCAATCAAGTTCGGCTTCTGGAGTCCGTTCTTGCACCCAGTGCCGATACGCTTCACCGACGGCTTTCCCACTCAGCCCGGTGGAATCTGTTTCCCACCCGAGGCCTTCTGCAACATGCTCCAGTTTGTTTGTGCGCCCAGGGAGAACAGCGTTTTCCATTTCAATTGCCCACCGGAGTAAATCCCGTTTCGACAATGACTCCCACGTATCCAGATATTCAGGGCAATACTCGACGATGTGGTCACGGAGAATTTCATAGTCGAATCCCCACCCATTCCATGCAATGAAGGTTCGATTTTTCGCGTTCGCTTTGACCCACATCATGAAATCACGGACAGCTTTCCCGGGTTCGTCAGGGTTCTCGTTCAGGAACGAGATGTACTTCCCGTTAACACCGTCTTGAACGCCAATCAACCATGTGATGGTTGCATTTAAGCCGTCTGTCTCAATATCGATGAAGATGGGGTCTTCCCCAGGGACCGGTGAATCAGATGTTCGGACAACACGGCCGTTTGTCATAGCGGTTGCTGCGTTGGTGATTTGGTTCGCGCGTTTTTCACCGATACCGTTCACCTCTTGGAGTTCGCTCAGGTCAGCACTAACAATCGTGTCTGCTGATGAGAAGTTGTTTTCTCTGAGCCGGTCTGCCATTGTTGGCCCGACGTTATCGATAGCTTTCAATCCGAGTTGTTGACTGCTGAGTGTTTCCACCGTCACGTACCCGTCAGTACGGAGTGTGAGACATGGGATTGGTGGTTGGCCTTGCGAGTCCGGTGGCGCACCTCCTTGGATGTGAAGATCCTCCCAGTCCCGCGAGTATGATGCTGGAAGTTGCGTCGAGATATGCGTGTATGAGCCACTGAGATTGTCACCAAGTGCATCACGGTAGTTGTCTCCGCCATCCAGTGACGTATTGAGTTGTTCACGGTCAACATGCAGATCGAGTAAATCACTCACGACGAATGTCTCCGTCTCTGGATCGATGAGGTCTTTTGATTCAGCCGCGCGAATCCCGCTCAAATCGGTGAAGTTAGACACGATAATAACATCGACGTCACGCATCGTGTAGATGCCAGTTGCGTTGTCATCCTGTCCGGGCGCGATCACGATCACGTCTTGGTCACGCAGTGTGTTGACCACGGATTGGTTCTCCCCGTCATCAAGAACGAATACAGCGTCAGGATCAAAATACGACAAAAGATCGGTTATTTCGTGGTCTGCAAGCGTTTGCCCGACGCTCCCGGGTAACATCAGCAGGTCGGTAGCAGTCGGCTCTGCACGAGTCATATTTTCGTGAGTGGAGGTTTGTGATTGGACCATAAGTACTGTTGAGATCGCGTTATTGTACCGTGACACTGCCGGGGAATGCTGTGTCCTCGGCGGCGCCGGGATCACTCACTGCTTATGCCCGGCGCCGCCAGCCTGTACGGCGAGCGAGGATGTCACAAGAGAAGTTCGGAGTCCGTTAGTTTTCGATGTCAATGTCGGTTTCTGCAATCATGTCTTTGTATCGGTTCCGAATAGTGACTTTCGTGACGTGAGAGACATCACGGAGAGCTGCTTGCGTTGTTTTCTCGTTTTGCTTGATACTAGCGATGTACACAGCGGCCGCGGCAACGCCAGCCGGATTTTTCCCGCTGGTAAGCTCTGTGGGGTTTTTTTCGAGGATTTCACAAGCCTTCCGTTCGGTGGCTTGGCTTAAGTCGAGATTGTTGACGAATCGCGGGACATACTGTTGCGGAGTTGTTGGCTCGACGGTGATGTTGAATTCGTCGAGAAGATATCGATATGTACGGCCAATTTCGCGTTTCTCTACGCGAGACACGGTAGTGATTTCATCAATAGTGCGTGGATATTCTGTTTGTCGTGTCGCCGCGTATAGGGCGGCACTAGCCATCCCTTCAACACTTCGTCCGGGAAGCATATCGTTCTCAGCGGCTTGCCGGTATAGTCGTCCGGCGATACGCATGGTGGCATCAGGCACGTCAATTGCACTCCCCATTCGACGGATTTCTGTGAGGCCTGCTCGGATATTCCGTTCTGTCGAGTTCTCAGTTTGTGTTCGCGTATTCCATGTTCGAAGCCGATTCATCCGTTGGCGTTGTTGTTCTGAGAGATGCTGCCCACGAGCGTCACGGTCTTGTTTACTGATTTGCGTTGAGAGTCCGTAATCGTGATGCAGTTCTTCTCGTGGTGGCCCGACGCGACTTTTCCGCTGTTTTTCATCAGATGAATAGGCCCGCCACTCAGGGCCATGGTCAATGCATTCTTCTTCGAGTACGAGTCCGCAGTTTTTGCAGATGTATTCGTTTGATTCTGTATATTCAATTCCCCCATCGCATTCAGGGCACGCGTCACAGTCACGACCATGCCTTTGCGAGTTAGATGTGGCTGACTCACCTTCTCTTGAAGGTGTGTTGGTAGTCTTGTTGTCTTCGGGTGGTGGAGTGTTGGTGGGCACGGTTGGAGAGACTGTGTGGGGTGGTGACTCTTCACCGATCGGTGCGCCTCGTGTGTTTACTGGCATATATTGGTGTGAATTGGAAAAAGATTAGCCTCAATTAGGCGTCATACTCACCACCTCTCTCACCGCGTAATACCTGAAGTTAGGCTTCAGAAAGGGAGTTGTTGCTGTTTCGGGTCAGTTTTCTCTGCGGCTTCGTTTTGTTCGGTGAGCCAGCCGAGTTGTTCACCGATTCCGCTGTGTTGCGCGAATGGATACACGAACATTACGGGGATGTCTTCGAACGCATCTTGCACCCACCGCAAGTATGATTGTCCCATCAAGACGACAACTTCGTCGACGTCCGACCAGTCCATTGCCTTCAGCTGAGCTTTTGTCTCCGTCCCCCACTCACGTTTTTCTTCAGTTGTCATCCCGTTTTCGTCACTCGCCGGTGCACTGAGTGACAAATCATATGGTTCAATCACGGTATCTGGGCGTAGGACGTGGTGTTTCGCTGAAATCACAACGAAATCATCACAGTACAGGTTACTGTACCGGCGGCGTTTTCGAAAGTATGAACTCTCGTCGTAGATGTCGCCTGCGCGTGCTGGCTCGTCGCGTTTCTGCTTTGTACATCCGATAAGTGAGAGACGCGTCACATCCGCATCCGCGCGGAGTTCCACTTCCGCAGTATCTTCGTTGTTAGTCATCGGTGGATTCGTCGATCGTGATGGTGACGTTCTCTGCAAACTCCGACCTAACCGTTGTCGGACTCGGAAGTTCACACCATTCTATCTCTTCAGCGTCTGTATCGATGTCGTCAGCATCGTCTATACGTGCTTCTAGGCGGGCACGACCGGCAGCAAGGACATCTTGAAGCAAGATGTTGTACGCGAACGTCCTGATGACGTTGTCATCGGACATTCCAGCACCCACATGCTCCATCGTGGTGTGAGTTGGCGGCGTGTTGCTGAGTCGCAGAATGTCGTATGCGATTTCGTGATCGGTTTCCCGCATGAGGACATCGATTTTATCATCAACTTCCAACTCAGCTTCGTACCCGAGACGCTCTTCAGAACGCTGGTATGCGTCTTCTGGGTGGTCTTTCACCGTGCTCATTGCGGTAATCGCTACACGGTCAGCCAAAAGGAGTACCCAGTTCTCGTATTCATTACGAGATGTGAGACGGTCAGGCCATTCAGCTATCGGGACAGTAGTAGTGGACATGCTCATTGACGACATTGTATCAATCACTCAGGTTTATGTGTTAGCCGCGCTGTTCCACAGTGTCGAGCCCGGCGGACTCCGGGGCACTTACCGGGAAGCGCGCACACTTCACTTTTCTCCAGAACGTGTGCGCGCCCACTGCTGCGTCTTCTCCACGTATGCATCTCGACTCATTTTCGGTGGCTGTCGTACCCGACTTCAGTACGTTGTCTTCAGTCTGCGTCACTCCCTCCGCTGTTATCGTCGTTTTCGGCATCACCAGTGTTGAGGTATGACCGTCCCGGGTCAAGCCCGTACTCTTCTTCAATGCACTCAAGGACGCGATTGTACATCGTAGGCGGGAGTTTCGGATCGTCAAACGAATCCGGGATTAGGTTCGGCGGTGCGAGTTCATGCTTACGTGCAAGATGGTTTATTGCCCGCGATGGGACTGGTGCATCATCCGGGAAGTTCACGTACGATGTTTCTTTTGCGTGCCGCCAGACCTCCCACATCTCTTCATCATTGAATCTTCCATTTGGTGCATTCGCCGACCGGCAGCCAGCGTCCACAGCAAGGAACGTCATCGGGTTGTAACTACATTTCCGACTTCCGTCGTGGTCGTAGGCTCTTGTTCGTGACAGCAGCACGAATTCGTCACTCGATGTTCGACTATCCGAGAGGAGCGGATTCTTCCCGCGGTCGTCCCCACTCGGGTCACTCGGGTATTTGTTTCCTGGCGGCATCACATCAAGGAGCGTGAGTTCAGCGATCGGGTTCGACCCCATGGACCCATCACCACCTTCTGTGGTTGCCCCATCACCACCCACTTTACTGCCTTCAGAGTTCTCGTCGTCTATGTAATCCGCAGTTAGCTTCCCAGGGTCATGCTCGTTAGGATCGAAGTGGTCGAACTCACTCGGATTCTTCGCGTCCAAGAGAACGCGTTTAAATGAAGGGTCACCGTTGTGCGTCCCATATTTTTTGAGATATTCTGCAACGTCAACCTTCGCCATATCGTCTGGACGCGGAAGTTCTCCGACACGCGCATCAATGTCGTGATTCCGCAGCATTTTCGCGGTTTTGAGCGCACCGTCATCTCCTGCGTTGTTCTCTTCGTTATCCATCACGATGTACACTCGTGGAGCACGCTCTGCAATCGCGGTCAGCCGATCGTAATGTTTCTCCTTGAACTCCGTTGTACACGGGCTGATGCACGAAATCCCGTGTTGCTGCGCCATCAGTGCGTCTGTGACACCCTCCGTAATAAGGAGTAATTCGTCCTCTTGAACGGAGTGAATCCCGAACATTGGCTCATACACTGCCTCCGTATTAACCCACGGTCGGTCCACAGTCTGCTTAACGTATTTCGCTTTGTCCAACTCGTAGTTGTCCGTCTCTTCGAGCCAGTCTTTGACTGGATCGTACACGGTTTCCCTGTTGAATGAGTCCGTGGCAAGGAGAGCCCCACGCACCTCCTCGTTAGTGTCAGCGAAATCTGCACTGAATAGATATGTCCCACCACCACTGCACGTTCGAGTCGGCATATCCTGGAATTGCTCATCCTCCCAGTCGTTGGCGCTTGCCCATTCGACGGTGAACGTGGCGCGGACATTCGCCTCATTCTGGAACGTGACAGTCGTTCCTTCATCGACCGCAACAGCTGGGCGATCGAATTTGTATTCAACCTCACCGTCGCGTGTTCGCTCAGCAACAAGCGACACCTCAATATGGTCTTCACCGGTTGCATCTTCCATCCCGTTGCTGTAGATACGATCTTCAGTTGCGTCTGTCGCACGCCCAATCAGGTAGGAATACTCCTCGTCACGGTCTTTGTACGGGAAGACGATGCGAGCATCCCACCAATTCCGCAACGACAGTACATCTTCGGCTTTTGCGGT
This sequence comes from Salinibaculum rarum, assembly GCF_030505615.1. Lineage (GTDB taxonomy): Archaea > Halobacteriota > Halobacteria > Halobacteriales > Haloarculaceae > Salinibaculum > Salinibaculum rarum. The sequence goes on from NZ_CP129994.1 coordinate 171,251, forward strand.
TTCAACAACCGCGTCCAAATCGATGGCTTCTGGAGACACACCCTGATACAGGGGAGGCGTTCCTGTTGGGTCATGCCGGTTTTCACGGAGCGTAGCGAGAGCATCCAACCCATCAGGGAGATACGAGTGCCCGCAATCAGACCGCGTCGGATTGCACTCGTAGACGTGCTTGATAGCGGCTGGACTCACCAACCCAGTTCGGATAATCGTTGTAGCATCAAATCCTTCGTCGTGAAGGTATTCAATGACTGTCTCATCGAGTGCGCCTTCAGGCGCGTCAGCATCATCATCACCGTATGTTGACGGGTCAGTATACCCGATTTTCAGATCATCGATGATTTCATTGTTGAGCCCCCATTTTTCGCAGACGTGCTCGCGGATACCATCCGGGAGATTCTGGTGGTAGTACTCAATCGCGGCCTCGAGGCATGCTTGGACATTCGCAGTGTCTTCTCGATTCCCGCAGGGCTCGTCAGGCGGGTGTGCATGCGTCATGCTGAACGCATCGTTGATAGCGTCCAACTCAATCGTCATATCACCGAGCGTGTCCTGCTCAGTGACATCTTCTTCTCGTAGTTCACTTCCCGCAGCGTCTGGTGGCGTCTTGTTTGACAGTGTTGCTTTGCTCATAGGTAGGACCTGGATGCATTCATCGCGTGTGTTGGTTCAACCCGGGCCTGGCCGCCCCGGGCGCAGTCACTTGCTTCTGTACTGCGCCCGGCAGCGACTCACAGTCCCGCTGCACGATGCGTTATTGTATCCATAGATACCCGCCGTGTCGCATTAGAAGTGTGGAAATTGCCCGACAAACAGGCGTCGAACAGTAGTGCAGCACGACACCTCCTGAAAACTAACTGCGGTTCGGTGGCGTCATCTCTCGTGGTTTGATTCGAGGTCAGTCTCTGCCTCAGCTAAACTCTCATAGAGAAGGTGTGTGACGATCGTTGTGGTGAACTCGAGGCGTTGCTCATCGTAGTCCCACTGCATCCCAGTACTATTTTCGACCTGATCACGTGCTTGCTTGATTTCTTCCCACTCACCAATTCGTTCTTGAAGTATCTCAAATCCGTAAGTAACGACCTCCTCGGGAAACGCGCTCAGGCCAATTTTGGTTTCGGCAGAGTCAAACGCTGCATCGAGCGCGCGCCGAGCGCGCCGCACATCGTCGTACGTGAAGTCATGGCGCTCATCGTGTTCGACCTCCCACTCGATGCCCCGGATTTTCTCTTGAGCTGTTCTGTAGAATAATTCCGTAAGAACCGTGCGGTGCAGCACAACGTAATGCTCGTCGTAGTCACGGTGCACGCCCCCGCCACCGAAGACACGTCCAGTAGCTTCCAACATTTCATTTTTCGTGCACCGGTCACGCAGTTGATCGCCCGCGTAGTTGGTGACTTCTTCGGGGACCTCACTCAGATCAACCGAGATAATCACGTCGTTCGATTCGTCAAGCGTTGCTGTGGTGTTGCGGTGGTTGTTGTCAGTCATAGTTGGCTGTGCAGTGCGGCTGCGTGACCAGTCAGGTTCCCAGCGTGGCTGACTGCGGGCCGGGAGCGGTCACAGCAGGCGGCATCTGCACGCTTCTTTGATGGATGCCGCCTGCCCGCCTGCATCTCCCCCGGTTACTTCTCCGAGTTTTCACTTGCAGTTGTGGTGTCTGGGCTGGGGAGCGTGGCACCTCTGTGTCCGATTCCCAGCCCAGAACCCGACCAGGCGGGCAGGCGCTTCTCACATCAGTGCGTCGAGGGGATTACTCCCCCTGAGTGCGGAGTGGGAGGTCGGAGTCGTGGAAGGAGAGTAGACGAGCAAAGTTGCCCGTGGTAGGGTCAGCGAGCGCGTAGAAGAAGTATCGACTCGGGCTGATGTCGTGGTCGATCACACGGAGGATGTCGTCACCGGTTGGCGGGGCAACTAGCACGCCGTCTTCTGGCGGATAGGATGGCTGTGTGAATGTCTCCACGTCGGGTGTCGAGTTGACAGTTTCAATGTCCGTGGCGGTGACTGTGTCTGGAGATGCGCCAGTGTCGTGGACGGAGAGTTGCGTACCGCTTGGGACGATAGCGAGCCCAGCGTACGTTGTGTCTTGTGCAAGGACTAGCGCCACGTAGTTCTCGCTAGGGTCTTCATCGATAGCGACGACAGTGAGGTTGTCATCTGGGAGGTCGATTGCGTGTTCGGTGGCGGTGCTGATGGTGTCGGCGTCGACGTGAGCACCTGGCTCAAGAGCGAAAGCGCTGGTTGCTTTTTCTTGATTCGACATATTTTCTGTAGTTGTCTGCTACTCGTGAATGTTTGGAATTCGGGTTGTCTAGGTGCGCGACACAGAGATTTCCCACGCATACCACAGAAACTCCTCATTGCTACCACATCCAATCTACCATACAGAACCATACCCGCCTCAACACTCACACCCAAGAAAAACACAAAACACAACACATATACACAAAACAAACAACAAAACCAAATTATAATCAGTGCAAACCCGATGAAATCGCAAATGTTTAAGAGGGTGTGTCGAGTAGTACTTACTATGGTGTCATCACCGCCACCAGATAGTGAGAAAGACAGTCGTACCGAGAATGAATCACATTCCCTGGTCAGCCATCTCCCAATTGAGGCGTATAACGCACCGCGGTTCTGTGCTGCGAAAAATTGCGACCGGCAAATCCCATTTGAACGAGATCAAGAATTCGTGTTTATGGATGACAAGCCGTTCTGTTGTGCGACTCACATTCATCAGTTCCTCAACGAGGAAAAACATAGGAACTACGAGCCAGACACTATCCTCGTTCACCTTCCTCATGATTCCTTTGCGGGGGATAGCACAGTCCCTGGGTTCACCAACATCACAGATGAAGACTTCCTGAAACACTCGGTCAAAGACTGGACACACGCGCATGTTATTGCTGACCAACTCGAACTCGTAATGACTCCAGACAACACGGACGACTGGGAGCGACTGAAACACGAATACGAAGTCAGTTTCGAACCAAAGGCCGTTACGTCCGACACTTCTCAGTCTGAAACTCGCACTCCGGGGAACATCCGCTCAGCAGAAGACATCCTCGACGTAGCTGGTCACCCCGATGATCTCACAACGATCACTGGGAGAATCATGGCATTCCGTGAACCCACGGGGCTAGTCAAACAGTGCGATGCGTGCGACAGATTCCTACAACACAACCAATGCCCAGAACACGGCCCACGCGGTAACACCGGCGAGGATATGCTGCGAATCGCCGCGACAATCCACGACGGTGAAACCTCTCACAAAGTAGTCTTCGATCAGGAACTCACTGAGGGTCTCACCGGTTTCTCCGTTGAAGATGCGCGCGAGATTGCGGCGGAACACATGGACCGCGGAGTAGTCAGAGATGAATTTGAAGACCGGTTACTCCAGACTCATGTTGAAATCACAGGCAGTCAATCAGACGATGAGTTCCATGTTGCTGACGCAGCATTGTTCACCCCAAATAACGCTAACGCTGTCGAAGTTCCAACCACCCTGTACGCATGTGAGGACTGTAACACGGTTTTTGCGGATGCTGAGACACAGCAGACGCGGCCACCCACTTGTCCACACAAGAACACGCGAGAAATCGGGACTGTAACACTATCAGACTAACACTTTTCCCACTTTTCTGAACAGAGTGAGGCCGGGTGAACTACCCCACCCTACTCAGCCGCTAGCGCGGCTTCCTTGAGGACGGGGACTTAGCCTGTAGGAGTTAATTGACTGGTTTTCTCGTCTGTGGCGGGTACTTGCTCTGAGTTGAGAAGTACAGCTTAAGGAGGAGGGCGTTGATGGCCAGCTTATGCCAGCCGCGCTTCGGGAACGCGCGATTGACTCGCTGTACGATGCACTCGCAGATCTTCGAGAGGCGAACGGTGGGATGCATACGTTGAATGAATGTTCTGGGCGAATGGACTGGCCGGAGCGCGGTGTATATTTTTTCTTCTCACCGGATACCGATCCAGAGGCACCGGCGTGCAACTGGCGTGTGACACGCGTTGGGACAATTGGGCTTCGTGAAGGCAGTAACAACACGTTGTGGACGCGTCTACGCCGGCATCGTGGCCCGATAGGCGGGCAATATGAAGGGGGTGGGAACCACCGTGGGAGCGTATTTCGGAAACACGTCGGCCACGCCCTCCTTAATCGATACAACCTTGATGATGAGTGTGACACGTGGGGCGAGGGGTATGCGACACCGCCGGAGCTCCGCCGTGAAGAGCAAGCAGTGGAGGAACTGGTGAGTTCTTACGTTCGTGATCTCCCGTTCATCATTGTGGCCGTTCCTGATGCGACAGGACAGGACAGCGACCGTGGGTACATCGAGTCGAATACAATTGGATTGCTCAGCAATTACGCTGACGAGGCGGTTGATCGGCGCAAAGACCACTGGTTAGGTCACGACAGTCATCGTGAAGAGATTGCAGATTCAGGATTGTGGAATGTTCGGCATGTTGGCGAGGAGTTTGACCCGGGCGTTGTTGAAACACTCCGTGCATACACTGCTGAAACAACTCCGCCGTGACCCCTCCTGAGAACTGTGATCACGCATCTCCCGCTAGGTTCACGGTTTCTTCGGGTGAGTCTGGGTCGAAGTTGATGCCTGCTGGTGTTTGCCCGGTTTCTTCGTAGAGAACTTCTGCGATCGCATTCGCTGTGCGTTGCACTGCCCAGTTATCGGTGCGGGATTGCGTTTTCTTCAGCGTTTTTGCCATCGGGATGAGTTGCTCGAATGTTTCGAGCGGGTATTCGTCGTAGACGCGGTGGGCTACTGCCCAGGCACCCAGTGTTGGTGTGAATAATGCCATGAGGCAGATAAGGTCGTATGCTTCGGCGGCTGGTGCTCGCCCGGATTTGAAGTCGCCTACCGGGTTTGTGATGACTAGGCGTGAGGTTGCTGTTTTCTGGAAGATATTTCGGGGAAGGTCGTTGTGAATATACCCGTTCATGTGGAATGTTTTTACTGTCCGGAGGACGCTCAGGAATTGGTCTGACCCGAGGACGGTGCTTTCGATGCCGGGGTCTGTGTCAGCACGTTCAGTGACAACAACACCAAGCCCGTTACCTGTAGCGACCGTAACTGGGGATGCAACCCATCCGCCGTTTCCGAAGACATCACGGAGTGCTTCGTATTGGTACGTAGCGAATGCTTCAGGTGTTGCGTGCCCGTGAAATACTGGTGTGGTGATCTCGTTTTTCGAGCTCACGTAGTTCCGCCACCAGGTAAGCCATCGATGGAGGCGTGCGTTCCGTGCTGTGAACACGCGGATGTAGTAATCCTCAGAGTGGAAGGGCACGCTCAAAAGTTCGGTGCGTGCTGTTGGACGGACTGTTTGCGCGGCTACCTTGTCAGGTAGTAGTGATTTCACGTCTTGTATCTGCACGTTCCGCGCGCCGGTGAGTGTACGGTTTACTACGGCACGCCATCCTGTTGAAGCGGCGAGTTCCGGACGGATTCGCGGTAAGTTGAACATGAGGTGACTCGGGTAAGCTGTATCAGGATGGTGTGATAGTGTCAGGATGGAGTGTCAGTTTTGTCTCTTAACTCGACGTCAAGATGTGTTTCGAGGTGTGAGATCGTAGTCCCACTAATCCCTGCTTGGATAGCTCGCCCAGTCTCAATAGCGATGACGTCGGTTGTTGAGATGTTCAGGTCGATAGCAAGCTCTTCTTCGGTGAGTCCAGCTTCTTGGCGAGCTGTTTGCGCGAGATCACTGTAGTTGTCTTTGAGGTGTGGGAGTGGATCAGCGGTGTAGTCCACGCCGTTTTCTTCCCAGTGAGAGGAATCGCCGTGGATTCCTGATCCAGTAGTGGCTTTTTGCGTGCGTTCGGTGCGCGCGTTTGGAGTGTCTTTGTCTTGAGTGTCGTTGTGACTGTCGCAGTCTTTGCACACTGTAACTGACGCACCAGCGATAGAAGCTGTCTGTAAGTCGGTTGCTTCGGCGCCACACAGTTCGCATGCTGGAGCCGTGCTTGAAGTCGGGTTTGATCTGGAAACGTTGTACTTTGGCATAGTCAGATGAGACGTGGTTTCAGATGGGTTGTATTCACTGTTTAGTGACTACTGAGCGGTCTGGTGTCGCTGCACCACGTACACTTCCATGAATTCGCGCTATACTTTTATGTCTTAGCGTTTCTGAACTACTCATCCGAATTCAGTTAGTTTCAGTTGTGCCAAGATTGTCTTTGATGTGAGACTGCCACTGCTGAACGTCTTCTAAGTCATCTTCGATGCTGCTCATTCGTCTTTCCAAGCTCATTATGTCGTCTTTCATGTTAGCGATGACGACTTTCACTTCTTTCAGTTGTCCTTCTATATCGTTAAATTGTGTGAGGACGCCTTCAACATCACCGGTTACCGTGACAGTGGGATCATCCACCGCGGCAGCAATTTCACCGAGATCATCCCGTGTCTCAGCATGGTCGTCTTGAAGCTCACTCACTGCTTCTTCTAATTCTGCTAGCTCTTCAAAGAGATTCACGCGAGCTTCCCTCGAACTCTCTGATTCTCCCGACCTCTTTGATTCATCATCCGAAAGAAGTCCAGAGACAGACGAAAACATGCTTTCCGATGGTTCATCATTGTCTCTCTTCTCTCCTGTCGTCCCACCTCTAATAATTCGGTCTGCAAGCGACGCACGGTTTGGCTCAATTATTGTGTTCGGTTCGAATGACGCTTCGATGATGTCGTCAAATTCAGTGTCAGCGTCGTTTTTGAGGCTGACTTCTGCTATTTCCGTCTCTGTTTTTGCTGCTTCTTCATTTTCGTCCGTTTCGTCTTCTGGGTTGGCTTGGTTATTCGTGCCTAGAGTGGACTGTTCCGCGGGTGTGTGTTCATCACTTGTCATATTGTCTCCAAGATCTGTTGAGGGTTCACTACTGTTTCCTGACTCACCCTCACTCGCAGTCGTCATGTCGCCTGTACTACTGTCTGCTCCGGGTTTTTCCTCATCACCTGGAATTGATTCAGTCACCGAGACGCTCTCGGCATCCCCAGTGCTCGTTTTGGTTCCCCCATCTCCAATTGACCTTGTTGGAGGGTCACCTCGATCCTGCTCTTCACTCCTAGTACTAGTCCCTTCAGAATCATCGCCATGCTCCACCCCGGAATCCTCCTCAGTGTCGTCTTCATCTGTCGCACCGGTCTGGTTGCCGAACAACCCAAGCTCACCGTTCTCCGAACCTTCGTAGTCTTGGGAGTCATCTGGATCAAACGACGGTGAGTCCGAGTTCTCGTTTTCACTCACTTCTCCCGGCTCATCTGTCTGCACCTCGTTTTCATCATGCCCAATTTCATTGTCCTCCCCTTCTGGCGTGAACAGACCAGCATCTCCGTCTCTGACTTTCCCCTGAATCGTGTCATCTTCACCGCTTTCACCACCCCGGTCACTCCCCTCATCACCCTCTTCCCCTCCCCCACCCTCCTTTACAACCCGTTTTTCTACTATTTCCTCAGTATCTGACGTACTTTCGTTATTCCTGGCTTCGCCTTCGTTGGTGGTTGTTTCAGGCGGAGAGTGACTGTGCCCAGAGCTCTCAGATTCGTGATTTCTTGGTTTAGAATCCGGGGACTCTGCTGCTGTCACTGGAGTTACTTCATTGACTGTAGGAACACCATCGAACTCATTGAGTCGAGTTGCGTCGTCTGTATTTAATCCGTAAATTGTGTTTTGGGTTTCCCCAGGCGCAAGCTCGCATTGGAACCCAACGTATCCGTCAGAGTAGACACTCCAGTTCTCTTGGTGATAGTCAGGATGAAATCCGACGAAATCGCCGTCGACGGCATCTGGGAGTTCATCAAAGAATTGGATACGGACACGTTCGTCGTGGTCCGATGAAATTGTGAATTGGACTGCGGGAATCTCGTAGTGTTGTGGTTGTGGTTGCTTTGTGATCGTGACACTACCCTCCGTGATGGTTTGTTCCCACACGTCAGGTAAATCCTCAGCTGGTGGGGTGACCATGGTACTATTATGTAAGGTGAAGCTCCGGAAAAGAGTTATTCCGCGTCCTTCTTTGAGACACCGGGTAAATCCCGACTATTTGAACAGGCCGATGAAACGTGATCCAGTGCGCCCCCATTGCATTTTCCGACCGGACATATTGAATGACTTTGTCATCAGCAGGAGCGTTTGATTTGTCAGTGTCGATTATTTCTGACTGGCTGTGAGTGAGAAACAGGCCGGTGGGAAGACACCCTCGAGGGCAGTGAATGGGTTATTCGTCGGCTGGGTCGTAGCAGGGGTGCGTGTCACCGGTGAGTAGTTTGTCGATGTCCCGGTTGAGCCAGTAGGCGATCGCGTGGGGCACGACCAGGAACACGACGAACATGTCGAAGGTGATGATTGCGATGATGGCAGGGATGCTGTTAAGACCGACCCAGGCGATGAGGGCGTAGGTTGTGATGAGAGCTGCAAGGCTGCTGCTCACGAGGGCGAGGTCGAGAGTTTCCTCGGCGGGCGTGGGCGCGGAGTGCTTTGCGGTCTGCATCCATGTAGTGCTATAAAGTCTGGGGTTATAAGTTTTGCTGCGGAAGGAAACGAAAATCGCAAGACAGCGGTTGGGTGGGTTGGGATAGTACCAAGAAAATTACTGGTGGCTGTGAGATTACGCCCCGTAAGATCGCTCAAAATCCTGCTAGAACAACCCTCTACAACACAAATAATCCTCACTCAACGCACCCAAGACACATATCACACTCCAAAAAAGAACACCGACGAAAACCCCCAAAACCCCAAGAAACCATTCGGTCTACGACCAGTTCACCTCCAATCCAGACACTCAGTCCTCGAGGAACTCGCGCGCCAACGGATGCTGATATAGTGTCGTCTTACAGTTCCGACACCAGTACTTCAGCCCCATAACAACATCACCACTCTTCTCATGCTGCATCGATGCATTCTCAGCTGAGTAATCGTTTTCCTGCACTTCCCAGGCCCCAATGGCTGTACTCCCACACACTGGGCACTCATCACCTGGCCCCCATTCAGACCGATTTGAACCACGATTCGAAAGATCATCCGCATCACCGGTGTCGGCAGTATCCCGATCCGTCACACCGAACCGACCTGGTTCATCAGACTCATCATCATACCCAGCATCACGATCGGGACCATTGTCTCCTGGACCAGTACACGATCGAGCCTGTGATGACCGTGGTGCCGACGCGTCGAATTCGCCCCGACGGGGCTCCTCATCTCTCCTACCTCCTCTCTTAGACTCCGTACTACCTGGTGGTGCTTTGAACGGCTGTTGCGGGTCCAAGACACCACTTGCCATCGGGACTGAGAGACGAACACCTGTGTTAACCCTCTGCGGCGAGTCGTTCGTTCCTGACTCCGTACTCGTCGAATCGTCAGCTGGAGACGTGTTTTCTGTCATAGATCATGTACCTATCGACTGCCTGTATACCGAGCGCATCGATTCATACCATCATACTCTGCGGAGTCGTTTAATTACCCGGGGATTTGATGCACAGCATCTCCGCTGAAAATCTGTGACCGATGTTTGCGTTCGTGCATCCAAAATACTCTGACCCAACCAATAGAATTACTCGTATGCAGACCAAACCAACTACTTCCCGAATGAGTACTACAGAGGACGCACCTCGGCAGGAACTCGCATCGCACATCGAAAACATCCTCGACGAATACGAAGACATCAACGAAATCGTCAACAACAACCCTGAGGCTATCAGCAGACGCGAATCCGAAACGCTCCTAAGCCCTTTCAGTCGCATCAAAGAATCAAAACGCTTCCTCAACGGCGACTAGCCGCACTCTTTTGACGAATTCGTAACCCGAGGACAGGACCTTTCTCAGCTTCGCTCACGCCGATTCGAAGTTCCGTCATACCAACCAGACGTCGATGATGTAGTAATTGGTCTCGTATTGGTTGCGTTGTGCGTCCACTGCGATTGGTGAATCCACAAGCTCATATGAGGACACCACAGCGAAGTCTTTCACAGTATTTCGGAGTTTCTGCGCGATTCGCCGCAGGTTCGTGGTGATTGTGACATTAGACGTGTGATCGGTGTCTGTTGATTCAACGGTGACCTCGAAGGTTGCGCTCTGGTTACGGGCGCTGAGTCCGGCAAGGAAGACTTCGTCGATCCCGTTAAGGGTCTTGATTGTGTCAGTGATTGCGTCGCACCAGTCTTTGCGGTCGTCTGGGTTGATGTCTTGCGTGTCGATGCGGTCACCGGTCGGAGTTTCGATGGTTGTGATCACGCCGATATTCGTGTTGTGAGTGTCGTCGGTGGTTGTGCTGTGGTCGGTGGTGTCTGACATAGGTGATTACTCACTCGAAGGGGTGCATCCGAAGATACGGGTTTTAGACTTTTATAAGCCGGTTTGTTACGATTTCGCGTGTTTCTCCCACTCTGACCCCACCCCTGTTCTTTTGTAGTTGCCGCCAGTATTCTGCGATACCGTCGTTCACCTCTCTCTTGAGAGGGATAATTGCTCGCCTAACACAGACTCTACCATGTCAAGTAACAAAACACAATCTGCGCGCGGCCCTGACACCCTTCCGGACACTCCTGATGAATGCGAGGTATGCGGTGAAGATGAATTCGTGCCGAATTGGCTTCCGAAAACGCCAGGCGGCACTGATGATGATGAACTTGGATTCGCGTATCATGCCTGTGGTCATTGCGGTACCGAATACAATGATCGGCGTGATGAATTTCCGGCTGAAGTCCTTGAAGAACCGGATGATGACACTCCGGTTTGGCGTCGTCTTTTCGGCCATCCAGAGCCGTATGATCACCAGGAAGATGCGATTCAGCATGTGAAGCGTGTGGGTGCTGACCGCGGGTACAGTGTTATTGAAGGCGGATGTGGGACTGGGAAGACGATGATTGCGCTCACTGCCGGGTTAGCGCTTGTCCGCGATCCAAACACGCAATACCAGCGCATTATGGTGTTGACGAGTGTTAAGCAACAACTCCGGCAATTCGAGGATGATCTTCGTATCATTAACCAGAATCTTGCCCCCGGGACGGAACCAGCAACCGCTGTTACTCTTGTCGGGAAAACTGACGTCTGTCCGTACGCGCGTGAGGAAACAGCGGGATTCACCCGCAGTAATACGAATCGAAAATGTCGGCGGCTCCGTGGGAACACTCGAGACCTCATCAGCGACGATTCGATCACAGGGATTGAACTCGCAGATGGCGTCCGGCAATCCGAGGGTGGCGGGTGGAGTACCGAGGGTGTTAAGTCGCCCTATGATGCTGTCATCCCTGGAAGTGGCGACCACGCATTCTGCCCGTTTTACGCTGAGTACAAAGGCCAGGCTGATGCGACGTTTCGTGCTGGGCATGCTCGAGACGGGATCACTACACCAGAAGAAGTTGTTCGACTTGGTGTACAAGCTGGTGTTTGTCCGCATTCTGCGATGAGTCAGCTTTGCAACGAGACCGAAGTCATCATCGCAAACTATTACCACGCATTCGACCCGAACACGCTGAATATAACTGGAGAGTTGATTGACGAAGGCACGTTCCTTGTGTGCGACGAAGCTCACATGCTGGAACCGCGTGTCCGCGGTATCTTGTCCGAAGAAGTGTCGATGTCAGCGTTTCGTGGCGCTGTGAACGAGCTTGCACGCGTTGATGCAGCCGTCAATGACGATTTTACTGACCACGATCGTCTCAACGATGCAGCACCACCGGATGACATCGTGCTGGAAGCATTAGCAGATGCCGGTGTGAATCTGAGTGAAGTGACGGACTCGTACCGGTTTTTGAAGCGTGCCGAAGGCATGTTCCGGAATCTTATCACCGATCATCTTGATGAAGAAGTTCCCGGCTGGGAAACCACCGGACTGACCCCTGCGCCACAAACAATCGAACTCCCACTCCGCGACCCGGCAGTTCCACAACAAGATGCTATTACAGAGTGGGCAGAGAACCTCGGCGTCCCGGAACGAATCTGGACGCGCCTCCCAGCAGTGGCGGATGCCGTTGCGAACGCGCTTAATGAATACGAAGGCGCAGCAAATGACCGCGCTATAACGGATACCGCAGAGCTATTCCGGGGTTGGTGGGAGCGAGATTACAAGCGGTATTTCCGTGAAATCACCCTGTTTGAAAATGACTCTAACTACGGGGCAGACGATTGGCAGTCTGAGTACGAGGCAAAAATCCAATTGCACAACTGCATGCCACGGCGCGTTATCGGGAAGCGACTCCAAAATTTTGGCGGCGGTCTCCTGATGAGCGCAACACTGGAACCTCTTGACGTCTACCAAGAAGTCACCGGGTTAGACTACATTGCTGAATTCGAGACGTGCCCAGTGACGCAGCGAACGTATAATGTGAGTTTCCCAGAGGAGAACCGGTATTCTGCGGCAGTTGACTTACCAGCGTACACGTATTCGAACCGTGGAGATGTCGCGGAGAACACGCAAACGCGACGCCAATACGCAAAGGCGATTTTGTCAGTTGTGGAGACGACACCTGGGAACGTGCTGGTGTGCATGCCGTCGTATGCAGAAGCCGAGTGGGCAGCTGACTTACTGGAGTATCGAGACACCGTGGACAAACCGGTGTTGTTGGATGAGTCCAGCACAGAAGAGGTCACGCAAGAATTGAAACAAAAGTTCTTCACCGGGCCAGGGAAGGTTCTCTTGACGAGTCTTCGCGGGACACTCACTGAGGGAGTGGACTATGATGGCGATAAGCTGAATGCGTGCGTGGTGGCTGGCGTGCCAATCGAAAACGTGGGGTCACCTCAGACGGAGGCAGTCCACACTGCTTACAAGGACGATTACGGGTATAAGAAAGGCTTCGAGTACGGTCTGACCGTGCCGGCAGTACGGAAGTCACGGCAGGCGCTAGGGCGTGTTATCCGCGGCGCTGAAGACGTTGGTGTCCGAGTCTTACTTGATGAACGGTACTGTAGTCTAGACGACCAAGAAGCAGTCCGAGAATACCTCTCGGAAATTGAGCGCAATGACTACGATGTCGTTGATAATCCGGACACACTCCGTGCAGAGTTAGAAGAGTTCTGGAGATCGCAGTAATTCCTTCTCTGCGTTACGAAAGTCCGAGAGAATTCATCGTGTTTCAGCGCGGGAAGGAAGTCACCGGTCGATAATGTGTGGGTCTTCACCAGTTTCTTCAGGGCTGTTGGTGAGGAGAACATACCCGAAGAAAACCAACATGAATGCTCCGAGTGGGATCTGGATACTTGGTAATCCGAATTGGTAGATGAATGCTGTTGCGAGGAGAAACGCGCCGCCGGTCACAGTGAGAAGGACACCACCAACTCGTGCAGGACGGGCGAACGGTGCGACGCGGTCTTCAAACATGAAGAGCGCGATGCTGTAGAGCACCGCGATGGTGAAGACAGCAGTACCAATCCCCCAGATCAGGTAGCCCGTTGTGAATAGTCCGTTCCCGGTTTGAAATTCGTAGGCTTGGTTAACGAGGAGAATTTCTGTTCCGGGCCCCCGGAAGAGATTCCCGAATTCGAGGTATGCCCATCGGACGTAGTACAAGTCGTATTTCTGCGTGATGAACCCAATATTCCACGGGATAAGTACGGAAACCCAGATGAGGACAACGGTTAGCGGATTTTCTAGTGATTCACCGACCCATTCCCGGCCGAAAGTTGCAGTGAGTGGCTCTTTGCGGAGTGACTCTAGCATCGTCGTTGGTGTGTATCCACAACTAAAACTTAAGGGTTAGACCGGGGTGATGTGCTGGTGATAGCCGAGACCACACGCATCTGAGGTATCACGGGCGCGGAACTCGCGCTGCTTTCGTTTAGAAGACGAGTTGGATGAGTTCAAAGAAATCAGCGGCGAACACTAATAGGAGTACGCCAATGAGCATGAACACGATGTCTTCGTTTGTTTCGGCGTCGGCAAATGCGTAGATGAGGCCCACACCGGCGGCTCCCGTGAGAACCCCGGCGCCCATCTGTATTCCACCGAAATACGTTGCTGATCCAAATGAGGCCACTAACAGTATCCCGCCCATAACGACCCACTCTGCCATCCCTTCAGTATCGGAGTCTATGTTCGGTGGGTTCGGGGAATTCTCTGGTTGTACATCTATGTCTGAGCTATTATCTGCATCCGGATTTGGTTCTTTGTCTGGTGTTTTTCCGAGATCTAATCCGGTTTGAGAGCTTGATTCGGCGTTTGACTCAGTTACTGACTGTGGTGGTGAGGTATCCGTACTGTTGTTTGATTTCGGAGTTTTTGAGTTGTTTGTTGTGTCGGTTTCACCAATATGCACAGCGCGAGCGTGGCGGTCTTGTGCGATTTGATGTCCGCGCTCCCACAATTGCTTTGTTTCTTCGACATCTTGCTTGAGCATCGGTGGGCTGCGTGGAATCACATCGTCTGCTTCAAGCGCGCCAACACGCACGGTATTCACCCCTGGCGTTCCACTTTCTGGGTACGCGCTTGCTTGACTTGCCGGTGGCAGCTGTAACAGTTCGTATACTGATGATGGGGTGTCAGTGTCCGACGAATTTCTCGAATTGGAGTCTGACATACTTAGAGACGTGCATGCATTACGCGGATCAAATCACGCGTTGTCTAAGTATAGTCTGGGCACTCACATAAATCCAACCGCAGGTACTCGTCAGTTGGTTTCAGCAAGTTCTGTGATCCGCTCAACGGTGTCAACATCATCGAGTCCGATGTCATCACGCATGCCGATGAACCGCGGGAAACGAAGCCCGTATCCGCTTTCGTATGTTGGTGATGATTGAATTTCTTCGTGCCCAATCTCGAAGATCACGGCTGGCTCAATCTCTACTTTCGTTCCATCCTCGCTCGTGATGTGTGGTTCTAGCCGCTCTGTGAGCATTTCCAATTCTTCATCAGTTATCCCAGTCCCAACCTTCCCGATCGTTGCATATCCGCTATCGGTTTTCGCCGACAACATGAATGCGCCAAGCAATTCAGCACGCCGTCCTTCGCCCCATTCTGCTCCTGTTACAACTAAATCAAGTGTTTCCACATCCGGTTTGACTTTCAGCCAGTTCTTTCCGCGCTTCCCTGGCGTGTACGTTGCATCCGGGTTTTTCAGCATAATCCCTTCGTGTCCAGATTCCAGTGCCTCAGCTTCGATGTCAGCGGCATCATCTGCTGAGTTAACGACTCGAAGGTTTGAGTGCCCGTGGTACACGGCGCGTTCACGCGCAGATGAAATCGGGAGATCCGACTCGTCTTCGATAATGATTGGATGTTCACTGGCCCCGGGTTCGAACGCATGCATCGTGGTCTCGGTGTCTACGAGTGTCCCGCCAGCATCCGCAACACCAGTCACATCAACCGTCACATCTTGGTTGAAGTTGAGATCAGTGATATCCACATCACGCCAGCTCGGGAGGACCTCACAGAGCTGTGCATGCCGTTCCTGAAGTGGTTTTTCAAGCAGGTCTACCCCATCAATGTGGAGTGCATCGAATGCGAGGAGTTTCACATTCACCTCTTCACGCATTGCTTCGACGTCGTGCTTACGGCGGAATCTCCGCAGAATCTCTTGGAAGGGTTCAGGTTCATTCGTATCATCTACGGGAATTACCTCCCCATCGATAACAGCTGGGACATCTACGACTGCGTTGATGTATTCAACAACTTCTGGGAGGGCAGCAGTGACCTCTTCGAGACGCCGCGAGTAAATCTCAGTCTCTGCATCGCCGTCTGTATGGATTT
This sequence comes from Salinibaculum rarum, assembly GCF_030505615.1. Classification (GTDB taxonomy): domain Archaea; phylum Halobacteriota; class Halobacteria; order Halobacteriales; family Haloarculaceae; genus Salinibaculum; species Salinibaculum rarum. The sequence goes on from NZ_CP129994.1 coordinate 186,945, forward strand.
GAACGCGCGCCCCGTCGAATTTTGTGTCCACTGCGACCGTGCCATCGTATTCGTCGAACGCGTCGTTGATAGACCCGTCTTGCGCGAGCATCGCTTGGACAGGTCGGCCGATTTCGAGAGACATCTCGTCGAGTCCGCTCGCGCCATTATGTTTTGCGGTAACCGTAACTTCTCCGTAGTCGTTTGATACCTGAATTGCGCGAGCAACCGTTTGCTGCTCGATGTCGTATATTTCGCTAATCGCATCACGGACGGTTCCTTCACCGACACCGATTCGCATCTCACCGAGGACGAGTCGCACGAGAAATTTTGCTTCCGTCGACGAGGCTTTGTTGAGTAGTCCAACAATCGTGTTGACTTTCGTTGATTCACTTCCGCTGCCTTCGACGTCAGCTAACCGTTCGAACTCCGTGTACACTGTATCGAGGGTGAGTGACGTTGTGTTACCACCGCCGAATGCGTCGAGGCCTGTTGACGTGTTGGAAATGTAGTCATCGGCAACAGCGCCGACTTCGCCGATGTCCGCGATGCTGTCTTCTACGTCATTGGCATTTGCGGTGCCACCAGCTGCTTTGGCGATTGCTTCGTAGGCGAGCTGGTCACCAATGTCGATTTTCCGGTCATCCCACCCGGGAAAGATGCGCCCCTGGAGGAAGCGCGTGGTGAGCCGGAGTGCGGCATCATCGGTGATGTCTCCAAGAAGGTCAGCGGTGCGGCTTGTGGCTTCGAGATCGCCATCGATGCTTTCGAGGTCGGCTGCTGCGGTAGCGAATGTGTCGAAATCCATGGTTGTTTTGAGTTGGCTGTGGTGGTGTGGAGTGCGTGTTACTGGCACTGCGGCGCACGGGTCACATTGACGCATTTAGCCGTGCGCCGCACCTGGAACGTGTACGTATTCGATGTGTAGGGTTTCGGGCCGCTTAGTGTATTGCGTTTCGTCGTGCGATCCGGGAAAACGCCTTTATAAACAGAGTGTGTATGTCTACTTAAATGGGCGAAGTGGTTTCCGAGTTAGAGCCATTTTTCGAACTTGAACTCCCTGATGATTGGGTGCTTAGCCCTGCTACCCGTGAACTCGGCGGCCCTGCCATTCAACTTGAACTCGAGTACACTCGCCGACCTGATGTTACCTTCGCCAATCACACCGCAGATGGCTTCGAAACCGAATGGTACAACGTCAGCACTACCATCTCTCTTTGGTGGTACGCTGCTGATAACGAATATGTCATTGAGGGTCCTGCAATGGTTGAGCACTGTACTGCTGACGCAGAAACCGCGGAACATAAACTCCGTGAAGCAATGGGCGTCACGCGGTCCCACGCAGAACGTCGATGGATTGGTCTTGCCTGCCGGAATGTCGATGGGATCGGCCCAGTGACCGTGCAACGCCTCCACGAAGAGTACGGCCAGCTTGAACGCATCTTAGACGCCAGCCCAACACGACTCAAAACCATCCCGAATGTGACCGGTGATGCTATCAGCGAAGTTCGTCGTCAGTTCAAACTCAATGGTGACGATCAGGAGCAACTCACTGAATGGGCTTCCTCGTGACGATTATACAGAGGTTAGCACATAGCGCTAACTGAGAAGCGGAGCACCGCCCTTCACGGACTGAGTGATTGATGAGAAGAGTGGACTGTTCTGAGAGGGGCTTTCCTGGTGGTGTATCGAAGAAAATGATAGGGGAGACTGGAGAGGTCACATGAATTGCGCGAGACCGGCTTGTCCATGGTCAGTGTTGAGTTCGTCCCATGTCACCCCGACAGCAGTGATGACGCGAGAGATAGGGCCTCTTAGGGTCTTGCTTCGCATTTTCTCCCAGTCTACGCGGAATTCTGGTGGGACTTGGTCGGGGTACTCATAACAGATCACGTCTGGTTTCTTCTTGAAGTTCCGGTAAGTCTCGTTGGACGTGACATCAAGGTTGAGTTCGTCTTCGGCTTCAGCGTATTCGGTCCAGAAACTCCGATCGACGCCCTCAAGATAGACGCGTTTCGGTTTACTGCCTTCTCCGAAGTTTGTCCCGAGGACTTCGTTGGCGTACAGTGCTCCGCGTGGTTGTGCACCTGGGTTGTCGTATTCTTCGAGGGGTTGTCCAAGGCCACCGGGAATCCCGACATCTTCGATAGTGATGTCCCCATCAGGCCGGAATTCCTGGAGTGTCTCATTGAGGTATTCTTTCACATCGTCGATGCTTTCACCGGTGACGAGCATCTTGATGACTTTCTTTTGGACTTTCTTTGTGACGGGTGCGATGTCGGAGCGTTTGTACTCGAATCCGGTGATGTCGATGTCATCAACGTGTTTACCCTCTTTCCACAGAATCCTTCCTGCATACCTCTTTTTCTTACCTGCTTGCAGGAAGCGTTTGTAGAGTTTCTCGGCTTCGATGAGGAAGCGGTGGTCGTCAGCGTTGAGTTCCTTGGCGGCGAAGTTGTCGTAGCGATTGTTGATCTCTTCCTCGATTTCGAAGGTCTTGATGATGGTAGCGAGGAGGTTCCACAGTTCGTCGTCACTCATGTTGGGGTGAGTGTTGCGGAACTCGTCGGTGAGTTTGAGGTCGCCGTCGTCGGTGATGAGTTCGGGATGTTCTTCTTTGAACCCGTCAGGGATTTTGTCAAGGTCGTCCCACCCGACATCTTTGAGACTTAACATGACAGAATCCGTATCTCCGTAGGTAACCTCGTATCCTAGCTCTTCACTGACGGTTTCAGTGAAGTTAATAACTTCGCGCCCTACGGCGGTTACAGCGGCGCTCATCTCGGCGTCGTAGAGTCGGAATTGTTCCCAACCAAGCACCCCGTAGAGGCTATTCATCACTACCTTGACACTTGCCTGTTGACGGTCGTATGTCTTGTACTCTTTCGTATCGGGATCGTGCTCATTTCGCAGAGACTTTTTCTTCTCCCGCTCGTTCAGCAGTTCATTCACCATCCCACGAATCATTCCATCTTCTCCTTTTTCGAAGTATACACGGAACGACGACCCATCCTCTTTCTTGATTTCGGGTGATCGGAATAACTCCTCGTCGTCGTAGTCTTTAGGATTTTCAACCTTTGTGTCCGGCGAAGCGTTAATCGAGCACATCGACATCGGATAAAGGCTCTTCAAGTCAAGAACTGACACATCTTCGACAAGACCGTTCGTAGGTTCGAACACAGCCCCACCCTCAAACTCTTCATCACTCCCAGCAAACTTCCCTTTCGACGGCAGGACGTACTCTCCGTGCATCTTGTGGAGTACGTACATGTCACATGCGTCACCGGGAATCGGTGCATCCTCCAGCTTACACCCGACGAACGTCCGGACCTCATTCCAGAACGGGATGATCGACTGCTTCTTGTCAAGTTCCACGCACAGCTCCACGTCGCGCAGGTTGTATTCCAGCAGTCGTTCCGGGTCGTTCTCCCACAAGTCACCGATGTCACCTTCGTACCGCTCTTTATTCGCTCCCAGTTCCATTTCACCGACTGCGTCCAACCGGTACGATTCTAGTTCGGTGAACTGCGTCCGCTTGTAGGCTTCCAATAGGTCGAGCACGACACGGCCTTTGATGTCAGGACCTCCCCACCCGCCGCTCCACACTTCATTGATGCGTGACAACCGGTCAGGACTCAGGTTCTTCTCACTTTCATCATCAAGTTTTTCCAGGCGATTTACGAGGTACGATGCGTCGAAATCCTCAAAATTCCACCCTGTGAGAACCGATGGGTTGGTCCTATGGATGTATCTGAGGTACGATTCCAACATCGCTTCTTCACTTTCGAACGTTCGAACATCCAGCCCCGCTTCGTTCTCCTCATTGAGGAACTCGTAGTCCGGCAGATCGTTCTCCGACGGGATCTCGCCGTCTCCATCTGGCGCTTCGTACAGCCATACGATGTACTGGTTATCTTCTGAGTCGTACGATGTGAGGCAGATGATCGGTTGTTCTGCATCCTCTGGTTCAGGGAATCCATATCGGTCATCCACCTCAATGTCCATCATGTGGACACGGGGTTGCTTCGTTAGCTCAACCGGCTCCACGTTTTCTGCCTTCACTTTGATTGTGTCGTCGTTTTGCCGGTTCTTGGGGACACGAACGCCGCTGCTGATGTCCTTATCGATAAGGAACCGGTTCGGGAACAAAACGTCAGCTTCGTAGTGCTCGTAATCGTCACGAATCTGTCCGACATTCCGCGGAACCTCGGTGTAGACACGAACAACTTCTTCCCCACGAATTGTCTCAAACTGTTCCTTAGATTCATCCCACACGCGTTCAGTGCCACGGACACAAGATTCCGCCTCAACCTCGTCACGCTCGTCAATTGGCACGTAGAAGTACGGTTTGAACCCGTGCACTTCGACGTGTTCGAGCTCTCCATCTTCAGTCTGCCCGAAAACATGCAGTACGGGTCGCTGTGTGTCGTTGTCGAGGAATTTCGTGTCGTAACTGATTTGCATTACCGCAATGTCAATTTCCTCGTCAACGTCATCATCGTCTACGTCGTATTCGAGTTCGTCGTTATCGTTGTTGCCTTTGTCGGTGGAATTGTGGTTGTCTACGTTCTCAGATGATTCTGACCGTACTGGGACATCGTTAGAGTTGTTTCCGACAACTGCTGCTGCTTCATTCTCTGGTCTGACTTCCTCCCCGTTGTCATTTTCTTCATTATGCTGTTCGACTTTTTGTGCTGCTTTTTGTGCTTCCGCAGGTAGTGGACTTGACGAAGATACGGATTCTGTCATAGTACCATCTGTGGAGTTACTCTCACTTTGTGCTGCACTGGGATTGACGTCCTCGTTAGTATCGTTGTCTCGTAAGTCAGTTCGAATCTCGGGCTCGTGTGTGTTCTTTCCACTCATAAGTTCTATTGGGAATATTATTGGTGCTTACTTCAGAGAGGTGTTTTCACACCTTTGACTCAGTTGGATGTGTCTGTGTGTACAGACTGTAATGGTTAGTACGTTCGGTTCCCGCACCGAGATGTTACCGGGTCTGTGACTCCCGGGCACCACAGCGCGGCCGTCTCTACTCTGCCTTTGGACGGCCGCGCACTCACACGCTACCTGAGCAACACGCGACACACGCAATTATGCTTTCACCCATCCCTCAGTGAGTGTCTGCTGGTCACGACCGTCGTCAGTTTCGCTTGTTTTATCTCTGCCGTCGTGGGTTTGAGTAGTGTTGGTTGTTGTTTCTCCAGTTAGCGTTTGCTGGGCGCGTTCCTTGCTTGTTGTGCTGTCATCTTCAGATGCGGTTTCAGTCTTGGATGCGGGTTTCACGGAATCTCCATCAGATGGTGCATCATCTACACCGATGATGACATCCGCATCAGCGTTGAAGAACTCTTGGAAAGCAACACCATCAGCATCGATGGTGTCCACTGGTTCTTCTGATTCTGTGTTGTAGGAGTCTTCAGATTCGGGTGTAGTATCGTTGTTAAGGTTCTGCGCTGCTAGTTCGGTTGCTAGTGTGATGACAGCAGCTTCGTGGTCTGTCTTGTTGTCATCTACGTGTGTTGCTGACACATCCAGTGAGTCGTATTCTTTGAATGCTTCTTTTGGGATCGATGTGTCTGGCCGTTCTTCTTCGAAGTAGTACCGAATGCGAGCTAGGAGTGTATGTAGCCCGAAGATTTCGTTCTTTTTCATAGTTTGAGCCTCGTGGAGTTGTCTGCTGTCTACCTGGGCAGTTCGCCCGTGCCGCCGCGTTCATCCCGTATACAACGCGCGGCGGCACGTATTCGACCGGGATGATGGTGTAAACCCTATTCAGCTGCGGGTAGTTTCTCTTGTGTAGTTTCCAATTGGGCTTCGATGTAGCTCGTGTTGAGCACGGTGTCTTCACCTTCTTGATATGCTTCTGCGAGGTCAGATTCGAGGTTTTGAAGAGCGTCGGGCACGGTTTGATAGTGCTTGCGGACCTCTGTAACAGCATCAAGGAGTGTGGCGATATGGTACTCGTGCAAGTGGTCGGCTTCGGCACTCTTGATTGCTGTCACGGTATTCTCTAGGATTGTTGCGGGTGAGGTGTGAGTGTTTGTTCGGGTCATGGCTGTGTGATAGGCGTCAGTGTGGTTTACGCGGTTTGTGGCACCCGGGTACTCACCAGGAGGCGTTCTGACCGCGCCTTCATTTTGTACACTGGGCGCGGTCACACGGGTTATTGCGGATGTATGTCTCTGTTGGTTTCTCAGATGCGTGACTTACTGTACTGTGGGAGTATTGGTTGTCTAACTACCCGGTTAACTGTGTTCTACGTAGTGGTTTTACCGGTAAAAAAGTTCGTTCTTGCTCTGCTGTGGGTTTCGTCACCCATCTAAGCTATGCAGGGAAGTGATATCTGCGTCAATTGATGACATTTCGTCATCTGGACCGAGCGTGTACACTTCGAGGCGTGGGTTTCGCGGCAGTGAACCTGGCTGTTCTGCTGTGAATTCGCTGAGTGTCCCTTCCCAACTTGGGTTCGTATCTGAATCTAAGACACCTAGTTCTGTTGCTAGACCTTTCCATAGTTTCGTGTGCTCATATTCGTCGGTATCGAGGGGTGTGTGCCGGAAAATGCTTTTACTGGCAATGACGATAAGCTTCTTCTTCATTCGGCTCACAGCGACGTTCACGCGGTTTAGATTCAGGAGGAATTCGCTTTCAGCATCAATGTAGTCCGGATCGCTTACTGTCCCGTTCATCAGCATCACGTCCCGTTCTCCTCCCTGGAACCGCTCAACTGTATCAATGTCCACATCAGAGTGTGGGTTGGTGAGATCTCGCATACTCTGCTCAATGAGACTCCGTTGTGCGTTGTGGGGTGTCACGACGCCACTTGTCTCATTCGGGTGGAGACCATCGATGAGGTAGTGCGTGATGCGCTCTTCTACTTGGTTTGATTGTTGTGCAGCTGTCCCATCATACGTGACTAGTGTGATTGGTTTTTCTTCGTTTAGCGCCGTTGCGATGGCCTGTGTTGACGGTGATGGTGTGGCCATCGTTTCAGTTTTTTCTGAGTAGTACTCCAGGTCGTCTGCTTCGTAGACGTGCCGTTGCAGGAATTCTGGCAGCACTTTGTGTGACCGGTATGATTTTGGGAATTGCGTCACGGGGATGGGGAGTTCGTCGCGTTCCATGTGATCAATGGCAACTTGGATGCGATCACGGAGATCGTCTGATATCACCTTGAGTTCTTCGCCTTTGAGAAGGCGAACGTAATTCAGACTGGAGAGGTACGGTGCAAACGTCATTACGCTTGGTCGGAATTCGTTACTCCAGTCGTATTGGTTCACTGGCGGCATCTGACGATGATCCCCAGCAAGAAGGACTTGTCCCCCGCGATCGTAGAAGGCTCCTGCGAGGAATAGCTTCGCCGGTGACAGCATAGATGCTTCATCTGCGACAAGCAGATCAAACGCAGAGACACCTTGTTCGTGCAGTTTAGTTGAAGTTGGTTTCCCGCCCATATCGAAGATTCGCCATGCCCGAATCGGTGTTGCAAACACTAACGTGTGCTTGATACTGCTTGGGTCGTCGTCTTCATCAGCATCTTCGAAGAGTAGTCGGCTTTTGAGATCGTACCACACGTCTTCGTCGGGGTCATCTCCGTTGTATGTCGCGTATTCAACGCCTGGAACGGTGTCAACATCTATCTCTGGATTAGTCGGTTTCTCTGCGCCGGTTACACGGATGAGGCGCAGGTTGTCGAAGACGTCTTTCTCACCATGTTCTTTGTAGGCTTCAATGACTGCTGCGATGTCTTCCATCGCTTCGTTGATTGCTTTGTTACTTGCTCCGGTGATCAATCCGCAGCATTGGTCGTTATTCACGCCAGCTGCGTAGACGCGTGCTGCAACTCCAGGTCCAATTCCGCCCGTGGTTTTTCCTGTTCCAGGTGCTCCGTGAAGGACCGATAATTCACGCGTTGCTTCTGTGATGAACTCCCGTTGCGCGGTGTTCGGTGGGAAGAGCCCGTAGTCGTTGTCAGGGTTTTCTTCCGTCCAGTTCGTTTGCCAATCTACGAAGTCTTCGATGTCTTGTTCGGAGAACCGCAGAGAACAGGGGCATGTGGTTTCTCCACTCCGGAGCTCCTCGATCAATGAGTACGTATCATTGTTTGTTGGGTGTTTGAGGGCGTCTTCTGTGAAACTCGCGGTGATGTCGCTTGGGCGCGGGTCAAGGAAAAACACGCGACCTTCGTACACTGCGTACGCTGAGCTGTCATCGTCACGTGCGTCTGTATCCCATCCGCGACGATGCGGTGTGTCCAGCGAGAGAACCCCATCCTCGTCATCGTTGTAATAGGATTGGCCGTGCATTTCGATGGTGAGCTCGTACGCTGAGTTGTCGGCGGCTTGATCTAGATTCACAACACGACTGAGCGTCCCTCGCTCAATGTTGTTTGGCTCCCATACGTCAGTTGAGTCTACTGGTGTCGCTGTGAGATATGCACCAGAACTTCCGCCAGCTGTAGCATCTTTTGTACGAATCACATCTCGGTACTCTTCTGGTGAGCTGATGTTCTCAAGAAGATCGTAGGCGAGGGATCCGTGCACGAGGAGTTTCCCGTTTCGCTCTTCGAAATCTTCGACAGTGAAAATCAGGGATTCCCCGTTTGCAAGCCGATTCCGTGGCCGCTCATGGTATTGCTGTGTGGTTTCAGCGTGATCCGCAGTGTATTCAAGGCCGAGGTATTCCATGCAAGCCTCAGCAAGCGTATCCGCACCAGTATCAGTTGCTTGCTTGAATTCCTCGAGGGTCATTGGAGTTTTACTGTGGTCGTAGTTTTTGTGCCACACTCCTCGGTCGATCCGCATGAGCGCGTCTGTGAATTCTTCGACGAGGGCATTGATATCTTCAACAGTGATTGGGACTTTGTTGTCAGCGTTGTACCCGTGGTACCGGAATCGTTCAATCATCCATGTCTCGTCGATTTCATCTTTGATGGATTCAACCCAGTCTTCATCGATTCGTCCAGCAGCTGCCCAAATGTATTCGAGGGGGATTTTCGCTCCACTCCGGAAGCGATTCGGATAGAACCCGTCAATGTCGTCGCTGGATTTGTCTAACAGGAAAGATAACGGTTCGTTTTGCTCTTTTTGATATGGTTGCCGATCATTGAATAGTCGCCAGTTAAACACTCGGGTCAGGTCAACTTCATTGATACTGCTTGGGAGTCGAGAGGTGTCATCTGGCGTGTATGACCAGTCTGTGCGCGATTTCCGATTGAGAGAGTCTGGCTGGTAATAGTCCGCGATTTGGATGAGTCCCAGAGATGGTGTTCGGTGGGCTTGCCGCGCATCAATCTCGTCGCTTTTGATGACGCTGAGCATATGTTCATCCAGCCCGCTACGATGCCCCAGCATGTTCAGCAACACTGTTGCTTCTTGGATCGTGTTGTCAGCTGTGCTCTCAACGTCAATCGTGTTGGGCGGTGCAGCGTGTTCTTCCAATCGTTCGATGAGAATACTCTTCTCATCATTCGAAAACACGTAGAAGTGCAATGGCACTCCGTCGTATGGTGTGCCAGTCAAGTCAATCCCGTTGCGAATCTCTTCCATCGCATTGCTGAGTTTCCCAATGAACGTTTTCAGCAATCGCATTTCTTCCCATGCAGCTCCTGATTCGTTGTCTGGGAGTTGTGTGCTGGTCTCTGAAATTGAGATCGGGCCAGCATCAGACACAGTTGCGTCAACGGTTGCACCGAGGCTGACAAGCCGGTCACGAGCGGCATCGTGCTGCGCATTGAGATATACTCGAATCATTGACCCGTGTTTGAACGGGAAATCTGTGAATGAATTCTCGTGTGGATTATCTTCTGGAAGGTCACTGCGGCCACTCCGAAGAAGCCATTCGTACCCGTAGCCACTCCGAGCATGGAAATCATCAGCATCAATTTTCCCGAGAAGGGTGCGCGCTCGAAGCACGAGCTCTGTCAGATCCGCGTTAAAGTTCGGATTACGACTGAGACGGTCGAACACGTTAGTTGTCCGCTCAAGCCCGATATCCGCGCCAGTCTCGGTCGGATCAATGTATTCGTCTTCATCGAATGGCGGTTCACCAAGTGCGGCGATGTCGTACAGTGTTTCAATCCCTTCTTCTTTGAGTTTAGATTGAATACTTTGCTTGACACCGAGCAATTCAAGATTTGCGTTCTCGATGCTCTGCGTGAGACAAATCTCGTTGTGCGGGCAGTTCTGGCACTTCGAATCAATCCGGTACGGCACGTCATTGAAATCCTGTTTTTCAAGGGCAGAGAATTCACCGTCTGCTTTCAGCATCCGGATGATGTCACCTTCTCTCGTTTGTCGTGTGAATTGTGGAAGCGTCTGAAGCGAGAGTTCCTCCCATTCATCGTCAGGGACTAACACACCGGTTCGGATTTCGTATGTGCTTTCGTCGACGCCGAGATTATCGAGTACACCTTTGAGGAGGAGGCTGTAAATCGCAGTCTGGATTTGGTGGTGCGCTTGCTCTTCCTGTACCATCTTCACGTCGATTATGTGAAAGACCGTTGTTTCTTCGTCCCTGAATGTGAAGAGCAGGTCGGCGTCACCACGCATTCGCCAGTTTTCGATATCTCCACGGAACGCTGGTTGATGCACCAAGTAGGATTCGTTCACCGGGTTTTCCTTGGTAACGTTCGCAGTGATGGCGTTGAGGACATCTTTTGTGACAGTTGGCGCGTAAAGTGGTTCACCGCTGTTGGTTTTCCCGGAGTGTTCGGCGAGTTCATCAAGACTAATGGTTGAATCGACGATATCGCTCAGATCGTGCAGAACCTCTTCTTCGAATTCTTCACCGGCGCGTTTTTGGATGATTTGTCGGCGCGTAACAGCTTCTTGGAAGGCATTTCGTGGCCGATCAAATGCTTGTTCTTCGTTGTAATCTTTATCGACGGTGATTTTGAAATACCGCGAACACTTGTTCAACTTGATGTACTTTGCAATACGGCTCGGTTCTAATGGAGTGTCTGGGTTCTTCACCATGGTTTGAATAGAAGATTTGCAGGAGAGAGAGGACACCATTCAGTACTCACTTGCGGAGGAATGGTGTATGTGTCTCGTCGCATCTTATCCGAGATACTAGTTTCGCGCTGTTATAAGTTCGGCATTTAGTCAGTGCTTGTGTCTTGTGTTTCGCGCCGGGTGTATGTCTCGATAGTGACCGACCCGCGGGTTTCACAATTCGTGCAGTCCCAAGTGGTAGTGCTGCATGACGGGAAATAGGCATCCCCATTTGGCGATTCAGGGATCCGTGTTAACAGGAGTTTATCTGCGACTGGGATGATAGTCTCGTAGACACTCCCTCCACCAGCGACGTACACAGTTTCGGTGTTGTGCTTGTTACAGGCGCGCTGGGCAGCAGTGAGTGCCGATTCAAGATTAGGGGCTTCAACGACTGCATTATGATCCGTGAATTCACGTGACACCCCGGAGGTCGTTAGGACGATTGACGTCCGTTGTGGGAGTGGTTCTCCGAGACCAGCAGTGATGTTTTCGAATGTTTTCCGACCCATAATAACCGGGTGTCCAGTGGTGACCTCACGGAAATGCGCCATATCGGCAGGGTAATCCCATGGAATGCTGTTGTCAGCCCCAATCACACCATTCTCAGCAACGGCCGCGATCGCAACTACAGCGAGGCCACGTGCCGCATCCTGCACACTATTCGAGGCAGTGTTCTCATCTGGCGCAGGGCATGCATCCGCATCGAGTGTATCAAGAAGACAAGGCATGAGTGAAGAGGTTTATTCTGCAACACCGAATTTCAGTCCGGTGTGCGATTCGTAGTTTTGGAGTTCGATGTTGTCCATTGTAAACTCGTCTAGTGACGTGGTGTCCACGGCGAGTGTTGGTTTGTCGTATGGATCACGCGCTAGTTGCTCAAGTAGTCCAGGGATGTGATCACCGCCGTAAATGTGCTCACTTGCATCAACCGTATCTTCGGCCGGCGGTGTGACTGTGTCTTCCGGTGCGTCATTCAGAATCCACGATCGAATCTCACGGTAATCCTCGGCGTTTTCTGCGGCTTGCACGCGCTCTTGGAGTTCTGGGAGGTTGTCAGCGTACCACGCACCGCGGTCACCTTCTCCGCAGTAAAGGTGTGCATCCATGATGGTGTGTGAAATCGTCCCGACTTTGAAGTCGGTGAGATCTGCGAGGATTTTGAGAATCGCAGTGTAAGCTGCGATATTGAAGGGAACACCGAGAGCAATGTCGCCGCTGCGCTGCGTGAGATGCAGGTTCAGACTATCACCCTGCACGTTGACACCCCAAAAGGCGTGACACGGTGGGAGTTTACTCACACCAGCATTCCCTGGGTTCCACGGTGTTACCATGAGACGTCTCGAGTTTGCTGACCGGTTAGGGTTGTCACCGTTGAGCGTATCCACAATGTACCCGAGTTGGTCATATACGAGGTATGATCGTGGCCCGTGCACGGTTTTCTCGAGTTTGTATGAGTACGGTTCTACGTCACCAGAAAGAGCAGCACGCACCTGTTGATGGACTTCTTGAGTCTCTGTTGCGGTGCCTTGGACGCTCACCAGGAACTCGAATGTGTAGAGATCTTGATCAGCGTCGTATTCAACGGCTTCATTGGTTGGGAACAGCGTGAGGTCGTCTGGGCACTGTTTGAGCAGTCGGGTCTTAGCGAGGTTCCGCGCAGCGTCTTCGGTGTCACCGCTCACGCGGTACGTGATTTTCAAGGGGTGTTCTTTTTTAACCCATGGACAGTCAGTCCCTGGCCATGCTTCACCCGGGAGATGAGCTTCATCATCAGGCACAGGGAACCGTCGCCAGAATCGCCCGTACGCTGTTTCGAGATTTCCATTGTCGTCAGCCCAGGCATCCCAGATTCCGGTGTCTTTGGTGAGTTCACGAATGTGATGCGCACCGCTAAGATACCATTCCAGTTCACGCCGCATTGAATCCCATCGGAATGTATCCATCTGTTTGGTTGTCAGGAGTGGGTACGTGTCACCGACGTCGATTTCGTATTGTTGGCTGAACGTGGAGATGGTGTCAACAGCGGTTCGATTCTCTTTGTATTGCCCGTTCGTAAGAACGTCTTCAACGAGATCAAGGTATGCGTGCATGGTTTGATTAGTGAGTGTTGATTGCGGAAGGTCGTGCTATGCAGGTGACTCTACGTATGGTGTCTGCGGGTATGAAACCGATGGATTTCTAGTGCGAGATGTGAGTTCAAGGACCTGTTGTGATGTCTTCAACGGGTTACGTAGCTGGCGGCGGCCATTCTACTTATACCCATGATGGCCGCCGCCACACTTTGCTGGGGTTTTTTGCTTCCAAGTGGAAACCCCTAGTAACTATCAGTGCCTACCACTGAAACATAATCCAGGTGCCCAACTGATGAACGTAGCACTACTCGTCATCGTTCTCGGTTCATTTGCTCTGACAGCGTTTTTCGCTAAGAAAACATATCGCTACACTCGTGAGTATCTCCCATTCTGGTTTTCGAATGTTGAGCGAATTATCGATGTCACACCCGGTCTTCAACTGGTTCGTGGTACTACTCACCGCGATGAAAGCGTTGTCACGTCTCCTATTACCGGAGAGGACTGTCTTGCATACGAGATCGAAATACGTGATGCGACCGGGACTGTTGTAGACTTGCTTTCTGATAGTACTCCGTTTTTTGTGCTTGATGGGACTGGTAGTACATACGTTCATCCAGAAGGTGCTGACTTCATCCCGAATTCGTTGGCTGACACAGGCACGCATCAAGAGACGGAGATTCCGCATGCTGTGACGGAGACGACTGGCGAGTTGACTGATGACATGGTGGATGTCGCGGATGGCGTGGAATTTGTTGAACGACGCGTGGAATGTGAAGGGTATGTTAGTGTCTTCGGGGTTGCTGTTCCATGGCAATCAGAGTCGGTCACAACTCCAGTCTTGGACGACCCCGATAGTAACCCATCTGTTTCGAATGATGAGATTGTTGTCTTGCAGGATGATGATAGTCCATTCTTGGTGGCGAATGCGGCACAGCCGCTTCTTGGTGCGATGGTTCAGCGGACAGTACTGGCGGGAGCTGTAACGGCTGCCGCAGCGATTCTCACCCTCCAGTTTGGGTTCCATAGATTATTGGCTACTCTCATGAGGACACACGCTCCGTCTTTTTCAGGTGTATCTCAGGCAGATGTTGGTTTGATCGTCGGGGTAGGAAGTGTGGTTGCGTTGATGATGGTTGTTGCTGTGTATCAGTATTATTGCACGTCGATAGCACCATGGACGTGGTTGTCGTCTCAAGAGGTGGTGTTGATGTGGGCGCCAGTGTTCGGGTTGGTGGCGCTCGCTTATTTTGTTGGGCAGTTACCACTCGGTGGAATTGCAGTGATTCCAGTGTTTATCGTGTTTGTGGTTGGTGTTTATGTTGCGGTTTGGTTGTTACGAGCGATGAACCAGCAGATCGGTGAAGTGTCTGATGCCTACCCGCGACAGTAACCCAATTATTTTATCTTTCACGCCAATCTCCACCCTCCCCCTTTTATACTTCCTACCACTAAACCATGCACACCCCCGGCTAACTTATTAAGGTTCGGTGTGGCTATAACATAGTACAGAGCAACCCGCACCCGCAGCTCCGCACCGGGTTGTCCTCAGTGAACACCACATCCGAATCATGTCCGACCAAACATTCACCGGCACATATCGTGTCATTGGATTCGGCGGTAACGGCGAACGAATACTGCTCTACGACATCGACCGCGAAGACGCTGTCTGGGTCGCCAACATCGGCCACCAAGACGCAAACTACCCTGCACCACTTCATGACGCGCTTAGCGTTGTCTCTCCAGGGAACGTCGCTGAAGCCACTGTACGTGGCGACCCAGAAACTGGCGACATTTGGATGTTCGAAGACTTCGACATCATGCGAGACACCACACTCGCCTTCGTCGACGGCCTCAGCAAAAACCGGATCCCAGGTCCCGTTGAGAAAAGCTGGGAGAACCGCGATCCAGAACACCAAGTTGGTGTGAATGTCCTCAAAAACGACGAAACTGGTGAACCCATCTTTGAACTACAGACCCACCCTGAAGAATTCCAAGGCCGGAATATCTTCGAAGACATGCGTACCGGTCGATTCCCGCTAGAAGCCTGGTACGAAGAACTCACCTCAACGCCCGTTGGTGCTCATGACATCATCGTGGTGAATCCGAATGAGGTGGAATACATTGTTATCCTCTTCTTCCCTCCGGGGAATGAAGAAACTCTTGATGACGTCCGCAAAGACCTCGCAGATTAACACTGGTGATGCACTAATGCTAAGTTTGGTATTACTAGAAATCATCTACGAAATCACAGCAGGAGTTGCGATATCGGACCTTCCGCAACTCCTCCACAAACTCTATACACCGAAGTGACCACTTTCGGGCATCGAAATTCTCGTTCAGTCACCGACTGCTTGTGGCGACTCAGTATCATCACATGGTTCTGCTGTGTTCCAGTCTGCTTCTTCGTCGTTCGGGAGTTCTTGCCACCCACGACTGTCAGGGACTGCTTCCCATTCGTAATCGGTGGCCTCCATACGCCGTTCTTTTTCTGTGAGCGCTAACCACTTCTTGTCGTAGTGCTCCAGCTTTAGATTTTCTGTCATCCCGTGCGACTGTCCGATAACCTGTCGTTGAATATTGTACTTAATCTCGTTATTCAGCCAGTGATCAGTTTTCTTCTGAAGTTCAACAAGATAGTCGTACACCTCCTTCGCAGTGAGCGTAAGGAACACACCTTGCTCCGGGTCAATGATATCAGTGTCTGGGAGGTTGCCACGACCATCTAGTTCTCGGTTCTCCACAAGTCGCGTAATCTCTTCTGGTGCCGGGAAGTTCTCCAACGCCATCTTTTCTAACGGGATGTCACTCTCATAGACTGCTGTGCCAGCGTCCTCTGGGACAGGCACCTCTTCCGGAGAATCCCATGGGAACTGCTCATCATCGGTTTCATCCTCGGTGGTTGATTCAGTCTCCTCGGTACTGGTAGACTGATCACTCCTGGTGGACTCAGCTGTCGTAGAATTCTTTGATTTAAGTGCTTCATCCATCGGTTCGGGTGATGCATTAGTGGTAGTCTGGTCTCCTAGAGTGTTTCGCGTGCTCTGATCGGAGTCCGGATGCGTTTCACCAATGAAGTCGTCGAGTGTAGTTTCTGAGGTCATAAGTAGGGGTTGTGAGTTAATGCGGTGCGGGCTGACCCGTGAGTACCGGGTGTGCCGCCTGCGGTGGGCACCCTGCTCAGCGCACCGCAGGCGCACTACAGTGTTGATTGCTAGTACATCATGCAATGACGTCGCGCCTAAGAAAACTTGGGAATGTTTGTCGCAGTGGTTAGTTGCTCTGAGGGTCGGATACTGAAGTCTCGGTGGATTCTTGATTGAGTACTTGGTTGAGTTGCCAGAAGAACATTACACGAAACAGGGAGAGAACCCACAACTAGTCGTGGGAGGATGTCAGACCGAAGCAAAACTGGGAATTCCCTTAAATACGCCAATCTCGCGGCGTAGTTTCACCATGTCTTAAAGAGAGTGCTAAACTTTTGTGAATTATGTCCTCTGCTTCGCGGGCTTCCTCTGCAAGCACATCAATGTCAGTCACGGGGTCACCGACACAACGTGGTGTACTCATCGAATACTCAGCAGATTCATCAACGTTTCCATCGACACGGGCTTGCAAATCATTCAAGACGACTTGTTGAGTTTCAAGTCCATCGATGATTCCCGTGAGTGATGCAGCAACCTGCTCGATAGTTTGGCTCAAAATGCGTTGTGCTTCTGTGTCATCGTCAGGCAGGTTGTTTGGTGCCGGGACAACGTAGTCATCCTGCACATTGGATGGATTATCGAGCGTAGTTATGACACCCTCAAGAAGAAGCTCTGTGAGAGTATTGACCGTTTCCGGGGTTGCTTCTGGTGAATCTGCATCATGTTGGAGGGTTTCGGCGACCGTTGTGGAGAAAACGTCATGCAAATTTTCGATGAACTGTTCGTTATTTTGGAGAACAGTACGGCACGATGCTATGTGCGGGTTTTGAACGGGAGCTGTACGTCGATCGGTGGTGAATTCATTGTCAGTCATAGTTCGTCAAGTGTGCCCATTTCCTGTTGTTGATCTGGGAGCCCCGAGGGTGTCGCGGCGGGCACACTCGACATTGTTGCCCGCCGCAGCACCCTTTATCACTCATATGCGACTGTTGCCGTCTTAGATTCCGCGAGGCCTTTGATATGCATCAAAGGCCTGCGTCGGAGTGGAGAGTGACTGGGTGCTGCGGCTGGTCGGCGTAGATTGGGTTTTGAGGAGAGGTTGGCTACGATTTGTGACTACGAGAAGGTGTTTTCTTGGTTCAGTGCGGGAGAGTTGTTATTCGCGGGGGATGTATTGTTCTTCCCATTCTTCACGACTCTCGATTTCGCG
Source organism: Salinibaculum rarum (assembly GCF_030505615.1). GTDB lineage: Archaea > Halobacteriota > Halobacteria > Halobacteriales > Haloarculaceae > Salinibaculum > Salinibaculum rarum. Next base: position 204,349 of record NZ_CP129994.1, read on the forward strand.
TTTCCCGCGACGTGTGATGGTGTATTTGTTTGTTCGGCGATCGACTTCTCCTTTTTCGACGAGGCCTTTCTCGACAAGCGTGTCGAGGTTCGGATACAGGCGGCCGTGATGGATTTCACCTTCGTAGTAGTTTTCGAGCTCTTCTTTGATAGCGAGACCGTGGGGTTCTCCGAGTCCATTAATGAGATACAGCAGGTCGCGTTGGAATGCGGTGAGATCGAACATTGCAATTACGTGTAGGCACTTGTTCAATAAAAATGTAAGCTTCTGCCCCGCTGGTCATTTCGATGAGATTACACTCTGCATCTCTCATAGAGAATCCCATAAAATCGGGAGGTAGGATGTACTCATTGACCGGTGTGACATACGAAAACATGTTGACGTTCTCCATCTAAGATAATCGAACGAAAGTCGAAGTTTGAAGAAAGATGATGAAACTGTTTCCCAGTCAGGTACCAATGACGAAATCAGCACAGGTGGTTTCGAAGCGGGGCGCCTGGAGAACCCGAACACACTTCCCCCACCACTTCCTATGAAAGACAACACATGGGTAACAGCGCACTTCGTGATCTCGCCACAATCGAAGAAACTGAACTCACGAACTACACTAACACAACTGTCGCTGTAGACGCGCACCACTGGCTCTATACGTATATCACTGCACAGATTCGGTGGCTTGATGAAGACGACTACACCACCACTGACGGCGACGAAGTCGTGAATCTCATCGGTGCTCTCCGCGGTCTCCCAACACTCCTTAATCATGATCTCACTCCGGTGTTTGTCTTTGATGGCAACCCCCATGACCGGAAAGAAGATGAAATCCAAGACCGGCGTGCGACGAAAGTTGAAGCTGAAGCTAAAATGCAGACCGCTCGTGAGGAAGGAAATCTCGAGGCAATGCGCCGGTACAAAGCTCAATCTCAATCACTTACCGATGTCGTCCATGAAACGACGCGCGAGTTCTTCGATATCTTGGGGATTCCGTACATTGAGGCTGATGGTGCTGGTGAAGCCACAGCTGCACGCCTCGTTGAGACTGGTGCTGCTGACGCTGCTCTCACTGATGATTACGATGCTCTCCTGTTTGGCGCGCCTGAAACAGTTCGCCAATACACCGGATCTGGGCCTGCTGAACGCATGGATTTCTATGACACGCTAGCCGCTCATGACATCACACATGAACAACTCGTGGACATCGCGCTTCTGTGCGGCACCGATTACAACGATGGGGTTCACGGCGTGGGCCCGAACCGTGCGTTGAATTACGTCACTGATGGGCAATGTGCTGACGAAATTGCTGCGGAATACGATGACCCGATCACGGGCCTTGACGAACTTCGCACGCTGTTCCTTGACCCTCCGACTGGGGACTTTCCTGCAACACGCTTCACGCTTGGTAGTCCAGATTTCCAAGCCGCACGCGAATTTGCAAGTGATCAGTGGGAACTCCCGACTGATATGGTTGACTCTAACCTCGACCGGTTCCCAAGTCACAGGAAGTGACTGAGACTCGTACCCGCCTATAACCACCTAAATCAGCGAGGGAGCCCCCGCCGTTCTACGGCGAGTGTAGGTGATATGGGCTAATTGTTTTATTTAACCCTCCAGTACCAGCATAGTGAAGATGTCTGACGCTGACGATGACCGAACAACTATCTGGGCAACACAAGCAACGAATGAATCGTTGGAGGCACTGAAAGACGAATTTAACGTTCTCAGTAAGAATGCGACCATTCAGAGTCTCATCCAGTCGCATCAATCACGGACGGCTGCTGCGCCATCGGATGCGGAGCAACCGTCGCTGCAACCCCTTTCTACGTCAACACTCCGTCAATTCATCGTGTTTTGCCCAGTGTGTGGGTCCGCACTCGCTGAGTTTGATTTCACGGATGACACGCGAATTTCAGAGGGTGGTGTCTTTGAGCAGGCGAGTCTCCCGTGTGTTGTCTGTGGTGATGATAATGATTGGACGTTCAGGTATGAGTCAGAACTTCTTGCTGCTGCATCCCCTGATGATTTTTCTGAGAGTGTTGCTGAGGAAGTGCTGACAGAGTATTGGGATGACCAGTTGGGTGATCCGCGGTTTTCGGCACCGCAAAATGCTGAGACTCTTGCGATCTGGAATCGGTTAGCACGAGAGGCCTCTTGGGATTGGCTTCTCCCGCTTTCGGCCTGGACATACGTGAGTGACCTGGAAGACATTCTTCGAGAAGTGAGTGAGTACCTTGATTCACAAGTTGGAACACAATTAACTCTCAAGGATGGCGATGATGAGTGTGATGCAGAGACGTGGCATTATCATTTCTCATCTGAGGATACAGAAGAAATGCGGGGTAATGTGAATACTCGACTGTCAGTGTGGCTTTCAGATTGTGATGTAACTCCTGCACAACGCGCTGGTGAAAATGAGATTCAGAAGATCGTGTTTGATGGGGTGAGTCAGTTAACTCGTGCTGAAACTGCGTCTGCACCGTCGCAATAGTTAGTCGGCGTATCCTTCGATGTTTTCTTCTTTGAGTAATTGTTCGGCTTCATCGACGGAGTCTGCTGACTCGCCGCTGTATCCGACGTTTTGAGATCGACGTTCGAATGCGTGTAGGACAACTTCGTTAGTTTCCTCATCAATGACACGCACAACCCGATCAACACCCATTTCTTTCAGTTTTCCTTGTGCCCGTTGGATTGGTTCAGCTGCTTCGGGAGACGGGGGTTTAAACCCAGACAAATCGTTGACGATGTTGAATTCGTTTCGGAGTTTCTCGGCTTCTTCGGTTGTGGTCTGAGCAGCTTCATCAATCTCGTCAGCATCCATTCGGCCACTCAAGTCGATGTAGAGGCGGTTCTCCTGTTGGTCTGCTGTGATTTCGTACATCGCATTTTGAATCTATTTGTTTCTTTCTTAAGAATGTACTTAATCAGTGGTTTCTGCTTTCAGATCGTCATGTGAGCATGGTACCAAGTTTCGTCTGTGAGGATGCGTTGCTGTCCAACTGTTGCGTCGGGGTCCGGTACATATTCGTTCGGTGTGCCTCGGCGAACAATTGGTTGTCCCTGTTCGGTTTCAGTGAGCGCCCACATATCGAGAGTGAATCCAGGTGTTTCTGGCGTTGTGAACGGAGTATTCACCCAGTAATGGTCTCCTCCTTTTTCAAGGACTTCAGAAACTGTCGTTGTTGTATTGGCCTTAGTGAGCGAACATCCGGTTGCTGATGTGGCGGCACCAAATTGTATGACTGCATCGCCACGCGAATACCCACGATAGGAGTTTCCCTGCCACCGGGAAACAGTTTCTCGAAGGACTTCCGCAGCGTGTTCGTGACAATAACCACGAAGACACTCACTCTCTGTTTCATCAATATTCCATGATGCGAGTGTAGCATCCCGAGCAGCACGAATGGCATCCCACAACACGACGTTGTCAGCTGGACATTCCCCAGTCCGAATATCACGCACTGAATATCTCTCACCAAAATCAATTAATCCAGCTGGAGGGGATTCAGAAACAGTAGGCCCGCCAGCGAGTTCCGGGTTCTGTGGACGTTCACTAGCTAATTCACACATCACAACACTTCCTTGGGTTGGAACTTCGACCCAGTAATGAATTAGACCGAGATCAATTGCTTCACGGGGTGAATCTGGTATTGGTTCACCAGGAATATCCATCGCTCCGACCGCTAACTCACCTTCTATCCCATTATCATTGAGAATGTCGAGTAGTACCGCAGCGTTTTCTGCGCACTCACCCAAGAGTCGATTGCTGGCATCTAATTCAGCATTCTTAGTATGGAGGCGTTTTTGAACCGCAGCGTCAACGAGTGATTCAACGTGGCTCTGTGATGGAAGTGATTGGTTGTGGGACATGGGTGGTTTAAGCGCGTACCATTAGCGGCGCGGCTGCACTTCGTATTCACTGGCCGCGCCGCCTTGGTTTGCTGTGGTTCCCCGGCAAGGATATTTCCTATTGTTCGTCAAAAACATAGATATGCCGGAACAGGTTTTGGTAGATACGGAACCCGTCGACGTAGATGTTGCTTCGGATGCTGTTGAATCACTTCGGAGTGAAAGTGGGTTGTTCCGATCGGCGAAACGTATTGCCTCTGTTCGGAGTTTTTACTACCCTGTGTATGTCGTTGAATATGGGTATCAGAAAACGACTGGGTTCTTACGGAAGTCGAAAGTAACGGAACGTGATGAATTTCTCGTGGATGGTATGGATGCCGGGCACACACGTCAACTGCAACAGTACTGTGATGCAGCGGAGTCCCCTGTCCAAACAATCGTTGGGACGCGTCCTGCGGAGCCTGATTTTCCGAATCATTTCGACAGTCCTCTTGTGTTAGAATCACAGTTATCTCGATCAGATGCCCGTGATTATCTCCAGGTGAAATTAGGAGAGATTGGGGAACGTGTTACTGAAAAGCGTGAAGAAATCCGGGAGCGCGTTGAGGATTTGAAGATGCAGGGTCAACCAGAGGCAGCGAAAAAACAGGCAAAGCAGCTTGATGACCTTGATGGAGATGAGCTGTATGATGAACTCCGAGAGATGTTGTATCTCCCAAACGAATTTTCTAAAGACACGTTTGCAGGTGTGAGTAACGTGGAATTAGTGTATCTCCCGTTCTGGGTTGTGAAAGTGCATTGTGAGGGGGGAGGTGATGAGTTTGTCGCGTTTCGAGACGTAAAGTCCGGGCTTACTGGTCAAATAAAACCAAGTACCGTAGATTGGGTTGCTGATTGGTTCATGGAAGATGTAAGTATCGCAGATCTGTTTGATGACACCGGAAATACAGTGATGAGATGAAGAGTATCGAAAGAGATGATGTCAGTGTGAGCCTCCCAAGACTCGGCGTCTGCCCGCACGTACGTTTCCGCAGTGCGCCGACAGACGCCAACCTACGTACCCAGCAAAGATAGCAACGGACTCTCTTAGTGGCGGCAAAGAAGGTGAGTTGTTTCGTGGACGATACTGTCGTTATCTGTTCAGAGTGTCAGCACTCGGACCAACCGCAGGATTCGCAGGTCTTGCAGCCTTCCGAGTAGTAGAGACTGACACTACCACAGTCTGGGCAGATGTCATCGACTGGCTCGTTGTCTGAGTCATCGGCCATCGATTCGGCTTCCTCTCTGGGTGAGTGCCCATTCTCGTGTTCGGGTGGGCTGGTGTCGCTGCTGGTACCAGCATTGCTTGTGTCGGCAGATGCAGCGTTGGACCCTGCTTCATCGAGACTTTGTTGTCGTGGTTGTGCGCCTCTGAGGCTACCATCGAGGTATCGCTCGAGGGCGAGGCCGATGGCGTCCGGGATCGAATCAACGCGGTCACCACGGTCCCAGTCCACTTTTGGACTGCGAGTGTCACGGAGTTCGTCCACAATCTCTTCTGGGTCAACGCCGGCGCGCAGTGCCGTGCTGATGACCTTTCCGAGTGATTCCGTGAATGAGTTCGTGAATCCACCACTGTTTCCGATGTTGGCGAACAGTTCGAATGGTTCACCGTGGGGCCCTTCGTTGATGTTCACGTAGAGTTTCCCGTACCCTGTGTCGATACGTTGGGTTATCCCATGGAGTACGTCTGGACGATTCCGAATTTCTCCTTCGGACCACTCGTCTTCGTCAGCACTCCCAACGACGTCTTCAGTGAGGTTTTCGACAGCTTCGATTGCCTTGTCGCGGACTGCCTCGTGGTCGAAGAAGCTCTGGAAGTCACCGAACTGGTCTTCGATTTCTTCAGCGACGACTTCCGCGGCTTCAGCATCATTCATCTCGTCGATGTCACTGAAGTCTACGTTGTCCTTCTGGGTTTGAATGACTTGCTTGGTTCGTGTGCCGTCACGGTAGTATGTCACGCCTTTCCCACCGTGTTCGTACACGAATTCGAAGGCGTCTTGCGCGTCACTGAGTGTGGCGTCGTTTGGCGCATTTACGGTTTTGCTGATTGCGGAGTCCACACCATCTTGGCAGGCGCACTGCACACCGGCGTGTTCCTTTGCGGTGAGGTCGTTCGTGGTGATGAACAGTTCACCGAGTTCATCTGGGACTGTGTCAAGACCATCGACACCTTCGAATTCGTTGTCCTCCATTTGCTGTTCGGCTTCCTTCTTGACAGCCTCGATGTCAACGTCGTTGGCCTTCAGCATCCGGAGGAAGTAGTCGTCGAATTCGACGAGCATTTCATCGCCCTGCACGTCTTGGCTGACGTTTTTGTAGTACGCTACTTCGTAGATGGGTTCACACCCACCGGACGTGTCAGCCACCATGCTAGTCGTCCCAGTCGGGGCGATCGTGGTGGTGTTGTGGTTCCGCATCTCAAAGCCATCTTCCCAGTTCTCGGCTTCGAGGCCGGTTTGTTTCTCGAACCATTCTTTGTACTCGGTGGGGTCGGCGTATTTCGAGTCTCCCCAGTTTGCGAACGGCCCACGGCTTTTGGCGAGTTCATGACTCACCGATTTGGATTCTTGATTGATGTGGGTCATCAGCGTTCGCGCGAGTTCGTTCCCGGCGTCCGTGCCGTATTTGATGCCGAGTTGGATGTACAGCTGTGCGAGCCCCATGATTCCGAGCCCGATTTTCCGGTTGTCAGCGACGGTTTCGCTGATTTTTTCGACTGGGAAGTCTGACATGGTGACGACGTTTTCCAGGAAGCGTGTCCCGTATTCGATGCGGTGGTTGAGTTCTTCCACGTCGATGGCTTCTTGGAAGAAGTCTCCCATTGCGTCGGTGATGTTCTCGTAGTTGTCACCGTGGGTGTCGTACCAAGCACGCCAGTCCGGCGCATCCACGTCTGCAACTGTTGAGAGATTTATGTGACCGAGATTACACGCTTCGTACTCCATGAGCGGCTGCTCGCCGCATGGATTTGTTGACAGGATTTCATATTCAGAACTTTTCCCGCCAGGCGTGCTCTCAACCGGGAACGAGTGTTCATCGTTCACTTTGTCGATGTAGATCACACCAGGTTCGCCGTTCTCGTGTGCACCAGCGACGATGCGTTCCCACACTTCCTCCGCAGGAATGGAGAGTTCCTCACCGACCTCGACGTACTCCCCGAGGTCATACCGTTCGTACATTTCTTTCGTCTCCGGCGTAGCGATGTGAGTCTCTTCCGTCCGCGGATTCGTGAACGTGAATTCTTCGCCGTTCTGTACTGCCTCCATGAAGTTGTCCGTGATGCCGACGCTGATGTTAAAGTTCGACAGATGCCCTTCCACTGCGTTCCGCAGGTGTTTGGGGACTTGCCCGTCGTCGTCAATGAGCTCACGAGCCTCTTCAAGAGCTTGTCGGAACGTCTGATGCGTCCGGTCTTTCGGATCGTTCAGACGCAGCGTGTGTGCCAGTGAGACATCTTTCCGTTTTGCGTGGACGAATTCGATGATGTCAGGATGGGAGACGCGCATGATCCCCATCTGCGCACCGCGCCGTGCGCCACCTTGAGCGATCGTCTCACACATCTGGTCGAATGTCTCCATGAACGTTATCGGACCGCTGGCAATCCCACCAGTGCTCCCGACGGTGTCTCCATACCCTCGAAGCCGAGAGAAAGCATACCCCATACCGCCCCCGCTCTGGAAGACAGAAGCAGCTTCTTTCGCCGTTTGATGGATGTCATCCAGATCGTCCTCCGGACTGTTAACGAAACAGGCCGAGAGCTGCTGGAGCTCGTCACCCGCATTCATGATGGTCGGGCTATTCGGCATAAACGAGAGCGACTCCATCATGTCTTGGAACTCGTCGCGCACATCAATGACGTGCTCCGTGATGTCATCGGATAGTTCAGGTACGATGGTGTCGTAGGCGAATTTCGAGACGTTTTCCTCAGTCAGCGGCACCGTGAGGGCGTCCTGCTGTTCTTCGCTGAGATCATCCCATTCAACCCACTCGTTCCGTTCGTTGTTTTCGAATTCCAGCGTGACGTCTCTGGAGCGAACAGCGGTGATGTTCGGCACACCACCAAAGTTCTCGGATAGCGTCCCATCTTCGATGAACGCTTCCTGTACGAGTTCGTCACGCCGTGGATGATCAGGTTTGACCTGCTCCGGCGTTACCTCAACCGATGAGTCCAGTCTCTCAGCCTCGTAGACGGCTTCTGCTAGTGCAATGTTGTCTGCGATGCGCTTGAACAGTTCTTCCTGAGATTCAACCGGTTCACCGTTCTCGTCTTTCTTGAGATACCGCGCAGGAAGGATGTTGTTGTGTGCATTCGCAGTTAGTACTTCTTCAATTGTATCACCAGTCACCCGTTTAATTGGGCGACGGATTCCCGATTCTCCTGCTGTTGCAATGAGAGTGTCAGTATCCGTGTCTGCGGATTCGGTTTCTTGCATTGACATAGTTACTGTCTTGGGAGGCCCACACCCGGGAACTGTGCCAGGCGGGGCGCTGCATATCAGATTTCTCCGCGCCCCGCCGCACTTGCTCCACAGGCAGTTGAGGCTGATTATTGGTTTGGTCTCGTGCCTAATGAACGATTGGGACCCGGCTCATTTATGACTGCAACCAGTACATCCACTTCCTGTTATGCGATTTCTGCGATTTCCATAAAGACATTCCCGTCGTATCTCGAGGAGGACTTGTACAGGCGGTTCGAGGCGACTGCCTCGGGGCTTGACCCGGGGTGGGTTCACAGTTCACTTGTCGTTGAACCAGTCGTTGTCTGTCCAGTTACGTTTACCGATGAGACGCGCTGTTGGGTCTTCTGCTGTTGGAAGACTGATGAGAAATGCTGGTTCCTCGCTTTGCGCATCGTAGATGTACAGTACTGGTTCTTCTTCACCGTAGTACCAGTCGATGTGCGGATTAAGAGTATCTGGGGTACCACTCACGTTCAGCTCGGTGTTCGAATTTTTATCTTCCCGTGATGGTTCACCTAGTTTGACTTCTTCTTTGAGTTCTGTGGTATTTGCAGTATCTTCTCGAAGATTGATATTCTGGGTGTGAACGGTTTGTTCTGCCTGAGCAGTGGTGTTGGGTGTGTCATTCATGTTTTGCTGTGAACGCGCCTTTTCACGCCCGAGCTGTTGCTGTTTGGGGTGTAAGCGGACGCGCTTCATTGGCTGCTTTCGGCGCGTCCGCACGACACGCGTGTTTTGTTCGCTAGTGGACTTGTCATTATCAAACGCCGAGCTCCACCAGTGGTGAGCTCGGCACCCTGTAGTGAGAGTCGCGGGTCGTGGAGTGGTGTGCCTTTGACGAATGGGTGAACCACCCCTGCCTACTCGCCGCCGTTGGCGGCTCCTTGAGGAAAGGGGGATTAGCGCCTGCAATCAGCTAAATCTGGCAAGTCAGAAAAAGAGTCGAGGATGTCATTGGTTTCATTGCTGGGTGGTTGCTTTCAGTTTCTAGGATTTATAACCACCCAGGTATGAAACTGAATAGAGAGGTGTTTCAGTGCTTTCGCTTTCCAGTGCCTTACCTCAAGCAGTTGAAAAGTCGTGCGGATTAGACGTGATTATAAACATCAGTGATTTGAGGGTGTTAAGATGATTCTTCAGGGGTCAGTATCTGCGGTCGTGGCGTTGTTCGGAGTCCTGGGGTTTGTAGTTTCTCTAGTGAACGCGTGCCTACTCTATGAAGAGAGACAGAAATCAGCTGTCACCTGGGTACTCATGTTGATGCTTGTCGGAGTTTGTTGGTCGGGGATATTCATTCTCATGGGGGTTGTGAACGACCGCGCAGTCACACTTGCGGTTGCGAATTTTCTGTGGCCTCTACCAGCAATAGCGGCAGTGATTGTCTTCCTCCTAGCGTACGAGTTCACGTATGATAGTATGGTAGCGAAAAAATACGTCGTAGGGTTGTTTATTCCTCCGACTCTCTTGTTTGTGTTTGCATGGTTTAATCCTGCAAATGTGGTTTTCACGGAGTCTCAGAGAGTTATCTCGCAGGGACATGTGCAGTTGGTCGGCTTCGGTGGTCCGCTGATGATTGCGGTTCAAAAAGTGTACGGATATGCATTAGTCTCTATTGGCCTAGGTCTTCTTGTCGGTGAAATCATCCACTCTGAAGGCGTGCGCTGTCGTCAAGCTTTGTATCTTTTCTCGTTAGTTCTCATTTTGGTTGTGATGGCGAGTATCAAGGCATTCGGATTTGTCCCAGTGTATTATGATCCGACGGTAAGTGCATATTCGTTAGTAGGCATCCTGATAACCGTGTCTATAAACAAACATGGGTTAATCTATCAAGAAACAGTCAGTCAAAATGAGGTGGTTCGTGCGACTACTGATGGATTAATTGTTGTTGGGCCAAATGATGAGATTGTCGATGTAAATGCGGCAGTGCAAAATATGTGTCCTGACCGGATACCTGCCGTTAATTGCGGATTTAATCAGGTGTTCCCTGAGATTCAGCTTGGAGAGTCACCACAAGTAGTACAGATGGACCTTGAAAGCGGAGAGAAATATTTCTCTGTCAGTGAGTCATCGATGTTGTTTGGTCGGGAGATGCAGGGGAAAGTCATATCACTGACTGACATAACGGAAGTTAAGCAAAAAGAGCAGGAACTGAGACTGCTGAAAAACATCTTCACCAGGGTATTCCGCCATAATATCCGGAATAGACTAACTGTTGTTCTGGGTCATGCTGAACTATTGGAAACGACTGGAGAAAATGAAGAAAGCGTGGAGAAGATCAAGCATGCAGCGGATGAGATCGCTGCACAAGCAGAGAAAGCTCGGCACTTAGAAGGAATTATCACCGACAGCACGCAGCAAAAACAATCATTCGCAAGGATTGTTCAGAGTGGAATACAAAGTGCTGATTTACCCTCCAGTGTTGACGTTTCCGTGTCGCTATCTGAAGCACAGGTATTGTGTCATCACAATTTTTCCCGCGCTGTTGAGGAGATCGTGGAAAACGCAGTAGAGCACGATACGACAGAGACAGAAACAAGAATCGAGGTGGAATCAACGGTTGAAGATGAGTCGGTGGTGCTTGAAATCCGAGACAATGGACCTGGAATTCCAGTCTCAGAAATTGAGGCGTTACGGCGTGAATGTGAAACTGATCTCACCCACGGTGAAGGCGTAGGTCTGTGGTTAGTGAAATGGCTTGTTTTCCAATCAGGTGGGACTGTACAATTCCATGTTGAAAACGGGAGTTGCATCGAAGTGCGTCTTCCAGTTGTGAATGCTGATGGTGAGTCTGGGAGTCAACCACTTGTCCTCGGGGGGTCTAGCTGGGGGAGTGTAGATGACTCGCAGATCATGACGATTTAACCACCCCACCTAACTTTTACATATTTCACGCCACCTTGAAAGGACTATGAGGAGGCATACAGTTGCCGGACTTTTCCTCAAACTCAACATTTGGCTCGTGTTGCAATCGATGCTGCTAGTAACTGCCTCAACCCTAGCACTCGGCGTCCCTCTCTCAGATGTCGGACTTGCTCTCTTACTCCCACCGCTTCTTTTCTACTTCATCTATGTCGAGGATCGACGAGATGTTAGTCCCGAAGACCGAATCAACAATCCAGAACGAGTCGCACTCGTTAAGTCGAATCACCGATTCCTACTTCTCACAGAAATCAGTGCTCTTGTGAGCTATGAAGCGATACTCACATGGTTCATCTATATTGATTCAGGTGCACCCCTCGCAGAATTCAGTCTCTTTATCTTAGGCCAAGCACCTTTCGTGATTCTACTCTTCTATGAGCAGTTGAAAGAGTACTTCCCAGCAGTTGACTCAGTTGCTGTCGCCACAACATGGGCGTTTGCAGTCCTCTACCCGGTCTTCCTCACTACCCCCAAGTCATTCACAACCCAATCTGTCGCCCTCTTTTTTGCTTGGTTTCTCATTGTGTTCGCGGGTGTCGAATCACGGAATATCCAAGACCTTGAAGGAGATAAAGAAGCAGACCGGTCCACGCTCGCTGCGAAGATTGGTGCGTCACAAACACGCTTCTTAGAAATCGGACTCAAGTTTGGGGGAATCGCACTCATCAGTTTCCTCACTCCAACACTATTCGCAGTGGTTCTCGTGGTGGTTCACTTGGGTCTGTTACATGCATTCCGGAAGGTGAGTCAAAACTTCGAACTGAAAGCATCCGATGCAATGGTGTCACCGTGAAATCCTATCTTTCAACTTTCGCGCAGTCACAGATAGTGTATGTCCAGTCATGATGCTGAGCTCCCGTCGTACTCGTTGTTGCAGAGTCACGAAACGATTGTGACGTATGCGCTCCCAGATCCAGAGGATGATACGGGCGGATACCTATTGCTGGAACTATTTTCCTGGGAACTTGTTGATGAGAATCAGTCCGGCACGTCAGAATTCCGGGTTGATGAGCCAAACCGTGACGGAAAAGTGTACGACGGGATTGGGTTCACACTTAGCATCACCAACCCGGGTGATGTACGAGATAACCCACCGCATCTCAAAGACTGGGTGCGCAAAGAATACGATACGCATAGTTGTGGCGGTGGAAAAGATGGTCATACATTCCGACTTCAGAACACGACACCGGAAGAAATTCGCGCATTAGTTCAAACAGTCGCGCAGTACGTGTTTTCGTACTGGTGGGCGCTTCGACAGACTGACGACTATAATCCAACACTCAAACGCAAAGAGAGTTACCGGAGTCGTCGTCATCGTCTCGACATCGTTGATGATGTCCGTCCAGATGGTACGATCATCTATAATGACGGGAGCACCAGTGACGGGCCGTATGCGCTTTCAGACATTGACTTACTCCCCAAGGCTGACTGGGACTCACCAGAAGAACGTGCCGAAGCCATGCTTGCTGATACTCTCGAGGACCTGCGCGACGAGTATGGGTATTACACGGTGCAGCAGGCACTCAGAAATGTCGAAGTGAAGAAACCTGAGGCGCTCGAAACCACGAAGACAGACGCGCTTAAAGCGCAAGAAGAACTTGAAGCGGCACTCAGGAAAGTTGACCCGGACGGAGTTGGACACCGTATCTGTCGTGGGATCACCAACCGGTTTGACACCGTTGAAGAGCTGGTCACGGACATCGAGACTGGAGGGTCGGAGTTACGAGACATCCGTGCTGTGGGAGAAAGCACTTTCAAAAATATTGAGAGAGCATTCGCAGAATACGACTACCTGTGACAGAAATCACCGCCGCAAGTATGCCACCTGTCTCTTTCACCAACCGTACTCTTGCTTTTGTTGCCTTCGTTATTATCGCGTTCGTACTGCTCGCATATGCGGAGCAACGTCGGGACTCCGACCCGGAGACATGGACTTGTGAGTACATTATTGACGCGTATACACCTCGTGAATTCGAAGCACTCCTCCGAGAACTCTGGGAGGATAACGGGTATTCTGCCGAACTCACTAGTAATGGCGCTGATGGCGGTGTTGATGTCTTCGCGTCGAAACGCGGTGTTTCTGTTGCAATTGAAGCCAAACAGTATAGCCCCAAGAACACGGTTGGGCGACCAGTCGTTCAGAAAGTCGTCTCTGCCTCCCAGCAACACGGACGAAGCAAGGCAACGGTCGTTACTACATCTTCGTTCACAGACCCAGCAGAAGACGCCTGCGACGCACTCCGGTCAAATAGCGGTGTGAGCGTTGAACTAGTGGACGGAGATGACCTCGTCGCACGGTTGAATAACTCCGCACTCAACCCTGGTGATGTACTGTAATTCACCACCCTCACCATGAGGCGAATATCCAGAATCCTGCATCAGCCCAATACTGCAACCACTCAATGGCAGCCTGAATTGTATCCCGGTTTGTTTCTGAGAGTTCGACAGTGCGATTCTCGAGTACCCGATTTAAGCTACTTGCTAACTTCTCCATTTGTGGGGGTGCCATATCACGGTACAGATCTGCTTTCACTCTGTCTGGCACTGCGTCAATCGTGGTCACGCGTTGTGCGCGGAAATACCATGACTGCTCGTACGGCGAAACTTCGAAATGTTCCGGTGGTGACGATGCTGAGGGGATTAATTCCTCTTTACGCACAGTTTCAACGTCTGTGTCCCCCATCGCGCGCTCCGGAGCGTCCTCACCACGTAGACCGATCGTCCAATCAAGCCCCATCAGGATCACTCTTGGAGATGCCGGACATAGTTTCATCACCACTCCAATCAGTCGTTGGTTTGTTCATAGCTATCCGCATCGTTTCCAGTTGAGTTGTAATCATAGTTTTCTCTGTCCTGTGCCGCGATTTCCATCATTTCCTCATGCAAGAAAGGCGACTGTTTGCCACTGGCGGCGCAGGCACCACATTCTGATGCTGCGCCGCCTGGCCCGCCCCACAAAGACGTGGTCTTACGATGCACTGCTCTGAGTGTGTTTCTGAACCCCGGGTAGGGTGCACGACCCGTATGGCGCGTGTACCCACCCGGGGATGTCACATGGGGCGGGCCAACATGACTCGTCGATTTCCCTTTGATTTTTCTGTGACTGGGTATTAGGAAAGCGTATGAGCGTTGATGATGATTCAGAGGTATCAGACGGTTCTAGGTGGTCACCAGCTGCGTATGTCCGCCGAAGCACAGAACATGCAGCACGCAGTTCGGCACATTTCATGTCTGCATTTGTAGAGGCAAGTCGAGCTGCAACGCCAGGCGTTGTTGATGATGTCGCTGAGCAAGCGCGTATCGCAGCAGGGAAATTGAAAGACAGTATCGCGTATTCTCAGCCCGACTGGGACACTACGCGGTCGATCGAGAATTTCTCAGACTTAGCTGTCGGTGAGTGGGTTGAGTTCTCGAAGACAATCTCAGAAGGTGACGTGACAGCGTTTGCAGAGTGTAGTGGCGATACAAATCGCCTGCACTTAGATGATGAGTTCGGTGCAGAAACCCAGTTCGACGGGCGGATTGTGCATGGAACACTAGTGTCGGGTGTGATGAGTGCAGCACTGGCACGATTTCCTGGTGTCTCAATCTACGTCTCGCAAGAGATGGAGTTTGTAGGGCCAGTGAAGCCAGGTGAACGTGTCACAGCGCGCTGTGAAATCGAACAAGAGCTCGGGGACGGAATGTACCAGCTTTCGACCCGAGTGTGTGATGAAAGCGGTGCTGAAGTGATAACTGGCGAAGCAGTTGTCCTGTTCCAACCACCTGAGTGAATCTGGCCTGTGAATTGGATTCGGGATTGGACGTCCTGACTCTCTTTCTTTTCGCATCAACACTCATAGAGGAATTCCTGAGTGTGAACCGCCTCGGGGTCAAGCCCCGAGACTTCCCGTTTCTACGACATAAAGTGCTTTGTAATCTTGCTCCGGAACTTGACGCCCAGTCTACAGGGGGGACCAGCACGCGTGCCTTGGGGGTTGTCCCCAAGGTACTTCACTCGTCAGCAGCGCCGCTGTCTTCACTGAAGATGACGGTATTCGCTTTCATTCGTTGAGGACGTACTCGACGATCGGGTCGGCCTGTTCACGGGCAGCCATGGCCTCGCGGACTGTGCTGTTGTCGAATGCAACGCCGAAGTACTCAGCTGTCTCTGCATTGACTGTGGGGGTGATGTCCATCACGGACCCGCCGTGTTCGACCCAGGCGTGTGGGACAACTGCTGGGAATTCAGTGTTGACTGCGTACCCTTCACAGTATGTTACTTCGGGGAGTAGCCCGGTCTGCGCGTTGTAGTAACAATTGTTCGGGGCTGCGTTCGGCATCCGGTCGCGCAACTCCCGGTATGTATCGTCAGGAATCGCGTCCGGGTCACTCGCCCGCCAGTCACCGTGTTTGGTGTAGTACTCGATGACAGGGTATACGTCACAGCGTGCTTCTAGGTATGCTTCGAACGACGGGCGGAGATTGTCAAGGTTGAGGAATTGCGCGACGGTTCCGATGAATTCTGCTTCGTCGTGCCAGGCGACGATTTCACGCCAGTCCCTGTCAATGTCATTCGCGTCTGTGTTAGTGTCATGTCGCGGCATTTGACTATGCACATTTCACTCAGCCATAGTAATGAATAATTGGAAATCAGTCGTAGTTGACTAGTATCGCGGTCGTTGTTGACCTGGCAGTGCCCGTATCGGCGTTGATTGATTCACGAACAGTTTACTTGCTGGTGTTCCTGTCAGTGTAAGCTGCTCCGGATCAAACCCCGAGGAACTTTGGCCTACTCCGCCTGTAGAGACTGCTCACAGCGTTAAGGAACGACCCCAGAGATGTCTCTGCGGGTTTAACTCTGCTGTGAAAGAAATCCTGATGCGGGTGGTTTAGTAGCTGACGCCGTGAGCTTCGAGTTCGCTTTGGGCGTCACCCACGATCTTGGCGATGTGGAGCGGGCTGATGAAGAACCCGAGGAGGAACCAGTTCGCAGTCAGGATGTTCAGGATGGCAGCTCCGGTCTTGCCCACCATGTAGTACGCCAGCGGTGGCAGGAAGAGACCGAGCAGTGCGTAGGTCAGTTTCGACTTGTCCGCGATCTGTTGAAGTTCGTACCGTTTTGATTCTGGCAGTTCGTCCGACATCACCTGTAATTACTCATGGGGGAATATAAAAGTGATTGATTTAGTGTAGTACGTGAAAGCATGTACAGGACCTCTTTTTGGGTATTTCTTCCAGAAAACTGAGAGTCCTTCTCTTCTGGGGGAAACTGAATGATATCTTTCTTCGTTACTCCAAAGAGAGGAAACTCAGGTGGATTTTCGCTTCGAGATGCTGTAAGTTCTATAAGGCAATACTTCGTAAATTCAGAAATGAAGAAATGGCGGTGACCAGATCGTACGCACCGTATGTCGTTACGATTTTCCTGTTTGCCAGTGCAATCCTCATCTGGCTTCGAAGTCATGCCGTGATTGTCCTATTGAGTGATGTATTCCAGTATGCACTCCAGTCTGGCAGTGTTTTCATCCTCGCAGTGATTATCATGGTGGTTCTTGCTGTCCCTCTCTTCACTATCTATTACTGGCGATGGGTGCGGCCTTATCGGTGAACGCGTTTCAAAGAAAATGATTACCGTCGACGAATGAAAGATACACTTTCTCCTCCCGCTGCAACCCGTTGTTGCTGATGAGTAAATCATGAAGTGATTTGTCAGCGGTTGAGGCGGATGCCCGGGGTTTGACTGTGAGGCAATTCACTGGTGGCGTGGGGCGAGCATGGATCGGAGGTGTGCTCCGGCATCGAAGTTGAACGTTATCTCTATTGGCGTGTCGTGACGAAGACGAAGTGTAATTGGTGTTTGCTGTTGTGATTTCAGTAGTTTTGAGAGAGAAGAATTCAGATGGGAGGCACTGAGAAGTACACCTTCATTTGTTGTTTTAGAGTCAGATGAGTACGAATAGTCGATGCGGGGTGACTCTGTGTCAATGAGAAGGTCGTTAGTATCGTCACTTGTTTCCTCAGTAGTGCTGATGCCTTCTTCGGTGGTGTATAGTGTTATGTGTTCTGTTTGGTTTGTTGCGGTCTCAAGTGCTTCTACTATAGTTTGCCCGTTTTCGGCGTTGATCTCTGCATCGAAGTTGAGTCCATCACCGAAGTCGGGAACGCGCTGTCGCGTTGGTTCGATTGCACCGAAACTCACTGAGGCAGGAGTCGTTTGCTCGCTTATCGTTATTTTACCGCAGAGATTTGGATGCCCGTCGAGTGTAGTACTATTGTTGGATGAGACGCTGAGTTTGATTTCGTTGTCGTTGACTGCTGTGATGAGTCGTGTAAATGCATCCCAGCTGAATGCTGTGATGCCAGTGTCAGTACAGGAGTATTCAGTCCAAGCTTCTCGCGGTATGTATAGTTCATAGTAAGTGACGTTTGAAGCATCCATCCCATATATGAACCAACAGTATGGCGTCACGATAATGACGGGCTCTCGGTTCTCGAGTTTTTGAGCGTGACGTCGGAAAATATCTAACCATTCACGCGGTAGCACTCCTTCGAATTCAGGTGGTGTTGGATTGTCGGTGTTTAGTGCCTGTTCTAACGCGTTTGCTTGTCGGCGTTCATGATCTACTGCATCTAACTCAGCGCAAATTGACTCAATACTGCTAGTTACCTTATCAGAGAGTTCGAATGCGTTGGTTGGTTCGTATTCTTCATTGATTTCCGGATTAGCAATCCCATCACGGAATGAATTTGGAGTGATTCCTTCACCAGGCGATTTTGGCCCGATTCGTTCTGCTGGGATGTCAGATGGGATTTTTTCACGAACGCTTGGTGGAAGTTGAGCGCGTGCCTCATCAGCTGCTGCCTCAATATGTTCAACTACGACTTCGTCAGTTGACTCGTCGTCAGTTTGGAGTGACTCCAGACTCAGTTGTGTTGTCGTATGTGCGTTTGATTGACTCATGAGTGTCTCTGTTTGGGTGTTGAGTGCTTGGGAACTGCCTGTGTGCGGCCCGACTCACCTTTGTTTTGGTCGGGCCGCGCCACGTACTAGACTCCGGAATTTCATGCAAATTCGTTTGCGAGATGTAGCACTGAGAAGATTGCGGCCAAGATAGGAATAAATGGTGCTACTGCGGCTAAGACTGGCGAATGCGGAGGGATGTCCTGCATAAGAAACCACGCCAGAATTATGGAACTCAGGAAAAACACGAGATACGTTATAAGAAGTCCACCGATATATTCCGTTCCCCGGTTCACCTCAATGTCACCGACCGGTGTTTGCACTTTCGTGCCGGTCTCAAAAGAGTTCTTGTTGTGGACTGCGCTTTCTGGCGGGGTAGTCTCATCATCCCAATCTGTCTCCTCAGCTGTATCTTCAACTGTTTCTCGCTGCGGTTCTGCGTTCTGTGATTGGTTCGATGGTGGTTCTGGGATAGTATCATTATCGTCTGTTGTTCGATACTCCTCGTTGGTTGTTCGCCACCATGGAATATCATTACCTGTCTGTGGGTGCTGATATGCCATTGATCTCTTGGTTCGTTGTTTATGGTTTGACGCCGATCGTGATGATTTGAACCCGCCAGGATTAGGGTCTGTATTTTCTTGCGGTTCACGAGGTGGTGGTGTTATGCCGTCATCGGTGTTTTCGTTGCTAGCTGTAGGTGAGGTTCCGCTGGTGCTTGGTTTTGGGAGTGACTCAGCTCCAGGCCATTCATTTGGAGAAAGAAATTGATGAACATATGCGATGTGTCCAAGACGATCATACACCTCCCGTTCAGAGGCGTCTAAGAGAATTTTTCGTGCAGTTTGAACACGTCGAAATTCGCGTTTAGCGTCAGGGATATCACTCACGTCAGGATGGGTTTCCTTTACCCGGTTCTGGTATGCTGATTTGATTGTTTCAGCGTCAGCAGTTTCTGCAACATCGAGCACTTCGTAAGCAGTTTGTTCAGGTGGCATACCAGATACTGACTGTTGTACCTGTACGTGAGGTCTTCCATTCTTAATAAGTTAATTCGGGATTTGTGGAACTGGTTAATGTTGGCGTGTTAGGAATTCTGTGGTGGTTTCTATGATGGTGCTTTGGACAGTTGATTTGGTCTGGGTAGCATCGATGGAGGCGAATCGGTTGCGTTGTTGTTCCATGGTGATTTCGTAGTTTGCAGCGACGGTTTCAAGATGATTTAGGCGTTCGAATTTGTTGGCTTTTGCGCTGCGTTCTACTGCTGTTTCTGGGGGGACTGAAAGGTAAATTGTGAGGTCGGGGATTCGTGACCATGGTTGGTGGAGGTTTTGGATCCAGGTGAGGATATTATCTACAGAGAGGCCAGTGTAGTTACTGAGAGTTGCGGCTTGGTATGCACATCGAGAGTCTATGTATCGGTCGGAAATCACAACTTTCCCATCGTTGAGGGCTGGGAGGATTGTGTTGTTGAGATGTGCAGCATGATCGGCAATGTAGAGAAAGAGTTCTGCGAGTGCGTCGGCATCATCTTGATGGAGAGATTGATAGACGGCGTCTCCGTAGAAGGTGTCCTGTGTGGGTTCGCGTGTGAAGATGATCTCTGTGTCGTCGATTTTGTTGGGGAGTTCTTCTTTGAGGGTTTCCCAAGCGGTTGTCTTACCGCTGCCGTCGATACCTTCGAGCGTGATGAGCGTTCCAGAAGTGGTGGTGTCGGTCATGTCTGTGTGTTTTGGTTGCTGCGGGTTAGTTGTGAGGCTTTTCGATGTCTGTGCTGAGGGTTGGGTGGTGTTTTTATTGTTTCTGTGTGGTCACCCCGATGCAAGGTTGCGATTATGGGTCAGGTTTTTAAGAACGAAGGTGTAACACTTGGGTGGAGGTAGTCATCATGGCACAAGAAGACAGTAAGCGAAACTTTGCGTATCGTGAAGACACTGAAGAAACAGGGACGTTCTCTGGGAACACACCTCGACAAGCTGCTCTCAAGGCTGCCCGGAAGAACATTGACGCTGCACCTGACAAAGCCACAGCTCAAGCTGACAAGACCGAAATCCGTCTTCGTGAGAAGGGCACTGACAAGATCCACATCTACGATGCGTGGGCTTGGACTGAAGATGCCCCTGAAGATGGCCCTGAGTGGCTCGGTGATACTGTCACCGAAGCCAATGTCAGCAAGAAAACCGTCGCACACCTCGAGTAACATTCCTTGTCTGGCCGTATCTAGGTCAGCGTTTTCATCGAATATTCTGATAGAGAATTATGCGTGAGAGAGAAGTGCATCAGCCAATTCGGTGCGACCACGGAGTCGATCTGCGATATCCAAGAAGAACTCGGAGATCACTGTCTCTATTTCGCTCCGGGATGTGTACTTGATACTAGTTGTCCCGTCGACGGAGAGTGATCGCATTGATGCTTGCAGTACATTCTCAGAAATCGGGGCTTTTGATGCATCAACAGATTCGGTTTGTGCTTGGACTTCTAGCGTCACACTACACAGTGTTGATAACACAGTTTCACGTGTCACTGGATGTTCGATTGAGATTTCTGGGCCTATTGCGGTCTGTACATTGTTGCGGATTTCTTTGCGGTGTTTAGCAGGAAGATATGCAGCAAACCATTTCCCTAGTGCATTCACGTCGTAAGATTCTCCTTCAGCCGGTGAATCTTCAGACGAATCTCTGGTACCTGCCGCAGATTTCGTCGAGCTATCCGCATCATCTGCTAGTTGACTGAAATCACGGAACGTGAGATCATCTGTGTGTTGGTCTTTATCAGCAGCAGTCGTGAGGTCAGCCATTGATACATTTGCTTCACGATTCGAAGTTATGTGAGATTGTGTGTTTGAAGACATTGAAATCACTCAATTACTACTCATTCTTTGTTACCACCGGCGCGATTCTCGGTAGATCCGTACTGCCCCGGCGGCGCTTCAGTGCCACCCCCGCGCCGCCCGTGCTATACTGCGTTCACTGTCAAAGTGTGACTGCTTTTTCTGCGAGTGAAAAGTTCTCTACTTGGCCGCCAGTATCTGTTGGTTGTTTTGCCGGAATATATTGTCCAGTCTCTAATTTTCGCACGAAGGCATCAACCGGATCAACGTACACCGGTCCTGGATATCCAGTTAACGTCTTCACGTATGGTGTCCCGTCGTATGTTGTTGTCTTCGTATGCAACAACGTTGGATCAGACCCAACCAACGACGTCACATCGTATTCGTTGATATCGAATACCCCTTCAATCGTCTTCACCGACCGAATGAGTCGCCCCCCATCAATAGTTAACCAATCAACGATATTGGAACTTCCACCATGCCGCTCGAAAAATGCTGACACTGCTTCTTCAACCGTGACTTGCCCAGGATGCGAGCTCTCAAGGAAAGCAGGACCTCCAGCATCGTTCTCCCAGGTAGTCGGATCGCGGAGCAACTGAATTTCATCACGCAGAAGCAGATCCCGAAGTGATCCTACGGAAATCGAGATAGCTTCATCATCAGCAGGAGTCACAGTCTCAGCCCCGGTGAGTGAGAGCGTGAACTTCGGGAACTCATACCTACCATCGCGTTCTTCAGCTGTGACATTCAGCCCGACAATCTGCTCTTCTTCGACATCGAGCAGTCCCGCGACGTTACCGATATCCAGCGCGTCATGCGGTGGATCCTCACCGAGGAACGTCAGGATGAACGATGTGTCGGTACTGGCAGTCAGCACGTCTCGCACTTGTTGAGTATTCGTTGTGGAAACTGGCTCAACACTTGTCTTCGGGATCATGCTTCACCCTGTGGGCGCTGCGGTGTTTTGGATTGAGATGTATTACTGGGGAGTGCCTGCGAGACGGTGGTTGTGACCGCCTCTTCGAATGTCGGCACCGACGATTCGGGTAGTCCCCACATTTCGAAACACGCCGAAATCTCAACGGTAATTGGGTGGCCGTCAGCGTCCAGTGTTACAGTCCCTCGATATGTTAGTTCGTCACTAGAGAAATTTTCGAGGATTGTCGTCTGTGTATGCCATTCCTCGTAGGCCGCGTCTAGTGTTTCAGCTAATGCGGCGAGACCGTCTGGCGTGGACTCATTATGTGGATCGAGTGTGAGGTGGACTGAGAGCTCATCATCGCGGTCACGCGCAGCCGCAGCGCGATTCTGAAACCACGCTGGAACGTCACTGGCGTCCATGAGGTGCACACCGAGATATGATGGCACATTCTTGCCAGTCTCGATAGCGTGTTGAATTGCGTTACAGATTGGCGTTGCAGTACTCTGATTTAGCTGGAAGTTGTGTCGAATTGTCTCGTGAACCATAGTTGGAACCTGGGACTGGCTGACGGGCCCGGCCCGTTTCACGGCGCTTGCTCCCTGCGCGGGCCGGGCCGTATACGGTTATTCGGTGTCTTCTTCAAATTCAGATAACCCGTGCAGCCGGTCATCCCGGCCTTGTGCGCCGTCTTCGTTGAGATTACCGATGCATGAATCACACACGGGCTTTCCGTCTATCGTCGTGGTTGTTGCGTCTCGTTGACAGCGGAAACACGTTTCCGCGTCACTCTCGAAAAATGCTGCCGGTGTGACTGCTAGTTCGTCCGGGTCAAACTCGTTGAATCCTTCGGCAAGCACCTCGTCAGTTGGTTCATCTTCGAAGACACCAAGGATAGCAATGCCGAGCGGTGTTTGGTCTTTATTCGGTGCGACAACCACGTATGCTTCTTCAGACATTGTTCAACACCAGTTACGTAGTTGAGTCCCCCGCAGTGTTTTCTCCGACGTGCTGCATCGCAACGTCGTAGTCGTCCATGAGCGTCTGCATCACTGCATCGAGGTGGTGCCATAGAATCCCGCTCGTGATGACGTTCTCCCATGAATCAGCGCACCCGGGGAATTGGTCTGTCTCTTGAATGTCTGTAATGTTGAACGTCTCTCCAGTCACCTCAATGAGGTGCGCGATTTCCACGATAGAGAGTTCGTCCCAGATGTCATCACGGTGCGCATCCAATGTGTTGTATCGTGCTTCCCAACCCTCATTGGCCTCCCCGAGTTCCACTCGTCCAGCTGCTTCGAAGGCTAACTGCTTCGCTGTCGCCACTGCATCAACATCAACCTCGGAAAGCGTTGCGCCGTAGGACTGTTGTTCAATTGTGGTGCTAGAGATATCACGGGCGTTATCAGAGAGTCGAGTTTCAGCAACACCAGCAACGGTGTCCACAAGTGCATCACGGAACATCGATTCAACAGCGCTTCGCCATGTCGTTGGGAATCGCACATCTTCAACAATGTAGGCAGTATCGACGCCGTATTCTTCAAAGAGAATAGTAATCCAGTAGACCTGCTCAGTTGTACTCAGTTCCGCGACCAACTCGTCGATGTTGATCGCCCCGTAGGTGGCATCAAGCAACTCTTGTGCCCCCGGGTTGTCGCTGAGCTCCGTTTCTGAAACGGTTTCGACAGTGTTGATAAGCGATTCAATACGGTCGTGCGGCGAATCAAGACGTGTTGGCATGATGTATTTATCTCTGAAGGAACGCTGCGTATTTTTGACCTGGGTTATTCGGTGTCTGTATCGCTGTTATACAGCATGAGGGCTTGCTGGAGGAAGGTCAACGAATCCTGCACATCTTCGAAAGACCGTTCCTCAGTCTCGGTTGACACCGAGAGAGTGTCTGCTGATACCTCTGATAGCGCACGGTCGGTAGTGTAGCGCTTTAGTGCGACTTTTGATATGGCCGGGGTTTCCGTGTCAGCTTCTCCGCCACTGTTGGTGACTTCGTAGATATGTCGCGGGTCAGCGGTTCGTGGCGGGTACAGTAACACGCCCGGTTCGAGGTCGGTTTCGCGGATAATCGGAAGGTTGGTTCGTGCAACACTGAAACTCTCCTCTTCGTTTGCAACTGGGTCACCATCACTTCCGGGTTCGATGAATTCCTGCTGTGCCAACTGTGCGAACATCGCAGCGGCGTCAGCGAATTCACTCCGCATTAACAGTTCTGCATTTGGATGTGACGCCGTCGGATTCCCATACACGTCATGGAAAGCGTCGTCAGGGAAATCATCCGGCGACGTCGGTGTGTTCGGGCCACGGGGCATCCTTACTCGTTGTACGATATTCGGCACGGTAAACACTTGGTAATCGATTCGAAACGCGGTGGTGCTACCAGCATCACGATGTCAGCGCGAACTCCTTGTCCGGGTCATCTGGAAGGGTGTTTTCATCTGGCGTCGGAACATTGGTTGTATTGTCATTGGTCTGGTCAATGGCGACGACAGTTTGCTTCGCCGGCTTCACGTTCCCCTGAAGCCAGTCACGCACCAGCATTTCCGGGTCTTCAAGATCCTGCTGTACGTAGGGGTCACGCGCTTTCGACGCGTTCAGGTCTTCTATTTGGATGGTGTGGGAGAAATTCGCGTCATCAACGACCTCGAATGGGGTGTCACCCCAGAGGAACACGGAACCGCCGGTTAGCCCCAGCAGTTCCATGAGCGCATCAACTGTCGTGACATCCTCAGGGTCATCATCGTCGGCTAGCAATTCGTCGCGTTTTTCTGCGAGTATGACTTTCGCATCCCAATACGTCGCATCCGAAATTATCTCGTCAGGGTAGTGCATGGTTGAATCAATGAAATATCACGGTAAGTCCTCTTGTTGTGTGCCTGGGGACTCACCGGTGGGTGGCGCGCTGCATCTCTGTTGCTACGCGCGCCACCTCACGCACGGGGCGCAGTCTGGCTGTTAGGTATCGAACGAGGAGAGTGCCATCTGTCCGCCGAGCGTCCGGTCAGAGTCGGGGTCAAGGGGCATCTGCAAGGCGGTCACGCGCCGTGTCAGCGTAGTCTTCACTGATTTCGATCCCAATGTACGAATACCTGTGCTCGGCAGCCGCAACGAGCGTGCTGGCACTCCCACAGAACGGATGTGAACTCCCCCTGCCTACTCGCCGCCGTTGGCGGCTCCTTGAGGAAGGGGGCTTAGTGCCCGAAATTAGCTAACTAGTCGGATGAGGTGGCTGTGAATGCCTCGAGACCGGTCTGCGCGCTGTGCCCATCTGTTGGGCTCACGTGCGGGCGAACAGCGGTTGCCGTGGCCGGGACGCACTCACCTGCCTCGTGCGGGCCCGCCGCGGCTTCACGCCGCTCTGCGTGCGGCTCCCGTCGAATTTTCCCATCGGGTGTGAGACAGTAATTCCCCGGATGTGCACCGCATTCGAGACAGTCCACGTCGTACGCTTTTGGGAAACCGTTACCCTGCCCGCAGTGCAGACACTTGTACCGGGAGTCAGCGGCACTCTCACGGACGCCGCTTGCATCAGGGTCTAACAGCCCGTTCGGTGAGAGGGCTGATGGTGCTTCATCGACCGTGACGAGGATATCGTGCGGCGCCGTTGGGTGCGCGAAGATAGCGATATGGTCACGCGTGTAGTTGAACCGACCTGGCATACACGTCGCTGTCTGTGCGACTTGGATGACTTTCCCAGCTGGCGCGACCAACGGTTCGAATTCCTCTTTGATGACAGCGTCACGACCTCTCATCGCGCCCTTGTACTCAAGCTGGTGTTGGAAGACTTCGCGCTGCGGGGAGAACACCACCGTGTCGAAACTCGTCTCACTGAACGACGACGCGACGGCACGCTCATCGAAATGATGGTTAGCATCCACGTCGGACGTGAGTGCGAGACTTTCGTTCGTCGATGGAAGTTTGACATCAAGACCCCGCCCAGCGATATGCAACGTTGGTGGCGCCGTGATCTTGGTCACATGTTCACCGATCGTGTGTTCCAGGTTCGTGTCTCTCGACAAGCGGTGATACTCTACCGTGATTGGGTCACCATCGTTGCCCGACGTCGTTGCACCGCCGATATCACCACACGCATCTGCATTCGGCACCACGTCACGGGTTGCTGGCGCTGCATCAGTATTCGGAGACGTCGGTGGTTGCTTCTCAATGACGGTGGCGAACCAGTCGTCCATTCGTCCGAGCGTATTGAACAATGCGACCTCAGTGGTGCAGAATCCGTCATGCTCAGCGAACATTGTTGTTGTATACCCGAACTGGAGGACTTTCCCACCCGGCTTTAGTAGTGCATCCAGGACTTCAGTCACATCACGGTCGTACCCAGCGTCCACGTTACACCCGTAGGATGACTCTGCCTGATTCGCCGTGAATGGCGGGTCGTACACGATAACATCGAACTGGGTTTCGAGTTTTTCGTTGAGTTCACGGACATCGTGGTAGGTGTCCGCGTCAATCTCGAATGTTTTCTGTTCCCCATCAATTGTGAGCGTGAGTTCCTCGTTCAGGTCATTCCGATGTACCGAATCGTAGTCTAGCTCAGTGGGGCCGCAACACGCGTTGAGGACCTCGCCTTCGAGACGAGATTCAACCCAGTTCCGGAGTTTCGTTGCGCCGAAGGTGAACCGATCTGGTTGCACCGTCCAGTATGATAGTTTTGGTTGTGCCATCGTTACAGGTTAGACTCGTACTTCGATGCGACCTGCACACCGCTGTTGCGTGTGTATTTCCATAGTCCGCCGTCTTCACGCCCTTTCCGACTCCCCTTCATTCCACTTCGTTCCGTGTTCGCCAGGTCAGTAACGAGCGCTTCTACAGAGTTGTACCCTGAGAGTAGGTTAGAGTCGGCAGTCTGGAATTTTGCCGTTGTGTTCATCCGGAGTTTGTAGAAGCGCCCATCAGGAAGCTTTACGATGGGGATCACTTTCCCACCACTGTAGGAGTTTTTCCAGTAGATTGCAATTCGGTCTAGCGTTACACCGACTAACGTCGCATCTATGTTGTACTCCCGTAGATCGTACAGGCTATTTCCGATGACAGTTTCCCCTGACAAAGACGATGGGTAATCATCAACCCGGTAGTTTCGACTTCGTTGGTAGTAGATCAGTCCGCTTTCACTGAGATGTGTCCAGTTGAACGCCTCGATGATATCCGCGAGGTATTCTGCACCGCGCGGATGTTTGACTGGTGGGCAGATTGCTGAATCGATTTGGTAAGTGTGACTCTTCAGTGGCTTCCACTCGTTGTCAACTTCGTGCCAATACCCCCAGACGATACTGTTCACTTTGTCTTTTGACCAGACCTGTCGAGAGATAGCCCGGCCGTAACTTCCACCTTGATAGTATCCAGAATACCAGAGACAAAGGTTCTCTGTGGTGAACCCGACAGGGTAGTAGTATTTCTCGTAGAATTCGTGTTTTGTTCTGTCGAGAGATCGTGCTTTCTTGTCGGTGGTCGCGGGTCCTGTCTGTCTGAAGCCGTCGTCATTGTCATCTTGGAGGGCTGGAATCGTCTCAGTAGCGTACTCACGGAGTGCAGTCAGGTTTTTCTCACCGATACCATCGATGTTTTCAGCAATCCATCCCGGGATGCTGTACGCTGCATTCACGGCATTCTCATCGTTTCCGAAGCGATCGCGGAGGTTCTCAGCAGTTTTTGAACCAATGCCTGGCACCGTAGTTAGGTCGTGTTCGCGTTGAGTGTCAGTTGCAGGTGTCATAGTTAGCGACGTTCTTGTACGCCTGGGTGATGGCGTGCTGCCGCGCTCCTCACACGCCTCTACTTGGAGCGCGGCGCCGCCTGCTGGACAGATTAGGTTTCAGTCGGTATCAACACCGGCAAAATGACTGGATTCGCGGTGTTGGCTGCGCTTCTTTCCGTTGAGTTCGGAAAGACAGACGCGCAAGTGGGTTGACTAGCAAAAGAATATGGTTGAGGGCAGTGATTTGGTCTTGGACTTCGAGGAGTTAGTTTACCAGAGACACGAACTGTGAGAGCAAGCCTTGTTTTCGAGATGGTGGAGACTTCAAGTCGTCGCTGACTTCCACGCTTGATGACTGTCCAGTGGGTTTCTCTTCCGTTGCCCTAGTTGTTGGTTCTGCTGCGTTGTCTGGTTTGCCGCCATCGTGCCAGGTTTGTGATTCACCGTATGATTGCCCGTTGACTTCGGGTTGACTAACGGTATCGACTTCTTGGCTCTCAGTGTTGTGACTTCCCGTTGCACCGAGTCCGTGACTATCTTCACCGAGAATCTGCGGACTCTTCACTCCGGTCATAATGGCCATGACGCGCACTTTGTCTCTGTATTCTTCGTTGATCCGAGCTCCCCAGATAACATCTGCATGAGAGTCAAGTTGGGTTGTGAGATTGTCGGCGATGCCTTCAGCTTCTTTCAGTGAAAGGTTTGGGCCGCCAGTGATGTGAATGAGGCCGCCTGTTGCATTCTGGTAGTTCACGTCCAACAGCGGGTGCTGAGTTGCATCTTGAACGACTTCTTGGACTTTGTTTTTGTCTTTGGTTTCCCCGAGAAGCATCACCGCGACACCGCTATTATTCATCGTGTTTGCCATATCCGCGTAATCGAGGTTGATCAGCGACGGTTGAGTGATGGTCTCGGAGATGCCTTTGACTGTCTCTGAGATAATCTGGTCCATCACGGAGAACGCCTTGCTGATCGGTAGGTTCGGAACATAATCAAGGAGGTGGTTGTTGTCGAGGACGATGACGGAGTCGGCGTGCTGGCGAAGGTTGTGAAGGCCTTCTTCAGCGTTTTTTCGCCGTGCGCGTTCGACGTCGAATGGTGTGCTGACCATCCCGACAACAATCGCACCCATGTCACTAGCGATTTCAGCGATAACAGGTGAAGCGCCAGTACCAGTCCCACCTCCCATTCCGGCAGTGACAAAGACAAGGTCAGGGTCGCCGAGGACCTCTTTGATCGTGTCTTGCGCGTTTTTGGTTGCGCGTTCGCCCATTTCAGGGTCGCCGCCTGCTCCGAGCCCGTTGGTAAGGGACTTGCCGACGAGAATTTTTGTGTCGGCTTTGATCATCTGGAGGTGTTGTTTGTCAGTGTTGAGTGCGATAGTTTCGGCATCGCCAATGCCCATGTTGTAGAGTCGGTTTACGGTGTTGTTCCCGGCACCACCAGCACCGACGATTACGATGTTTGGGTCGCCAAAGTCATCTGCGTTGTTACTGTCGTTTTCTTCTCTGAGAGTTTCTTCTTTTTGATGATTCTCAATTGCTGTATTGACGATATTTTGCATAGTGGGAGAATATGTGTGTCAAGTCTGGGTTTGTGTTTCGTGGTTTTGTGATGGGCAGTGCTAATCGTTTGAAGGGACTGTTTGTGGTTCCGCTTCTTTGAGTTTCTGATAGATTTCTGAGCGATTTTTGTCAGATGCTGTTTCCTTAGTTTTCCCAGTGTTTGTTCCAACAGTAGTTTCCGCAGATGTTGTTTTCTGTTGTACAGCTGTGGGTCGCTGGTCGGCATCTGCTGGGATATTAGTCATGTGCTCGAGTGCCGCACGGATTGCCTGGCTCCGATTTGCGAACACACCATCTTCGACGAGCTGCTCAACTGCTTCTACTTGTTCTTCTGGAAAACGAATAGTTATCCTATCCATCATGATGTTTGTGATGTTATCGGTTGGTAGTGTCACCGGGTTGTTCTTCCGGGATGACTCTACTTATCGTTAAATTTCCACAGGAAACAGTTAAACCCTCTCTTTCATTTAGTGCTGATATTGAATCTAGCACCGCCTTCTTTGCTTTCACTGGCTGATATGTCCCACCCGTGAACCTCTGCAACTCGTGTAATGATTGTCATCCCGAGCCCTGTTCCTTCACCTGTCGTAAATCCGGTGTTGAAGATCTTGTCTCTGTTTTCTTCCGGGATTCCTTCCCCATCATCTGCAATGTAAAATCCGTCATTCTGGGAGCCGACTGTGATCGTTACATCAGCACCACCGTGTTCAATGCTGTTCCGGAATAGATTTTCAAAGAGTTCTCGGAGTAGATTTGCATCAGCTTCTACCAGCGCTTTGTCTTCGATTACAAGTTCGGCCTCTTTTGATTGAATTGACGCCCATGCCTGTTTTGCAGTGGCTTCTATATTCGTTTGTGTTGTCTCAATTTCCCCTTCAACTTCTCGAGTTAATGTTAACACATCCTCGATTATTGTGTCAATCCGGTTTAGTTGCCGTTGAATCGTCGCTATTTGTTCTTCGTCGGCGTCAAGCATTTCTAATCGACCCAATGCGACAGCTAGGGGATTCCGTACATCGTGAGATACGATGCTTGCGAAGTCTTGGAGGCGTTCAGATCGTGTTTTGAGGAATTCTTTCTTTTCTTCGAGAGCGGTTGTTCTTTCTGATAGTTCAGCAGTTTTGTCTTCGAGTTCCGCGTTCACGGCATGGAGCCGGGTGGCGTAAATCCCAATAGTAGCACCGAGGGCAGTCCCAGTCGCTATTGACGTGTAGACTGCAAATATATATGAAGTGTTTAGCAGTCGAGATAGGATTCCGAACCATGCACCGATGAGGAAAAATGAAACAATCCCACCGAGAACCCATTTGAGAAGTAGTTGGAAGTGTTGTGTGACAGGTTCTGGGTCACTCATCCACCCGTGAACGATTAATGCACCACCGATTATAATCGGTAGTAGTGATTGTGCGAGTGTTATAGGGAGAGGACGGTTAACAATTATCGCAAGCACACCAGTCATCACAATGAGAGAAACTCCCAGCACGAGTACTGGATTCTTCACTGGTGATTGTTCTAGTCGGGATACTCCCATCTTCTAGGTGAAGGTATGGTGTATTCTAACTTGAAGCCTTCACCCATTACCTGTCTGCAATCAGCTTGGATTTGGAGAGTCTGCGAAACTGTTTAATTCGGTTTGATGTTCTCCACGGAGGTGATTTGCTTTGAGTGCGGTTGGGTTATGAGGAGTTTCTCCAGCTGTGTAAGGCCATATGTCTGCTGTGATCCCTTCAGGACTAGCTGGGACTTCAAAAGCACCACAGTTAGTGCATTTTCGTTCTGCAACGTTGTTCGGACCATTGTACTTGACCCAATCGTGGTATTCAGTTATCCCATCACAAAATTCACCATCGGGATGTTTAGTTGAGATTTCACCTTCTGTCCAACGTATATTTCCAATATCGCTGCACCGGCTAGGGATGGCACGGATGTCGAGGTCATTTGGCGAAGCCCCAGCATCAGGATGAACCGTTTCTCGGTGTTCTCTTCCATCTTGGACGACGATATCACAGTCAACACAGTAAACCGCCAGTGTTTCGGTGAGAGAGTGTTCGTCGCTCCGCAAGTATCCTTCAGCGACAGTTAGTGGTTCATTAGAGTGCTCATATGTTTCTTCAACACGGTTTTCGCAACCGCTACACATGATGTTCGTCTGTCTGGTATTGTCATCTAAGTCGA
This sequence comes from Salinibaculum rarum, assembly GCF_030505615.1. Classification (GTDB taxonomy): domain Archaea; phylum Halobacteriota; class Halobacteria; order Halobacteriales; family Haloarculaceae; genus Salinibaculum; species Salinibaculum rarum. Next base: position 235,773 of record NZ_CP129994.1, read on the forward strand.
TGTCTAGAAGGTTGTCTCGACCGTGTGCCCACAGTGCGAATTCAGCTGGGATTTTTCCTTGCTCAGCCCGTTTGACGACTTTCCGTTCGAGTTGTTCAATCTTTTTTGCGGCGTTTGGATAGAAGTTTAGCAACTCTCGGAGCTCATCTCTGTGCCCGTAAGCACCACAATTACAGTCACCGCTGACGTGCAATAGCGCCGTGACGTCATTTTCTCGCAGTTCGAGGTGTTCACGGTATGTATCAACGGTAGATTCGTACCAATCGTAGAGTGGGGAAATCCAGACGCTTGAACCGTCTTCTTCAATGGCATCGTCACCGATGTTCATTTTCCGCCGGTCGCTTTCATCTTTCATCACACCACTAATGAGACCGATTTTCCCGTCGAAACTATCCAGGAATCCATTTAGCCGTTCACCTTTCAGATTTGCATACATGTACGAGTGCTGTGGCGGTCCAGGGAACCCATAAACGAGTACGAGATTTTCGTAACTACGGTATGGTTCGACGTACTCTTCATCAATACAATGGAATTCTAACCCTCGTTTCTCAGCTTCCTGTTTGACGAATTCCTTGGTTTGAAATACATTAATCCCAGTGTCAATGAAAACGACGCCATCAAGATCGATTTCATCAGAGCGAAAGGCTACTTCAAGTGCTGTCCCTGAATCATTCCCGCCCGAGACAGCTGCGAAAACCTTCTCAAATTCGTGGTTCTCAGTGGCATCTCGGAATACTTCATCACTGCGAGTAAGAGCGCTTCTAACGTTGTCTGGGAGGTCGGTCCCTAAGTACGAATCATTTGTCATTGACATGGGTTGAAATCTCCTTGTATTGTTTATTTGGGTGGCAAGACTGTCGTCACGCTGAGTTCATTTTACACGCTCAGCGTGACGACACCCACTACTGTGTAAGATGCACAGCCCGTTTGTTGAGATCATCGATGTGCTCTCGAGAGGTGTGGTTCTGCTAACAAAATTCTGAGAGACATGACCCGCGCGTTGCTTTCAGATCATTATTCGTTACTCCGATCGATCCAACCATATCTGGTGGGACCTGCCGCGAGAATGCTTTTGAACTGTCATACACGTTCGCTGGCATTGCCTCTTCAGTTGCGAATGGGATAATTGATTGCGTTGCAGCTTCTGAAAACTGGTCATCTGCAACGTACTGCGAGCAAAGGAAACTAAACTCCGCAGCCAGCGCCACGCCTGGCTCAACGCTACTCTGCAAGTCACGCTTCGCCTTCTTACTGAATGCAGCACTCTCACTCGTCGTGGTTTTGAGATTCAACGCGATTGCCTCAATCGCCTCTGGTGCAATACTGAGACTCTGCACCAAATTCTGATGATGTCGCAGCAACGCTGCTAACCCCACTGTTGGGTACACGTTCGATAAGTGGAGTTCAACGTCGCCCGGCATCTGATCGAACACGTCCAGCAGCACCGTGGACAGGTTACCCACCGACAGGTAGCCTGCATTGAGCAACGCGAATCCAGGCGGATGTCGAAGAATCTCATCAGCCCACGGGTGCCCGCCATTCATCTTGTCCAGTTCCGGCGAGAACAGCTTGTCAGCGATGTTCGCCGCAGACTTGTACGGCCGTGTAATCGGGAGGATGAGTTTCGGTGCTGTCTTGAAGTCGAACGCTTCGTACGCATCGAGGAGTTGCTGGAACTGCCGACCACGCCCAGTCACAATCGGACGGGGAATCACCGCATCTGCACTCATGTTATCTTCACCGATGCTTGTCGCTTTCTCGTACAGGTCGAGCGGGCCACCAGCGCGGCTTCCAGGTGAGAGTGAAATCTGGAATGACTCACACCGGTTTAGCGTTCGTATGAGCGCACGGTCGTTAACTTCAACTGCCTCTTCGAGCGTGATTGTCCGGAACGGCCAGTAGTCACCTTTGTAGTCACTCACGTACTGTGCCGTGTCGAGTTCCGGGACGAACACGTTGACTGGTGATCGAGATGCAGTTTGGAGTCGATCTGTATCGTTCGTGACGGTGAGGCTCACATCAGTCATCAGTATCACTCGCAGACTGCGCGAAACTCGAAAACGTTTCTTGTGTTTCCGACACGGACTCCGCAGTCGTGTCTATGTGATCCGGTGTTGGGACATTCAGTTTCTCCCAGTTCGCTTCGATTTCATCGTCATCCGTGATGCTAGGCGCGAGCATGCGGGCAACGTCCGTCATCTCAGCTCCGATGTAGTGACTCGTCACCGTCGCCACTTCATCACCAGTTGCCGGCCCGACGTACACCGGTTTCCGAGACGTGCCAGCGATTTCACCGCTGTTCGCGTGCTGTTGCACCGTCGATGCGTCAACTGAATCGAGCAGGCCAGGATCATCACGCAGCGCCTTGATGAGCGGTTTCGAGAAGCCGAGCCCGAACCCGTGAGCGTATGCGTCCCACCCGACGCTCTCACGGAACGAGTAGATGTGTTCCAACTGTTGTTCTGGTGTCGCCGCTTTCAGCCCGCCCAGTGCGAAATGCCGACGTCGCGCTTGTCGTGGGTATTCCTCGATGAGATGTTTGTAGTGCTCCGGGTACGGCGGCTGGAGCGGCACTAGGACCGTTGCGTTCAAATCTCGTTCTTCGACGCTATCAAGGAACGAGGCGACGCGTTCTGCGGTCGTTGTGATTGCTTCTTCAGACGATGTGTCACCGTCACGGACCTCGTCGTTCGGGATGATGTAGTCCGGGTCACGTTCTTCGGCCCACCGAAGCAAGTCCTCGTTCGTGATGTCGTCGTCGAGTCCGCTGTCGAGAATGTACTTCGTTGATTTTCGACGCACAGACGGCGTTGTGTCTCCTTGCCGGGCAGGCTGAAGGCGATACGGCCAGTAGATCCGCCCGTTTCCGCCGGCGAGATACAGGTCAACGACGGCGTGCCGAGCGACACGGAGTGCTTGTTTGATGGCTTCAGTCATAGTTTCCTACGTGGGTGGGAATGTGGCCGCTACGCGGTCTGGGCACCGCGGCGCGCCGAGTCCACTCACTGCTCTTACTCGGCGCGCTCGCGCCTGTCACGCGGATCGGTTCACACCATCTCAGGAAGCCAACGGCAAAGAAAAACCGGAAATTTGTCGGCCACCAAATCAGCGCGATGTTTTATTCGATTTCAGTCAGGATGTCAGCTGCATCCGGCCCGTCACGGACTGGCCCAGCGTAAATATGCCACCCACCTTCGAACGATCCACTTGTGCAGTCTCGCACTTCGTAATGCCGATGTGGAAGATAATTGGCGATGTACTCGGCTACAGCTTCAATTTCTTGAGACTCGGGAATCGTATTCACGCGGACATATTCGTCGCCGTCAATGGTGATGTGGCTGTTTTCATCTTCTACGAGTGGCTCATCGCGTTTGTCGAGGAGTTCTGTGAACAATTCGAACCCGTGGTTACTAATCGCCGTACTCTGTGTGCCGCCTTCCACGGGTTGTATTTGGATCTTCCAGTCGTGTTCCGGATTGTTTCGCCAGAACTTGATGTCCCCGACGAAGTAATATTCTTTCTGAGCCATCTTACTTAGTTGTCGATAGTTCCGAGGTCGATTGTCTCACCAGTTTTGGGAAGATCGGCGATTTTCGTGGTTCCAGACTGCATTTTCATCCATGTTTGTATTCTTGGGAACGCTGCGTCGAATCTGTCACGAGTACGGTCACCGTAGGGTTCTTCAGTGAATTTCAGTTGGAGAAGTAATTGGTCTGGTCCGATGGACTCGGTGTCTTCAGCTATCGGCGTGTAGTCAGGCAGGTCACTCCGGGCACGTGGCGAGCGGAGTGACGCTGATCCCGACCATGTTACTTTAAGTGTATGCTCGGAGAGCTCACTGTTCGGATTTGTGTTTCGGTATTGCACCCAGGAATCGTGCGTTTTTCGCTCGTTGCGTTCCCAGTCCCCGATAGTGTCTGGGAGCTCAACATCGGTTGTGAGATCGTACGGGCGTTGGTAGTTGCTTGCTGGGAGGGTTTCCATCGCTTTGAGCGCCCAGTCAAGGATTCGCGTCGTGCGAACGACCTCTTGAGGCACGTCAATTTCGTACAGTGTGTCATCGACGTTGTCCTCACAGACGGCGCCGTTCTCAGGTACCGACAAGTACCAACACGAGTACGTACTCCGCCATTTCGCACGGATCTCCGTTCCAGTTGGTGCTTCCCACACAATTTCGTCGTAGACGTTCGTTACATCAGTGAGATTCAGCGAGTCATCCTCACGGAAGTCGTAGGCTTCCGCCGTCACCAGCGACCACCCGTTTACACCTTTTGGGATGTCGATGTCACATTGAGATTCCGTGTATCGGTCTCGGTACTTGTCGAGGTCGCTACGTTCGACGACCGTGAAGGCATCTGGGTCTTTCAGCGACACGGAGTCAGAGTCGCCCGATGTGTTCGAATACGTTGGCTGTCGTTTCGAACGGGCCATACTCTCGTAGAGGGAGTACACGCGCTGTTCTCGCTCAACGCGTTTATTCGAACTCCCCCACGTTTTCGCAGTCGTCTCGTACTGAATGGTGTCCCCAACGCGAACAACCTCACCGAATGGAGTGAGAACACTCAGTGTCTCACCATTCACCTCTTCGAGCACGGTCACGGACGGTGTGTCACTCCGTCGGACCTCAGTCCGGTCGAACCCACTCCAGTCTAGTGCCTCTGCGATCGCGGTTTGTGTTCGTCCGGAGAACAGGTTAGTGATGATGTCGCGCTGCTCCCAGAGTGCTTTTCGGAGTGACTTCCGAGTGAAGATCCCCGCGTCGTGCAAGACAGTCTGGTTGTCTTGCGTAATTCCGGGGTATTCTGTGAGGTCGTGCTGTTGGGCGCCGTGAAATTCTGAAATACCAGTTTGGGACATAGCTGTAGTTGAGCGGTGAATTACCCGTGAATGGGGAAGACACGGGACCTAAGACGGTCACGCGCCGAAGTCACTACCAACTTCCTTCGGCGCTGAGCACTGCTGAATACTCACTGGGAAATCTCGTTTCAGGAGGTGACTTGATCAACGGACTCGGCGTTGCTGGGCAAATCGTCGTAGATGCTTGGGTATTCGTCAGCAATCCAATCCTCGAGAACACGGAGAACAGGCGACACAGTTAGAGTGCTCTCATTTTCGAGACCTATTGAGTCGAATGCTGGTACTGGTTCAACACCGAGGAAGTGCTGCGGCCCGAACTCATCATATCCAAATCCATCAGTATCGATAGACGAGTCTGTGTTTGCGTATGTATTGACCTCGTGTACGAGACTCATCACGTCTGCTGTCTGATGTTCGGTCTCCCCAGCTTCAAACTGCGCATACAGTGTCTCAATCGCATCTGTTACATCAATCGCGCGTCTGACTACATCTCGTCGTTCGCGCACTGAGGAACGAATATCGTGAGAGACAGCACTTTGGGCAATGTGCCGCATTGACCCGCCGATTGGAGTTTCACCGACGGCATTCTGGAACCAGTTTCCGAGGGAAAACGCGGTTGTGTCAGCAACCTCAACAACGCTTGTTGGTGCGAACCCAGCAAGTGTGCCATTTTGGAATGATTCAGCGACACGTTGGTTCGCAAGTTTCGGGAAGGCATCTGGTTCTCGGTGCTTGAGCATCGTCTCGATGATGTCAGTCACGGCGCGGTGCTTGAAAGTCTCGTAAACAGACGGAGTAATCTCAGTCATTATCGTGTTGGTTGGTCGTGTTGGTTGAGTATGTTTGTTGGACGTGTCTGATGCAATGCTGTTGTGAAGAACAGGGCTACGCCCGTGGTGCGGGCGTGCAGTCCAGTATCCTGGCGCCCGCACCACGCCATACTGGTTCCAACGCTGCTAGTAGTCTTCAAATTCGAATTTGTACCCAGTCTCTTCTTCGATTTGATCAATTACTTTCGACGTTGAAATCGTGTCTTGACCGTTAGCGTTGAGATCCCGAAGCCACTGCTCAACGTTTTTGAGATCATCTTGCAGTTCTTGTTCAGCGTCTACATCCGCTTCGAACCCTTCCGGATGTTGCTGATACAGGTCTTCTGCGTGTGCCTCCAGTTCGAGGAGATAGCCAAACTGGTGGGACTGAAGTGATTCTACGAATTGAATCGCGTTCTTCAATTCGACGCGATCCCGCAGCATGTTGAACACCTGGTCGGCGTCACGGCGAGAATATTGGAGTGGCATAGTTACCTCCCAGAGAAAGTGACTTTGTCAGGGTTGATCGAGAGGTTGTCTTCCACCCTGGAATACCCGTTCGATAGCATGTAGTTGAACACGTCCTCCCAGTCTGTGGCCGCTGTCGGCTCAACACTCCTCACGACAACGGTATACCCGTGTGGGTCCTCAACCTCCGTTTCGAACTTCTCACTATGAATATCGTTTGACGCACCGATACCAGCGGAAATCGCACCTGCTTCTGGAACATCAGGACTCATGAATTGTCGTTGTTAGTAATCGATTTGGTCGATAAGGCTCGCCGCAGGGTGCATATACAGCACTTCCCCACACGACTTGCACTTGGCGAACAGCAGTTGGTTCAACCCGTCCAGATCTTGGATGGGTGACGCGGCACGATCTTTGTCGTACTTGTCGGCGACTTCTCGACTGGTTTGGATATTCCCAGCAAGATGACGTTCACGGATTGTCGTGTTCCCACACTCAGGACAGGGTTCCGAGAGGGCATTCCAGTCATCACGGTTCACCGACTCAATGACCGGCGTTACGTCAACGTCAGGATGGTCAGCAGTGTATCCCATATATTCGTGTGTATGCGTGAGGAGAGTTAAGTTTCGACGTCAAACCGGTCAAGGATCACGGAGATGTCAGCGTGCAGCGATTCCGGGATTTCAGCAAGCTCCCCTTCACCGATGACATCTGCCGGCGCTTCGGCATCTGTGACTTTGAAGAGGTCTACAGACATGGCGACATCCATCGAATTCCGGAGCATCACCAGCTCACCGAACGATAGGGCATCTCCGTTCAGTATCTCATCGCGGAAGTTGACGCCGAACCCGGCGTCACGAGTCTCTCTCAGAACTCGTTTTTCTGCCTCAGTGAACGATACCGTCGTGTTGATCGTCTGTTCGTAGCGGTTGATATCCATGGGTACGCAGTACGTGGGCAACTGCGCGTGGCAGCGCCCCTCTATCAGCCATCGCTGGGGGCGCTGCCACAGTACTTACGGTGCAGAGTCAGTCAGTTCGTTAGTGATGCTGTGTGTGGACTCTCAGAGGAGGAATCTTCCGTATGATTGCTTGCAAGAGGAGTGTCTCGCGTATCGGGAGCCCAGCTGGGATGCGTTTCGAACAACCAGTGTTCAACACCAGCAAACTGTTCTGTGAATCCCACACTGTTTGTGGTCACGCCCTCGAAAACAGGGAATTTTACATTGCCACGAACCATCGCTTCTGAGAGTCCAGTTTCTTCTGGTGAATCGTTCAAGTCACCTTGGATTGTTACTTCAGTGCAGACCTCGGTCGGTGTGACATCAGTATCAGCACTAAGCAGACAATCCAGTTGATGAAATACTCGAAGAACGTGAAGCACAGCATCTGTCTGCTGTGTGAACACGGTTTGGATATCGTTGATGACAGCACCTCTCGCAATCAGTTGAATCCGTTCATGCACTGGGTATGTGTCATCGCTGAACCACGCTGCGGCGTCAAACCCATCTGTAGCAGCGTGCTTCGTAAGGGCAGATTCCGGGATATCCTCAAACGCAGCATCCCAATTCGAAGTGACACAATCCGAGATAGCTGACCGGAAGTCAACTGGAGGTTTCTCACCACGAAGATCGTCGAGAATCGAATTGATGAGCCCGCATCGTATCGAGAGATAGTGGTCACGCGGGATTTCCGGCATCTTATGTAACGCTACGCGATGCCACATTGAAAAATCCCCTCTTGTTGGTAGTGCGATTGTGTTTTGCTATATCGAGAGGCGGGGATTCTCTACGTCAGCCGGATTCTCTGTATCCGGTGTGTCGAATTCGACTTCAGCAACCCGGTCCTTGCAATTCGACCCGTACACCCGAGTCGAAATATAGTCATCGTGCTTGTCAGGATTCGCGGACAAGAACCACGGCTGCGCCAGCACATGCACGCCAGCACCGTACTTGTCAGGATACAACCCACGCTGAATCCGCTTTTCCCGCAGTGTATACCCCAACGTCACCTTTTCCTTACTACTGAACGCATATTCACCGACCGTGTGCGACAGATCATCTTCTGTCACCTCGTAGGTGTGCTCTTCATCAGTGAAGACCGTCTCATAGGTGCTCGACCCAGTGAGTGCTTCAACATCACGCGTCGGATTCGTCGCTCGTTTCAGATGCGTTCCCTTCAACCGGATGAGCTTATCCTGATCCGTCGTGAAATACAGTGCATTCGCATCCCGATGGTCAAACTCCGTGATTTCAATGCCGAACTGCTCTTCAAGCACCGGCATCACAACACGCAGTCCGTCAAGCACTCCGGAATCCTCTTCATTCGTTATTTCAATGCCTGCCACCTCAGACGTGACAAGCGAACTTTCCGGAGCCGACACATCCATTTCAGGAGCCGCTACAACGGCGTCACCGTGATATTCAACGATAAATCCGAATTTCCCACAGGGTGTTACCGTGAGATCGGCCGCACGGAAGGATTTCTCACCCGTCGCAAGCACAATCGCTTGCTTGAGACGCGATGCCGTAATCCCCATGCCCCACGTCTCACCAGGTCCACCACCCGATGCACTCGTCGTGAGCTCGACATAGTGGGGCGCCCACGACTCAATCTCCGAAAACGAACTCGGAGGCTGAATCGACTTTTCACCAACTTCGTCTCGGTATGCTTCGAGCCCACCGACCACGTACCCGAGAGTCGCCGGTTCAACTGAGATACCTTTGACTGTGGTTTTCTCAGCCGGTTCGACGACAGCCAGAAGGTCTGCGATACGCGTCACGTTGTCTTTCCAGTCGATACCACGATCAGGGACAGATACAGCGTCCCGAGTAAGATTCTCCAACGCAGGACTGGTTTCAGGCTTGCCGGGATCTCCTGGCGAGGACGATACATCTTCGAAATCGTTGAGATGTGTTTCACGCATAATTATTCAATCCAATCCAGTAGTTAGTGGTTCAGGTCAGCCTCGATGTGCACATCGTTAATACCACCGCGTGGCCCCAGCTTGAACGCAAGCTCCCACTTCGTGAAATTCACGTGGTGCCCGTCGACGTGCCGACGCCACTTCGGCGTATCACGAATTTCACTCAGTCGTTTTTGAATGTCATCTGGAACCGTTGCGCCACGAGATGCATGCGATCGAATCACACCACTGTTCCGCATATTCACCTCGAAACGCACAGTGTCATACCGATATTTGTCATCGGCCGTTCCAATACGATCCTGATGCTGCTCGAGATACGCATCTCGCGTTACAGTGTATCGCGTTGGCCCACGGCCACCGGTATTTTTCGATACGCCATCTGGTAAAGCCCGCCGTGGAATATCACCCGTTCCGAACTCATCACGGTCAAGATCGAATAGGCGAATTACCGCTCCACGACTGAGTGTAGGTTTCTTCGCCCATCGCGGCACGTCACCGTCTTTGAGATCGGTCACGTATCCGTAGAGTGGGCGAACGACTCGATCACTACCGAAGAATTCGTAGGTATGATGTTGGTGTCCCATGATTCGCTGTGTTACCGGTGGTAGTACCGCTTGTCTCCGATTTCTGCACGCATCAACCGGGAGAGGTCACGAAGCGCAACTGCGAACGACTCTCGCATCTTGGACCGGCCATGCTGCTCAACGTATTCACCGTTGACTGTCGCGCTGAGTTTGAATACCGATCCGCGCTTCGCATCACTAATCTCCCGGATTTTGAATTTCTCACCGGCATCTGGATGCCGGACAATGATTTCCCGTGTTGCTGGCATTTCCGCGCGCACATCGAACCCACGAGACTCCCATGATTCCATCCAGGAAAACGCCGACAACAGCTCGGTATCACCCTCACACTCATTTTCGTCGTCACTGCTATCGACGAAATTGTCCGCAAGCGTCACAGGGTCATCGTATACTTCCTCAATGGTTTCGAGACGGTCTCCGATCGGGTCTTCCGCATCCAGATCAGTGGCTTCCGCGACGAGCTCTGACTTCTGGACAGTGCGATTCGCCAGTTCGTGATCTGGATGCTGTTCCCGACAGTACGCCACAGCGAGTTTCTCATTCATCGCCGGCGGAATCAATGGATCAATCGTGTTTGCAGCATTCATTACGTCAAGAGCGACATCAAGAGCAGCCTCTCGTGAGGGTAACTCTTCACTGAGCGTTGTGGCCGACAGAAGCGATTGCGTCCCGTCGGGACTCCCCGATTTCCACGGGAAGGACGACTTCGTCGTTGATTCCTTATAGAGATGATGCGTTCGGCGTACTTGCCAGTGCTCAGAGGTCGCAGTGGTGATGCTGACCGTTGTCCCGACACAGGGGTAATCACCGAGCTCGCCAACTCCCCAGATACGTCGCCATGTGGTAGTCTGCGGATTGGGAACCTCCCGGTGTTCGAACTCCCCGATTTCCACGGGGACTTCCATTGATTTTTCGTCTCCAGTTGCGGTTTCACGACTCACAGCGGCCTCCACGTGGGACGCGGATTCACTACCAGGTGTTGGTGCAACCGTGTCCGGCGTGGAACTTGGATCGATGTTTGAAAGATTGCTCTGTTGCATAGTTTGGCGTGGGTGTCACCGTGGTGCGAACCGTGGCCAGATTGGCCGCGGCGGGCACTTCACCTCGCTTGCGCGTGCCCGCCGCGAACCGATGCGCCTACCACATCATGACGTCGTTGATGAAGCAAGACCGGGAAGAACAGTGGACAGCTAGTCACCGAACGTGGACTGCTTGGACATTCCAGTTGCAGTTGTTGTCTTCTCCAGCACCGGCTCGATCTCGATGCTTTTTGTTGGTTGTTCTCCGACTGGGAGTGCAAACCGGAGATAATCTTCCACATCTGCGCGGTTACTCATCCCTGGTTCATCCAGAAGCATCCGGAGTAACTCCTCAGGTGGGTCAGTTGCAGACACCTCAGAAAGCTCTTGTTCTGGAATTTGACTAAACCCAGCGTTGTATCGAACACGTTGGATGTGCCCATCAGCAATCGCATCCAATTCTCTCATCGATACTGGGTATTCACACGCTCGGCACTGGTAGAGACCACCGTCAGACCCAGGGTCAAACCCTGCGGCTTCCGTTGCTTTCATCAGATTTGTGCACCCACAATGTGGACACCGACGGTCTTCTTGCGGGCCCACAGCACGAATGTCGTAGGAGTCGGCTGCTTGGTCTTCAACGACCTCAATTCGATAGGCGATTTCCGCCTCGACCGCCTCTTTGAGTGATGCTGGGTCTGGTGCGTACTCTGGTGCGTACTCACGTGTAGTGAATGTTTGCGAGAGATATTTCGCCGCCTCGGGCGATGAATGCACTGAATACAGAGTTGCATAACTCACAGAGGGTGTCCCCATCGCGTATCGATCAGTGTCTTGCCGAAAACGAATCGCATCAATCGATGTTTGGTCATTCGTTTCGACCCACCACGCGTTGAAGAGGATGTTCCCATCGGGCTTCGTGATGCGTACAAGTTCGTCGAACAGGGTTTCTTTGGCGTGGGTGCTCAACTCTTTCCATGGCGGGTCACAGATTGTCCAGTCGAATGAATCCGACGTGAATGGCAGTCCGCGTTCGCTGAAGACATCAGCGAATACCATATCACCAGTTTTGATGTGGTCACTAAGTTTGTGGTCGCGCGGGTTGTCTGCCGTGTAGAGCTCTTGAACGACATCACGGCCTGTGTAGTCGTCAGTTAGCACACCACTGAGGGCATTGCGAGCTTCCTCGAGATCGGTGTTGTTGTCATCCTGCATGAGATCGATGATGTCCAGTGGGGACATGACATCGACGCGGATGTCGCCAATCGGGGATAAGCCAGCGCAGATGTTGATAGTGTCTGCATCGTTCGGGATGAGGGATGCAACCCATGACTCGAACGATTCTGTCCATCGCCAAGAACTTGTGAATTCGTGCTCGTCTTTACGTGGTGTCGTCATGCTGTCTCACCACTAGTGAACGCAGTGAGTGTGTGACATTCACGATTTTCTTCGGGAGTAGCATTCCTCGTGTCTCCTTGTTCAGTTACGGTGAAGACAGCACCAACGTTAGGTTCATCAGGGGTACTCCAGTTCATTGCGTAGAGTGTGTCCAGCGTGACAGCGTTGCTGTGCACGAGGTAGTTTGGAGACCGATAGATGATTGTCCCGGTTTTCTTGGTGATACTGGTTGCTTCATAGAATGGTGTGTGACGTTGTAAGACGCCGCGTGAGGGATTGTAGTGAATTGTTGTGTCGAATTTGTCCGGTGTGAACGGGGTGTTGTCTTGAGTGTCTGTGTAAAGCGTGAGATTGGAAGGCGTCTCATTGAGTTCTGCAATGAGTTCGTCTTTCAACGGAGTTGCGATGGTGCCATTTGGTGCAATAATGAGGATGTCCTCGGTTGGAGTGCAATGCTCAGCAGCAAGCGCACCTAAGGATTCGTGCCAGAGGTGTGTGTCTGTGAATGTGTGAAGTGGTGAATCAAGCATGGGTGGTCAGTGGTTTGCGGTGGGTGTTCGACGAGGCATTGGCGCGCCGCGCCACCAATTGTCTTTGCGGGCGCGGCACACTCCTACTGCGGTCACGATGCAATTCACCGTGTCAAAACATGTCTAACCCAGTTTGCCCACTACCACTATTTTCGGCGCTGTTACCTGTTTCGTCACCAGTTGTTGCTACCGCAGCGTCTTTCCAGAATACCTTCGGTACATCAAAATCACGATCTGCTGCATCGTATAATTCCGACACAAAATGCTTGTCCAGATCCTGTTTAATGTCTTCTCGCAGTGATTCTGCTAATTCACGGTGACGGTCTGTTACAACTTTCGACCCATGTTCCGTAACGTGTTCTTCCAGTCCGCCATTCACGATTTGTGGATTGTCTTCTTCCAGATCCAGCGGTTCATCAGTTGCCGGCAATCCCGGATAGAACCCATAGGAATCCGGTAACATCTCATCACTGTCCATGCCCATCGACTCAAGGAACTGTGTGAACGCGTATTCGTAAATCCCCACGAACTCAGCATTAATCGCCGCAGCATCCATCGATGCTGTGAAACAATATGCAACAACTTCACCCCACGTTGCCTTCGGAATCGGTTCATCTAATGGATACTCGTCAATTAGTGCACGGCGCGCTTCATAGATATCCTCTTCACTTGGTGTTGAATCCCCATCGAACCACTCCATCGTTCGTTCGTGCAGAATAATCGGGTCATTTACTGCTCGAAACTCTTTAACAGTCTGAATTTTGCTGGCATTAACGTTCATATCTGACTTTCTGCGGTATTATAATTCGTTGTTTTCGTAGTGTTATAGCTCTCTCCTGCGGTTTACACGTGATGAGTGATTGAATGCCCACGACTGAAGTCGTGGGAGGACGTCAATTGTGTGACGAGTTTATGAACTTGTCCGTCATCAAGAGGTGCATGTTCCTCGAACACGCCTCTGATGAATTCATCGTACGCTTTTTGCGAGTTGAAGTGAGTATTCCCGTATTTCATTGTTAGATGTGTTGAGTTGCAGCGCCCGGGATGGTAGGCGACGGGACTGCGCGCTCTGTTTCTCATCACGCGCGCAGTCCCGATGACCGTTTGGAGGGACCATTGAGTGACCTCGTAGTTCAAACTAGGTAGCGAGGCGGATTCCCCGCCCCACCGTGGGCGGGGCAGTTGACTACTTTTTCGAGTGTTCCGATTTCGTTGTTTCGGTGAGTGAGGTGGCGTCAACGCCGACTGCTGGATCAGCTCGGTTTGCTGGGATGAATTGCCCGAGTTCTAATCGGCGTGCGAACACATCTGGTTCATCCCGAAACACACCACCGGGAGCCCCAGGGACTGCATGAATACGGTGCATTCCATTATTTGTCTCAGTTGTTGTGTCGTAAATGAGTGCATCTCCTTCCATGTTGAGTACTCCGTCGTATTCGCAGACCGGGAAGATTCCCTCCAGTGTGTTCACAGAGAGGATTTCTGAGTCAGCACCAGCAGTGATTGACTCAACGACACATGAGTCCCCACCGTAGGTTTGTTTGAATCGGTCGTTTGCGACTCGTGGCGAATTAACCGCGAAGTGCGCACTCGTCGGTGGGTGTTCTGCGATATCCCAGTCGAGACGTTGTGGCGGTCCTTCGATGAGTTTGTAGTTGAATTTCATTAGTAGCGCCGATAATTCGTAACTTGATATGTCTACTTTTTCTTCGTTAGCCCCAATTACAGACAAGTGGAATGTATCCCCAATGTCCTGGAGAGATTCTGTTCGACAGCGCAGTCCGAAGATAACATCGTCTGGTGGATGATATAACCCCGTGTACGGTTCGATGTCAAATTTCAGTGGTTCTGTCGGAGGTTTACAGCTATTTTCTTGATGACGAATATCTACGATGAGCCCGGAGTCATGGTCTCTGTCAAGGATTTCACGGACTGCATTGTGATTTGCTGTCGGAATCCCAGCTGAAGGGAGGTGGATTGTCCGAGTGATCTCTGAATCTGTCTTTCCAGGATTCTGACTGTACGTGTGTGTCCGTTGCGTCGAGTTTTTTGGTGGTGATTGGTGTGACTGTGTCATTGGTGATCACTTAGTGTGATGCAGGCGCTGATTGAGTCTGTTCGGATGAGGTTGAACTCTCAAATACGGGGATGATTACTTCGTTCCCGAGATGCGCAGTGACATGCGCTGCTAACAGCGGCGGGACTGCGTTTCCTACCTGTCGGAATTGCCGTGTTTTCCCGCCGACCATCGCAATGTGATCCGGGAATGTTTGAAGACGCGCCACTTCACGGACAGTTAACCGACGGGTCGATGGGGTATCCGGTACGCCATCAGGGTATGGTGGCGTTGGTCCTTTGTAATGGACTGGTGGCGTCCCGTTTGACACTGTCATCGTTGGTGCTGCTTGATCTGGGTCAAGGCGGCGTTCCGTGACAGACGTCCCAGAGTGCCCATACTCCATTTTCGCCATGCGTTTCCGTGTACTCACACCGTGATCAGCGCGAATATGGTTCGGTGGCATCCATACGGTCTCATCCTTTTCACCGACATGCATCTGTTCGGGAAGGGAATGCGGCGCGATTTTCTGATCATCCACGCTGACTGGCGCATTCGGCCCGCTGTTCCGTACGAACCGCTGTTGTGGCGGTAACGCAGGGGGGAGGTCGCCAATCGCGGATTCTGCGTCAGCATACCCCTCGAGACGCTCACCAGTGAGCGTTTTCATTGGCTTTGCAGCATGACTTTGCGGTGGTTCCCACTGTGAGACCCGTGGAAGATCAGTTCGTGTTGCGCAGATGAACACCCGTTCTCGACGCTGTGGAACCCCATAATCTCGCGCATCTAGTGTGATTGTAGATACTCGATATCCGTCAGCAGCACTTGCTAGTTTAGCCTCTAACTCGGTGTGTAACGGCGTGTGAAGTGCCTGCAATCCGAGGACATTCTCAATAACTACTGCTTTTGGAGCGAGTTTATCCACCCAGTCAATAACACTGAATGCAAGTGAATTCCGAGCATCGTCCGTTGTAATCTCGCCTTGCGCGCTGGAAAACCCCTGGCACGGTGGCCCGGCGAATACCAAATCAACATTGTGCTCAATTTTCTCTGGTGCTGGCTCCGAACAATCGTGTTGAATACCCATCGCGTCCGGGATTTGTTTCTGATATGCCCATGACGCAACACCATCAAGGTCGAATCCAGCATGAACGTAGTACCCAACTGTCTGCATCCCAAACGAGGCACCACCAATCCCAGCGAACAGATCTACCGCTGTTGGTGCTTCATCAGGCCCAGCGACGTGATATGTCATGCAGCATCACCGCGATATTGTGGTTTGGATTCTGGGAGTGTAATTTCTTCAGGGAAGCGTTGAGTGTCCGCAACGGTATTACCGATACTGTGAGCTAGAGTGGTGAAAGCACTATGTGCATCACGTTGGAGTTGCATATACGATCGCGTGTTATCATACATTTCCCACCATCCGTAGTCAATAATCAGATTTTCCTCACCGAAGCTCGCAATATTCTCGCGGCTTGTATCTAACTGGTATCCGGGCAGGCCATGGTCAAGTAAACCTTGTTGGATACGACTCGCCGCTCGCATCCCACACTCAGAATCATCGGAATCACGTGAATACGTTTCGCCTTCTAACTGGATGAGCCAAGCGTACGCAGGATGATAGTCGAACACGGGTGCAAGATACGACTCCATTACATCCGGATGAGGTGTGAATTCGAGACGTCGTGCTTCGTTGTGGTTTTGGACGATGCCGTCTGTCCATACCTCGGTAGAGTGTGCAAGCGGGAATTTCACCACGACCGGTCGAAGTGTGTACGCATCTGGGACACGGAATACAACTCGTGACTGTCCTCGATGCAGATTTTCGAACCCGAGTCTTTCGGTTGCTGTGATCACATCATCAACAGTGTGTGGACCATGGGTTTTGTATCCCATGTCACCAGGGAGATATGATCGGCGCCGTGCAGCGTAGAATACTGCACCGATCGTTGTGAGAATGTCACGGAATTCCTGATCAAGCACTGCTGCATTCCGTGGCGGCGTTGTTGGATAGGCACTCACACCTAATGATGGTCGTGTGGTTTCCGGTGTCCGTGGCCGTGGTGAAAATGATGAATCTGACATAAGTAAGTGGTAGCGGATTATGTTTGCTGTTTCGGGTACTGTACTGGTTCTGGGCGCGCTTGCACCGCTCTGTAGTCCCAGCGCGCCCAAGAACAGGTAGTGTCGTAAACCACAATATCCCAACGGCGGTCGGAAATCCTCGCCCTTCAGGGCGGGGAGGATGTCAATTCAGGCAGGAATTGTTTGCTCTTGGTTCTGATTTCCTGTATCTGAACGGGCGATACGCCATGTTGTGGCGCTTGTGTATGACCATTTTTCGACTTCAAGCGTAGAGCATTCGTCTTGGAGTCGAAGGAGAAGTTGCCCAATTTCTTTCGCAGAAAGACCGACGTCATCTGCAATGAATTTCCCTTTGATATATTGTTCCCCATCTGTGATTTCGTCGAGAAGATAGTCGCGGAGATGGGCGAGTTTTTCGTCCGTGTCCGGCGTGTTTGTGTCTTTAGAGGAGGAGTTAGCTGAGGTGCGGGGCTGTGATTGCGAAGTAGAGGTTTGCGACGACATTGATGCAGGTGACTGTATTAGCGGTAGCAGTATAAACCCGGGTAGTTTGCTACGTGTTTTTGGGTGATTTCATGGGAGTCACGACAGAAATGGGTTTGTTTAGAATCTCAAATATCGTGAAATCACGTGAACTGTCCTGCGATGTTGGCTGATTTCCATGATTTCCTTTTCCATTGCTACGAGAAATCTGAGCAGGGGACAGGTCAACTCATTTTGTTTGCTTGGAGAGGGCGGTGCGAAGTTGGGTAGTTACTTCATCGAAGATTTGCTCAGTACTGTGGTACTCCTCAGCAGTTTGGATTTCATGCTCAAGTATTTCAACGAGCTCATCTGCAAGCTCGCGCCGCAGTTCCACGCACACTGTGTTAGGATCATTCTCTTGCATTATTAGTAGGTATGAAGAACAGTATCAGTTCCTGCATCTGTTACGGTTTGCATTGTTGCTGAGACTTCGAACGTGACTCTAAGAGACCGACCACAAATTTCACATTCACCGCTTCGTGTCACCAGCTGTGTTCGACCAGCTGCATCGATAGGAACGGAGAGTTCAGTGGTGTCATCGTAGACAATATATCCATCACAGAAATGATCTTCCAATGGTGTATACTCAAGTTCCGTCTGATGATCTTCGCTGGTCATAGTTCAGAGTCCCCCTCCATCTAGGAGTCCGGCTTCATGACCGTTGTCTGGACGGTCTTCAGGGCGCCCTCGCCACACGCCGACTCGGTGAATTGTCGCAGTGATTGGAATTTCATGTTTCACTACGTCGTTTTTTGCTTCAAGCGCTGTTAATTGAGAACGCACCCATTGGTTAGTTTGACTTTCGTTCTGTACGTCATATTCGACTTCAACTGTCACAGGTTGTTCTGACATATGAACTATTGAAGCGGCTACCGGAGTCCCCATTGTGTTGGTTGAAGTAGCGAATTAGGGTACTAGCGGCACGCCGCCAGTTCATTGTGACACGGCGTGCCGCGCACTACTCCCTGATTTATGGGCCGTAGAATCAGGATAGAGCGCCGCGCCGGCCGTTAGTTGTGACGGCCGGCGCGGCGGCACATGAGGAAATGCGCGGGAACTGCCGTGTTATTGGTGTGCTGAGAAGAGTTAAGGTGAGCAGTTGACCGGTTCAGCTTCTTGATCCGGAGGCTCGTAGGAGAGTTCAGCTTCTTCGATGAGTTCATCAACGCGGTTATGCGCCCAGGCAACTGCTTCAGGCGAGTAGTTGATGAGACTTGCTCCCATTTTATTCGTATCGTGTGTGAGGATGCCGACGCAGCTGTTTTCGTCTGAAGTGAAAATAGCGATTGTGTACGATGGGAGATCGTCGTGCATGTACCCAGTGAACCGGCCACTGTTAACGATTTTTTCCAGTTTCTCACTAAAGTCTTGTTCTAACGTCTCGAGGATTGTTGGATTGAAGATTGTCTCGGATGTCAGTCGGCCTTCGATAATGTAGTCTTGGAAGAGGTGGTTGTACATACCGAGAGTGACGGGGCGTGTGCCTCGCACATGGGTGTGGTCGTTGGTTTTGATGATGTCAGCGAAGGGTTGGGCAGCGCGTGCTGGCATTTCTGGTGTTGGAGGTTGAATTTTCGCGCCACGGAGGACTTCGTCTGGGAGGAATTCGTTTTCTTTGATATCGTTGAGGACTGGTTCTGCGTTAGCGATCGCGTCGATGTGGGATTGGTAGTTGTTGTGTGCGAGGCAGAAGTGAGATGCTGTTTGGGTGGCTTTGTAGGCGCTTTGTTGCTCTATGATGAGCCCCTCTTCGAGCAGTTCGTTGATGGCACGGTTGACTGTTGAGCGTGATTTTGATGTCTCGTCGGTTATTTCAGGTTTTGTTTTGTAACTCGTTGAGACTGCTTCTAGGATTTCGGCACGGCGCTCTAGAAGCTCCCGGACTGTGTCCCCCATGAGTGTATTCAACGTTTGTTTGCTACGCTTATAAACTACCGGAATAATTCATATGCAATACTTGCCGGTTACTATTTGTCGGTCACGCAAAATCGCCCGACGGTAGCGCTATGATAAACTATATCACGGATTTTCAGGCAATCAGACAAGACCGCAGATTTCTCACGCGTGAACACCCCATTCACACTTGGCCAACCATGTTATCGCTGATGTAAAGGTAATGGGTAAGAGAGTGGTTAATGTCAAGCACGAATCGGACTTGGACCATCGAACTCAGGATCGTGCTCAAATACCTATAGGAGATAACACATGAACCAAAACCAGGCCGTCACGTCACTCGCTAACCTTGAAGCAAAAGTAGTGCTCGCTAACCGGGACGATTTCGACCATACTAACCCCCCAGCAGAATTCGAGGAGGCTATCAACCATGCTGGCACTGCTACTGCTCACCAAGTCGCCAACCTGCGAGAACTCCTCATCCAATACTACCCGTGGATCCCAAACCACGTCTTCGACACCGTGGATTCCCAAGTCACCGCCGAAATCAACGCGCGTGACAACATCACTGCGGAAGCAAAAGCACGCATCTACTGTGAGAAACTGCAAAACGAATACGACGACTGGGTAACCCAAGATGTTGACACTGCCCAGCGCATGTATATCGCTGAAGCCGACCTCGAAGAACTCTACGAGGTTGCATCCACCACGGCTCACTCCTGCCCGGAAGGCCGTGGCCGTGACCTCACTCCGCACATTGACCGGGCACAGAAAGAATTCCTTTCAGACCGCCGTGTTGAAATCGTACTTGAACAGGTCGAACGCGGCGTTGAACGGTAATCCTACCAATAAGCAACACGCTCTGTCGTTGACGGCCCGCAAAGCCGTCAAATGCGAGTTTTGAGGTCGTCAACCGTTGCATCACTCAACTCAAATTCGATGATTTTCGGGTGTCCAAGACGAACTTTTTCTTCGGACACTTTTTCCACTACATCACATTCAACGATCGCTGTCCCCCCAGTGGTTGGCGTCGGACCTTGTTCAATTCCTAACTCAATTGTTGTGACATCCCGAACAAGCCAGATGTAGTCATTGACGTCACTCGGCACTAATTCTTCATCGTTGGTGAATACACATCGAACGCGTATTTGGTCACCTACTTCAAACACGGTACGTGACTGCCAATCGTCGTATCGTCCAGAGACAAACCCGTTGAGCTCATCTCGGAGCATCTGTGCAGCAATCTCTTTGACGCGGTCAGCTTGAGTCATCTATGAAGTGTTAATGTTAGTGTTTTATTCAAGATACTGTGTTCTCAGTCAGAATTCGGATTCTGGCACGGGCGCTCCTGTCTGAGTGAGCGGTCTTCACTCTGTTCTCGAGAAGCGTATCGGTTGCTGTGGTCCGACTCAGCACGGTGAATTAACTGGGAATCCCTTCAGTGAGGATGTATTCGATGTCATCTTTGATGTTCGGGTCAAGAGGCCCAGTCACGTTCTTTTGTTGTTGTGTGATTATATCATCACCCGCTGTGGCACGGAGTGGCGGGAAAAAGTAGTACGCGAACCCGGCAGCTGCTGCACGAGAATATGCCCCTTCGGTGACGAGTGTTTCAATAATGTGCTCATATAGGCCATCCCACCAAGCTTCTGCGGGCTGTGTCACCCATTCATCAATTGTTTCATCAAACAGAGTGTAGGCAGTTGGTGCAGTTGATAGGACACGGTATTCGCATGTGACCCGGAGTTCTTCCGGCGGTCGATATCGAACATCGAATGAGAGTACCGGTGTTTCATCCACACCACGAAGTTCGGGGGCTTCTGGAATAGACAAATCCAGCGCATGGCGGTCTGTTAGCCGTGATGCTGCCGTGACCTGGTACAGCGTCGTTGTGTGATCCCAGAAGTCCATCACATCCGGGTTCTCATCTGTGTCAAACACTGCCTGACCGGTGTCGTTGATTTTAGCGACGCCCGTGTCATCCATCTCAATTTTATCGGCACGACCTCGATAGAGACGATATACACGGTCAAGGAATTCATTGACTGTGCGGACGTGTTCGATTGTGAATGGGACGTGCTCAAACCCTGCGACAGGCTTCGATAATTTCTCGTCAGGAGTGACCGATGGGTATCGTGCGGTGTCTAACGTGTGTGGATCTACGAACACGGCATTCCTAGTTGGTGATTGCGACATAAGAACACTTCAAGGAGTTTGTTACTGGTAGTTGATGCCAGCAGTTTGATTTTCGCTATCGAACAGGAGTGGGATGATGCGGTTATCAATGAGTTGCTGTTCGGGTTCTCGACCACTTGCATAATAATGACTAGCGATGTCGTCTGCGGCGGTAGCTACTGGGTCTCGAACCGGTTCAATGAGCGTTTCTGGGATGCGGATGCATTTTTGATAACCCGTGATCGGAGTTCGTTCACTACTAACGCCATGTTCAGTCCACGGGTCACATGCTAATAGTTCGACGTTCGGATCAGCGTCTTCTGCATCCGGTTCTACGGGAGTGTTACCGCTATGAGTGCTGATTGCCTCGAACTGGTGGTCCAGGTGTTCAAGCAGTGATTTTAGTCCCGCGTGATCGCGGTCTTCTATTTGATATGCGAGCTCGACGATACTGCGGAACAGCATTGCTTCGTGTGGGTACAGATTCGTTGCGTCCGTATCAGCGTGAGATCGTGTTGACATTGTAGTTCACCAATGTTCCGAAGAGTGGGGTGTTCATAGTATGGCGGCACTGCCAGCGGCGCGCTCTTCACTTTCCCGTGACCGAGCGCGCCGCACCGACTCTTAAACCGCGATTCTAGTCTGGTTCAGCGGGTGTTTCTTCAGGTTGCCTGTTGTCAGTGGTGAAGTGCTCGTGTACGAGTTTGTGGAGTCCTCGAGGTGGTGAATACCCATGTGTGCGGATATGAGCAAGTCGATTGCGGAGTGGAGGATAATCAGCACCAAAATCAGCGTACTCTGAGTCAATTTCAAGGCTTGGATTGTTCGGGTTTAATTTGAGCAGCGCGATGTAGAGTTGTTCGGGAGTCACATATTTGAGTGCTGTTGCGTCGGCAGTGAATTCTGAGGTCTGTCGGTATTTCCCGGCGACGCCGTGACTACTGTGCCAGATAACACCAGCGACGATACCAACGAGGACGTGAAGAAAAGTCGCAGACGTCGGGTATGGGTATGAGTTGATCAGTGGAATTCCGAGAAGGTGTGAAATGGCGGTGATGAAGATGAGAACCGCAGTGAGCATTCCAGAGAATTCGGCAATCGCAGCGTATGGCCGGTAATATTGGTCGTTGTTTTTGATATGAGCAAGTTCATGTGCGATAATCGCAGTGAGTTCATTTGAAGAGAGATTTTTGAGGAGTGGTGTCGTTATGTGGAGAGCATCATGGAAGTGCGTGAGTAGTGGGACGATTTTTGCGTGCCGTTTAGAATGGTCGTATACAACCACCGTGGGAGTGTGGATATCCATTGCAGTACTCACCACGTTGATGATTGATTCGACACCCGGGAAACTCTCAATGTCGCACCGGGAGGCTTCGTCGACGTCATTCCTGGTGATTGTGATGAGAATCGTGGCAAAAGCAAGGCTAGTAGTCACACCCACTGGGAAAAGGAATAGTTGACCGAGATAGACGTACCCTGCGAAAAGTGTGATAACGACGTGGAAGCTGACAAGACTGATGCTTGCAGTTGGGAGAATTGCTCCGAAGTGCGTGTATTTGTCAAGAACAGCTGCTGTTGTCTCTGTAATCTCGTGTTTCGCTGTATGCGGGTTTGGTGTTGGATGTGACGCTGTAGCGAGTGTCGCCGACTCGTTTGCGGTAGGCGACTCTTGCACATCAGTTTCGTCACCTCCGACCATATTACATGATTAGAGGTGGGATGGGGAAAAGCTTCAGACTACTCTAGATCGTCGTTTACTTTGTGTGGGGAGTCAGTTGATTCGGTGATGGTTTTCTCGAGGTAGAAGTGGACTCCGTCGGACTGAGTCATTTCCCAGTTGTTTGCTTCGAGGGCTTCGAGTTTCTGTGCGAAGTTTCGGACAGCGTCGGCGTGTGTCTGGATATCGAGTGGCGGGTCTTTCACCGGGATGGTATCGTACTTGGTGTAGTAGCTAACGCGCTTTTTGTAAGTGTGCCCAGTGGTTGCTCCGCAACTCGGGCAAGTTCGGTTTTGCTTGTCAAGGCTGTCATCGTCGCCTGCGCTGCGGGATTCCCAAGTTTCACCGCAGTCGCCGCAAATGAAGCAGCGCTCGTAACTGATTGAAAACTCGGCACCGTCATGTTCGATGGTTGTCGTTGGGAGTGTTGTCATGGTTGTGTGGTTCGTTGTGGTCTGGTTAGGCGGTGATCTCTTGCGCAGGCACATCGCCTTTGTGCATAGCGATGTGACTGGACGCGGTCGTGCAGTCGAACACCCAGTCGTTCGCCTCCATTGCTTCGTACTTTTCAGCTTTTGCTTGGAGGGTTTCAGTGACAGTGTTGACTGTGTCTTCATCCCCGGAGAAGAGACTGTACTTGAGGTATTCCTCAAAGTACTTCCCGGCGATTTGATCGCGCGTGTTTTTGCGATTGCAGTTTCCGCAGGTGACGCGGTCTTGTTCTGAGGTAGTACGGGTGATGTGCCCGCAGTGTTTGCATTCGAGCGCCCACTCGAAGTTGATTGTGTAGCTTTTGCCGTCGTGGGTGATTGTTGTTGTGGGGTGTGTTCGAGGCATCGCGTGACTACATTACTGGTGTAGGTAGTCATGCGGTAAAAAGACTACTATTCGTGACCACCCAGTCACCCTGACCAGTCACACTGGTAGCGCGGAATTCCCACAATCCTCACTCAGGGCTCGTCGCACACGCGACATCCTCGAACAACTCAAACAACATCACTGCATCAACACACCGCGGTGACTCAGCCTCAGCAAGCACATTCGCCAGATACGCCGCCTGCCGAGGTGTCACATCTACTGATACCGCATCTTCAACATCATTACTGAACTCACACGTATCGAACATCGGGACTGAATCCGGGATTTCCCCCACTTCTCGAAGATGTTTACGCGCCGCATCAACATGCGGAAACTCCTCACCGCACCGGCAGTAATACTCCCAGCTGAACGTTGTCCCCTCAACACTCTCCACCACCGACCGATCTACCGTCGCCGGCTCACCGTCCTCGTCAATCTCGAGTTTGCTTTCTAGCCAATACGCCTCGATGCATGTTACGCGATGGTCAGCAACCATAGTTGGACTCCGCGATGCGCACACCTAGCCCATCCCAGACGTCGTCTATCCGAGTCGTGGCACGGCGGCGCGCTCGCACCCTGCATCGCTTGAGCGCGCCCCTCGCTCCTGCGGTTCGGTCACCACGGCCCGCAACCGCAGGCACGAGGTAACCGAACCGCCCCGCATCGATACCTGCGGCTATCGATGCGGCGACATCCCAGAGTGACGACTGGACACCCGGTAATCCTAATTTTTGCGTTCCACGCACTGCGACAAGGCGTACTGAGGTTCACCTTCCTCATCCCAAAACAAGATATCCGAAGCAGAAAACACAATCTCGTATGTTTCTTCACATTCGCACGTCACTGCGATGAAGTGTGAGTCCCACTCTTCGCTCGGTTTGTCTTCGATGTCTTCCCAACCTTCACTCGTCGGTGCTCCGCAATGCGGACACGCCAGCTTAATCCCGGACATTGTCAGTAGTAGGGAAGCAGGTCACTTGCAACGTGATCTTTGAGATGCGTGTCACAGTTGATGCAGAACACGCTGAGAGTTGGTCCTGTGACGTCTCCTTGTTCGACGAATTCCCACTCATTGTTTTCGATGTGGTAGATGAGTTCACGAGGTT
The DNA here is from genome assembly GCF_030505615.1 of Salinibaculum rarum. Lineage (GTDB taxonomy): Archaea > Halobacteriota > Halobacteria > Halobacteriales > Haloarculaceae > Salinibaculum > Salinibaculum rarum. The sequence continues at coordinate 260,781 of NZ_CP129994.1, forward strand.
CCATGACGCTGAGTCGATGACTTCCACACTCCGGGCAACCGTCGTTATTCCAGTCTTTGTGTTCACCTCCGGTGTGGAATGATAATGCGTCGACGAGATCGTTGTCGGCATCAGCAAGCACGTCTCGTAGTTCGGCTTCCAGATCGGCAGGTGATTCGATGTCAGTACGTTCAGTCGTGATTCCAAGGCTAGTGTGTGGCATAGTTGGTGTGGTTATTCGAGGCGAACAGTACGGTTGAGTGACCAGTCTTCACGGCCTTTCCAATCGCAGTTTTGGCATTCGATTGGCAGCCACCCGGACCCGTTACCGTCGGACTCGAATACATCAGCAGCAGTGAGCGTCCCATTGCATTCTGGGCAGTTTCCGAGCTCTTCTTCAAATTCGTCTGTTTCAGTATAATCACGAGGCATGGTTAGTCGAGAAGGTTCATTGCGGGGTGATCGAAAAGAACGGTATCACAGTTACTGCATGTGACTTTCAGCCATTCAAGGTAGTACGAATGATCCATATACTGGAAATCACCACGGTCGGATTCGTATTTTTCACCAGATGCCTGCACGGCGTACAGCATCGTCTCACCGCAGTCCGGGCATGGATCACCCTGTTTCCAGTCCTCATATCGGAACACGTCGTTTTCAGAGCCTTCGATGCGGTCGCTCGTGTTTTCGGTCGAAGACATTGCTTCGTGAGCGGCGTTGATAGCGCTTTCAACGTTCTCACCGATTGTGTCGTGCCAGTCTGGGTCGTCGATCGCATCGAGCGACATCTCGGCTTCTTCAGCTAATACTTCGAGGTGGTCGTGACTAATCTCAACAGTTTCACTCATAGTTAGTAATCTGGCCACCATGCGTTTCCTGCTGCCCGCTGTCCCGGGCTGGCTGCGCGGCGGCCTTCATTTCGCGTTGTACGGCCGCCGCGCCCGCGCCTGCCAATTTTCACAGATTCACCGGAGTGACGTCATAGACTGGTGACAGATCTTCTCGGAAGATCTATCCCGGCACAAGTTTGTGATCAGCCTTAGGGTTCGAACACATGTGCTGAGCGGTCCGGAAACCTGAGGTTCCGGACCGCTGAGCGAACTTTGCAGTGAAGATATGCTATAGCCATGGCGCAATGCCGACCATGGCTATAGCCGGTTATCATGCGCCGGCTGTACGCCGGCGTGAAACAGTGTGGGACAAGTGTTCGAACGCAGGCAAGCAGGCGCGGGCGCACCAATGACCTCTGTTAGTATCAACGCCAATCCCGATCGTGGGATTTCTGTGCGGATGCCAATGACGTTTTTCCTCACACCCTGACACCCGTCTAGGAATGAAAGTTTCTTTCCTATCCAGTGCGTAGGTTCACCTAGAACAATGTCCCAGTCTTCTGTGTGTTCTGATAGTGGTGGTACTCCACGGAAGGGAATGTATTTTTGCCCGGAGTGTGGGTATTCTGCTCCATTTGATGGAGAGTGGGATACCGTTGAGACACCACACCGTCGTCATATTCGGTGTCCAGAGTGTCAAACTACACTGTTGAATGACCGTCAACACAGGGAGCAGTCTTTCCCGGTTGCATTGTGGTGGGAACCGACTGTTGATATGGTTGAGAATACTGTCGAATTGTGGGGAGCAATTATCACATTTTCTTGTCGTCGCTATTCGGGGCAGTCTGTGACCTCCCCCTAGTTGTTCACTGTGCGTCCGTTTTGTTGAGGGTGTGAGTGTGTGATTCTGGTGATACTGAATCAGTGAGTGTGAGCTGTGTTGTTGGACTCGCACTTGGGACACAGGTTGGGTCAAAATTACATACCAGTCGTTCTGTATCCTCAATATTGTGCGCACCGGTAGAACTACCACTTCGAAGATTATTCCGGGTTTTTGTGCTCAGGATGTGTGTACTGATCGCGCGAATTTCATCAGGTATTGATTGGTAGGAAACCAACCAGTGTGCATCCATCTCAGCTAGGGTGGTTGCAAACTCACTATGGTTAATTGACCCGTGTTTGTAGAGACTGTCTTCAGCATCTGGATATGGTGGGTCAAAGTAGAATACGGCGTCTTCGCCGTCATATTTCTTAATGAGAGAGTGATAGTCGAGATTCTCAACGACAACGCTCTGAAGCCGGTTAGCAAATCGTCGAATAGCTGCTGGTTGTGACTGGAATGCGTTTGTTGGATCACGATCTCGTCGACGTGTGCTGAATCCACCTTGACCATTCACACTGGTTGTTCGTAGGTATACGAACTGTCCAGCGCGTTCGATTGGATCATCTGGTCGTTCCCCTTGATTGAATTTGGTTTTCCATGTGTCGTGGAGTTCTCGACTGAATGGTGTTGCTGCATACCAGTCAGCGAGTTCATCTCCGCGGTCACGCAATACACGGAAGAACTGTGTAATGTCACTGTTTATATCATTCAGAATTTCGACGGTGCTTGGTTCTTTATGCAGGAGGACTGCTGCACTGCCACCAAATGGTTCCACGTAGCGTTCATGCGGTGGGAATTGTGAGGCAATCCATCCAGCGAGTCGGGTTTTTGATCCAGGATATCGGAAGATGTTGCGTATCGTCATAGGTAAGGTTTGAGAATCAGTTTGGGAGATGTTCTTAGTGAGTTATTCGAAATATGTCCCTGGGACAGTTTCTTTTAAACGCGCGTAGCATTCCCGACACTGCCATAACACACGCGGATCGAATCCGTCTTCAGGACTGTACTCATCATATTTGAACGTGTTATTTTCTGATGTGAAGAACACGACATCGATATAGTGTACTCGGATTTTGGAGCTCCCACATTGGGGACAGCAGTCACCTTCTTCCCACTCGTAGTTTGTCCACGGATCAAGCGGCCGATTATGCGGTGAGTCACGGAGTTTTGATACTGTGATGTTGTTTGATTTCGAGTCTGGTGCAGATAATGCACCGTATAGTGATTCTTTCAGCCCATCGTTAGTATCACTGCTTGACTTTCGATACGTCTCGAATACATTGTTCGGTATGTCAACGACTACTTTCATTTGTGTAGGTCTCTGATGCCATGCTGCCAGGACAGCGGGATGAGTGATTGCTGTCGCTGCGGCGCACGGCTCATTTTATTGTTGCCGTGCGCCGCGCGGCGCCTCCGTGACTGACATTTCGAAGTTTTCTGTCTTCTAAGCGTCTTCACAATGATTTTCGCCTCGTGTCCGGCGCCCTCTCTGGGGCGCCGTCCACGTGGCACTTAACGCCGGTGTGGCGCCGCGCAAGCATTCTCAGCATAAAACAGCGCGGAGTCCCCCTCCTCAACGAGCACCCAGAGAGACCCCAGTCTCTTAAGCACCGCAGTAGGGAGGAAAAGAGCGCGTCATATCTTTTACGCCCGTGGAGACTGCGACCGCTGTGGAAACCGATGGAGGCCGGTCTTCGTCGGTTCCTGCAAGTCGCGTCGTCGAAACGGGAAGCCTCGGGGCTTGACCCCGAGGCGGTTCACGTGCCCGTTTTTTGAGTGAGTTTCCAGATCGCGTAGTCGATGTCACCAATAGTAGAGACGTCAGCACCGTTGTGAGTGTGTTCACGACCAATTGTTCTGACATCGTCGTTGAGATGTTTTTCCGCATATTTTAGGATGACATCACGCGGATTGTTGATGGCATGGGGATCGACGCGGATAAGATCAGGATGGTCGCGGAGTGTGGCCGCAGAGAGTGTGAGTGTGGCGGCGTTGTCGTCAGGATTCCATTTTTGTGAATGAATTCGTTTAAGGGTGATTTCGTCTGTATTTTCGTCGAGGTGGGTTAGTTCATAGATGCTGCCAGTTGTGTCAATGAATTTCGTGTCAGTGGTGAGTTCGCGGTATACCGATTGGTTTGGGTCGAGGTTTACTGTCATGGTTGTGTGATGCACTAGTTGGTTCCACGGACAGCTGGTCTGGATGCTGTCCGGCGGGGCGCGCTCGCCATTTGTGTCACCGAGCGCGCCACCCGGGCCTTTTTCTTACTAATTGGTGGTTCATAGTGCGGCTACCAGGCTGCAAGAGCGGGGCACCGAAGGGGGGCGCGTGAATGCAGCCTGGGAGTCCGCTACCAGGCCCGGGTGGTGTGGTGGATTGGTTGTGGATGGTTGTACGGCTGGTCTATCCGGGGCGTGATTTTATATGATTCAATCCAGAACTAGAAAACGACAGCCCCGCACATCGTGCGTACGCCAACCACTCCACACAATCATTCAAGACTGCCTTATGACTGATTCATCACCCACTATTTGGGCTCGCGTCCTCCTAGCGCTTCGTCAGAGTTCAGAACGTGCTCGAATTGCGTTCCGAAATACGGCCGCAGCAATGCAGATTCTTACTAGTGATGTGGTTTACGGGCTTTTGTTTACACCACTTATTTTTGGGTTTGATTTCTCCGATCTGATCCCGGATCTTGATATCTTTTCGGGTATCCAAGATGCGTTCTATTGGGCTCTTAATTTGATTGCTGATGGTGTTCTGGGTGTTGCTGCTGGTCTTTTTATTGATGGGATGGGGCCTCTCCTTATTTATGAGAATCCGATTTATTTTGATGCTCTTAACGAAGTTTGGGACAAGAGTTTCAAGGTTTATTTCATCATATTACTTCTTGGTGTCTTATCATATCTTGCAGTTATGCAGGTGTTCCCGAATATTGATGAGACTGATCTTCACCGGATTGGGGAACGAATTCTCATTAGTATGTTTCTCGTCGTTATCTCTAAGCAGCTTTTCGCATGGTTCGTTGCGATGACAAATGGCATAGCATCGTTTTATTATCCGACATCTTACAATATGCAGTACGCGTCTTCAATCACTGGAGAAGTCATTGGGCAATTCGGTGGTGCTGTTGTTGCTGTGGCCATTTTGAAGATTAGTAGTGGTCTTCAACTAATCTCGATTGGCCTCTTGTTCTATGTTGTTCTTGCTATGAGAATGCTGCTCATCTACAGTGTATATAGTCTTTTCCCCATTTTTATTGCTATGTGGGTGTTCGATGTTGGCCCTGCGAAGTATGCAAATCAATTTGCAAGTCTTCTCTTCAAAGTTACTGCTGTCCTGTTAATGATGGGGATTGTCCTTTCGGGGATTCTCGCCGTTGGATCAACAATTGCGGGGACACCTGGTGGGAGTGGTGGGTTTTCCAGTCATCAAGTCCAACCACATGGACCTGATGGCATTTACGGTGATCTTGGTGAGACTTCAGGGATTTCAACCGACGGGCAATTTGCAGACGACGCAGAATATGGATCGCCTGGGGGGCTTGCTGATTTACTTTTCCAGTTGTTCTCTTTCCTCGGGAGTATCTGGCTTATGATTGCTGTGACGCTCAGTGGATTTGGCATATTCCTCTCAGCTGGTGCTGGGTCACCAGGAGGGGCTGGTGGTATGCGCGGCGGTAATAGTCCTGGCGCAATGTATCGTCAGTCACGCCAGAACCCTGGCGGTGGTGGTGGCGTGGAAACAGGTTTCGCCGGCGGGAATCCTGGTCCTGGTGGCGGAAGTCCTGGGCCCGGTGGTGGAGCCGGTGGAGCTGGTCCAACGATGATGAATGATGGCGCGCCGCTTGACACGAGCGGACTTGATAACACTGTGCCGCTTCGTGAACAGGCTAGTCATGGTGTTGCGCAAGCTCGTGACACTCTCGCTGATAAGACCGGAATGGATCGAATTCGCGGACTTTCCAGCGAGAATCTCAAAGGGAAAATGCAGAGTACGCATGAGCGTCTTCGTGGAGAAAGTGGAGACAACGGAATTACCAATTTCGGTGAGGAAACCTCATGGGGAGACAAATCTACGGGTGAAAAAGCATATACTGCGCTCTCTGACGCTGCTGGTAAAGTCACGAGTGCTGGTTCAACATACGGCTCACTTGTCACTTCGTCTGGTCAAGAGAATATTACTCGACGACAGTCGATAGATTTCGCTAAGCCGCGCTATTCAGACGATGAACTCCCCGGTGATCTCACGGGTGAAGATGTTAACTGGGCAAAACCAGAAAAAGTCAAAGAAGCCATCCCACATGCGGGTGGCGCTCCTGCGCAGGGATATGGGAAAGACCCGGATGGATTCGGTGATATGTACGGTGAGTCTTGGACTGAGCGGAGTGGCGGCCCGGAAGGTGCGCAAGCACCGGTTGCTGACGAACTTCGGGCTAAGTCTGAGCGACTCCGGAGTGGTGATACGTTCGGTGGAGAGAACCCGCGAGCGGACACTGGGTTCCACACTGGTGGGCCCGAAGAAATGGAGACGGGACGGCCTCAACCAGGAGAGAACCCTTACAATGATACTATGGATGGTGGTATGGCTGGTGGAGCACGCGACCCATCGTATAGGAGTCGGCAATCTGAGGCTGAGACAGCAACTAAAGAAGAGATGCAGGGTATTTACCATCATTCTGATGAAGAGATGACGTCTGCTGCTGAAGCAAGTGCAACGCACAAAGAAGCTGAAAAGTCTGCGTCCGCAGGGCAGGCTGTGAGTGGTGCAGAAGGGTCTGTTGGGATGGCGGACATTGATTATGAAGATGCTATCCAGCGTGCTGATCAACTCGTTGCTGAGCACGGACAGCAGACGCATACGCCTGGGCAAGTTGTGAATCACGTTGAAGGATTGATGCGAGAGGGATACTCCCGGCAAGAAGCTTGGAAGCAAGCACAGAGCAATCTTCAGAGTGGAGAGCTGTGGAGTCAAGAGGGTGGTGCAACAGCATTCCGAAGTCGGTTTGATTCGGAGACCGCAGAGTTGCTAGAAACACAAGCTTCGCAGTGGGCAGGTGGGAAACCGTACTCTGCGAATGATGTGATGGCACGCGCCAACAAGTACGTTGAGCAGGGGATGGATCCGCAGGACGCATTGGTGAAAGTTCGGCAAGACATTGAGACGCAGGAGACGTTCTGGGGTCACACCCAAGCAACTGGGCCTACCGCGCCGAACGCATCTGATGTCTCCAGTGAAGCCTTCGAGGACCTCCCATTTGATGACGATGTTAGTTACGACGCGCTGGAAGAGAATCTCGAGGCGTATCACGATCTTTGTGATGATTTCCGGATTCCGCAAAAACGCTTGGAGGTTGCACTAGAACACCAGAAAGAGATTGGTGCATCACCAGAAGTTGCAGCAAAGCGCATCCGTGAAGTCGTGGACAAGCATGAGACAATCCCCGTAGGTGAGTTCAAGCAGAACGAAGTTCTCAGTGATGCATTCGGTGCTGAAAGCGTTCCGGAACATCTCCGCACAAGTAACGCTGACCGCCGTATCTTGATGGAACGCGAAGGAGAAACGGGGCGATATGCTGGACAGCTGTTCCGGTATGAGACGGAAGATGGCCGGACAGTCTGGGGGAAGAAAATGAAGAACGATGAGGGCCCAGCTCACCTGATTGCTGGTGAGACAATGGACCGTGTTGGTGTGAAAACGCCGGATATGCACTACGACATCGATCAGAATTTCACACGAATGGAGAATATTGAAGGAGAGAACATCAAGACACTGTCGCGCGCTCAGCGTGGTGCACTCGATGATATGGATGAATTGGCTGTCCAACCAGATGATTTGGATGGAGAGTCTTACAAACACGCGGTTGCGTCAATGACAGTTGCAGGGAATCACGACTTCAACGCCGGGAACATCATGTTTGATGAGAGCGGCGAAGCAGTTGTTGTGGATCAAGACTACACAGGTCATGACCGGATTAGCACGGCTGCTGTTGACAAGATGGCAACGCAAGGCGCTCAACACGCTGAGAATCTTGAGCTTGATGTGAGCAAGCAAGAAATCCAAGAAGAAATTGAGGCTGTCGCTGAGGAGATGAACCCAGAAGAACTCCGGGAAACAGTCTCGTCGCGGGTTGCTGACCGGATGGGTCCAGAAGACATCGAGACAGCTGATGTTGATGCAGCCGGCACTGACATGACTGAAGAGAAACTTGCTGAACTTCAAGAGCAGCAGCAACAGCGTATCGTTGAAACGAACCGCCGCGTAGACCGTATTGTCGAGAACGCTGAACGAGTCCGTAGCGGTGAAGTTGAACTCAAGACTACTACAGAGGGTGCAGGTGAAGCAGGTGACTCGCTCAAACCGCATGAGGAAGCCGCCCGAGACATCATCGATGATGTCCCGAGTGATGTGGACGAGTCGGTGGTTGCTGGTAAAATCCAGATTGAGAAGGCAATGGGCGGGTCAGATATGACGTGGGAAGATGCAAAACAAATAGCCTTGGACTCCTTCTAGACCTGCGTACTGTTTCTACAGGTTGAGCAGGGTGAGTGCCTCGGGGCTTGACCCCGAGGCGGTTGACGCGTGAGATAGGTTAAGATTCATACGGGTTTGACGGCCCGCTGTTGGTGTCTGAGTTGTTACCCGATTTCTGAATCTCATCTGGCATTGAATCCGCATCGATGTTTTGGGTTGTCACGAGACGATCTATGTCATCACGTTCTGGGTCAGGGGCTCGTTTCCCACCAGCGATAATGTGTGGATCATTAATCGGGAGGCCAGTTACACTATCGATGACGACTGCGTTGAAGCTCTGTCCTCGGAGGCGTTTCACCATCTCAACTGCATTGTCTAACGGGACGCGATCGTCTAACTTTTCGAGGACGGTTTCGAATCGTCCACTTACATCTCCGAGAATTGTTTCTGTCTCGGTGTCCCAGAATCCTTGTGTGACTGGTTGCCGGTTGCTGTGAATTTCTGAGACTACAACGATATTGAATCGGTCTGGATAGTCGTAGTTTTTGTACAGGTCATGCGCTCCTGGATTCACTGTTGCGACATCCCAGTGTTCCCAGGCGGTGAGTTCCATATGTTCCTGTTCGCTGAGATCGCCGTAGCGTTCAGCGTACGCGTAGTCACCGTCAAAGAAGATGTCTTGCTCAGTATCTGCATCGTTACGCGCTGGGATACCAGCGACGACAGGCGGGATGTTGAATCGTTGGAGAGTTGCTAATGGGTCACTAAACCCTTCAAGGAATCCGTCTTTTTCAGCAGACACCCATTTCTTGAAGGACTTGTACGGGAAATCATCGGGCGCAGCATCTTTGCCGTGATTTTCAATGATCGCGCCATCAATAGTGCGCCCCCATTCTGTTCGCTCAGCAGGGTTTGTCGGGTCACCACCACGTGGGACAGTGTAGAAAATAATCATTGGTTGCTTGTCTACGACTAAGACTGGGAACAATTTAATCTTCAGGGCTTGGGGCAATGCGATGGTGGTCGGCTCATCGATAGTATTCGTGTGGGCCTGCTGATTCTCGGTGAGAATCCCGAGTTGGTGCCGGTAATGGTGAATCAAATGTATGTACGAGTTCTGTGTTACCAACGGTGAATCCGACGCTTGTCCCGGCAGCGTGTGATGGGAGTATTCCTGCTGGGATCGTTACCTGTTGATACCCTTCATAGTGTGCCCAGTCTCGGAGTTTCGCAAGTAGCCACCCCGCAGTTTGGGTTGGATATGCAGTCCCACTATCTGCATGCACGCCGACGTGAAATACTGACGCGTTTTGTGGGTCTTCACGACCACCAATAGCGGCGATAAGTTTATCGTTGTAATTTGCACCGAAGATTGCCGGGTTACATGTACACTCGCTAAGCTTCTCAGCAGAGCATGTACAGAAGCCATCAATAACCGGCGTTGTGTCACTGAAGGTGCCGTACTCAGTGAGGAAGTTGGCAGCACGGCCGAAATCACGTTGTATGGTTTCTTCACGCGTCATCCGGAGATTACCGACGCTTGGTGCATTATCAGGCAATTCACTGAATTCAGCGACGGGGATAGAGTCACGTCGGTTCGCTCGTGGTTCGATGTTCCCTTCCGGTCGGAGTTTAGCAATCCACCGCGATTTTTCCCGCGAGTTTGACCATGAATCTCGTTTTGATCGGTTGGTCCATCCATCACCGTCAGCATCGACAGTGCCGGCATATTGGAAGTTTGCTGCCTTGTAGATCGTGCCTTCGTTTTGGTTGGCAACCCCGGAATAACTCACGACCGTTTCATATCCTTCCAACGCAGCCCACTCGAGTGCGTGTGAAATTAGCCACGATGCCGTGTTTTCACGGCGTGTTGAAGCAGCCTTTGCTGTGTCAGTGGCGTTTCCACCGCGAACATCGGGATGAGATGCATACCGTGTTAGTTCTCGTGTACGCCCTGCACTTACTGTCCGTGTCGTATTCGGACTTGTTTTTTCAGCACTTGAGGGGGTATCCCATAAGTCGAAGGTCATCCCTTTGCAGAGTTCTGTTGCCGACGGCCGTGTTAGTGTCGTGACTGCACACAGTGGCCCGGGTTCATTTTCACCAACTCGACGAGCTCCGAACGCAGCGTTGGCGTATTGATATCCGCCGCGTTTGTGATCGATCAGAGGATGTTCAAGGAATCCACTCACGATGTTCCGACTACGTTCTCGTGACAGCTGGAGATTGCTGACACGGCATCGCGGCGCAATTTTGACGTGGTATTCTGTGTTCACGCTCGCTGCGGGGTCTCGAAATCGCATGCCGCCTTGCGCAGGTTCACCGAGCCCCCATCTTTCCCACGGGTTTTCAACGTTTTGTGCAACAATCCCGAGTACGCCTCGATTTTGCATTTCTGCAAGCGCATCTATGCTCACGGTTTGACTGCTGAGACCAGGGGCGTATCCGTCAAGCCACACGACGTCGACGTGACCCTTCCCAGCAGGACGCAACCAAGCGTGCATGTCCCGCCGTTGCAAGTACACGACATCTCCAGCACGCGGGTCATCATAGGGCGTAACACTTGGTACCGGCGCAGATGCAGTCCGCGAACATTGCGCATCATCGGCTTTTTCTTCATCGCTGGTTTGCGCAGTGAGTCCGCCGAAAGTTGGTGGTTCCGTGGGGTCAGTGGCTGTTACTGTCGTCCCACTTCCATCGGTGCGCGGTTCAGGTGTGTCGTCACTTAGAGTGTCTTGAGATGTAGTGGATGTGTTTCCGGTAGCAGTGGACCTGTCTGAGTCAGCAAGGTTGTTGCCGTCCTCTTGGGTTTCCGAGAACGCCGATAACGGTGGTTGAGACATGAATTTACTGAGGAGGAACCGCAGGAGTTGGGTAACGCGCTGTTACGGCATTGCGGAGAGGTATTGCGCTGGATCGTGTTCAGCGTAGACGTCGTAGTTCATGAGACGTCGGAACCGGGCGTGAATGTCACTGACGAGCGTGGTGAAACTGTCTTCAGATGCCATGAGAAGTGCAGCGATTTCATGCTTGCAGAATGGGCTGTTCCAGAAATTCTCGATTTTGTCCCCACACGTACACACAGTGACGCCGTACCATGGCACGAACGGGTAGAGAGATCCACTTGGCGACTCTGCAACAATGAACGCCTGTGGGAGATCATATCCGAACTCAGTGATTCTGGTGACGCCGTCGAGCTCTGACCGATGAATTGTTGGAAGTTCAGCGTGCTCATTATCGCGGTTTTGGACGACGTGGTACACTGTGAAGTCGATATGTCCCGTGGTTTTCTTATCGTGTGGGACGTGTGTTGGTGTGCTCGGATTGAATTGGGGATGCGAGTTCAGCATTCCAATTGCGCGTTGGAACCTATTTTCCAGTTCTGAGTGCATTTTCCCGTACCATTCGTCGCGGTTTCCACGCATCGTCTGCATCTGTTCGTAGATTTCACGCAGTTTCGCCTCGACGAATGGGTCCGCTTCATCATGTGTGATACGGTCACGGAACGATTCCATATCCAGCACGGTTTCTTTTTCAGTTGTCTGGCGTTTGTTGATGGTTTGCCTAGCGAATTCAAGCCCGTGCTCGATGCCGCCTTGTGCGAAATCTACTCGGAGATACTGTTCGACACGGCCGACAACTGGCGTGTTGTCGTTGAGGTGTGGTTTAGGAAATGCCTCGGTGTCTGGATGGTGGGCTCGTGCTGGGAGATTAAGGTCGTGTGTCGTAGGCATAATGAATCATGTTCAGTACAGTTGATTGCTTGGTGCAGTCTTGGGTGCCACTGTGGACAGCGGCGGGCGCGTCACTCGTGCTTTCCGCGCCCGCCGCTCTGCCGGGGAACTCCTAGTTTTGGGTGTTAGCCTTGATTGGTTCTAAGCCTCCTTCCTCAAGGAACGAGTGTTGCAAGTGAGTAGGGTAGCGTAGTTCACTCTCGATGTCTGCGAAGTAGTGCTTTGTAGGCATGTAGAATACGATCCTGATAAAGGAGACCGTAGCCTCCAAGATAGAGTCCAGAAAGTGCTACTGTAACTCCTGCGAGTATGAAATCTATGTTTCTTTGCGTGAGTATCGCATATCCGATGAACACTGTGAATGATGTTGTCATCGTTTCCAGGCAGATTCCGGCCATGTCAAGTGGCCCAAAAATATCGCCAATCGTGAGTTTCTCTGTTGTTTCAAAACTCTGCCATAGGAGCACTAGGCTTGCACTATATAGTCCAAGCACCGCGAGTTCAATGCCTGTGATTCCTACATTGCGTATTGCCACTTGGTTAAACGTGCCTGCAATCTGAGTGACAATCAGAAGGCTGGTGCCAATGAACAGGCTGGCCATTGCTGCTGGTGTCCAGACTGGAGGCCGGAATTGCGCCACACTAGTCGTGTATGAGATACGCAAAGAAAAGTGTCAGCGTCTCTTCGTCGGCAGATGGAGTCTAGAAGGCGATGTCGTATGTGATGCGTTCGAGGGCATTACTGAGGTCATCTGGTGAGTGGACGAAGGCGTGTGTATCGTAGTACGTTGCTTGGTCATCAAGTTCGGGTGGAATGTCACCTTCATCGTGATGGAATGCAAGTGTCAACCCCATCACGGGCATCATCGCCTGTCGGAGTTCCTCACGATACGCCTCTTCGTCGTGGGGCTGTCCGTCCGTCACGCTCAGAACGAACGTTGCACCTCGTTCAAGTTCAAGGCGCCGTCGCGCAATGTTCAGCGGGTCGTGCAGCGGTGTTCCGCCATCCGTCTCCGCAGTCATCAACCGTTCTTTCGCCCGGTCGATGTCCTGATCGAACGGCGAGATGAGCCGGCCACGGTTGTCGAACATATCGATGATGCACACGTTGATACCGAGGTCTTCGAGGCCTTTAGCGAAGGCAACAACGCTTTTCTCGGCAGTTTCAATCCGGTCACGCATCGACCCGGATCGGTCTAGGACAATGACCACCGAGTAGTCTTTCTGCTCCCCTTCATCGACGCGTCGCATCACGTTCGTGGAACCGGTCTTCACACCGTGCAGCCGTGTTGTGTCCGGCTTCCCAGTGTTGACACCGTGATTCCACTCATCACGCTGTTCCATCTCAAGCCGTTGTTTCAGGAGTTGCGTCACACCGTGACTTTCGTCAACCGCAGTGTTCCACCGCTGTTCAGAGTACGACTCCTTGTCGTCGATGTTGAACTCGATTTCCGTGATATTCCCCTCACCAGCACCGTCTCCGCCGTCGTTCCCATCAAGTGCTTCGGCGAGATTCTCCAGTTCCTGCTTCAGCTGGTTCTCTTCACGCTGTTGGTCGCGCTTCTCATCACCGAGACGTTCTTTCGACTGCTGGATGTGATCTTCGTCAGGTTCGTATTCCTCACCCACGTCCGGGGGCTGTGACGGATCTTCCGTTTCACCAGCATCGACTTCGTTGTCTCCATCTTCATCCTTGCCAGGTATCGATTCTTCCTCGTTACTGTCATCAGACTCACCAACATCACCATCACCGTTGTCGTCACTATCCTGCGACCCTCCGGTGTCACCACCGGGAGTACTCTGGTCAGGACCTTCGTTGTCATTTCCATCGATGTCTTCACTCCCGCCGTCTCCGTCGGTGCTGTTTCCGGCTTCGTCATCTTCGCCATCGCTATCGCCGTCTGCATTGCCATCTTCGCTCCCATCTTCGGCGTCATCGCTATCCCCACTATCGGCACTACTGCCACCCGCGGTGTCGTCGTCATCATCGAGGAATTCACCGAGTGACTTCTGCGTCCGGCCATCATTCCCGGTGTTTTCATCGGGATTCTCACCATCACCACCCGAAGTATCACCGTCAGCATCTTGCTTATCGCTCCCACCTGCACCATTGTCACCAGCGCTGGTATCCTCACCATCGCTGGCACTCTCCTCGCCGTCGGTTTCACCGTTACCCGAGTTAGACTCAGTACCTGACTCGGATTCAGTGTCCCCGGTGTCACCTTCACCGGCGCTACCAGCACTGTCGCCATCAACATCTTCACCATCCGAGCCTCCGCTGGCCTCGGCGTCGCCCTCTTCACTACTAGTGTCACTGCTTGCATTACCGTTGTCGCCGTCACCGTCGCTGTGCCCCTCCTCATCACCGGCGTTGCCACTCGCGGCATCACTGCCTGCGTCATCGCCGTCACCAGCAGCCCCGTCGTTGTCGTCATTTTCACCATCATCGGCTTCAGATTCGGATTCCGCGCCTGCATCCCCGTCGGCGTCTGCATCTTTATCCGCGTCTCCACCGTTTGCCTCCTCCTGTTGAGCATCTTCGTCAGTGTCAGCATCAGGGTCAGCCTGCTGCGTCGTGACCTTCTGCATCTGTTGACTCGCCTGCTCCTGACGCTGTTTCATCTGCTGCGAGGAATTTTGCTGAAGTTGAGACGCTTCCTGCTGTGCCGACCCGGAGTTGTTCTGGCGGTCGTCGCCTTCTTCTCCGTGCGGCTGCTTCTGGTCCATATCCTGGTCCGAAAGATCATCCAGGTTGAACGCTTCACGCAGCACTTCGTCTTGCTCTTTTAGGTACTCAAAAATCCGGCCCGTACGCTCTTCCGGATCACCGATCGTCTGCACGTCTGCAAGCATCTCCCGGAGTGACGGGAGCAGTTCGAGGAACAGTTCCTTATCTTTCTCAGAGGCAAACTGCCATGCGTCGTTGTCCTCGTCGAGAACCCGGTCTACAAATCCAGTGTTACACTTCCCAAGGTCGATGCTCGCAGACGGGAGTGCCTGGAAGATGTTGAGATTCTTCCAACGTTCGCCTTCCTGCTCATCAAGTCGATTGATGAAATTCTGGTTCTTGATGGCAAGTCGCTCCGCGACATTTTCACCCTTATCGGCTCGAAGAGCTTCCTCAATCGCAGCGTCTTCAGCCGCATTCCAGACTTTCACGTGGATGCCTTTGTCGGCTTGCGGCGGGCCGCTGAGAAGGAGTCGATGCAGATCAGAATTCTCGAAGTACGCGTTGACCGTCCCCTGATCGGTGTACAGGATGTGGCCGGCCTCGTGAATCGCCCAAGCGTACTGGATTTCTTTGTCGAATACCTCTCGGTCAATGTCTGTCGTCCGCTGTTCGACTTCACGCGTTGGGATCTTGATGACCGTGGGACGACCACTGTTGTTCCCCGTTTGTTTGACACTCGCCGTGTGAGCGTCATCGCTGAGGATGACCGTGAGATTGGCTTTCTTCGAGGGCGTGTGTGTAGACACGTAGGTTTCGATGCTCTCCTTCCGATTGGGGCTGGAACGAAGCCGGTAGTGTTTCCCGCCCTCAATGTCGGAGAGTGCCGAATTGCCGTCCGTGTTTGGTGAGATGGTGAATCGGTGTGAGCTCATGTTTAGTGGGAGTTCGAGTAGGTGCGCTGAGTGGTGGCTTCCTGGGCACAGCCACGCGGTGCGCCGTCACCCGGCGTGTCGCCGGCGCACCGCTGGCGGCGGACACAACCGGCACGCAACCGAGTGGGGGTGGACATTTTGAGCGAGAGACGCGATGAATGCGCGATGTTCAGTACACCTGGTCGATGTGGTCTTTGATGAGTTCCTCGACAGCTTCTTCTTTGTGTCGCGGTCCGAGCGTCCCCTTAACGACAGTCTGCGTTGCGCCACGAAGGTTATCGATACCGTCGTACATGTCTGCGACTTTCAGGATGTCACGCGGCGAGAGACGCGGCACGTTGTTGTTCCCGGTTTCGACTTCGTCGCGGAATTCCGCCGCCATATCGACGAGATCCTGGATTTCGCCTTGCTTGAGGATACGCCGGTCCTCGTTGACCATGTTGTCGATGAGGTTGACCTCCTTGTCCGCGGGGAGATACGGAATCGGGATGTTCTGGAGACGGTTCTTGAACGCGTCGTTGAGTTCGTGCGTCCCACCGTATCCCTGTTCGGGCGGATTCATCGTCGTCACCATCCGGAATGCCGGATGCGGTTCGATAACCTCGTTGCGTTCTTTGACGTATAGCTTCGGGTCACGCTCCGTGAGCTGGTGGAGTGCCATCGTAATCTTCGGCGGTGCCGCGTTGATTTCGTCAGCGAGCAGCGTCCACCCATATCGCACACACCGTGGGATCGGGCCATCCTTCCAGATGATACTCCCATCCTCGCTGATTTTGTGAATCCCGAGAAGGTCCTGCGAAATCATCGAGGAGTCCATGTTGATCGTGATGATCGGGCGGTTCGTCTTCGCCATGATGTACTTGACGAGGGTGTCCTTCCCGACGCCGGCGTGCCCGACGAGATTTGGCGTGTAGTTGTTCTTCGCCAGAATCCGGCACACGGCCTCGATGTCTTCCTCACCCGTCTCGATTTCTCGTGTGTACAGTGGATTGTAGTTCTCCACGTCGTGCGTGAAGGGGTGGTCCGGCTGTTCCTCGAGAATCGGGAGTCCGTTGAGGTGCTGATGTCGGCCCTTCGGCTTCCCGGCCGGCTGGTCTACGTCCGCAGCGAGATGTGCCGTTGCTTCGAGGTCGCTCCCGGCTTTTTCCTGTGCTTCGTACCAGGATGCCGTCCGAGTGAAGGCCTCACGCGCGATTTCGTCAACCGCATCGATGTTCTCGCTGGCTTCAGCTTTGAGCTCTTCCGCAGTGGTTTCGTTAACCGTTGGGACTGCTGCAAGGTCATCTACCTCAGCATCAGCGATTTCACGGAATGAAGAAAATCCATTCTCTTTGAGGACCTCTGCCGTGTTTTCCTCTACATCAGTTAGTTCCGTGAGATCGTCCGTAGAACCGTCATCACCGTCCGGCGAATATGCTTCATCATCGTTGTCTTCGGAGTCGCTCACATCGGCATCTTCCAGTGTGATGTCGTCCGGTTGGTCACCGACCGTATCGACACTCACAATCGTGTCTTGTCCGAGGCTGTTTTCCTGAATATCCACGTAACTGCCTTCCACGACAGCCATCACTTCGTCGTATTCGTAGTCTGTGGATTCTTCGACTTGCGTGACAGCGACGTTCGCGCTGACACGTCCATTGTTTTCTTTCCGGCACTTTTCGAGGTGATGCGTAATCTGTCGGAGTGTCTCTTTGTCCAGATTGGATGCGTTGATGTCAGTTGCGCTCATAATGAATCACTGTATGGGGTTTCGGTTTGGTGCGGGGTGCGCGGCTGCGCCCAGGGGAGTGCCGCGCGGGCTCCACTCTGCCTTGATGGCCCGCGCGGCCGCTGCGGGATATTGACTCTCAAGTTTCGTGGTAGTTAAACTCTCAGCGGTGTGACGACCATGCGGAACCCGTTTTGAAGCCGGAGGTGTTAGTCTCATATCGATCAGAAAGAGAGGGCGTGGTCAGAAGTTGAGGAGTTTCTTCTGCTGGCGGCGCATTGTATCGCCTTTCTCAGCGAGTGTTTGTGGTTGATGTGACGTGTCCACTGCGTCAATCTCGTCGATGTTCGTATCTGCGAGCGTGACTTGTTCAGGGTTAACTTCTTGCTTGGCTTGTGCTCTGTTGATGTCTTTCTGGTATTCAGTCTCGACTTTCCGAATCTGCCGTTGTGGCTGCCGCACGATGTTTGACGCGATTTCAGCGTAGGCACGGAATGTTGCGGATGCGTGGACGTCACTGTCACCCTGCCCTTCGAAGTTACTTTCGAGTGAGGTTAGGAGACTGTGTGATAGCGTCCACGCGGTAACTACGAGATCGTCACTGTGGGCTTTCGCTAGTTTTGCGGCTGGCTCGGCGTAGTCTTCTGGGATGTCCGCAAGGTAGTCGAAGAATTCCACAATGTCGTATCCAGTGTCTTTGAAGTCGATGGTGATGCTCTCGGCACGCGTGATGTCTTGCAGGAGCTCGTCTGTGTAGGTGAGAATGCGGTCGTATTCGTCACTCCACCATTCGCGGATGTCTTTCGTTGCGTCATCCTTTTCACCGACGTGCCGTCGGCTATTCCGCGGCCCGAGACCGTACATCCATGTGCCGCGTTCAGCATCGAATCCGAAAAGCCGACTGTCGAATGCACGACCGCCCGTGAAGTTGTATCCGGTCTGAATACCCATGTAGATTGGGCGGTCACGGTTGTCGTTAGCATCTTCTTGCTGTGGAGGATGAATGGTCTGTGAGTTAAACAAGACGTACAGGTCGATTTCACCACCGTAGTTACGGATGCTTGCCCATCCAAAGATGTCGTCAGCCTCACCTTCTTCACGGAAGGTGCGCTGCGCAGGGTAATACGCCTCAGCAGGGTTGATGATCGTGTAAGAATCCGTAGCGATTTGCCATCGATACTTCGTGTCGTATCCAAGCGCGTCTAGTGCTTTTCGGCGGTCGTCAACAACATCGACATAATCAGTCACGTCGACGAGACGGTCAGCGTCATCAATGAGTTCGGGATTAACGCTCAAATCGTCGATGTCGAAATCAACGCTCCGAGTGTCGAATATGTCTTTGATGCGTTCGACATCAACGGTGCCGTCGGTGTTGACGAAATCATTGACTGATTTGAGATCTCCAGCGTTAGCTTCAGGGAGCAGCTGGATGATGTCTTTGAATGTTGCGTCCGGTGAGGTACTCACGGTTTTCCCGAGACGGGAGGCGATACTGGCAGGTATTTCGCCATTGTCTTTCGGTGTGAGACCAGCAAAGGGGATGCGCTGACGTTCTTCGATGAGGTGTTGTTTGTATTGCATGGTGTTTCCTCCGGTGGGTATGATGTTGTGCGTCGGGTCGCTGGCTGGGAGGTCCTGGCTTCCCGGGCACCCCGCCGTTCGCGGCGGGCGCGTCACTTCGGGTTGTTGCGCGCCCGCCGCGACCCCCGCGTTTCGCAGGGTGTCGCGGTTTTGTTGCGATGGTGGTGCGTGTGGGAGTGAGTATCCACAGTGAGTGGCGTTGAATGCAGGTGCTGCGCGCGCCCTGCGGCCCATTGGGTATGGGGCTGTTTTATCAGCGTGTTGGGTTACAGTGTATGAATCTCACCGGGATAAACGCTTGGCTTTCATTTGATTATTGACGTAGTATAAAACAGGTAACGTATCCGGTTAATTGCAAGAAACCATAATTAAAATGATGGTCTTAAAAGAAGTTACCTAGCCGCGAACCCATCAATAATAAAGAGTTTCTTCTCCTCCCTCCTCCAAATCCTGGATGTGAATTTTTGCAACCTCCCCAGGCACCGATAACTCCTTCACTTCTCCAACTGCCTCATCCATTGACGACGCTCGAACAGTATGTGCTTTCGACACCAATACCTCAACGCCAAACGTCCGACTATCATCAGCAGACATCATCACCACCTCAAAACATCATACTCCGAGCGCGTTCCTCAGCTTCAGACAACGACATCGACACGATCGACCCTTCCATAACCCGAGTTTCCTCACCACCACTTGCTGGCTGTGATACTCGAACCCGGCCATCATCAGTTTCCTTTGCCGTTACCACATCCTCATACGTCACTTCACCCTGCTTCGTTTTGACAGTGACTGTAGGCATCACGCAGTCACCCCCGTCACTGTCTCTGCATCACACCGGTCAACCTCTATCATTGCCACAACAGAGAAATCATCATCCCGCCCCTCACGTTCAATAAGCGTCGTTAGGTGCTCACGAGCTTCCTTCTCTGTGTCGAATACGTTAGGATCTTGCTGAGAGAGTTGTTTCACGAGTTTGTTCGACGAACGACGCAGCACGCCATATTTCACAAGTCGAGTTTCTTGAGTCATCAGTTGTCACCGGCGCCTGTGCCGCGTTGCGCTCTCACATCCTGAGGGGTGTCCCCCAAGCGGGCACATCCGCGGCGGGCAGGCGCCATCTGACGGCTTCTGCGCCTGCCCACCGCGCGCTTTTTCCACTTGGTGGTTCCCAGTGCAAGCGCTCCCTGGGGCCGACTTCGGCGGCCTTCCTGGGAGCGCTTGCGTCACTCAACGCGCGGGTGGGGCACCGAGACACGTTCTTTCTGCTGCACTCGCTAGAACTCTTCTTCGTCTTCAAATCCGCCTTCCTCAAATTCTGACTCCTCGTCAAACCCTTCTTCTTCTCCCTCTACAACGCCTTCCACCGCTTCTTCAGCGACATCTTCGACGACTTCGCCAATTCCTTCATCATGACTGTGGTGAGTGTGATTGCGTTTTGAGTGACTACCTAGTCCCAATGCCTTCTTGATACGGGTAATCAGACCCATATTTGTTGGTACTGGTGTGAACCGTAAAAGAGATAGTGTGGTGTTTGCTTTTGTGAGATTCACAGGTTGTCGTCTTCCCACGCTTCAACGAACCCTTCTAGAGTGAATGCCTCAAGTGCCGTTACTTGGCAATCTGGGCAGTGCCACCTGTGAACATAGCTGTCCCCTACCCATTGTGCGTCGCCTTCAAGAATTAGATTGCCGCGACAGTCGTTTGCGTCCTCTGCGTGCGGAAATGCGAGTGTTGGTTCATCAATGTGCATAGAGATCACAGAGCCGGGGTATTTGCGCCGACTCCACTCCATATTGGTCGGCGCTTGTTGTGCCGCCTCGGCGAGGAAAACCAGCGAAGCGGTGTCCTCGCCGAGGCAAACACTTCTAAAGTAGTGACGTTAACGTTGCTTGGTCTGGCGGAAGGTCATTGGAGTCGAGTTTGTGATGGTAGTTATCGAGATAGAGTTTTGCACCGGTGCGGATTGCTTCAGCTGTGGCCTTCCCAACAAAGGTGATGTCTTTGAGATTTGTCTTTGGGACTGACTGAAGGTTAGGGATTTCTGTGAAACCGTTTTCGTAGAGTCGTTCAGCGGTTCCCGTGCTAACCCCTTCGAATTGTTCAACAATAGCAACGAATTCGTCTTTTGAAAGTGTTTTCAGAGGTTTTTCAGAGATTGAGTCTTCGGATGTACCTGGTGTGAATTTTGGATCAGTTATCGGTGTTCCGGGAGTTATGTTCTTTGTTTTGTTTGGATGGGCTGACAGTGGTTTTTGAGGTATTTCGGAGTTGGAGTCTGCTTCAATTAGGAGGTCGCGGCATGTTGGACAGAGTAGGAAGGGTCCTTCAATATCATACACAGTAGATGTTGTGTCAAATTCTGCAATTCCGCTTTTTGGGGTTGCACAGATTGAGCAGGCAGTCTCAGCTGATGTTTGTGTTGAGAAACTCGATGAATCGATGGTTTCTATGTTGATCTTCTCTGCTAATCTTCCTAAGAAGATTTTGCGTTGAGTGTGCCAATGTTGGAGAGCAGAAGCACATCTGTTGCAGATGAACGTATTGAGATATGATTCAATTTCCATTCGGTTGGATCGGTCTCCTTTTAGCCACCAGTCAAATCGGTCTTCCCAAGTTGGTTCCCATGTCTTTTCAACAAGGTTTAATTCAGTGATTCCGGCTGAAGCCTGGTTACTATATTGGCATCCATATTCACTTTTCAGGTGGTATGGATGTTTATCCAGTCGAATTGTTGAGTTCGTTCGTGCTAGTTGGAGAACCGGTTTATCGCTGACATCAGCACAGATTGCTTCCAATGTATCTGTGAGTTGTTTTTTAAGAGTGCTCCCGTCTGATTTTGACACTCGGAGTACTGTGTCATCAAAAATCACGTCAATAGTGTCGTTTGGGCCGCGTTCTGCACGAATTTCTGCGTCTTGGTCAGTTAAGAGAACGTCTGGTTTGGTATCTGTGTTGGTTTGATTTGATTGTGATGTCATGGTTTCGGGATTTCAGATTCTGTTTTTGCGAGGATTGGTGATTGCTGGGCCTCTGCTTAGCGGCACGCCTTCAATTGAGAAGTATGGCGTGCCGCTAAGCTGTGCGAAACACCAAGCAAGTGTTAACAGTAGTTGAAAGTACAGTTCTTTTATTCAGATATTGGTGAGAATACATCTGTTGCTTCTTCCCGTTTTATCACAACCTGATGAGAACTGCAATCAGGACAGGCCCATTCATCGTGTGTTTTGACATCAGATGTACTCTCCGTGAAAATAGGCCATATTGTCCCGCACTGGTCGCATCGTCCAGAGTATAGAAATGACCATTGCTTCATCTCTTCCCACCAATCTACAGGAGATTCTGTGGCGATACAGAGTGTTTCAGTGTGCCCCTCGAAGTAAAATAGGTAGGGGAAGAAGGTGGTTTCTGAGTCATCTTCTGTGCCCGTTTTCTTGGTCTCCGTGACATCGGATAGATTCATAACTGTATGTATGGGAGAGAACAATTTAAAATATTGGGTTTCAAAGCCGATATACAGGCGTTTGTTTTTCCTTTGGCCAGACTATTCACTATATTTTCCTTTAATCGTATTTCTGATTGTCATTGTCTATCTTGTGGTTGTCTTCTGTTTGTTGTGACTATGTTTCAGAGTTTCTCTAAATAACAAAAGCGTATTTTCGACCACTGTTAAGCAACGTGACTGTGCAGCGTTACTTTTCCTTGGCGCCAAGAAACGTATAGTCCTTCAGCTGGCAAATTCTTGTCTGCCTCGAAGTGCGTGGATTTCTCTCCTTGAATCACTTCGACGAATTCACCGCGATATAACGGGTCGGTCACTGTCCATAGTATCGGCCGCTCGCGGTAGTCAACATCAACAGCAAGAACATCTCCTCGTTGAATCCGCATCTCAGCAACAAGGTCTTTTGAGTCCTTCTCAGTGTCAATGTCAGATTCGGTGAAATCAGAGTCTGGGTTCGTCGGTTCCGTGAATTTGTCTCCTTTCATTGTCCGAACCCCGGTTGATTGAATGGGACATTTAATCCGTAATGGGTTTCAACGTATTCAATCGCGGTTTCTAGACCACCATTGAAAATCACGCCAATATTCACTTGCTCGTTACTGCTGTGAGTTGTAACGGATTTCGGCACCCATTCGTTGTAGTCGAGATCGAATGGAGTGAAGATGAACGTGTGAGCGTTTTTGCTCCCAGATTCACTTTCAACGATAATTCGAAGACGGTTCTGCTCGGGGCGTGCATCAATGCTTTCAGTGACTGTGTACATATTGGGAGAGAATCTGTGACTAATCCCGCGTGTAGTCTGTCGGAGACTCGTCTTCAGGCAGATCCTGGATTTCCTGGATTGTCACGTAGAATGGCCCGTCCCATTGTTTAATCCAGAGTGGTGCTCGATCGTGGTAACGAAGCCCATCAGACTCGTATGATCTGTCGTCAGGTAGGATACCGTCATCTGTGAGCGCGTCTTCGAGTGGCATCCACCACTCTTCTTTGCCTTTACTGTCTGCTTTTCGTGCGTAGTCACCGGACCAGCGTTGTGGATGGAATCGTGCTTTGATTGCCGGTCCAGAAATCGGTTTAACAGGTGTTTTCTCCTCGATTTCGAAGTGAGAGGGTGAGAGGCCAAATGCGTTTTCTGCTTCGGTGACTGCTTGTTTCTCATTCGATGCGACAACCGTGATCGTCTTTTCAACACGAATCGTGTATTTAGATTGCTCAGTTTCTGTCATTGTTTCACCGCGACGCGCTCAGACACCGCGTTCCCGGTTCACACCCGGGCACCGGCGGCACGCCGCACCCTGCCTCGTAGGCGTGCCGCCGTGCTATCCGCTCGCCTTTTCTAGGTGGTGTTCGCGTGACCACGTCGTCAAGACGAAGTCGAGACGACGCGGTCACAGCCGAATACCCGTGTTGCGACCCCGGTCATACTTGACCCGGGGTCGCCACGAAGCAGCAGATAGCACGGCAAACAAGTCACATTTTGGTTGAGACATTCGTTCGGAAGGATGCCGCGATTTCCTTCACGGAGGATGTCTTGTGCCCGTGAGAGACAGATTCTCCGCGCCACCGTGCATGGGATGACATTCATTAGGCTCTATCGGCAAGTGAAATACAGTGAATGACATCCAACAGCGAGAGTGAGACGGACCTCCGAGGATTCATCAAAAGTTCGCCGGACGCAATTGTGATTGCGAACCCTGAGACAGGAGAGATAGTTGATGTGAGCAAAGCGGCTGAGGAGTTCTTCGGGTACACGCAAGAAGAATTGTGCGCGATGGAGGTAATCGACCTTCATCCCGCTGATGAACAAGAACAGTATAGACGACTCTTCGAGACGCATTTCGAACACCAACCAGCTGTTGTTTCCCAATTTGACGACGGGTCACCGTTGTATGCGGTGACGGCTGATGGAGAACACATCCCGATTGAGATTAATTCTTGGGCGATTGAAGACACGGAGTACGGTCAGCCGCTTTTCCAAGGCGTGTTCCGAGATATTTCGGAGCGTCTTCGACGGCAACGTGAACTCCAGTATCAGAACGAGCGACTCGATGAATTTGCTAGTGTCGTTTCGCATGATTTGCGGAATCCGCTGAATGTTGCGCAAGGCCGTGCGACACTTCTTGAACAGGAGTGCGAGAGTGAACATATTGACCCGTTACAGACTGCGTTGGAGCGGATGGAAGAACTCATCGAGGAGACGTTGACACTTGCTCGAAACGGTCAGCAAGTCACTGAAATGGATTCAGTCAACATGACGAATTTACTCGGGAATTGTTGGAATGTAGTTGATACCGCTACAGCTACGCTCGAGTTTGAAGACGACATAGTAATCCGCGCTGATCCTGACCGCTTACGGCGCATCTGTGAGAATCTGTTCCGGAATGCCGTTGAACATGGTGGTGATGACGTCACTGTCCGAGTTGGTCAAGTAGATGAACAGACAATCTACATTGAAGATGATGGGCGAGGAATCCCCGAAGACGAACGGGATGCGGTACTTGAGGTGGGATATTCGTCCACGGCTACTGGCACCGGATTAGGATTAGCGATTGTGCAACGACTTGCTGAAGCACACGAGTGGAATGTCACGTTGATGGATGGTGAGTCCGGTGGTGCACGATTCGAGTTCACCGGTGTGACCATTCAGCGGTCGAATGAAAGTTGAACGACGTAGACAGGTCCGACACGGTCAGTAACAATATCTTCGACGGTATCCCATGTTACGACGGGACGCTGCCGCGAGTGATCTGTCCCGTCGTACAATCCGTACCGGTTGGTTTCAGTGCCGCTGATGAGGTGACACGCATATCTGAAGTCCCAGTCGTCGAGGAGTTCTGCCGTGGATTCATCTCCAGTGAGCCGGTCTTTGAGGTCTTCGAGTTCCGGTTCTAGGTTAGTGACCGCGGTTTCGAGGGCAGTGTTGATGATCTTGGTAGCTTCGTTGGTTCCATATGCAGCGATTTTCTCGCATGTGATATGGAAGAGATGTTCGTCGAGTAGTTTTTCAGGAAACGCTGTGGCTGTGTCTTTCAGGTATGCTTCGTGCTCATCTTCAGGAATACTCTGTTCAACGCGAATGAGAACGTTAAGTGTCTCAGTCATTTGTTAGTGGCGGCGTCACACGGTGTTGCTCGTGTCATCCCAAGATGTACTCAACAGTTTGCGCGTTGAGGGTCGCGGTCCCGGGAACGGTCAACCCGCGTGACTCCACTCCATCGTGGTGTGGTCACGCGGACGACCACCTTTGAGGTGGTGTCCTCAGCTGTGAGATGTACACTCAGCTGAACCGGTGAGTGTACATCACAGCGTCTCTTGAAAGGTCGTCCGCGCAGACTCGCCGTGTTGTTCGTGCTTGGAAAGTGAACTGGAGGATGAGGCGGAGGGGGATGTGGTGGCTACGTTTTTTCGTGAAATCGTTCGATGTCGCGTTGGATCGTGTTAATTCGTTCCGTGAGATCCGCAGCGGTGTTCTCATCGATTGCGCCTTGCAGTTTGAGTTCTCGGACGTGATCGTGGAGGAATGCCGCTCCATCACTGACTTTTGCCATCACTGACGAATAGTGCTGTCACGCACTAATATGGTGGGAATCCGCAGAATTGGCTTTGTGGGTTAGTTAGTGATGGTGGGGCGGCCAGGCGGGATTCCGAGGTCGTCATCGATGAACGTGAGCGTTTTATCGTAGTCAGTTTCATCAAGACGTCCATCGTCACTTTCTGGGATATCGGACGGCGAGACAATGTTGTATTCGTCGGCAACGTGCAGAATAGCTTTTGCCGGGATGGGGTCGTCATGCGGGATGAGTTGTTGTTCTTTCGCATATTTCCAGACCGCCCACGTTTCTCGTCGGGAGAGTGACCCACCAGGCGAGTCCGTGGGTCGAACGCCACACTCGCAAGCGAGCCACGTCAGTGCATTGTATCCGTAGTCTGTTTTGTGGTCGTACGCGCGGAGGCGCGGTCCATTCGAGGTGGCTTCTTTGAACACTGAGAAGTAATTTGAGTGACTCACGCCGACGTGTCCGAGTGGATTGTCGCCGCGATATCCTGCGGAGATTTCACAGACATCATTCAGAGACAGTGTGAACACTGCACTCCCGTAGGAAGAATCCATATCATCGGTATCTTCGATGCGTGATTCGATGTGCCCGCGTGTTTCTGCGACTTTGACACCGGTGTTGGTCTGATTAGTGTCAGCGGTTTCAGTTGGCGCGTATTCCTCGTATTTTGGATGTTCGGTGGCACGGACTGCGGTATCGAAGTGTTCGTTAAGAGATTCCGGGTTGGCATCACGGAGGAACGCAGCAAGATCGATGGCATCGTTGTTGCCGCGTGGGAGTTCTACGATGTGACTCTCGATGTCGTTAACATCGAGGTGTGCAGCCATCGTGACAGCGCCTTTCAGTCCAGTATCAGCGGTGTCGTTGTCGTTAACGATGTACACTGGGTCGGCTTGCGAGGCGAACTGCACGAGCTTTGAGAGGTCGTCGTGTTTGACTTGCGTGGTTGCGGGCGTGATAGCGCGATACCCGTGTTGGTGTGCCATAATGGCATCTGTGATTCCTTCAGTGATGATGAGTGGTTTCTTATTGGCAACTGTGTACGCTCCGTACAATGGTTCGGAGACGACATTGTCGTTCACCCAGGGTTTCTTCACGGTTTGTTTGATGTATTTCCCGGGACGATCGTCAGTCCGGTTGGTGCGGCGAGCGATAAGATACCGGTATGCGCCGTCTCCGTCTTGATACGGGAATACGATGCGGTTATCCCACCAGTCACGCATCCACAGCTGGTCGTTAGTGTCTGCCCACGTAATCACGGCCTCCAAATCGATGTCACGAGGTTGAATTTCGCCGTGTTCACGCAGGCGTGCAATCTCGTCAAGAGTGGGGAAATTGTGCCGGCAGTCGCTGGGGTCACACGAGTAGACGTGCTTGAGAACACCATCCGTAGCAACGCCAGCTCGGAGAATTGTTTGCGGGCTGAACCCCTGTTTTTGGAGGTGTGATATGAGGTCGTTTGTGCCGTCGACGTACCCGATGTTGACATCGCGGATGGTGTCACGAGTGATTCCCCATCGTTCAGTGATGAGACTAGCGATGGTGTCAGGGAGGTTTTCGTGGTAGTATTCAACGGTCGCATTAAGACAAGCCTGGATTTGCTCGTCGTCATTTAGGGTGGCGCCAACGTCTTCTGGCGGGTTATCGTGAAGAAACTGTGCAGTGTCACTGCTCGAGGTTGTCTTGGTCATGGGTCTGGGAATTACGTGTGTGAGGGACCCCGCGGGACTGGAGCCTGGAGCGGGGCGCACTTCACTTCATACTGTGGTGCGCCCGCGCCTCCCGTCTCTGCAACCCGTTGTTCGAGTAGGTAGAGGGGCGGGTCATGTTCTTGGGAAGTTCGGGAGGTTGGCGAGAGCGTTGTCAGGAATGTAATGGAGGTCTTTGGTGTTGTCGAAGTGGATCATGTCGTATTTTCGCATCACTTCGATGTAGGTGTCCCATGCATCTCCAGTGAGGAACTGCACTGGGTGGATTTCGATTCGTGCTTCGACTGGATTCAGTGAGATGTCTAGGTGTTTTGTTTCGACTCCCTGTGCGGTGAGCCAGTCGGTGAGTTCGTTGAGCGTGTCCGTGGTGATGCTGTCAAGAGGGTCTAGAATGTCGTACCCGGCTTTTGTGAGTGTTTCACGGTATGTGAGTGGGAAGACTGTGTGCTTTTTGAACCGGGTTGTACTCCCAGTGCGGTGGCTGACAAGGTCGATGGTTCCTGCATCGAGAGTGTTAACGTGAACGTAGTAGGTGTCGCTTCCGGGAGCTGGTTTTTCGCGTGGCGCGCGTCTCTCTTGGAGAAGTGTTAGTGTGTGTGTTTGTCTGTTATTTGTAATTGGGCTTTCCCCGACTTTTGTCGTGTTTGGGTTAGAAGGACAAAATTCGTAGAGATATGAGGTTCCGTCTACGATTTCTCTTCCCATTGCTATTGGCGTTTGGTGTTGACACCCAGTGTAGACTGCGGTGCTCCTGGACTCACCGTTGTAATCATCCGTTGGTGAGTTAGACGCTCCCATAGTTATCTCAAATAACACGTCCAGTTATTCACATATAAACCTTCCCTATTTATAATCCCGGAATAGCTACAAATAACCAGTTAAACCTCAGCAGTAATGCGCGCTACATTTTGAAAAATTCCATGAGGACACCGGCATCCAGTGCTCCTAAGTCCTGCCCACACCCGTCACACCAATGTACAACTGTGCAAAGACGGTCACCTGTCCCCACGTAAGAGAACTCTCCCCCCGCCGACGTATAATATTCCACATCAACCGGCTGTTCGCCGATGTATGCATTCCCACACTCCGGACACTCAGTTCCAGGAGTCCAATCCGTCGAAGGATGATTCTGAGTTAACACGGTACTGAGCGAATCAGAAACACGATCTTCTGCACCAATCCCACCACGAGGGACTAATAATCCTGCCGGTGAGACACGTAGCACGGTGTCACATGCGCCACACATGTACCCGAACACCTGACTTCCAGCACTCCCATCAGCGAAGTGCCGCTCCCCGTTAGCATGTCGAGCTAACTCTGCAAACGACACGAACCGAAGCACTTCATCATCACCGCACGCTGGGCACACCTCACCAGGCATCCACGAACACGATATTTCCTCAGCAGTAACTACAAGGTCAGTGAGAGAGTCTTCAACATCACATCGACACCATTTGTTACCGTCTATTTGGTCGGATAGACGCGCAGCGGCTCGCGGCACAGTATTCATCCACGATTCAACAAGTTCTGACATCGATTGAGAATAACTCATTTCCAGTGTACACCTCTTTTTGACCACTCCAAGAGAAACCGGAACTCTTGGGCGAGCGTGGCCTGCACATGCCACTTGATGGCCACGCTCGCACCCCGAGGATTTCCGAAATCCTTTCAGATGTCGTGGTTTTGATTCGGCGCATTCCCGCCGAATTCGCGGGTGAATTCTGGCGGAATGCGGCAGCACAACAGAACAGGGGTGCGAGACCAGAACTGACATCCTCTCCGCTGTGAACGGTGAGACTCTTCTCTTGGTGTTGAAAAGCAGGCACGCGCTACGGTTCATCTGGATGTTTTACTGAAACAAAAAAGAAGAGAATGATGATGGTGTATCCCTCACTCGGTGAGGCGTTCTGAGGCTGTCTTGAGGAACAGGTTAACAGTTTCCGCCACATCGCTGTGAGTTGTACATAGCTCACTTGCCACTGCTGACTTCTCATCACCTCTTTTTAGGACGACGAGATATCGATACTCATCTGCCGGGCCTTGTTCATCATATCCTTCAATGTCAGCACCTTCTCTAAGCTCCCAGTCGCTATTTTGATCGGCGTGACGGATTGATTCTTCATCGGTGTGTGTCTCTCCATCAGGATCAACAGCGTACACGACGGGTATCCCACTCCACACAAGAAGTTCTGCATTGTCGGAGCGCCGTTCGTACCCGTCAACAAAATGCGCGACAGTTGAATGCCGATCTTCTTTTGCAAGGCGGTTCCACCCAGGTTCTAATCGGGTGAGCGTCAGCGGTGACCCGGTCGTGTGCACAGTGCGGTCGCCCATATGTGAACACTCTCGGGCGACCGCACATCGTATTCATTCTGGGAGAGTGTGGTTGCGTTCACCTGTGTTTTCGGATGTGTTTTCACAGGTAGTTTCCTCAATTTTGTTCGCGGTTTCATCGGACATGTCTGCTGGGAGTCCATACCCGGGTTCAAACGCACTTGGACGCGAACACCGGTCAGGGACAGTCTGAGAGTTCTCTGAGTCGTTTGTGTCTTCGCAGATGGTTTTTTCTAGTTGAGCAGCTGTTTCATGAGACATGCCTGCTGGGAGTCCATACCCGGGCTCAAATGCCGCAGATTGCGAACATTGAGAAGAAGTGTTAGAAGAAGTGTTAGCAATTTTCTGTGACAGTAGTTTCTTTCCTATGCTTGCGGTGCGGTTTCGGGAAGTCTCGCCGTTTACGGCGAGGAGGAGGTCACTCATCGAGAGGTGTCATGTCGTAGGATTCACTCCATATTGTTTCTGCTTTTGAGATGGCTGGTGGTTGGACAGTGTTGAGTTCATCCCAGCTCCGGGCGTATGAGTACAAATTCCACCACTTTTCCTCTGTGTGTGCGTAGATGTCAAGAACTATACCGTCTGGATTCATTTTGAGTTCGATGCTCATCTCATCGTAGTTGGGTTGAGTTGTCATAGTACCACTCTTAGTTTGGTTCCGCCACCGACACTGCGAGGAGTGACTCGGTCTGGGTGTGTTACTGGGCGGCGCAACCACTCTTCTTGGCTGTGCGCCGCCCGGCAGCCCGGCGCAGTCCGTTGATTTCCCGATTTTCTGCACGAGTGCGTGTCGAGACCCCTCCTGGTCTCGGCACCCAGTGTCATCAACCGCCCGGCCGCCCGGCATATTGCCTGGTTACGGAAATACAAGGAGAAACCCTCGCGCTTCAGCGCGGGGTGGAAGTCAACCGAAGAAAGAGGTGTCGTAGGCAGCATTTTCAAGCGGTACCGCACGGTTAGCAAGTTCGTCAGGAATGTTGCGGAGTGCCCAGTCGGAAATCTTCATGGCGCGCATATTCATGTCATCATTCTCGTCAGATTCGATTGATCGACTCATCTGGTAGGCTTCTGGATATTCCCCGGGTTCGAGATCACGAGTCTCTACTTCCGTGAGCTCAATAACGAACCACGTCACGTTTTCGGGGTCTTCAGGAAACTCGAGGTCGCGTTGCTCAAAAGCAGTCCGCAGACGGGTTTTCAGTTCAGGGCGGTCGTGGTCGCGCTCGTACAGGCGTCGCGTTTGTGTGATGAGTGTGTTGTCGGGGAGGGCAGAAATATTCACAGTGTGTGACTGGAGTTGGCATGTCACTTCGATTTGGTCGTTCGTGTCGGTGAGTCTCGGTGCACGAAACCGGTGAAGGTTATCGCAGCTGAGTTCGCCACTGGTGACATCCAGAGTGCAGTTGTCGGTGAAATGCGGGTGTTCCATACTGTTTGGTAGTGTCGCGGTGCAAAAGAATACTAGGCATCGAGAAAACTGTGTCTGTGGTGGTGCCCCGTATTTCTGTAATATTTTTCTGAGTGGCGCTCGTACTATGGTGTGTGTACGAGAATCGTCAGTCAGCGACTGGTCACGCAGGTGCCGGTGCGCCGTCGATTGACTTGTCGCAAAACCAGGATTGGGAGCTTGATGCGGAGCAGATTGCTGCGCTCAACGAAGATGCGAATTGGATTGTTTCCCATCTTCGTGACATTGTCGGTGATATGTATGAGATTGGCGGGTATGTTGATGAGCATCCGCAAACCGGCGGGTATGTGTTTGTCTTACAAGGGTTCGTCCCGCAGGCGGGACAGTTCTTTATGCCAGTGCAGATTTCGGAGGCGATGGCGTCACCGGAAATGGACACGATCGAAGATGGAGAGACGATTGGTACTGTGAATCCGGGGCCATTGGGTCATGAGAAAGCGACGCAGATTGTGTACACTGCTGCGGCGGTTGTTGTGCAGACTGAGATGCAGACCGGTGCGGAGACGGTTCCGCAGGCAATGTGACCGGCAATGTTTTAAATATTTCACGCCACAATATCCGCGCAGAGATGGGGAATTCCCTCCAGATAGCCACACACAAACTCGGCCCACGAGACATCACTGACTGTCTTGATCTCTGGGTAGACCGCATGGCCGACGGCTACCAAGACCCATTTCTCCTCCGAAATTGCGCCGCGTACACGCCTGGATACTGCGGTCGCATCGCTGAACACACCGGTACATTCACCGGCTTCGCCGCCGGGCACATCGGGACACTTGCCAGCGAACTCAGCATCCCGTACAATTGGGTTGCCGACCAAGTGAACCTCGATTCAACGGCAACAATCGCATATGCTGACATCGCCTGCGTGAAACCCGTTTTCGAACACCGTGGCATTGGAACTGAACTACTTCGGGAACTCACCACGCAACTCTACAAACATGACGGCGTCGACGTGATCGTTGCAGAAGTCTGGGAACACACCGCCCCAACCGCAGCCCGTATTCTCGAAGCCCACGACTACGAACAACAGTACTACAGCGACACTTACTGGGAATATGCCACACAAGTCGGGCACGAACCGTGTCCCGCGTGCGGAAGCACACCGTGTGACTGTGCCGGGAGTCTCTACACTCACGACCGCCGGCACTAATCCGAAGTTGGCGTCGGCGTGATCGTCCATTCGTTGAGTCGGGATTGTCGAATCGCGCCGCACGGCGCAGAGTAATCATATGGCGCATATTCTGTGTGATTCCAGAACCCCATCAGGTCATGAATCTCAGCGAACCACACCCGCGACAACAGCTGGAGGTCGCCAACACTCGCAGCACTCGGGTCACTACTGAATGCGTCCCTCCAGTATGATTCCCCACGAGCTGCAATAACCGGAACCTCAACATCCTCAAACCGAGGATTCTCTGCGTGAAGTGGGACACGCTCCTCAGCTGCTTCTTGAGTCGCCGTTCGCACTGATTTGGTGACAACAGGCGGTTCCTTATTCGGCCCGCCTCTCGAGGGATCTTCTTCGTCCCAGGATACCTTCACCCCAGAAACAAGATCAAAGAACCCGGCATCAGCGCATGCTTTGAGAACGTATCCACGGGGCGGGCCACCCGGCTCACAATCATAGAAAACCGGTGTATCAGGATGGATGAGGCAATAGTTGGTCCCGCCGACACCAGATGCGATCTGCCGCCAAGCATCCGGATGCTGACTCACTGAGAGTGCTTTACCCTCGTGGGAAAACCGCGGTTTCACCCGTTCAGCATTGAGATCACCGACGTGATACACTTCGTGGTAGCTCACTGTGGGGAAGTCGTGTTCAGTCATACTGGATCTGGGCCACCGCGTTCGGCGCGGCGGACGCACTTACCCGTAGTTGATCCGCCGCGCCCACGCACCCGTAGTGATGTCCCCAGACCCGCGGCCACGTGTCTGACGTCCCGCCCCCTTGGGAAGCGGCGACGTCAACACGTGCCGGGACTGTCCCTTGCGGGTATCATTCCACGGGTGCACAGGCGCAATTCCCCAACGTTGAACACGTCCGCACCTGTAGCTCTGTCCATGAGTCAGTGTGAGGGCGACGCGTTGGTCGAGCGCGCTCTTGACCTCTTACGACTCGTTGATGAGGATACCCTCACAATCGCAGAAACCGTGGACCGCATCGAACATGTCACCAGTCACCCTCGCCGAACCCGAGAGATTCTTGACGCAGCAGACCGCCGCGGTATCATTGAGCGCGACGAGGACCGCATCATCATGACGGGGTCTGCGCCAATCGCAACCGGAGAGTTGGATACAACGATCGTGACGAAAGATGGCGATTTCAGCTGTGAACGATGCGGGTCCGACCTGTCCACGGGATACTTTCTGGACGTCGATCATGGTGACGTTGGCCCATTCGGGTCAACATGCATCCGGAAAGTCACAGGTCGTGACTGACCCGCTCAGGAGTGGAGGCTCGCTGGGACAATCCAGAGATTCTCCTGTTCTTCCGTAGAGAGGAGTTCCATCTGCTGTTCGAACTCATCGCGTGTCCGGATGCCAGTCCCGTACCAGTCGTAAAGATGTACATGGCGTCGTCGAACAGCTCCAGAAGCTCGTCCGACTCAGCAACCGTTGTCTGAATCTCTTTGACCGTTGATTCGAAGTCAGTCCGATTCCGTGTGAAGGCGTCATTGAGGAACGCCTCACCCCGGTCCGAGTCGATTGCTGCTGGCGCCGCAGACATCCCGTCGTTGATGTCCACTTCGTCCGGGAATTTGTGATGGCTGAACAGCGTTCCTGGAGTGATATCATGGACAAGGAGGTTTTTCGCGTTCGCCTTCGCAGTGCTGGCGGTCTCCTCACTGTCAGAGTGCGCAGTTACCTGCCTGTAGAGACTACTACGGTGAATGCGGGAGCGTGTGTTGTTCGATTGTGGTGCTAGTCACGATCCATTCTTCAGCATGAACCGGCTCGTTAAGACGTAGCGTAGCAACATCCTGAACAAAGAATTCATCGCCATCTCGAATATACGGTGAGAGCCGTTCGAAGAACTCCGGTAGTCGTGGTTCTTGTGCTACGGAATCGCCAGTTTCCTCATCGTCGTTGTGACCGTAGCACATCAACGGTCGGTACCCGCGAATCGACAGTTCACCATCCTGCGTTAGTTTCAGATTGAGATCGACTGGCCATCGGTAGTCGTTGATGAGCGATTTGACTGCGCTACGGTCGGTCACTGTGACCGTATTCGATGTCGTTGTGTGATCGTATGCCATGGTTTCGATATCCTGCACCCCGCCCACAGGGGATTGCGCCGGGCGGGCTGCACTCATCGGTTTGTGCCCGCCCGGCCGCCCCCGGATTCCATTAATACCTTCGTGAGTAGTTTCCGAGATGATTCGGCCAGCATGCCTTGGCATGTCTGGCCTAGGACTGAACAGTGGGCGGCCGGCGCGCTAGCAGTCAGTCTTTGAGTTGTGTCCGGAGATGTCCGAACATCTCGGCGAACTTCTCGGGATCTTCGTAGGCATCGGCGACTGCAACCAGAATCTTCTGAATTAACTCAGACCGTATTGCGACGTCGCCATCATCTTGGACATGGTACAGTTCATCACTGTGCCACATCACGTACTCGCAGCCGTCTGGGCCTCGGAAGTACACTTCACAGGTTTCGTCAAGCGGCGAATCATCAGCTGCGCTCATTCGATGTGTTACGACACGAATCGGGAGTTCCGATGAATCATTGATTTTTGCCTCGTAGTAGTTGTCTCGAATCTTCTCGATGAAATCCCAGAGAATGCTCGGGCCTTCTTCCCATCCGGGCGTTGTAGGTCGTGTCTGTTCCTGGACGGATTCCACTTCGACGGGGAAAGACGCGTTTTCGCGTTTCAGGAGGAAGCGAGCGTATCCATGGGTACACCACGGGATGTTCGTTTCAATGTGCGATTCATCACGGAGGTCATCCACTTCGAGCGTGTACGGGTACGCGTCGTGGGATGGGAGATGTGACTTAGTCATGGTTACTTTGCGGTGCCGCGTGTCCAGGGTGCGTCCCTGGGACGGCACGCAGTTCACCTGAAGTGCCGTCACTCGTATTGGCGCTCTTCAACAGGTGAAGAGCGCCGGTGACGTCAGAAGTGACTGAGCGAAGTCTGGTCTTGGTGTGTTTCTTGGAGTTCGTCCGGGTCGTAGTTCATCCAGAGTGTCTCTCGTTCTGTTTTCCCATCACCAGCTGCGAGGACTTTCTCTTCGGCTGTTCGTTTGTACCACCCTGCATTTTCGTAGAGTTCTTCGAAGAGAGAGCATTCGTACCCGGAGATTGCGACGGCTGCTTCTGTTTGTTTGAGTACCTGTGCGAGTTCGCGGTGATCCTCAGTGTCGAATTCGTACGCGTACGCATTTGCGTCGGTTCGGACGCTTGGCGGGTATGGTGGATCAACGTAGATAACGCTGTCAGCATCTGCGTACGTTTCGATGACTGTGACAGCGTCTCTATTTTCGAGTTGAACGCGACGAAGTCGGTCAGCGACCGCTGGAAGATGTTGGAGTCGTCCATACCATCGAGAGACGCTGCTGGCCATCTCACGCCGACTGGTTGTCGTAGTGTATGCCCACCGGCCAGGTGTTGCTTGCTGTGCCAGACCAGTTCTAGTTTGTCCCGCTTTCACCATGAATGCGCGAGCCAATTCTATGTCGGACTGCTCAGTTGGTGAAGCACTGGTTTCGATTGCGGTCTCGAGTTCTGCACGCGAGAACGGTGTTAGTGCAAGTGATTCTACTAGCTTGCCGGGTTGTTCACGGAGAACACGGAAGAACCGGATTAGTTCATTGTCGATATCGTTGAGGACCTCAACGTTGCTTGGTTTTCGATTTAGCAGGACTGTCGCGCTGCCAGCGAATGGTTCGATGTAGGTTTCACGGTGAGGAAGGTGCTGTGTAATGAAGTCTATCGATGAATGCTTCCCGCCATACCAGCGGAAGGGGAGGAGTTTCTTTGGCGGGGCAGGTGCCGCGGTACCTGTCGAGTCAGTCGCTTGGTGTGTGCAGGTTTCAGTTGTTGCGGTTGGATTGTTCAGTAAGTCAATCCCGGTGTCTGCTGTAACGGGAAGTGGGGCGGCATACAACTGTGTCCCAGCTGGCGTCCCCGGTTCGTGATGGACTTCTCGAATGTTGCTTTGATCTGCGTCACTTACTTCGAATATGAGTTCCGGATGCCCAGATGTGAAATCAATTGCAATGCTTCCATCGGTGACACCATCGATGTCGAGTTCAATCCAACCCGATGATGGTTGCGTGACCTTGACTGTCGGATTATTCTGCGGATTCTGCGATTCGTCTTGCTCTGTAGATGGTTTAGAAGCCATTGTGTTACCTGGTGCGCCGCACCATCAGGGCCCCCGCGGCGCACCACTCGTCGCAAGCTGAGCCCACTGCGGTGGGCTCAGTGAGTCCTCATTTCGCTACCGTGCTTTTGGGAGTTTGCCGTGATCAGTATTGAGCGAGTTGTGTTTGTTGCGGCGCACCGTCTGGCAGGTTAACATGTGGTGTTGTTGGGCAGTAGTGGAGGAGATATTGCACGTACTGTTTTGGGATTGCTGCGATGACGTGAGATTCATCCCATGTTGCGGGGATGCCTTTCGCGTTTGCTAATCGGTGTTTCCGGTTTTCTTGGTCGTTCCGACCACGACACCCACCGATCGGGATGTTACACTGATCGCCGCCTCCTTGCGGATGTTCAACGTGTGATGGTATCGGGAAACTGGTTTCAAACCATCGCTCTTGGTGGAATTGTAAGCCGAACGCGCGGCCGTTTAGCTTGGTTGGATTTTCCAGATCTTCACATGTCACTACATTTTCAATTATGTATTCGTCTGGGTCGAGTCTGTCGATGACGCGTCGCACGTTGAGGTCGTCAAACGTGGGGTATTCCTCACGCGGATTGTCGTATTCACTCTTTGTAAGTTTCGAATACGCTTGACATGGAGGTGACAGCCAGAGTAAGTCTGGTGAAGCAGTCACGGGGAGTGCAGTTGGGTCGCTGAGGTCAGCTTTGATGAATGCACCGGGGTAGTCAGCACAGAAGTTTTCTTTGTCGATGCCGATTGGATTGAATCCGAGTTCAGCCATTGCGTACCCGACCCCGCCACGTCCGCAGTAACCATCGAGTATAAGGGGGTTTCCGGGGCGTTCTTGGATAGTTGCTTGAACCGTCTGCATAAATCATTCACCTCCAGTGCCGATGCCGACATCAACCGGGACGAGGAACCATTTGGAGTCGCGTTGCGGACTCTCAGTGATGCTGGTAATGTAGTCACCGAGCGTGACGACTGGTGTATCATCAATGAAGAGGTGATGGTTCGGGAGGTGATCGGTGAGAGAGTCTGCAAGAGTTTCTCGAGTGGTGTGAGTTGAGAGTAGTGCTGCCATTTCAGCGGTGAGATCCGGGTGGAAATCTTTCTGCCCGGTGCCAGTGTACCAGTGTTCGGGGTCAGCAAGTTCATTGAGTGGCGGTGTGATTGATTGGTGTTTGGCGTGCCGGTACCGCATGTATGTACGAGAGAGTGCGACTGTGACGCAAGCAGCGCCGATCGCAGTCGGAATCTTGCGGGTTGTCTGTGCTCGGAACGCTTCTTGGAGTGCCACGAGTTGGTCGTTCGTTGCTGTGAGCGCGTCGAAATACCTTTCAACGTCGCTGTTAGTTGTCTCGGAGTTTCGAGGCGGTTCTGTTAGGGGGATGATTCCTGGGTTGGAGATTCGGCGGTACGTACTTGGAATGGTTCCAATCGTGGAGGTATCGTTGAATCCATCACAAGTAGGCGGATTACAGATACGAGCGAATGTCGCATCTGTCGTCTCCAAGATGTCTGCTGCGTATTCTATCGCAGTGGCACAGGCTGTTTCAATTGACGTTGCGCGGATCGTGTACGTGAGAAGTCGTGTTGGGATCATCGAACATCACCGGCAAGCCGACCAGTGCCAGGTTGGCATCCTAGTGATTATCACCGGACGCCGAGACGGGTGCTGTGGCAGGCCGCGCTCGCCACCCAGTGGTTTCCGAGCGCGCCGCGCCCCTCTCTCGACTCTTTTAGGTGTCGCCCGGTGTGCACAGAGCGCTTTGTGCTCGTGCAATACCGGGCACTCTCCAAGGGGGCGCGGCACTAGCGCGACACGTTAAGCGGTGTGACTCCGTGCTGGGTGGCGACAAAAAGAAACCGATGACGGTCATATATCTGGTTTGTAGACAGTGATATCAAGGGCTGCGCGATTCGGATGGAGAGGGAATTCTTGGTTAAGGAAGTCGGTGAGACATTCCATTGAACAGAAGTGAACCCCCCAGTTATGATGGAGTTCACCGTTCACTTCAGCACTTGTTACGATAACGAGGTTAGTTTCCGCAGCTGGGGTTGAGCAAGTATCATTTTCACACTGTCTATGCGGTTCAATGGAAACTCCCTCGGCGGTACCGTTTGGATGCTCGGTGCTAGTTTCTGGCGGGATGTTAGTTGAAGTTGTCATGGTGAATCAGTGTTGGTTCCCAAAGTACGGGCCATACAGGGTGTGTGGCGCCGCCACCACCTCCGCGTGTGGCCGGCGGCGCCACGCTGACTTGCGGAGGCTCGTGAGACCTGTCGCCTGTGGTGTTGACTTCCTCCCACGGCCTGTAGGAACCCCGTCGTTCACGACGGGCGAGGATGTCACTTGAAGTCCTTCATCGTCCGTTGATCACGGTCGTTGCTCTCTTCATCATCGATGTTGCGGTCTTCCATTGTTGCTTCCCACAGCTGCACGTCTTCGAGTCCTTCATCAGGCGCGAATACGTATCGTGGTGCGACATTATCCATGTGGTACGGAGAGAATCGGGGAATCGTCACGCCGGTTGCAGCGTCGAGACGCCCGATGAGAGCACGGCGTAGATACTCGCACCCCTCGTCTTGAGTGAATTCATTGTTCCGAACACGTGCTGCGGTTGCCTGCCGAAGCCCATCGTACCACCCTTCAAGCGCGGTGTATGCTTCTTCGCTCGGTTCTCGCGGCGAATAGAGGACGCCTTCTCCAACTGTTGACGTCGTGTCAGTGTTTGGGAGAAGACCCGCTGGGAAGCGCGTGCTGAGAACACGATACGCATCAACTGTGAAGTTGCTGTGAACGAGATAGAGTGCCTCGTAGTGCCCGAAGGAGAGATGCTCGTGGATAGCGTCTTCAACAGTGAGGTGCTCAGCGATGACTGCGTTCGGATTCACGTCTCGCGGTTCACCATCAGTGAATGCGTATGTGGCGTCAACTTCGGTTTCGTCATCGATGTAACTGGTCACAGAACCGCCAATGACGGCTTCAGGCGGGTTTTTCTGGCCGAATCGTGACCCAGTTGTGATGTCATCGATGAGTCGGAGGCCGAGTGCGCCGTTCTGACTGTGGAGTGCGACGCGGTATTCATCGGGCGCGTCGCGGGTTGGCGTGTCAATGCTAGGTCCAGTAATACTGGGTGCTTTTCGCGGATCAGTTTCGTAGAGAACGAGAGCTCGGTATCCCATGGTTTTGTAGTGTGACTGGTGTTGTGGTTATTGGTACGCTGTGCGGTTTCAGGAAGCGTGAAGGTGGTATTCCGGGGAACGGGGTGCGCCGCGCGGATCACCTGTTTTGTTGCCGCGCGGCGCTCAAGGAGTGTGCAGCGCTACTGGAAGACTGCTAGTTAGTGAATTCGGAGAGTTGCTGTTGCTTTTTGTTTTCTGGTTCTATGTGAGTGGTCTGGTGTGAGTCGTCGACGGCGTCATCAGAGGTGAAGACACCGAGTTGGGCACGTGTTAATGCATCTAGTTCACTCGGTTCCATGATGGTGATTTCCACAGTGTCAATCTCAGGTTCGTCGAGATGTTTCGCAGCGAGTATTCGCCAAATGCGTGTTGTAGCTACGTAGCCACGTTCAGTTGTTTCAACGACTGGAATCACGTCTTCAATGCAGCCTTTTTCTTTGATGATGTTTTTCGGTTGCTCGAGTCGGTGTTTCCAGTGTGATTTGTGGATGTCGGAGATGGTGATCTCGTCAAGGGGGACTGTTTTCGTGTCTATGTCGTCTTGTGCTGGCATCGAAATCACCTTGAGGTGAATAGGGCTGCTGATCAAGTAAAGGTGTGCGTTGGTTATTATCTCAATGTTTGCGGTGCGGTCGGGATTCCTGCGTCTTCAGGCGCAGGATGGTCAAGGCGAGTGCTGGGCTTCGACTTCTTGGGCGGTGTTTTGCCAGTGGTCACTGGGAGTGTTATCTGGGGTGTGTTCTTCAAGTTCGACTGTAGTGTTGTCGTCTGAGAAATTGACGGTTATTTCATCGATGGTGCGCTTGTATGTTGTTGCGCGCCGTCTGTTGCTGTTCAGTTCACTGTCGTATTCTTCGAGGAGTCCTTGTTCTACGAGGTCGTCGATGCGGCGGTAACAGGTAGCGATTGGGATGTCGTATTTTTCGTGTATATCGGCTGCATTGATGGGGGTGTCTGCTGCTTCAAGAATTTGGAGGCTGTACTTGTCCCCAAGAGATTCCAGTATTTCGGTGGCTTTCATTGGGTTGACCTACCGGCGCGGCAGTTAAAATGTTTGCGAGGTGGAGAACGGTTAGCGGATTGGGCGAGAAGCCCCCACCCTCTAGGAGCGACCGAATGGGAGCGAGTAGGGTGGGGATGAATCGCCCTGCGAGGGATGCTTACATTTAACTTTCTACAGGTGTATAATCAAGGTACGGCGCATGGATTACGCACTCAAGTATCGGTTGTTTCCTGACAGCCAGCAGCGGGAGCAACTGGACTGGGTGCGTGATACCGTGCGGCAACTCTACAACCACGCACTCCACCGATTCAACCGGATTCCAGAATCCGCTGGCACGGTCAAACAGCGTGTCACACAGGTCCGTGATGAAATCCCGGATTTGAAAGACTGGTGGACCGACCTGAATAACGTCTACTCGACAGTGCTTCAACAGGCTGTTGAGCAGATCGCCACCAACATCGAAAACCTCGGCAAACTCAAACAGAACGGATTCGATGTTGGGTCGCTGAACTGGAAAGCACCGCATGAGTACCGGAGTTTCACGTATCGTCAGCGGGGTTTCGAACTCGATGAGAAGAGTGGCCCCAACGGCCGTGGACTCTTGACACTCAAGAAAGTCAACGGTGATACCATCGACGTACCGATACGACTTCACCGACCGATCCCAGACGAGACTGAGGTCAAACACGCCACAATCAAAAAGGACAAAACAGGTGCGTGGTACGCCTGTCTCAACGTCGAAGAAGACACCCCCGAGAAGCCAGCACCGAGTGAAATAGACGCCGAGGATACTGTGGGGTTGGATCTCGGGATTCTCAAGTTCGTCCACGATTCGGATGGGCGGGGAATTGAGAGACTGGATTTGTCTGCTGACAGAGACCGACTAGAACGGGAACAGCGTTCCCTTTCTCGGAAAGAACACAGAAGCAACAACTGGGAGCAACAACGCCGTCGAGTGGCTGAAGTCCATCAGCGGATGTCCAACAAGAAAGATGACTTCAAACACAAACTCGCCGCGTTCTATACTCGTGAATACGACGCTGTGTTCGTCGAGAATCTGAACGTGAAGTCAATGCTGGAAAATGCAGGGAGTGCTCGGAACACCCACGAGGTTGGGTGGCGTGACTTCATCACGATCCTCAAACACCATGGACGCAAGCGTGGCTGTCACGTCGTAGAGGTGGACCCGGCAGATACAACGAAGGAATGCTCCCAGTGTGGTGTGAAAACCGAGAAACCGCTGTGGGTCAGGGAACACTCCTGTCCGAGTTGTGGCTACACAGTTGATCGGGATTATAATGCTGCATTGAATGTCTGGGAACGCGGTTTGTCGAAGCTAGGAGTGGGTCACTCCGAAGCGACAACGCCTGCGGAGACTGCGACCACTGTGGAGCAGGCTCAACGAGAGTCTGTTTCTGCAAGTTGCGTCGTTGAACCAGGAAGCCCCTGCCTCAAGGAAGCAACGCGAAGCGTTGCTGAGTAGGCAGGGGTAGTTCACGACATTGAAGAAATTCAGTGCTTGGATGTTCAGTAGGGAGGAAAGCGCACCTTAGTTTTATCCCAGTAGAATGGGAACACTTGGATAATGCTGGGAGATAGCACTGTCTTGATTGTGGAAGACGAGGCAGATTTGCGGGAAATGTATCGGCATTTCATTGAAGGGAAAGTTAACACTCTTAGAGAGGCGAATGATGGGAAAGAAGCGATTGAGAAATGGGATGAGGATGTTGACGTAGTGGTGCTCGACAGGCGACTTCCGCAAAAGTATGGTGACGAGGTGCTAGAGGAAGCTCGTGAAAGAGGACTTGATGCGCCGGTTATCATGGTGACCGCAGTTAATCCGGACCGTGACATCACTGACATGGGCTTTGACGATTACTTCACAAAGCCGATTGACAGAGAGACACTCGTTGAAGCGCTCAAGGATATGCTTGAGCGCGACCGCATGAAAGATGAGGTTCGAGAATTTCTCAGTGTTGCGGAGAAGATGAACGTACTCCAGAACAACCATGCGGAGCATCTGCTACAAACACATGGGGAATACCAAGAGTTGAAGCACAAGTACGTGCAACTTGCTGAGGATCTCAAGGAGAATAAGGCTTCACTGTCTGAAGAAGAGCGTGTCGAGGTCGTGAAGGCCGAAAAACAAGTGCAGGCTGCGTGATTGCTGGTCTTCTGAAACCTGAGAAAGTAGCTGTGAAGTGACTGTTACCTGTTTTCTGGTAGTGAAAGACCTGTGTTGTTCACGGGAGATGTTGTGAACTGCCTCGGGGCTGACCCCGAGGTATTCGCCCTGCTCAGCCTGTAGACTTTTGTGATGGGTACCGTGGATTAGTTTCCAGTTCGAAGGGGTTGGACGATTCCGAAGAAGATCGGTGCGCAGAGCCCAATGAGGATTCCAGCGGCAGACAGGAGGGTTAATCCACTGTGACTGTCGGTGCCGAGGAAGAAACTGCCGAGAATCCCGCCAGCAAATAGGAGGACGCCGGCGAGAAAGCTGTATTTGGCGAGCGCTGCATGATCAGTTGAGTGGTCTACCATCACCACATCGTATCCCCGAGTCAGGTAAATATCCTAGCCTTACCGACTTTGGGTGCACCAGCACACATAACCTAATGTTTATAAGGTCTGAACCAGTACATGCAGGTAACCCATGCGGGATACATCTCTCTCAAGTTGGCGCAGTTCACGTCTACTGAGAGTCGATAGTGTCCTGCCGGCCCGATCGCGCTAAACGCGGTCGCGGTGCGACGATTCAGTAAGCAGTTTGTCTCGAAACCCCGGGGGGTGCACGCCTACGGACGTGTACCCACCCCGGGGTGCGTGTGTCTGCCGGGCCGGAACGGCGCGGTGCTCGTTGCGTTGAGTAGAGTGTCAGCGTTCGCAGCGACGTGCCCAAGCGTCGGCGACAAGTTCTGCAAGTAACCGTTGCCTGTCTTCATCATCCGGGAGCTGGACTTCAACATCGCAGACGACCATATCTTCGTCTGAGATAGTCACGGAGATCTCGGTGACTCCAGCGAAGTACACACGGTACGGAGTGAACGCTTGGTCAACCAATGCGTCAACATTGTCGGCATCCAGATCACCAGCGTGGCTTT
This sequence comes from Salinibaculum rarum, assembly GCF_030505615.1. Classification (GTDB taxonomy): domain Archaea; phylum Halobacteriota; class Halobacteria; order Halobacteriales; family Haloarculaceae; genus Salinibaculum; species Salinibaculum rarum. The sequence goes on from NZ_CP129994.1 coordinate 304,763, forward strand.
CGCGGATGTGTTCTTTGTCGAAGTAGTCCCCGAAGCGGAACGTGTCAGGTGTGAATTCAGTGTTTGGAATGTCCTTTACTGCGACTAGGTTTCGGAGTCGGTTTTCGAAACAAGTGGTATTCATAGTGGAGTTATTGGTTCGGCACAGTTGTTTGGGTTGACGACGCGCATTCTCCCACTCTGTTGGTTCTGACCAGGGGTGCTGCTCTCCCGGACTAAGACCAGGCTGTGGCGCGCCGTGCACCCGCTTTCGTTGACGGCGCGCCAGTGCCTTGGCATCAAACGGCGTCGTGAACCGGGCATTGAGACTACTGTCTCAATTCGCCCGGGGTGTCCTTGGATGGTACGCTGGGCACTGACAGTGCCGCGTCAGTGCCCGCACAGCGGTCCTGTGTTGTAGTCCTGCCAGGCACTGGCGCGCACACGTTTGTGACCTCAGATTGAATCTGAGAAGTATGGAATCCAGTTGTTATCTCGTTGGTGATCGGGGCTATCATATAAGCCGTTGTCTTGTGAAAATCAGAAATGAATCGATGGCGATTTCCGGGGACTACGCACCATATTTCGTCACAAGTTTCCTTTTCATCAGCGCAATTCTCATCTGGCCACTCGGTCCATCAAATTGACCGCATTGCTGTGTGATGACCGAGCAGTCCACATAGGGGACTTAGCTCAGTCCGGCTAGAGCGAACGTCTCCAAAGCGTTACGTCGGGGGTTCAAGTCTGCTGGTGAGGTGGCAGAGCGGCCGATTGCGCCGACCTTGAGAGTCGGTCCCGCCGTAAGGCGGTTCCTGGGTTCGAATCCCGGCCTCACCGTTTTCTTTGCGACCCGTTTTTGAAAAACCCAAGCCATTAACTAAGACTCTCTCTTAGTAGAGGGTGTGTTATGAACGAGGACACATTCCACCACGTTCACGGCGTTGGCGTTGAAGCCCCGACCAGCGAATTCACGTTCCACCCTGAATACTACGAACAGGCCGCTCGAGGTCTCGAAAACATACTAATGACCGTGCGAGAAATTGACGACCGTGCAGACAAAAACACCCCTAATCACACGTTTCATACCACTGAAGATGGCACGAACACCATCCAGATCGCAGAGAACACTGTCCTCAGCGATGTGATTGCCTGCATTCCATCTGGGTGGGAAGTCAGTATTGTCGAAGATGCATCTGATGCCCATAACAATTCTTACTGTGTGTTCACTCGCGCATACTGTGGGGGAGATGTGCGTCTGTACGCAAAGATATTCGTCGAGAACGATCGCGTTCGGAGAACTGATGTCGGGTACACAGACCTTGCCGACACCGAGCATGATGTTGAAATCACGAGTCTTAGCCAAGTTAGTACGCGAGATTTCCTCCGTGTCGTCCGTGGTCTCGAACGGTCAATCATCCAAGCGTATGCAGCTGCGCTGCCAAGTGCAGCAAAGACTCTGGACTACGCACTGACGAAACGCGCAGTGGGCCAAGAAGGTAGTCGTCCAATCCCAGAACACCTCACAAGTCAAGTTGAGTTCACACAGAAAGACTGGGCAGCAACGCGCGGCAACACTCAGCAAAGCGTCAGTAATAACGTTAGCGACGCTCGTGCGAGTCTTCGTGAATTGGATACAGTTGCACCATTCCGAGCAACCGGAGTTGCTGGTCCTGCTCTTACGGAAATCCAGGCAGATGCCGACGAAGCTGGGGTTGTCCGACTCGTCTAGTCACTCTACACTGTCGAGAAGTGTGGTGATGTCGTCGATGGGAGTGTACTCTTCAGTGAGGGTGAGTTTCTGACGTGGTCGTCCTTGAGGAGTTCGTCTTTGAGGAGTTTCACTGGGTTCCGTCGTGATGATGTCTTGTTCCTCAAGCGGGGTTTTTGCACGTGATAGTGTGGTTTTACTGGAGAATTCGCTCATCTCAGCCCACAGACCAAGGTCGTAATATTGCAGGTCATACATTGCCGCAACTAGAGTGGGGACATACACGTAATCTGCTTGGCTATCATGCAAGTAGACGTGTTTGATGCCTCGACGGAATGTTTCTCGTATCTCAGTGTTGAAATGGTTCTCCATGGCATCTAACGTGTCCGAGAGTGGTGGGGTGTACAGTTCGTATGGTTCTGTCTCAGTGATTACTTCGGAAAGCACATCGAGGGCCTCCGACGGGGTTTCTCCATTACCGGTAATGCGGACGATCGGAATGTTAGCTGCATCGACGCTGTCCGTCCCAGGGAGTTCAGTGATTGGAGTTGCGAATACCACGCTTTCGATGCCAGCATCTGAAACGAATATTGGTGCATGCCCAGACTCACTGAGATGGCAATGTAATGTGTCGGTAGCGATAAGATCGCTCGCAGTGGCACCAACCCAGAACGGGTCGAATGCGTCGTTGAACGTTCGTTTCTTGGCGAGAAGGTGTGTTGTTGGCGGTGTTTCGTGATTGGCGAGTGCTTCGACGAGTGCCTGGATGGTGGAGGGGTGGTGATTGAGCCCGTACAGGGTGTCACCAGCGGTGTCAAGGATGTCGTTAAGAGACTCCGTTGGTGGTGCGCTTGACATACCCATATGTACTCAGTACTCAGGCTTAAGGGTTAGAACGGGGGTGGGTATTGTGTGGTCAGAAGAGAGTTGTTTGGGCTTGCATCTGGGATTTCGCGTGGTTGATTTTCTGCTTGTAGGTGTAGAAGAATTTCGTTTTCTCGTGTTTGCTTTCGGCATACATCTTGTCACGGCCAAGTTCTGATGGGCGGAACCGCCATGCTGCGGAGTCACAACTCTCAAATTGCCCCCAGAATCGGTGGTCACGCACAATCGAAAGTTTCGCACCGAAAAGATGGAAATCGGTTGATGGCAGGTTGTTGTTTAATCGCGTGAGGATTTCATGGATTTCATCGTTTGCGTGTTTCCGCGCCACACTCCCGATACCCATGTATTCACGAATCAACCCGCGATCCCGGAATGCATCTACGCACTCTAAGTATTCACGCGGCTTCCACCCTTGGATTACCGGGACTAATTGAAAATCGTAGTTTGTACTACTGGCTTCATACGCAGCAACCACTTCCGTGGTGTTCTCCACAGTTTGCTCAATTCGTTCTGTTGACGACAAGTCAGATTCAACATTTGGATCGCACACCAAGTCCATTGTTGCTACGTACTCTGCGCCCATTTGAGAAGCGTATTCGAAAAGTTCGGTTGGCGAATATGGGTATTCACCTCCCCATCGTGACACCGCTTGATACCCGCCACTGTCAATAAAGACATTATCCGGCGACCGCGGTGTCCACACAGTCCCGAACTTGTCGGCAGAGCTGTTTTCCCAAGCAACACCGGCTGAGACAAGTACGTTCAAATTTGACGGGAGGCAATCAATTGGGCCACTTTCGGAGAACACCCAAAAGAAGTTAGGTGGAGATAAGCCTTGCTGGGCAGTAGAGGACCTCATCACCACAGCGTAGTGCTGATTTCCCGTTAAAACCTAGCGTGGTAAGAAAGAAAACGGTGTGTCAACTCAGGCGGTGAGTTTTTCGACAGTGATGGTGACAGCGCCAGTGTTGTAGTTAGCATTCCAGTCATAGTCGTAGTCTGGATCATCACTAAACCGCGCATCATTGATGACGAGTCCGTAAGCTGCGCTGAGACCGTGATTCCCGACGATGCGTTCATCGAAAAACGGGACACGGTTGAATGCCGGTTCAAAAGACCGAGATCCGGCTTCGAATTCGTCACGGTGTGATTCCATTGAGTCAGGCTCTGGGATCACGGCAACGCATTCTCGAGGTGATCCAGCGGTTTCCGAGTCAATGTCGCTGCGGCGTTTGTTCGTGATTGCAAGGAGTTCAGCGACAGTTTCGACACTGGGGAGCCGTTCCGCATATGAGGACGTGACGTGCGACGCGGGGGTGCCGTCACGGGTTTTCTGAGTCCGATAATTCACTGGCATCTTGGCATCTAGTTGGGTTGGATTGTACAGGACTTTTTGAAAAGTACTGGTGCCAAGAGTATCGTTTTCAACATTGTCCCATCGGACAGGACCAGTTGACCAGGAAGCAGTGCGTGCATCAGAATCGGTGCGCGTAGCGTTTGTCATGAGTGGACTGGTACGGTCGTTTCACACGAGTGATTCTTGCGCGAAGTTGATTTCGTCATCGGGTTCGTCAGTAGTTTCGGAGTGCTGTTCACCTGTGCTTTTCGCACTTGAGTCTGAGTCACCCTTGTCCGTATCTTCGGAAGTACTCGTCGAAGAATCAGTGGTATCGAGGCGGTTCAAAATATCGTCTGCCGTCTGCGGAACCTCGGATTCTGATTCCGACGTGCCGCTGTCACTATTGGCAGCAGTGTCTTCACTATGCGACATTGAAGATGTGCTACCGGCGGTTTCACGGTTGGTAGTCGAAGTGGTTGTAGCGTCGGTGGGAGATTCTGAGTCAGACCCGGGGAGCGATCTCGTGGGAATATCAGATTCAGTGTTACTTTCAGGTTCTTGCTCAGCGCTGGTTCCAGAGTTGGTTGTAGATTCAGTTGCTGTGGCTGACTGGGTTTCATCACCTGGTTCTGGATGTTCAATCTCGGCGACGTCAGTTTCTTCGATCAGCGTGATGATCTCGTCGACGGAGTTGAATTCGTCGCCGAGTTCACGAGTGAGGTGTCCAGCGATCGTGGTCGGGTCGGTGAGGCCGTGGATCTTTTTGTAGTGTTTGATGCGGCGTTTTGTACGGGTTTCTAAATCTTCAATCATGGTTGAGTATAACACCTCGTGGGAGTACTTGGGGTGGTGCGCCGGGCGGGCGTCATGTGATATGTTGCTGCCCGCCCGGCGCTTTTGCTGTGCCCCTACTTTCCTCTCCGCTACTCTGAAACCCGTTTCACGCGAAAATATTCCGAGTTGGTTATTCTGAGTTTCGGCGGTTGGGTGCGTATTCTTGGAGGCACGCACCAATGAGAGATTGATATATCCCGTAGAATCTGTCATTCTGTGCGAGAATTTGCTCTCGGGTTTCGAGTGTTTTATCGAAGTACGCACGGAGTCCATCAAATGATGCGGTTTGGATGCTGCCGACACCAGGTAGTGTAGACCCATGCATGACTGCGAGAAGGAGGTAGTTGTATTCCTCGATGGTATCAGTAGTTTGCTCAACAAAGATCTCGTCTTCATCGTTGGTGGTGCAGATGAATGCTAGTTCTGCGTCGAGGAGGAGTGGTGTGTCATCTGCAAGTGCAGTCCGGTCTTCGCGGGATGCTGGGATCTGGTGTGTGTCAAGCTGTGTTCCAATAACGAAGAACCGAGTGTTCGTCCCAGTTCTGACTTGTTCAGGTGGTATATCAGCTGGTGGCCCATCTTCACCTTGTGTGCATTCTCGCATTTTGGCACGGACGTTGCGGAAGCAAGCTTGGAATCGTACCGGTGCCATCCCCCGGATATCATGTCGGAGGGCTGCGGAGATGATGGGGGCGTCGATTGCGAGATGTGCGAGATTGTCTGTGTAGGAAAACTGTGTGGCGTCGATTGTTTGTGGGAAGCGGTTGTTTAGGGCGGGTTCAGGGTGTTCGTTCATAGATTTTGGTTAGAGTGTGATTAGGTGTGGTTGTCGTTGCGTTTCGTATTAGGAGAGGCGGTATTTATTAGCGTTGGGGAGTTGATGTGTCAGCTGCGGGTCGCTGATCATGTCTTTCGAGAAGGGCGATTGTGCCGTAGACAAATGGTGTGTCAAGAATGGCAACACCGACTTTTAGGATATATTGTCCTACGAGTAACTGGGCGAGCACTGCGGCTGGGAGGACAACCCCAGACTGAAGAAATTGCGGAGCCAGCCAGAATCCTACGACAACAAAGATCACTGTGTCAATTGCTTGACTTACTGCTGTGGATCCGATATTTCGAAGCCAAAGGTGTTTGCCAGACGTTTGGTCGCGGATTGCATGGAAGAGGTAGACGTCAGTGTTTTGGCTTACAATATATGCGATGAGCGATGCGGCAACGATGTTTGTAGACGCCGCGAGGACGTTTTCGAACATTGCAGGGTCAATGCTGCTGCGGGCGGCTGGTGCAGTGATAGTTGTCCAGACGAGGGCTAAGAGGACTACGTTCATCACGAATCCTACGTTGACGATGTATTGTGCGGCGCGTCGCCCGTACAGTTCACTGTAACAATCTGTAGCAAAGTAGGTTAGAGCATATGCGACAGCTGCCCCTGGGAGAATAAGGGCGTTCCCTGTGATTGGGAGAGAAAAAGGGAGTGTGAATTGAAGAATTTTTGCGGCAGTGAGCTGTGCAGTTACCAGCGCTGTGACGAATAGCGCGATGAGCGATACCTGACCGAGTGTTGGCGTTGGTGCCGATGAGGGGTTTATTCGTGTCATGGAAGAGTGTGGTTTGGTAGTCCTGGGCCTGAAGCCCTGGCGCGCTTCATGAACCTTGTCTGTGGCGCGCCAGGGACCTACTTTGAGTCTGGATCTTCACACCACGCTGCAAGTCTTTTTGTTGCTTCATCGTTGAATTTTCCGCCATTGAATCGTGGTTCGGAATCACTGGTAGGAGTTGATGCGTCGAGTTTCCCATTTTTGTTCCAAGTGTAGGTGCACTGTTTGGCGCCGTCTTTAGTGTCGCAGATGACTTCTGGGGGTGTTTTGAAGTCGCCGAATTTGGTTGCTGGAGGGAAATCATCAACTGCGATTTGAATACCAGATTTGTTAGGTAGATTGGGGATAGAATCGTGTGTGATTCCATAGGGAGCTGTGCAGGAGGCTGATTTTGCGGCAGATTCGTGTTGTTGGTATGCTTTGAAGGGGATTATATATCCGCAGTCGTAGAAGAGTTGACAGACGCGAAGTGGAACGGTGTAAGCGTTACACCAGTTGGTGAGTCGTGGGAGGTCTTCGTCTTTCACGTATGCAGATAGAGAGCTCTCAAATTCTCGTTTGGATGTGTTGAAGATGCTGGCCTCTGCTTCGATCGCCATGACAGCGTAATTTGGGAGGTTGAGGCTGTCAATGGTTTTCAGGTATGGCTTACGGGCGTCTGGACTAAGAGAATTGTACTGATGGAAGATAGAGGTGAGTTCAGTAGGGAGTTCAGCAAATGTCTTCGTATGAAAGACGAGAATGTCAGGTCGTTTGAGTTCGTCAACGCGTGGTTCTTTGACGTTATCGAGTCCTTGTTCGGTGTAGAGGGCGTCGTTACGGGAGATTCCGTATTGGATTGGGATGAGGTCTGGATGTTGGTTGATGCTTTCGATGAGTCGGTTTTCTGCCCATTCTCCTTTTTCGAATTTCACTTTGAAGTCTTGGCCTCGGGGCTTTTTCCCGATAGACATGACTGGTTATTTGTTATTCTTTCATTTGACACTGATAAAAGATAGGGTGTTGCAGCGATGAAACCGGTCAAAGAAATTTTTTGTCGTGTTGATGTGGTTGGAAGGATTTAAGATGTTGGTGCGGGAAATTGAGATTGGATCATGAAGCAAAAACTTCTGGCGCTTCTCCTTGTCGGAGTCCTAATAACTACTGCCGGATGCAGTGGGCTCACTGGGACTGACACGACTGCGCCAAATGAAGACACTGCAATGGGGGTAGAAGACTCTGACCCGTCTACAGAGACCGTTACCGGAGACAATCTCCCAGCAGGTGTCACTACGAATGGCATTCAAAATAGTACAAAACTCATTGATACTCACATCGAGCAACTCAATGGCACCGCTTACCGGTCAAAAATCGCGGTGAACAGTGGTTATAGTGAACTAGACAACAGTAGTTCAACAACGTCTTCAGGTGCTGAACAGGTGAATATCGTTGAGGTTATTGAACCAAGTGAAGATCAGCACCGGATCGATATAACGGGCATAGACAAGAACGGTGTGCGGCGCACGAGTAGTATCTGGAAAAATGGGAAGTACCTCAACATGGATCGGTCTGACGCCCCTCAAGGTGCTAACTATACGCGCACTCACGGTATGGGGACTGCGAACTTCATAACTAGCGTTGGGAAGTTCACTGCCTACGCCTATCTTAATTCCTCCATGCAACAACTCAATTACAGTGTTGCAGGGATGACGACGGTTAATGGGCAGGACGTTGTGGAGCTCACCGCAACGCAAGAGACTCAACTTGATGGTGAATCAGCTAAAGTTGAGTCAACGATGCATATTACGCCGGATGGTGTGATTTTGGGTTCTACTGTTACAACCCCGACAAAAGACAGTCCTCTTGCAGAGTATGAAGTCACGGATTATGGCTCAGCAACTGCTGAGAAACCAGAATGGATGCAGAACATTCCAGCCGTCACGGCTGATTTCAGTGAAAATAATAAACTGATCACACTCACTCATAATGGCGGGGCACCTGTCGCTGACGGCACTAGCATTAGTGTTCGTCAAGGGGTGAGTCTGTCTGGGGCGACAACACTCTCACAGCTAGACAGTGGCGAAAAAGCATATCTCTATTATGCAAATTCCACTGATTCAGACAGTCAACAGCTTCAAGTCAGCACTACGAAACCGTCTGACCTGTCGAATGCAGTTAGCCTTGATGATGGGAAAGTCAACATTGTATTGAACGGAGATGTCAGCATCCAGCTGACGTATAACCTCGAAAATTGAGGTTGTAGTCCACTACTTAGTTTTCTTAGTGCACGTGGCGTCGTTGAGTTAGGAAGCCCTGCCCTTAAGGAATCCGCTAACGTGGGTGAGTAGGGGAGGGGAGTTCACTGAGAAATGATTTTGGATAGTGTTGTGCGGATTTCTTGGCGTATCGCGGTTTCTTCGTGGTCATCTGATCGTGCTGCTTCACAAAGGTCATCGAATTCAGAGGCTAGTGTTTTCACTATCTCAGAAGGGAGTTTCCGTGGGTCTATGACGGGGAGTTTATCAAGGTCACCAGGTTCTACTTTATCCATTCCAGAACTTAGTGTTCGCCCGTTTTGTTTCACGATCTGGATAGCGAAGTCACTGTTTAGATAAGCTAACAGCGCTTCTAATTCTGTCTCTGAGAGTTCGATATCGAGATATAGAGAATGGAGATTGTTGAGATTACGCGCTCCCATCTTATTGTGAATGAACCGGCCTTGTCCACGAGTCATGCTTGTGTATAGAATCGGAGCTGGGTCGCGCCGATTAATCCGGTACCATGGATTCCGGTTAGACGCTAAGTGTGTTTCATGAGGTGGATTCTCTTGTCGCATTCCTGCTTTCAGATATTCTATAACGTCTGGGTGAGAGAAATTGGTTTTCTCAGTGGTGTTTTGAGAGTCTACATATGACGTTAGTTGGTTTTGCGATGTCGCTTCATCTCGAATATCTTCAGCGAAGTATGTTGGATCCCAGCGTAACTCATCAAGATAGTATAGTAACCAGACTTCTTTATCAGCATCACGTTGTGCTTCCCAATCGGACCTCCGGTAATCGTAATGTGGAATGAGTTGTGCCTGCCGAATTACCGGTGCGAGAACTGATTCATCAATGGTCCACGAATGGTGTTTGGTTTCTCCGCATCGGTCGCTTTCGCTAAGACAGAAAAACGAATTTTGGCCCGTAGCAATCCCACGTGAAACACGCCCAAGTTCATTGAAGGGTACGAGTAGGTCAGTGTCCCATTCAATTGCGCCACCGTTGAATAGGATGTCCCAGTCGTTTTCAGCGGTTAGTTCTTCTTGATCGATAGTCGTTATATCTCCCCAGTTTGGGTTTACGTTAGTGTCGTTGTTAACCGCATCACGAAGGGTTTCAGCACCGGGGTACTCAGTGACATCAACAAAGCTTACTGGTGACTTTCCAGAGCCATCACAACGTGTTGCAACAGTCACTAGTGACGTAGTTCGGGCATCATCGAAGTATGACATTTCGCTTTGATCAAACCAGAGAAATCCGTCGATCGCGTAATGATTAAGCAAGAAGCGTTTCCACGCTTCCCCGTAATCTGTTGTTAGGAGATCAGCTGGTGTGAGGAACACTGCGGTTCCGCCAGGTTCGAGAAATTGCGTGGCATGCACTGTGAAATACACAGACAGTGGAGACAACATCGATAAATCGACGTTAGCCTCGGTAGATATCTGCTCATTGAGGTCTGATTTCCGGGCTTCAGTGAGTTCATGATGCCGTGTGTATGGTGGATTTGAAATGACAACGTCAGTGTCCGGTGTGAGTGCAGGTGTCACTCCAAAGAAATCGTCACAAATGAGACTGGGGTCCCCCTTTAGATTGCTCAGTGCAAAAGCAGTGCCGCCCATGAGTAGACTTAATGGATCGGTGTCGATACCGTGGATGTCGCTTAGCGTTGTTTTGTTCCCATATTGGTCTTTTTCCTGCGCAGTAGCGTATGCAAGTGCTCCAGCACCAAGCCCAGGCGCTAATACAGATTCTGTACCGTCCTCAATACCGAGCGATGCCATTGTTTCCGCGATAACGGGAGGAGTTCGAAATTGCCCGAGTCGCCATCGTTCTTGATGTCCGACTAATTCCTCATAAACACCTCCAATGGTATCACTCGGGTTAGTTGCCGAAGTGAAGATGCTGGTTATTTTGGAAAGTGCTGTGAAAGTTGTACTATCGGCAGATACGGCAAGTTCATCTAAGAGAAACCAATCTGGGAATCCATGTTCGACTGCGGCGTGTTCTGTAACCAGAGCCCTATATTTTTCTGGCGTGAGATTTGCAGAATTCACGGCGTGCGCTGCTTCAAGATAGGTAAACCGAAGACAAACAGTGAATGCTGCTTGCCGGGCAATGATAGTTTTCTCTTCTCCGTTTCGGGAGAGCCCGTGCGTTTCAATCCAGTCATTCACTGGGTCATTGTTGGGCACGCTGGCTGCCGTGATATTGTCAGCTGCTGCCTTGATTGCATTCACGGCTGATAAGCGGTCGTCAGTAGATGTGTTAGAGTGAGGTTGAGTCATGTGTAAACCGTGAAAAACGACTGCTTAGCGGGCGTTGCACCATCTATCTTTTCATATGTCCGTCGACGCCTTAATGCCGGTGGTTTGAGATGGGGAGTGTTCGGGTACTGTGGTCTGAGTGCGCGGGCGAATGCCAGATGCGTGCGCGTGCACTCTATTAGCGAGACGCGCACGCTACTTCTGTGAAGAGTGTGTTCCGTTGATCTGGTGTTTATCGTGTTGAATTGCTTGTTGTCCTAGTGTTGTGATCCGGTAGTCCTTTGCATCATTGTCAGCTGGCGTTGGGATCTGCTCAATGAGATTTGTTTCAACCAATGGCGTTATTACTTCGGTGAAATTATTTGATGTGCAGTCAGCAGCGGCCATCAGTTGCGATTTTGGGAGTTCTCCATATTCAGCAAGGAGGTAGACGATCGCGTATCGAGTAGTGTCGCCGAGAGCAGATTTTCGTGCAGTGTGACTTTCAAGTGTATCGAATGATTTACCGAGCAAGTTGTTTTCTACATATGCCACTGGATCTTTCGGGAGTTGTGCCTCGTCACTCGTCATAGTCGTTTTAATGGGTGCGTGAAAGAAGAACGCTTGGGCTTCGCAGTTTAGGTCTGTCCCAGTGCTGATCGAGATGGAAGCAAAAAGAAAGAGAGATGGCGATTAGTCGCTCTGAACGCGTGGTGCGAGCATGTATTGCGTGTCTACGTGCCCATCTGCGAGACTGAAGAACATCTTGACCGGGAATTCTTCTCCGAGCTGCATCGTGACTTCGGCATCGTCTGGCATTGCCTTCTTCATGTCGTTGAGATAGTCCACAGCAAACACGCTGTGTGCAGCACCAGACGAGATGTCGATCAGTCCTTCATCACGGTCATTCAGTGAGAGATCCCAATCGTCAGTGTCGCCTTCGGCTCGCATATACAACTCGCGGTCGTCTTTGTTGACTCCGAAAGTCATGTGGTCCGAGAGCATATTCGCAGCGTTGATACCCTGAGTGAGCCAGTCGGCCTCGAGGACTGCTTCGGCAGGCAGGTCGAGCTCTGGGAGGTCAGGTTCATCACGAATACTCTCTGGGTCAATGAGCGCGAGTTTGAATTCCATTGCACCGCCGCTGAGACTGAGTTTCCGCGTCTCATCATCGAGAGCGAGTGTAAGCATCACTTCATCCATCGGCTGATTCGAGATGCTTTTGACCTGATCCATCAGTTGATTCAGGTTCACGCCAATGGTACTCCCGTTAGCGTCGTATTTTTCGAATGCGCGCACCCCGATATCGAGATCGACCATCCCAACGTTGGCGGGGTCAACTGCACGGATTTCGATGCCGTCGTCGGTGAGATGCATCTTGCATTCATCGACGAGGGTGCTCACAGGTGTCAGTGCATCTAGGAACGTATCGGGGTCAATCCGGGCTTGCATGTTTGGGGAAGCCTCCACCCGGCCTGCTACGGCTTCCCCAAACGCTTTTTTGCGTCCTGTCGAGGACGCACTGGTGTTCTAAGTGCTGAATCGCGCCGCATCGAAGCGGCGCGGCAACGTTTTGTTGCATACTTAGTTCAGTTGTGGGAGGAGGTTATGAAAAGTGTTTGATTTGATGAAAAGAAAAAGCGGAGTGAAAGTACGAAAAGTGGTCCGGACGAAGAAGTGTTGTGACGGTTGCCGAAACGTGGTGTTTCGACTGCTTGCGGGATTTGGACTCTGAGAGCCTCACAGCATTGGACCAGAGTGCTGTGTCTGGGCTCGGTGCGAGTACCGCAAGCACCGCGAGCGGTACAGCCTGAAGGCTTCAGGTTCGCGTGCAGTCACAACGCGCGCGGCTCTTCCTCAGGGGTGAACTCAGGTCGTGGCTACCTGCCACGCGGCGGGCGTGACTTGCCACGGTGAGCAATACCCGAGGAACGCACCAAGAACATCTTTGCGTCGTGCAACCGAGTTTGGTCGCATTGAGCAGAGATGTCCCAGGAGAACCCATAGATGGGTCTGGACGCGTTCCCACCCGCGTCCAAGGAGTGAACGGAGTGTCCTAGTGTTTGGTTTTCTTTGTTCGAATGAGTGTTTCACCTCCAGGTGTTGCAGTAGAGGAGTGATGCCCACACCGGAGTGTTGGGTGTGGGCTAGATCCGACGCGTGTCGTCGCACGGGGACCGGGGCGAAACGACCGCGTCAGCGTCACTGCACGTACCTATTGTGCGTGACGCTGACTGCGCCGTTGCGGTGTTGTGATGTTCACTCTACGATTGTTGCATCGTTGAGAGTGGTATCTTTGATTGGGTCCCGAGAACTAACTTGGCCTTCGTCTGTGTCTGCGTTGTGCTGGTTAATTCCTGTTGTGACCATCTCAAAGATGGTGTCTGGCGACCAGCGAGCCGTGTTTATGACGAGATCATAGATAGATGAGTCGTTGATATTGATACCATAGAAGTTGTCGTACCGTGCTGCTTCGTCATTTTCGCGGGTGCGGAGCTCATCAAGGGTCTCCGTTTTACGATTTGTGCGGTCAGTTTGGATGCGGTTAGCGCGGACCTCTATGGGTGCATCGCACCACAGCCGGAAGTTAGCATGATCACTTGCAAGCCACCCAGCGAGTCGGCTTTCAACAAGTAGCCCGTTGGCGTCACGTAGTTGGTTTTGCGCATTAAGAGCGGCGCTTGGATGTTCGGTTTCTTCAGGTGTTGTTCCAGCAGCCGTTTGGATCATTGCGTATAATCGTTCGTCAATTTCTCGATCCAGCTTCGGGTTCTTGTTGACGTGTTTCCCGAATTCTTGTTCAGACATATTTTGTTCCGCAGCCATTGAACGGAATATGTCACCACCAGTGACGCGGAATAAGTCGTAGTGCGCTTCGAGTCGTTTAGCGAGTGTGGTTGTCCCACTTCCGGGTGGGCCGGAAAGAGTGAGGATGAATGGTTGTGTTTCAGGCATAGTTGTGTTTGAAGGGAGTATTGTTGAGTCAGATGTGGTCGCAGACGCGATACCGGAGTCCTTCGAAGTAGGTCCCAGTTCGACTGTCAGCCGCGTAGTTGATCCCATCGTGTTTATCGAATATTCGATACACGTATGCGATGTCTTGAGGGAGTAGTAATTGGGTGAACGATACAACGATTTGGTACTGTTGTTCAACGACGTCGTGATTCCGTGATCGGACGGTTACTGAGATGGACTCACCATATTCCGTGCGAAGGTCATCATGAATGCGTTCAGCACGGCTTTTTAGGCGTTTTTTCACGGTATCTGCGTTTGCATCGCGTTTGTCGTAGACGCGTGGCCATCCGTCTACCATACACAACGAAAGGAGACTTCGTCGTTGGTCCGCTTCGAATGCGACGAATTCAGATTGACTATCAAGAACGAACTCGTTTGTTGGCCAATTTGGTGTTCGAAGCAGATTCGTGATGAGGAGTGGTTGATCAGCGGAATCATCCGCGTTGTGTTCGGCCGCAATCTCTTCAAGGCCGTCAATAACATCATCCTCTTCGACAGTGATGCGAATATGCCCAGACTCACCAGCAAGTTTTAGGACGCCACCAGCAGATCGGGTTGGCGATGACACCGCCCATGGGCGACCCCGTGTTGTGATGCGTGTTTCTTCTGCACTATCTTCGAGAGTTGTATTTGAGAGTGTTCCTACGGGAATAACTCGTGTTGTCTTCTGAAGATTGACCGCAGCACGCTCGTTACGAATCTCCCACTTTGTGCCTGTCGGATTGTGTTTTGGTGTGGTTGTTGTTGGGAGTGTGATGGTGTCGTCATCTCTTGTTTGAGGTGAGGTAGTGTGCTCAGGTGGCATCATGGAGTTATGTACTGAAGAAGTACACTTGTCGGTTAGTATCCGGCTTCTTCCGGAGATGGTCCTCGCAGCGTTTCACCGCATGCGGAGCATGATGGAATGGTATCGAAGTCCCCATCCCAATTATTTGCATCGAATGGTTTCGTGTTCTCGCATGATGAACAGTGCCAGTTATGGACATCACGTTTCGGGATTTCTCCGTACGTTTTGACGACGCGGTCAGGGACGTTGACGCCGTTGAGTAGCCATGGATACTGCGTTGCAACTGTTGGAGTGAGCTGCACATCGTCATGTGCCTGGAGATGGTCGATGACTGCTTCTTCGTCGTATTGTTTCAGGGGAATGAAGCCTTTCACAGGTTGTTCATCGAATCCGTCTTTTACGAGGTCAGCAATCGTATCGTCGAAATGGTAGTCCATATCGCCAATCCACGTCCCCCAGTCTTCGTCTGCATTGAGCCCGATATTGGAAGCACGTCCGTTCTCACCACCCTCTATCTTCGTTGGATACGGACCGGGCTTGTAGTTCCCACACCGTTTCGAGAATGGGCAATACCCGCACATGTATTGCTGGTCGTCGTTCACTGCTGGCGGGAGTGTGTCCATGAGTTGGTATCGCGTTTCTTCTTCGGCGTGCTCGAGGACCTCGTTTTCCCAGAAATCAACGTCGAAGTCAACGAAGAACAGCTCGACATCGAATGATTCCCGCCCAGCGTACACGATGCACATTGCAGGAGGTTCCTCAAGGTTGAACTTTTTCTGCATGCCGCGGGCGTAAGCGTGCATTTGCGCCTTGTGCTTGGTTTTTGGCCCATCGCGCTTCACGAAATGCAGACTCCCAGTGGTTTTGCATTCCGTGATGAGGAATGGTTTCCCGCGTTTGTCAATGAGGACAGGGTCACTGCTTCCAGTGATTCGGATGTCACCTTCCTCAAAGTCTATGTGCAGTGGGTTTTTCACGAATTCGTTTGGCCCGATGATGTTCTGCATGAGGAACGTTTCCCACATTTCCTCGAAATGGTGTCCGAATTCGAACGTCCCGTATGGGGCAGGATCTTCTTCAGGTGCACCACGGTCTTGGTAATAGTTCATCCGGTGGCAGTTTAGGAGGCTGCTCGGAGAGTGAGTTTTACCGTCTTGTTTGGTCGTGGGGTCGTTCCGATTCGCGTAGCCGTCGTCGAGATTCCGTTGTTGCTCACGACTGTACTGCCAGTCAAGGAAGCGCTGGGCAGAGAGTCGCTCGGTGAGGTTGTCACCGATGGAATCAGTTACTGTGTTGTTAGTCATAGCTGAACGAGTGGTTCTGTCGGTGTTGGAGTCGTTATCGTTGGTACTGCTCATAGTTGGGAAAAGGTTTGGTGGGGTGAGATTAGAAGTTGCACTCGGTGCAGATGAACATGCCTTCGCCGTTATCGTACACATGCGTCGTGCGTTCACGGCACCTCATGCAGCGTTTTGTTTTCTCTTTACGCTTCGGCGGATTACGGCGTCGACGGTGAGTTCCTGTTCCGAACATAGGTTTGAGTAATGGGGTAATTCAGTTCACCTGGGCACGCCTTCTGGGGCGCGATTCACTCCGGCTTCATAGTCGCGCCCCAGCCACCGGTAGCGGTAGGTGATGAAAAGATGAGAAAAAGTCTCGTCTTTCAGTGCGGAGAGATCGTCAATGCGCGTCTTGTTCGGTGATGTCGCCGGGATACTCGTCCTGGAGCCATTCCCAGAGCGCATCAATGATGATGCCGTCGTGGATGGGATTCAACACGGTAAGTTGGCGGACATGCATCTCATTAAAATCATCGAGTCCGAGAGCGGTGATGGAACTGTTAAGGTTGTCACTGTTGTCACCGATCCATGTGAAGAACTTGTTCACGACAGTGGAAGGGTTAGTGGTTGGCATATCGCTCACGGCGGTCATCTCATCAAGAACACCATAGATGATGATCACGTCTTCAATGTCTTCAGTGAGGTCACTGAGGCGCTGTTCAGCGTCGATTCGGACAGTGTTGTAGGCGATTTCGTGAATGATGTTCCCAGCGGCTTGGTCGAGAGTGAGTTCTTGGTGTGGGTTGAATTCAGGGGTGTCAGCAAGCCGGGCGAGTGTCGTGGCGTCGTAGGTGGCGAAGTAGTCGTCCCAGTGCTGGGTGAGCGCAGTGGGAACGTCCGTTTGGATATCGGTGACGTCAGGCACGGTGTGGTCGTTGATGTACGGTTCGATGAGGTGGTCGGTGAGGAACTGGTCACGTGTGTCGTGGTATTCATCAAGAGGTGTTTCGGACATGTGTGAAGAATGATTTCGTGTTGGTTGGGTTGCTGCGCGGCCAAGGAGTACGGTGGCGCCGCACTCACCTATCTTTGTGTGCGGCGCCGCCAAGCTGAAGAGGAAAACGCAGGATCGTACCAAGTTGAGGTGGCTGCTCCGGGGTTTTGGTTCCGAGCGGGTGAGTTCACCGACTAGAGTGCGTCTGAACGGTCAAGATCGCCTTGTGCAATTTTTTGGAGTTTGTCGTCTGAGAGTTGCTCAACAACGAAGTCTGGGATTTCATCAGGGAGGTCTTCTTGGGGTGGTGAATTGAGTTGTCCTCCATCGGTTGCGGCGGTTTGTGAGGTCATTTTATTCACTGCATTTTCGACTTCTGAAACCATTGTTGCTTGTTTCTGATTAGCCGCAGCCAAGTTATCGACTTCTTCAGCAGCTTGTTCCGCTTGATCGACGACGTCGTCAATCATTGCAGCGATTTCTTCAGTGCTTGTTGCCTGGTCGTCAGTTGCGGCTGATACCTCGCTGATTCCGTTAGCAGCATTTGACACGGCCTCGACTATGTCCGTCAGGCTGTTCATGGCGTCTTGCACCTGGTTAATCCCCTGCTCAACCTGCTGAGTCATCTCAGTAAGACTGTCCACTGTTTCATCAGTACTGTTTTTCACAGTTTCTACCTGCTGTTCAACGTCATTCGCGTAACCTTGTGATTCTTCAGCAAGACTTTTGACCTCTTCTGCAACGACAGCAAACCCATCACCACTCGCACCAGCACGCGCGGCTTCGATTTGAGCATTCAAAGCCAGCATGTTTGTTTGATCAGCGATCTCATTGATGGCATCAGCAAATTCGTCGATTGCTTGGACGTCTTCTTGTAAGTCGCGTATATCTGCACGAGTGGTTTCAGCTGCGTCGTCAATCTCACTCATCGTTTCAAGAGCGTTATCTGCGGCTTCTTTCCCGTTTTCAGCGAGTTCTTCAGCATGAGTGCTTGTGGTCTCTACCTGATCGGCTGTCGCAGCGATCTCTTCGACAGTTGCAGAGAGGTTTGATGTCTCAGATGAGATTTCGTGCATTTGATCAGCCTGTGTTTTGACTGTTTCAGAGATTTCTGAAGCGCTAGAAGCAACATCGTCAGACGTGTTTTTCAGGTCTTTAACCGGGGTTTCAATGTCTTCCTGCACTTCTGCCATCAGTTGTTCATTCCGGTTGATCTCGTCTTCGAGTTGTTGGCTGTAGGAGTGAATGTACGTGTCCGTAACGACTTGAATGTCGAGATTAATGATGCGGAGTAATGCTAGGAGGTCTTGGATCGCGTCGTTGACTTCTTCATTGATGATGGCTTCAATTTCGCCGCCGGTAATATTCTGGGTGCTATCATCAGTGAGTCGCTGCGTGAGGGTGTCAGTGAGTTGGTCACCGATCAGTGGGAGGATGAGGTCGTAGTAGACTGCATATTGCCCGAGATAGTGTTTCATCGGCATGTCGATGAGGTCGTGGAGTTTTCCGATGCGTGCGCGATCTCGGAAGTAGTCTGGCCCGTAATTTCCAGATGCGAGAGTGATTAGGTAGGCAGATTGGGTACGCTTGAGTTGGTCTACGTTTTTCTCCGACCGGCCGATCACGTCCATTGTCTGGTCGTGGTCTGTGAGGTTCTCGTAGAAGTCGTCAGCAATCTGAGTGGCGTTTGCTTCAAAGACGTTGTCGTATTGTTGGAGACGACGCGCGTCTTCTTGGTCAAATCCGATGAAGTCTTTTCGCCATTGAATCTCGGCTTGGTCAAGGCCGATTTCTTTGAGGAGTTCGTCTGCGTTTACTTGATTGTTTAATCCACCATTCCCAAATGCGGCTCTCGGATTCGGAGATGTCGGCATAGTCTAGTTTCTGTGCTTGTCGTATAAAAACAAAAGCCCCGGAGAACATCACTTGAGAATTCGCAATGTTAACTGCTCCGGGTCAAGCCCCGGGGCATTCGCCTCGACCACCTGTAAATTTGGAGTAGGAACGGGGAGAACGAGAGAGGATTTTTCGAGGTGGTTAAGCTGATTCGGCAGAAAAGTCAGAGGCTTCGAGTTGTGTGCGGTAGTTTTTGCGGATCGTTGGTTCACTCACGTCGCTGATTGCGGCAAGGTCGGGTTGTTTGATGTTCTCGCCAGTGAGGCGTGCTGCGGCGTAAAGAGCGCCAGCTGCGACACCGCTTGGGGATCGACCGTTGTCGAGATCTTGATCTTGAGCCAGCATGAGGAGGTCGAAAGCCTTGTTCACGGTTTCTTGTGAGGGGTCGAATTCTTCGATATAGCGTTCAAGGAAGGTCATAGCGTCGAAGGTGCTGATTTCGATGCCGAGTTCAGCGTGGAATTTTCGAGAGACGGAGAGAATATCGTTTTCTTGGATATCGACGACGCTCCCTATCTCTTTGACGGTGCGAGGAACGTCGGTTTCGCGGCAGGCGATAAGGGTGCAGGCTGCGATTGCTGTTTCGTAGCCGCGTTTGTCAATGAGGCTGTTGTTAACACCGTCGATGAGAATGCTGCGAGCTCTGGCAACGGTTTTAGGAGGGAGGTTGAGGTTGTCTTCCATGTTTTCGAAGATGGTTTCGACGCGATTGACGATTCGAGGGTCGTCAAAAGCGCTCGGCCGGTTTTGGGAATCATCTACCATATCGAATAAGTATAGCTTGAAGTATTTAAATATTCGTCATATGGGAACCGACAATTATTATCCCAACGCTTGAGATATCCGCGTGAATGCGGGGAGGGAGTCAATTAGTCCGAGGAGGACAGAGGGTTCAGGAATAGTCGGGTCACGTCAGAGTCTATGACCACACCCGCTGGCGAATCCTTGATATTCAGTAGGTTTGCAGTGTTCTCTGGCAGAGTTTCCGACGTGTGCGCAGTTACACCACCATCTGTTTTCTCGAGGTACACGTAGACTGTGTCACCAGAGGTGAGTTCTCCAATGTTAATCGGTTTAGCCCCGTAGTCTGCACTTTGAACGGTGTAGTTTGCGGTTGTAGGAATGGTGGCACCACCATTATGATTGATTACGAGGACAGTGTTGTTCTCAGTGAGTGACGTAGAGATATCAGGGGTGTTTTTCGTCCAGTCCGGTTCCGTTAGTGATGTATTTTCTGTCGTGAGATCGTATGAGATGGTGAACGATTGAGAGTCATACTCTCCAGTGAATTTGAAGTGTTTCACTTGGCCAGCCGGTGTAGCATAGATCGTTGCTGAGCCTGAAGTAATGTCAGTTTCCGTGCTTGCGGGAGAGCTTGCACTCAGATTAACAACACGATCACCGTTGTAAGTGGTCATCTCAACTGGCTTGAAGTCCATCATATAGACCATTTGCTTGAAATGCGTTGAGATGACTGTGTTACTGAACTCAGCAGTTGAAGACATATCTGCTTTGGTGGTGTACTCAGAGTATTGCGTGTTGTTTCGTGTGTATCGTGCAGTGGCAACTGAGTCTTGATTCCTCCAGAATTTACTCCCAAGGAATTGTTCCTCGGCCATAGAGTGTCGCATAATGCTACGGAGTTTTTCGCCGTCTCTCGTTAGGGTTAGTTGCGTGACGAGAGGAACGTTGTACTTCAGTCCCGGTTTCAATAGTTGTCCATCAACGGAGAGTTCATATTGATAATTTTTTGTCGATTCGAGTGACGCAAATGATGTCTGAATGAGTTCCGATCCATTCACTGAATCCGCAGTGACACCAGGTGGAAGCTCCGAATCAGAGACAGTATCTACCGGTGTAGTTGACGTATTATCTGGTGTACTGGTTCCACTGGCACCGCCACCAGAAAGACCAGCACAGCCAGCTGACAATACAATAAGCCCAACGCTAAACAGGGCGAACAGCTGTCTTCGTGACATGCACATCTGCATTTTGGCGGCACACTTTTAAACCTTCGGGAACGGAGATTTTCAGTGATTTCTTTCCCCAAGAGTGAAACTAGGTTCACCATTTGCACTAGTTACTTCCATATTCTGTGAAATTCGTGAGCAGAGAATATGATTTCCCGTGAAATCAGACGTTTGGTAGTGGTACTGGAGAAAGAGCTCCTCTTACAGGTCAAGAAAAGTGATCAACGACGAGACGAACGTCGTACTGAACGCGATAATTTGCTAGGAGGGTGTTCCCGCTACCGGAACAACCCTGTTACAAATTGTTTCACGCCAGTACGGCCGTATGTCGCGCCGTGAACCAAGATGTCACCGACGCGCCCCACTGCGTAGCGTGCTCGCCGCGCGTACGTCGCAGCGACAGCACCCGCAGTCAAGGCAGCACGGTGCATCTTGATGGTGGCGGTGTTGACGGCGCGCTCCCGCGGAGAGGCACCGTGCTTGCGCCACATGCTGTGCGCATCCACCAGATAGCAAGCGAACATCAGGCTGCATGCCGAGCGACGGCGTTGTGCCTGGAATTCTGCTAGGCGGATTGCACTTAGTGGAATCCGGATCCCGTGAGTTTCACGGAGGTGTTGTGCCATCTCAACTACTGACTGTATTTCCGAGTCGTCCGCCAGGGCGTCTCGAATTGTAGTCAGCAGCTGAGAGGAGTCGTACGGTAATGCGTCTGGGTGTCGAATCGGGATGTCGAACAACGAAGCGATCGGGTTGGCGGGCCCCGAATCGGTGTTGCTCGCGTCATCCGACGTTGACACCGCAGTCGCATGAGAGTCGTGAGATGATGTGTCCTGCGTCATGTCTCTATGTGAGTGTGACGCCATGATACGCGCGTAGTCAGGCGTTCCCCGAGGACGACCGAACCTTGCGGTTCGCACCTCCCCGGGTGGTAGCGGGATGGACTCGCATTCACGGCCCAGGTCCGGGCCTGGACACCGCGAGGCGCGTCCACTGACTCTTTCGCGCGCCTCGCTGGCAGGTACGGGAATACCTGTTTGAGACGGTGCGTTGAGTCTATTCAATCTCACGACCGCAGATGTCTTGAAAGATTGGAAAATCGGCTGATTCCACGGCGAAACAACACTCAATCAGACATCGGATTCGTCGGATTCAGTGTCGCTGTAATGATCAAGAATCACACCGGTGTCTCGTTTGACAAGCCATGCAGTAAAGCAATCACCGCAGACGTCCAACTCGCTATCTTCGGACTCGAGACGGAATGTGCGACTCGATTTGTAACTGCACGATGTGCACTTCTGGGGTGTTTCGTGTTCAATTTCGACGATGCTGTCAACGCTGTCTGGAGGGATCATGGATTGCGTAGTATTCATGTGTTGGTTCGGAGACTCACCGCAGAGTCACCTTGCCCGTGGTCAGCTGGTTCGATTAGCAAGGCTGGGTCGCGGTGCGCGGCTCCATGTGCTGGGGTACTGCCGCGCACCGCACACGCTGCGCGACAAACATCCCGCTTCTAGAGTGCGGATTCCAAGATTTCATTCACGGCTTCTCGGTCGATGTGTTGCTGGTGGAATTGGTCGTCATGAACCACCGATTCTAATTCATTTAACGCAGTTTCAATCGTGTCAGCGTGCCACTCATCAAGATATTCATCGCCTGTTGCCGCGCGTTTCTGCTTGGCGTACTCCTTGATTGCGTCAACCGGTAAGTCAACGACTTGCGCGTCTTCCGGGAGATTCTCATAGACACGGATGAGCGCCATGAAATCCGTTGGCGGATACTGTGGTTCTGCAACGATAGTACTCCCAGCGACATATGCTGCTGTGAGAATTGACCGTGTCACATACACGAAGCGTTTGACTCGACGATCCGTCGACGCCCATTCCCACTCGTCGGCAGTCCCTTCATCAACCGTTGTGTATGACAGTTCACGCTGTTTACCAGAGTCGGCATGCTCAACAACAAGCAAATCTTCGCTGCGATCCGTCTCAACAATCTCCCAAGTGTCTTTCTGGACGTGATCACGTTTCACTAACCCCCACTTTTCGCCTGGTCCGACCTCAGACAAATGTATGGTTTCAGTGTGATCATCGGTTATCGACCGTGCAGTAATACTACCAGCACTATCAGCAGATTCCGGGAGGACCTCAAACTGTTCATGACGTGTGTCAGTCTTGTGCTCAGTCGGTGTATGCCGTAATCGTTGCACGAAATTATCCCGGTACATTCGCCCAGCTTGCCCATACGCGTGCCCGATGAGCGCACCAGGCCGAAACGATTCCAATGCGACGTTTTCGAGTTCATGGATGCACGGATGTTCTTCGTGGAGATACCGAATTGGTGACGCAAGGAATCGAAGCGCACTTGCGTTCGATTCGTTCACCAACTCACTGAATTTCGTAATATTCCACGCCTTGAATTCGACGTCTTGGTCGCTTGCAGCGACATCGTAGTTGAGTTCCTGTTCGAGCGTGGCGTATTCCGTGCCAAGTTGATAGTACGCCGCTGTGGGCTGCCGAAAGACGACCGCAACGTCATAATCGCTTGTATCACTGTTGAGATTCCAAGCATGACTTCCGACGTCGCGCGCAGCGAGCACTTTCACGTCGTAATCTGCTTCGATATTCGTGAGAGCGTCCTGAATAGCCGTGATATCGTCGTCTGGAATCGACGCCAGTGCACTACTTGGTGATCGATCGTCCGGATGGCGTGGTGTCGAGATACCCATATTGGAGTTCTCCGAGTTCTGTTTGTCAGTTTTTGTTTGCTGTGTCTTTAGTTCTAGGGGCGCGCCTGTATTTCGTCGTATACCAGTAGTTGAAAATACAGCAGTTCTATTCAGATCGCTGTTAGTACTTTTCACTCTTCAGTGTAGTCTCTTCCGCATTCTTCCATCGCGTTCAACAGAGCAGAAAGCTGCTTTTGTAACTCATCTTTGGACACTTTCTGTGAATCCTTGTCCATACATTATAATCTTCGGCAAGACATATAAATATTAGTTTTTAATTCTATAGGGGGGTGTTTTAGACATTTGTTATTGTATTGGCGCGAGAAAGATTTTTGTGTGATATTATACGCTCTTCTTTCGTTTCTCATCTTGGTCTTCGTGTGCCATTATCTTGTCCTCGATGTGCTTTGCAAGTGGGCTGTAATTTTTGGATTAAAGGTAAATCAGCAAGTGAAATTTGAACTTCTTTCCCTGAATAAAATAACCATATTTTCAACCACTGATACCACGGCGCGCTCACTCGAGTTGCTTAAGGCTAGTTTCGAGTAATTCTCGGAGTTGCGTCCACGAAGAGACAGAGTACGTGTCTGGGTGATTGAGTGTAGTAGATTCCCAAGCACCAGTGAAATGGATGCCGTGAGATCCGTCGTTCACAGCATCCAGGACGTGCTTGTGGTAGTCGTCAATGAGGACGTCAAAGGACGTGTCAGCGTTCGTTTTGTTGTCTGGAATATTAGAAGGAAGTTCAATATCTGGGAATCCATGCCGTGCAAGCCATTTCTCGATGTTGTCGTGGATTTCAGGTGGGCGATGTGTGACGATGATTGGATCTGCAAACGGGTGGTTGGCAAGCCAGTTTGCATGTTTAATAGCGCCAGGAACCGGGTTTGTCTCTGTGAGTACGTCTGGATCACCAGCGAATTCCCACATGATGTCACCCATTGTGAGGTCGGTGTTGGGAATGGATCCATCCCATTCGATGTCGTTACGGGTGAAGTCTGGCGCGTGATTTTCTTGAATGTGCTTGGTGGCGTACCCGTGGATGTCGCAAAGTACACCGTCGAAGTCAAGTCCGATGTGGACTCGTGGCGAATCAAAAGCCAAGTGAGTATCTACAGACATATGCTGAGTAGGTTATCTGCTGCTGTGAGGCTATTGTTTTGAAGTGTTTAAAAATTCTTCCTATACGATTTGGGGTTATGCTTCATCATGCAATCTGCGGTTCACCAGCCTTTGCGAGTGCATCATATTTCTGCTCGTCAGCATTCCACTCACATGCTGGTGCGAGAATTGATTGGACGTATTCCACCGGGATGACAGTGCCTTCCTGCATTGCGGGCCCCCATCGGATACTTACAAAGTCGTCATGTCCTTCCGTGTCTGTTCGCATCTTCGGCTCCACATCAACTCGCATTACGCGAGCACGATGTTTCCCATAGAGTCCACCGTTCGTTCGCGCGAATACGAGCATATCTCGTTCGAGGTCGTCAAGAGTAATCATGGATGTTGTTGGCTGAGGGTATGACTTGGTTAAGACCGGTGGCGCCGCGCTTCACTCGTCTTCAGCGGCGCGGCGCCACACTGCGTTTCATCGGGGCTTCAGCTTATCCGTGAGCCGTGACTACACTGTGGTAACTGGTGACCGGTTGGTATGTCGAATTCGGACTTTCAGTTCTATTGGGGCGCTGCCAGCGGCAGTGCGCAAAAAGCACTCCGGAAACTCGAAGAACCGTCTGTGATGTTGAACTATGCGACGAAAAACAACTACCCGTGGGAAGGCATCGATGAACTCTTCATTGACAGTGGCGCGTACTCGTTTTTGATGGGGAAAGGCGAATATGCCACAACTGACACGGACTACTTGGAGTACGTGGAAACGCACAATCCGCGATTTTTCGCGCTTCGAGATTATCTCTGCGCGCCAGATGTCCTCGAGGAACACAACGCTACCGTCGAAACACACCAAACAAAGACAACAACCCGACACTGTGAAATGATGGACTTAATTGACGACCGCGGGATAGCAACTGACGCAATACCAGTCAGCGTCGTGCAGGGATGGCAGCCGCATCAGTACGCAGAACACGTTGATGACCTGCGTGACCACGGATTATTAACAGATCGTGTTGGCATCGGCTCGGTCGCACGGAAGAATCAGGCAGAAACAGTTCGACGTGTTATTCACACGGTGCGAGAAGCACTCCCATCTCGGTGTTCAATTCACGCATTCGGTGTGAAACGGTCACTTCTCAAATTCCCAGACATCGTTGACGTATTGGCAAGTGCAGACAGTTGCGCGTACGAATTCGACCAGTACATGAACCACACTGTCCATGCAGACGTCACAACGTCGAAATCCTGGCGTGACTACGCGTTCTTCTATTTGCGGATGAAACGCCGTGTTGAGACACTAGTGACAGCAGCAAACGGCGCAGCAGAACCGAGTGCTATCCGTGATGACTCTCAAGAAGGGCTTGACGCGTTCTTGTGAATTTCACGCTCGGGTGAGACACGAATCTTTTTCAGGCTGCCAGATGCACATTAGGATAACCCGCAACTGGCATGCACATTCCCGCGAGGTGCATGTGCGTAGTGACGCTAAGAAACCGCCGGTCAAGTAAACAGCATCTAATACACGATGAACCTGGACGACCTCCATCATTATCGAAAACAGGCACGGGATAGTGACTCACTCCAAGACCTTCCAAACGACTTCTACGAGGAGGCAGCAACATACATTGCTGATCTTAAAGCTGAGCGTGACGAAATTGCTGCTGAATCAGATGACCCATTCAGCGATCAAGAAGTACGGTTATTGAGTGACGAGGTTGACACTGCGCAGTCGTTGCTCGAAGCAATTTATGAACGTCGCGTTGGGAAATTAGTGAAAGCATCGTCATTTTCTGCGGCAGGACTGAACAATGGTGTCGATGAAAGCACACTGGCAAACCGAGAACAATCTCTCTTTGACGACCTGACATCACGCCTTGTCGAGGACCGTGAGGCGGTTGACCCACTCTTTACCGGGACACCCGAACCAAGTGAAACAGATTTAGAACTCACCGACACCTCGGAAGCCGACACTGACCCAGAGACGCCAGCTGATACCGAGAACTCCGTCGATGAGAACGTCCCTGAGTCAGAGCTGACGCAATCGAAGGATGAGTCGGGTGTCACTAACCCGAATCCTGAAAGTGCTGATGAGAATACGAGCTCTGATGACGGCGTTGCTCGGACTTCTGTCAGAGTGACGGTTGATGTCGGTGAAGTGTTTGGCGTTGACGAACGCGAATACGATCTCAAAAAAGGAGATGTCGTCACACTCCCAACCGCGAATGCAGAACCACTCATTGAGAAAAATGCTGCCGAACGCCTTGAAGACACCTCACCTGATGACACCCGTTCAGCAGAAGCGGCTGAGATACCAGCCTAGTGTCTCTTCAGTCGTGATTCGCTAGATTCGGCTTCCACAGCGTTTCTTGGGTGTATTACAAACCGCGGGAAATATACGTCGTGTTGGCCGACGCGCACTGGTAGTGGAAGCCGGGAGTAATATACCAGTGCGGATTATATGTGTGGTACATGACGTTCTGGTTGATAAAATCAGGCTACCCCGACATCTGGAACCACTGGGTTGACGAACTAGCGATATCCGTTGGATGGGATGTCGGACCGCACGAAGACGAGGCCTGGAAAGATCTTCGTAGCCGTATAAAAGACAAATTCGGGAATTACAGCAATAAAAAGGCCGGAGATGCGGTTAGTGCTATAAAGACGGTCGCGGGTAATCACCGCGATGAATCCATGCAGATGCAGGAAGGTGATACGGTAATCATCATCGGGATGCAAAGCGTCTACGGAAAATCAGTCGTCCGTGGAGTGGTCAAAGTTGGGAGCTACTCGTTCCGAGAGACCGGTATCTCACCGACCGGTGACCACACCTATACTCGGGAAATCGACGAATGGCGGTATGGAAATAAAGAAGATGAGGGGCCAGTTCCCAAGACATGGCTTGATGACGATTTCCAGATGCACGCGGACAACACGCTCCATTTACCGGAGACGATCCAGAAATCCTCATTTCAGGACCAAGAAACACTTGACCGGCTTGTCGAGCAGCTTCATGTGACCGAAGCAATAGAGGAACCCGCTTACAACCTCCGTGTGAACTCGGAGCGGGCGGTGGAGGAATATCTTGTCGGGAACATCGACCGGTTGATCGACGGTGCAGAAAGTACTGATCTCCGGCAGCAAGCGTACCTGAATGACAATTGCCGAGCTGACCTCTACTATGAGCCTGATGACAACAGCAGACCGTTGATTGTGGAAATTAAACAGGGCGAGGCAGGAACAGATAATCCGAATAACGAGGACGCATACGACCAGCTAAAGCGATACATGCGGATTGAACGGGAGAAAGGGAATGATGTCGGCGGTTTAGTGGTGGCCGAGGCGTTCGATCCCGAGGTTAACGAGAAAGTAGCAGGTGATGACGATGTGGAGATGCGGCAGATCGAAATTGATCTCCGGTTCGAACCGGTAACCTAACTAGCGAATCTGCTCTGATACGTCTTTTATCGTGTTTGCTTCTTCAGGATTCAGAGAGAGGACGCGTTCTTTCGCGTCACTGTGGTAGATGAGGACATCGCCATTTCCAGTCAGGTAGAATTCGTGTGTGTTGGTTTTTGCACTCGTGATGATATCATGTTCTGGAAGTGACGGGCAGTAGGAGGAATCCCATCCTGAATCGCCTGTGTGAGCGTTGCAGTCGTGGTTTGGATCTATTCGCATAGTTATCACCAGTGGGTGCATGCCGGGACTGGTGTGCGGCACGCCCCAAGTCACCATAGTTGGCGTGCCGCCGCACCGCATTGAATACCGAGAACGTGGTGTCGTGTCAGGGATGAGTGGAAGGTTACGTCCGCGTGAAACGCGGACGGAACTCCGGTGCGGCAAACAACTTCAAAGCTCGTATGTTACGCGAGTTGCTATCCATGCAATCCCACCGAAGACTACGATGTACAACGCTGAGTGGGCAAATTGACTGATTAGCAGTGTTTCTGGCATGAATGCAACTGGTTCAACCCAGACTCCGATAATACTCACCACCATCATTATGGTTGATGCACCTGCGATTACTGGTGCGCTTCGATAGACTACCCATGCTGCCAGTCCGAGTAGTCCAGCAATAACCTGCACAATCCCACCAACAAGGCGAGATGCAGCATCGATGCAGTCTGAAAGTCCTAGTTGAGATGAACTCCGGTGTGATGATACACCACTGGGCCCTCGTCGCAGTAGTCGTTCTGTGAATGATGGTTCACGACTGAATGGATCAACACGGTTTGATGACTCGGTAAACGCGTTCCGTGCTGGGCCTTGGATGTGCTCTGGTTGTGACTCAATTGTTGTTCGTGATTGAGCCGATGGTGTACTCCAGTCTCTCTTACGTGATGTACTGGTATTTGATGTTGTTGTCGATGAGTCCGTGTTTCCATTAGTTTCTACAGCATCAACAGCCCCTTCGACTGTTTCTTGTTTCGCACCGCTAGTTTCGACATTTGAATCACTGGTCGTAGATCCGTGAGTGTCTTCAGTGTTGGAAACAGAATTTTCAGTTGCCGTTTCAGTCACGTCGCCATCTCCTAACTCGGATTCAAACCCCCACTCTTCACCGGTAGTCTCCACTCCACCATCGCCATGTCCATCAAATCCCGAGTTCTGGTCGAAGGCTTCGCTCGTGGAACCATCTTCAGTTTTGTGCTGGTCTTCTTCAGCAGTTGATGTTGAACCCTCATTGTTAGGCCGTGTTCGAGCTCGAGGACCTCCACCACTCCCATTCGTTACGGTTTGTTCGTCGGCAGAGTTGCTCTTAACTGTTGTAGACTGAGCTCGTGGATCAATGACGGTCGGGTCTTCATCTTGTGACTCGTCTATTGGAGATTCTGCATTTTCTGAGTCCTTGTGATTTGAGGTAGCATCCGTATGTGCTGTAGTCCCGAATCCGCCTTTATCTATGTTCTCATTGGTTGATGAAGGAGACTCTGTTTTGTTTGTGCTATCCTGCTCGAAACAGGATGAATTCGGGTTATGACTGTCAGTCGTGTCGCGTGACTTGTTACTATCCGTCGACGCGTCATTTGAGTCGTCGTTTTCGTCTACCTCAGTGGGATTGATCTCGCCGATAGGGTCACCAATCAAAGATTCAATATCTTCAATAGTCTCTTCATCGTCTGACTCCATTGGATCAGTTCCGGTATCGTGGTCAGATGTCTCATCAACAGTGCATGATGAGTCATCTGTGGAATTAGTGTCTGACATAGTGAATCCTCCTGGGAGTGGTGTAGCGCGTGGCTGTCCGGGCGGTGTTTCCGGGAGCGCCGCGTCCACACGAGGTGCCTGCGCGGCGCTCCCATGGTGCTTTTTCGGGTGTTCCCAGTATAAACTGCGGGTACAAAAAGAGTGAGAGTTTTGATTACCGTTGGATGGTACTCTGTGTGACGTACAGTTTGTAGGCACCTAGATAGGGGTAGCGTAACTGTTACGAGATTCAGTAGTATTCGGTAGGATTCGTGATTGCACGATCGTCAGTGACCCACCCCTAAAGGGGTGGGCTTGCTGGTGGACTCTCGTTCTGCCGAACAGGAGTGTCGGACGCCACTTCAGTAGCGTTCACGGTCATCACCCCCAGCTTCAGGGCGTACTGACAGAACGCCCCTCCAGCGGGGGACTTCTGCCCCCGCCGGAGTTTCACCGCTAACTTCCGCGCAATGTTCTTCGCCGCGTTATAATCCGCGTTCACCGCGTACGAGCAATCTAGACATTCGAAGTGTTGGTCGTCACGATTCTCTTCAAGCGTACAACCACACTTCGAACACTGCTGGCTCGTATACTGCGGCTCAACTTTCTCAACCACAATCCCAGCAGATTCGGCCTTGTACTCGGTCTGCTGTTGGAGCGCCCGGAACGCCCACTGCTGGAACTTCTTGCCGTCGCTGATCCGTTCGCGTATTTGTTCCAAGTCTTCGAACGCGATGTGCGTACAGCCGTGTCGCTGCGCTTCAGCAACTAGTTCTTTCGAACACTGGTGGAGGTAGTCTTCACTCCAGCGTCCGAACTGGCCGCCGATACGCTGGAACGTCCAGTGGGCTGCTTCCGTCCCGGTTTGTTGCAGGCAAGCGCGGCGTTTCTCGAACTCGCGGCGTTGGTGGTTGAGATAATCAGCGTTGCCGACGAACTCGCCTGTTGAAGTCACGGCGATGTGGTCGTCAACGTTGCAGTCCACGCCAAGGACTTTCGAATCCTCGGCTTTCTCAGGACTAGAAACGTCGAGTTCCCGTTCCATCGCCGCGTGCAGGTAGAATTCGTCTGTTTTGCTGTCGTAGTGGACAGTACTCGTACTGAACGAGTAGTCGTCGTTCAGCAGGTACTCGCCGTGGGGCGTGCCTTCTGGATTGTCGGGCAGGTCGTACTCGCATTCGACTCTGCCGTTGACCGTGGCGAGACTCACCTTGTCTCGGTAGTAGGTCGCGGCCCGCTTGTCGTAGACGATGCTGAACGTGTTGTACTCGGGTTTGCTGGTGTTCTCGTCTTCTGCTAGCCGGTCTACGCAGTTGTCGATGTCGTCGGTGGCGCGTTTGATGGCTTTCTGCACGAGGTTGGCGTGCAGGTAGTCGGTTTCTTCCCGAAGGTCGTCGTAGATTGCGTTCTCAGCTTCGCTTTTGCTGGTTACGCAGTCTTCGTCGGGATAGCGCCACGCCCAGTCTGCGGTACGATTCGCGCAGTACTGGAATTTCTGGTTGGTGGCGTGGAGGTCACTCTTGCGGTCGTTGGGCACGTCGAGGCGGACGCGCACGGTGTGAGTTACCTCCCACGCCATATACGTCACAGTAGCAGCTTTTCTTTATTAATACTTTTGACTACGTGGGAGAGTCAGCAATGCCGTTCGGTGTAGGGAGTGTCGTGTAGCGTACGCGCTTCCTCCCACCCGTAAACGGGTGGGCTTCCGCGCTGTTACCGCTGTGATTTCCTTGCACGACAACATCGGCAACCTCACGAACGGTGTCGAGACAAGCAGCCGGTTGTGGACCATATCCAACGATGTCTCCGAGACACACGACCGCGTTAACATCAGGGAGATCATCGAGCACGGCATCAAGCGCGTGTTTGTTCGCGTGGATGTCCGAGAGTAAGGCAACTTTCATGCATCGAAATTGGTGAGTGTTGCTTGCTGGTTACTGTTTGCTGTGTTTGATGATTTTCTTGTGGAGGTGTTCTCACACCTAGGCTCTGAATCGCTCACATTGAACTCACTGAGCGATTCCTGGCCTGGCTGCCCATTCCCACTCAAGATTCGTTCCACGCGCTCTGCATCCTCCTGACGCGTGGAGAAATCCGCGAGAATCTCATTCGGCGTCACCAAATACGGGCGTGGAATATACGACCGCGCGATTCTATACGCATTCTCTGACTCTACTTCTCGATATGCCTGGTGGACATCTAAGATGTCTGGCTGCGTTAGTCCTTCTCCACTTACGGCTTTGAATGAATCTGGAACTGTCCCAACAGTCATGAACCACAGAAGATCTTTCAATTCTTCGCGCAGTCCGTGGTAGAACTCAATTACTGCCTCCGGTGAATTCTTCTCTACGGATGGCAAATCAACGAACGTTGGAATCGAAGCCGCATCGAAAAATGGGCTCTCCGGTCGGACACCGTATTGATAGATTTTGATGTCTGTGTCATCTTCAAGGCAGAGACACCACCACCGAGGAGTCAATCGATTAATCAGCGATGTACACCCGGTGCACATTGCGGCATTAACACCGAACAACCCGACATCAGGTGCTTCCTCTAATGGTGCTGCGCAGATCGCACAAACGTCAGCTCGTCCCGGTAATGGGACACCATTATCAGATGTAGCATTAGCGTCATTCGGCATCATTTTCAGGGGTGAATGTTGTCCCGTTGGTCTCGATTTTCACGGGTTTCAATGAGTATGCTGGTTCGGTAGAGTGAGTTGAACGACCTTCGTAGTCCAGCTGGTATGTGATTCGAATCTCTCCCGGATAATACCGTAATACGTCTAGAAGATCATCATCGTGCCGTGGCAAGTCAAGTATCCCTGCGCGTTCACGCGGATTCCCATCATCTACTGCCGACATTTCCACCAGAATCGGGAACACATCTGGTTCCGACACATCAACTGCGTCCGCGGCTGCTTCCAACACTGCGCTACTTGGCTTCAGGGAAGACACCTCTGATGCCTCCCAGTCGTACTCCAAACCATGCTCTGTACGTTGGAATACATACCGGTCACCAGCTTCTTCCACGACGATTTTCGACTCCCCAGTGAGTACTTCTAATGACATACTAAGTATTACCTCGGATTGATGTCGCTGTGTACCGCCCTTGGGATGTGAACGGACGGCGCGCCTTCATGTTGCCATTCAAGGCGCGCCCCCGTAAACGGCTGGGATTGTGAGTGTTTCTGGTGTTTCACTCCACAGCACCCGTTAGAACTCAGTGAGTGTCTCTTGGTTATCGTCCCGAAGTTTCGATGGGTCGGACACGTCGACGCCAATCCGCGATTCAGCTTCTACGACGTAATCGTCGTTGAGTTCGATGCCAATCCATCGGCGGCGAAGTTCACGCGCGGCAACACCGGTTGTACCAGCTCCGAAAAACGGATCGAGAACAATCCCCGGTTCAGTATCGTTAGTGTCACAGTCGCACGATGCCTTGACATCTGTTTGCTCTTTTTGCGCATTCAAGAATTCTCGGGCATAGCTTCCGAGTGCGTCTTCAGCTTCAGCAGCGAGGTTTTCAACTTCAGCACGATTTTTCCCGGTGCCATCCTGTGTGCGTTTTGCCTGGCCGGTGTCACCAAGACCGCGTGACCGGAGTGCCCAAAGGTGTTCATCTGTGAGGTCATGTCGGTCTGCAAGTTCTAACGCGCGTTGTGATTGCGGTCGATCGGTGGGGAGATTCCGAATATCTGTAACCTCATACATTGGGGTGTATGGTGCGCCGCATTCTGCACACACTTTCTCTGGGACTGTGGTGCGAATCAGTTCTCGCGGGAGTTCCACCGGGAATGGCGCGTCATGATCCGTGTCAGTTTGTCCAACACTCATTTTGAACACGTCTGATGGGTCTTCTGTGTTTTCGCGGTTGAAGTAGTGGTCACCATCAGAATGCGCGATGCAGATGAGATGCTCGTGCGTGTGTGAATACCGTTTCGAGACGGCTTCTGGCTTTGTGTTTGGTTTTACCCACGGACTATGATGGATTATATCGAATCCTTCTGTTTGGAGTTCCTGTACAAGCCGTTCTGGAATCCCAGCGATCGCGCCGTCTTGATATGAATCATCGAGAATCAGCCACCCGAGGCCATCTTTGCGGACAACACGCATCAGTTGCCGGACGACAGAGAGAAGGTTCTCAATAAACGCTGCTACGGAGGTTTCCTGACCGAGTTGCCCGCCTGCACCGTAGTCACGCATCTCGAGATATGGTGGTGAAGTTATACAAGCGTGAACACTATTGTCCGGCATCTCACTGAGGACCTCGAACGCATCACCCTGCGTGACTTCGTTAATAAATTCCTCAATTGGGCGTGTCTCTTTAGAGATTGGATTCCGCGGCATCACTGTCGTTGGCGGATGCTCATGTGGGTATTGCTGCTGGATACGTGGTCCTGGCCCTTCTGGGCCATCGTGGAGTGGTTTCGGCGGGAATGCTGTATCTGACGGTGAATCACTTCCAACCTCCACTAATGCAGCTGCATCTTCATGCACTGCGTATCTCCCACTATCGTGCTTAATGAACTTGTTTGCCTCATTCGTGAATGCTCGTGCATCGAAAACGCGGTACGTCTCCGCGTTACTTGAGTACAGCAACAACCAGTCTGTACCTTGTCGAACGTGATGCCCAACTTCTCCAGTAATGGCTGGGAGTTCCGCGACAACAAGCAGATATTCCTCGTAGTCACCACCGCAGTATTCGAGGACATCACCAGGACGAATCTCTTGCTCACCAATTGTGACCACCATGTCTTCCCGCATTCGTTCGAACACCGGGACTGGCCACAAGTACCGTGCAGCAAGCTCCGGATTCGACCCGGTAAGATAGTCATCTTCGAATAGGTATCCGTCGAGTCGCAGGTTCCTGTTGTGTGATTCGTTTGCTTGCTGGTGTGGGGCATCACTCATAGTTTGGTTCCTCCGATGATGGCTGTGAGAGTCGTGTTAATGGTTGTGAGGTGGTCATCTCTTTTTCCACTTCGGTCATTTCCCGCCGTTGGCATTGATTCTAGTGCATTTGCAATCCAATTGAGTGATTCCAGGTTTATTGCAATAGTTTCGTCAGCACGTTTTTGCTCAACGAGCTCCTGTGTATCGGCGACAACTTTGTCAGGAACATCCAACGACGAGGCTGCTGTCTTGACGAATGCGAAGAAGTTCACTGGTGGCCATTCATGCGTCTCATGGACAAATTGTCGGTACAGCAACGCGCGGTACACGTGAAGTGCAGGTTTCACGTTGATTTCTGGTTCATCCCGAACCGCACGTTCGTATTTTGAGCGGGCAGACTCGTGATAATGCCCCATCAAAGCCACAGGGTTGAACGTCATTTTTAGTGCATCTCGTAACTGATCGAATTCTGCCGCAAATGGTTCTCGGTGCCGGTATGGCGTTGGTGTTTGCAGAAATTCGAAAGCAGAATGATGTGATTTCGCCAGTAATTCACCGAACCGTTTGATGTTCCACCCGAGGATGTCAATGTTATCGAAGCTTCGATCGATGGTTTCGCGTTCTGAATTCACACGATAGTATGCTTCTGGTGACTGTCGGAATACCACACTCAGATCAGTATCACTGGATGAGGACGCAAGATTGCGTGGTTTACTCCCACGATTCCGTGCTGCGATAATCTCAATATCGTAATCGGCTTCGAGGACCTCTAATGCATCGTGAATATTGTTAGTGGACATCTGATATCATCTGCTCATTCGGTTACGGTTAACAGACGTAGCTCGTTGCTTCACCATGTGGTTCGATAATAGCTGGCCCCGCGGCTTCCGTACGATACAATTCTTCGAGTGTAACATCAGTCCAAGTCACTGTGTCCGGCGAGATACTGCATTTAATTTCTTTTGCGCGATCCGGATTCTGGTAGAGGCACACGTAGGTTTCCGGGTCAGTTGAAGAATCTACGCAGAGGAGCGTTGTCCAGTCATCTGGAGTCTGCGTATGTGCGTCCGTTGCGCGTTCACCGCTCACGACACGCACCGAGAGTTCACTAGGAATTGATTCCGGCACGCCCATCAGAGTGTCGTCGATACTCAGTGTGAGTTTGTCGAGTTTCCCGATGTCGTAGAAATCGATGACACCCTGTGGAACAGCTGGGGCTTCTATTGATACGTCTCGAATTTGTGGCCCAGACTCTTCGAGAGGAGGTATTGTCGGGTTACTGTTTCCTTGCGCAGTTACTGCTCCCCCGTCCGTTGAGAACATATCATCTAGGCGCGCCTGCTGAGCAGCTTGTTGCACTTCTGCCTTCGTGTACAATGTGCCTATGTTGTCTAGCATTTCGAGAACATCATCGCTAATATTCTCGCCAAATACCGACATGATGCTAGCGAACGGCGCGTTTTTATCTGTCCCGTTGAAGGTAAGACGTCCTTCAACGAGACAGAGATACTCGCTTTCGGCTGCATAGCGGTGAAACCACTGGGTACTGGTATTTCCGGGAAGAAGTGTGATAATGAGGTTTGGAGCGTTTTGTTCTCGGTTGGCTTCTCGCACGACCTTCTTGAGCCAATCTTTCAGATCACTGTATGGTGGGTTGACAAACACAGTGTCGTGCCCACTCCAGTCTTGTGCAAGTCCGTTATCTTCTTTCGTGAATCGAGTTTCTGCAATCGGGACTGGCTCAGCGCCAGAGCAAGGGTCAAGAGAAAATTTCCCGTCGATAGCTGATTGGAGTTTCCGAATGAATTCCGTTGGTGTTCCACGCTCATTGTTTCCTTTCTGCGACGTTACTTGGATTGCGGATTGTCCCATGTTGGAGTGATCAGTAGTCATAGGTAGGTCTCTAAGGGGTGTTGTTGGTGTGCCTGAAGTTGGTGTTCAGGACGGAAATACGGTTGGAAAGTTGATTTTGAGTGCTTGGGCGACCCGGGGGTGGTGCGCCGGGTTCATCTGTGTGTTTCACCCGGCGCACCAACTCCAACACAGATTTCCTCAGAGAAGGTTACTTCGAGAAAGACTCTGTGAGTTGCTTTAAGTCAGACGAGATTTGGAAGACTTTAGCAGATTGTTGCTCACTCGATTTAGCGATGTCTTGTATCTCAGTGTCAATCGATGCAATTCTTTCAGCAGTTTCATCGACTTTTGTAGCAACTTCTTCTGCTGACCGAGCTTGTTCGTCTGTGGCTTCAGCGACTTCTTGAGTGCCATGCGCGGCCTCGTCAACAACTTCAGCGATCTCATCGAGTTGGTTCATTGCATTTTCCACGTTTTCAATTCCAGAGTCGATTGTTTCAACCGTTGTTTCAGCATTTGTTGTTGTCTCGTCAATCACACTCTGGATGTCAGCGATCATCTCTTCGATTTCTTTTGCCTGCGATTGAGATTCCTCGGCGAGGTTTTTCACCTCGTCAGCCACCACCTTGAACCCGTCTCCAGCCTCACCTGCTCTTGCAGCCTCAATTGAGGCATTCAAAGCCAGCATGTTTGTTTGATCTGCAATTTCGTTGATGACATCTGCTACTTCACTGATCTGCTCAGCTTGAGTCTGGAGTTTAGTGATACTCTGTTTGATTGCTTCACCTTCTTTTTCAATTGTCTCTAAGATGTCCACTGCGTTTGTGGCTGAATCTTGCCCCTCAGATGCAGCCTGTGACGCGCGTTCACTAACAGATTCGACGCGATTAGCTGTCGCTGCAATCTCTTCAATTGTCGCACTAAGATTCGACATCTCGTTTTGCACACCTGAGATGTTCTGTGCCTCTTCTTCCGTTAAGTCTGCAATTTCGTTACTTCCAGCCGTTACTTCTCTTGCTAAGTCTTTGAGCTCGGTTACACCCTCTCGTGACTCTTCAGCAATCTCTTGACGTCGTTCTAATTCTTGTTCATAACTAGCTTCACGACTCTGAACGAATGCCTCAACAACAGTTTGACTGTCCACATTGAGTGCTTTGAATGCTGACGATAATGTGTCGTTGTTAGTTTGAATCTCGTCTTGGACTTCTTGGATCGTAGAATCCTCAACGCCCGCCTCTGCAAGAATCTCACCGACTCTGGATTCTGTTTGGGTAGTGGTTGTTTCAGCAAGAATCTCGAAATAGATAGTGAACTGGGCAAGATAGTATCGAAGGGGGATGTTGGATTCGGTAAGATATGTTCCAACACCAGCTTGAGTCTCAAAGTGAGATTTCCCGTATTCACTGTTCAGAGTCGAATTCAGATGCGAGCATTGAACATCTGCAAACTCATCAACAGTAGTTGAAGACTTTTCAATTGCGTTTACGACTTCTTCATCAGATTCTAGCTGAGTTTGAAATCGGTCTCCGAGATTGTCATCGGTGGGTGAAAGAGTCGAGGTTAGTGCCCGTAATCGCTTCACGTCATCGGTATCGAATCCGGTGAAGGTTTTCCATGTCTGGATTTTGTCCGGGGTTAACCCGAGTCGCTCAACTGTTTGTTCAACATCAATGTCTTCTAAGAAGTCGGGGTCTGACGAGTTGTCCGGCTCAAGGTTTGAGCTCATGAGAATTGGTTCCTGAGTTTGATTGCTCAACGATTTAATCGTGCTACGTTATTGAAACGTTGAGTCGTCGAGGTCGTGGGAATCGTAGTCGTAATCATCGACTTTAGAGTCGTAATATTCGCCGTATGATTGGTCTTGGTCGCCGCCAGCGATGTGTGAGTCAAGCCAGTCCCGTGCGAATTCCAGGACTTCCATCGTGATGTACTCTCCTTCCTCGTGTTTTTCTCGGAGTTCAGTCACCTTTTCGGCGAACTCTTCGTGCATTTCCTGATGTTGGAAGAAACAATCCGAGCAGTCATCTGCGAACCCACACCCTTCCATGAAC
The DNA here is from genome assembly GCF_030505615.1 of Salinibaculum rarum. GTDB lineage: Archaea > Halobacteriota > Halobacteria > Halobacteriales > Haloarculaceae > Salinibaculum > Salinibaculum rarum. The sequence continues at coordinate 343,362 of NZ_CP129994.1, forward strand.
TCTTCTTCGTCGCTGAAGTGATGCTCAGTGTATCGCTCTAGTTCACGGAGAGTGTCTCCAAGCTCCTCTTCTGCTCGGCCCTCCTCCATTGCATCGTGGAGTTCGTTCAGCACTTCGAACAACCGCTTGTGCTGATTATCGTATCGCTCAATCCCGGTACTGTACCGTCGGTCATCCCATTCAATCAGGGGCATATCTGGAGGTATCCACTATGCAAATAAAAACACTGGGGAGTTATTTCGATTATTGGGAATAGTCCTAGTCCGAAATCCGGGAAGCCAATGTTTTCATGTCTCCTCGTCATACGGGAAAATGTATGTCGCAGCAAGAGTCAGCACCACGCGCAAGTAGTACTACAGATCACTCTGAAGAAACTTCAGCAAGCGGCGTGAAAGAAACGATCGACCGATGTTGGAAAGAAATCACAGACGAGTAATCATTTCCCGAGTTCACTGAGTTGCAACTGGTTGGAATCACCAGGCGTCCCAGATTGTTCACTTGCTGGTGCTTTACTTGGCGCTGCATTTCCAGTTGCTTCATATCGAAACGCGCCATTCACCACACCCATTAACAAATCCTCTTCACGCAATTGATCTTCTGTTTCTTTCTCATCTAACACCGTTTCACTACGATTTGACGGCAGATACGCCTTCACACAGTGACGGTCGTATTGTTGCGGGTTTTTCTGTCTGTGAGACTGCGTACCAGATGGATGACCGGATTTCAGGATTGGCATGCAGGTCACGGCAACTGCATCAAGAAATGCAGTGAGATCCACAGTTTCATCTGCCTCGCCGAAGATTTCACGGAATGATTTTCCATCGGGTAATGTGTCGTCTTTCACAACACCCAACCGCAGTGGAGCGTCCGTCACGAGAAGTGGACACGCTCCCGAGAATTCTAAGAAATCAACACTCCACCCATGCGGCAAATTTCCTTCTAGATATTGGTACAGCGATTGTCTCGTTGTCGGGTTCGGCAAACTAGGATATGGTGCAAGACGATGATCTTCCGGCATGGTTAATCGAGGATTTCTTGAAAAACGTTTGTTGACCCAATGTATGCAAGCGTATCACCAGTCGCGCTAGAATTCACTAAGTCAGCTAGAACTGTAGCGGTTTTGCTTGGTTCTGGCGCATCATGCACAGCACCGATAACAGTTCCGGGATCGCTAATGCGTTCTGGCGAGATGGACACTTCAGCAAGAGTATCATATTCCGGAGCCTTAGCACCACCACGCGATTTGTCTTTCATACGATCTACAATCAGTGACTGTGACGCCGGAATATACGTTGTTCGCACAATGACATCGTAGTTTTTCTCAGCTGAGAGGGTTTCCTTCATTACGAGTCCATCCCATGTCACAGGGTCATATGGTTCCTCTTGAGGATCAACGATTGCTCCATCAGGGTAATGTATTCGTCCAGCATCGTCAGTGTTCCCTGTTTTTCGATACTTCAAACTCTTCGTAGCAACGTCAGCGTCGTACACAGGGTGTATGGTTCGAGCTCCACGAAGCGTCAACCCAGCGTGACCGAAGAAGTCGTCGTTTGGCGGTGTTGAATTAAGTGTGCTTGCAGCTGGCATTGTGAATCACGCGAAATTAGTGAGGTGTTGTTGGCTCCCGTTGTCACTGGCAGGTTCGACTCCGTCCACAGATGGACAGTGGTGAAGTAGGTGTTGGACGTATCCTTTCGGTATGGCGCTTCTCACAGCGGTCTTCCCCCATTCACTAGGAACGCCTTTTGCTTCAGCGACGTTTGTGTATGAGTCTCCAATCCCTTTCTCCATGTTTAACACGCTTTCACCGTCGCCAATAGCGTCTGGACACGGGAAGCTCGTCTCAAAATGCCTCTCAAGGTCGAAATCGTATCCAACGCCGAAGCCATTAATTCGCGTTGGCTCGTGGAGGTCACCACAACTGCTCACGTTCTCGATGATGTAGTGGTCCGGTTCTAGGTAGTGGATTACGCCACGAACGTTTAGGTCGTAGAACGTGTCATGCACTTGTTTCGGGTTATCATGATGGACATATGATAAGTTCGAGTAGGCTTGGCACGGCGGTGACAACCACATCAAGTCGATTTCGTCGTTGAAGAACACCTCAACAAGTGACGTGATGTCACTGGCATCCATCTGGAAGAAATGCCCTGGGTATTCACTGCTGTAATCTTCGACATCGACTCCAACATGGTTCATCCCGAGCTCATGAAGAGCATGCCCAACACCACCGGGTCCGCTATACAAGTCAAGAACCGTTGTACCTGGATATGATTGTTTCATAGTGAAGGTGGAATGCTGTAGAGGGCGCTACGTGTGGGCGGCGCGCACTCACGTCGCAGCAATGGGCGCGCCGTACCACTCTCTGAGGTGAGAGTGTCACCCTCACTGCTTTTCGGGAACAGCTGAATCTATGGGGTTTCAGAAAGGAACTCTAGTACGGTGTCCATGTGACTGTTACACCGTCATCTGCGGGTTCGATGTCGTCGATGCGACCGATATGGTTTGCGTCTGCGCCGTCGAATGACTCGAGGCGAGCGGCTGGCCGAGGCCGATGGTCGTCATGTAGTGAGACACGGAGATATTCAAGCGAGGTACTCCAGTCAGTTGGATCAATGCTGTCTGGGTCATCAAAATTCACAAGAACACCATCGTCAGTCTCATCCACGCCCCAGACTTGAAGAGCATCGATGTCGTGATCAGCGGCGTCCGTTTTGAAATGGACTGTGTCTCCCGCAGATAATTCATTAAGCGCATTCATCAACTCGCGTGCTTCTGGTCGAGTGAGTGTTTCAGGCATTGTTAGTAGGTGTTTGCAGGTGCAGGGTGGTTGGTGATGTAGTCCGTTGCGAAATTAGTTGCAGCATCAAGATCATCGAAAAACTCGACGTTGTCTTCATCGTCTTTGCTGTACGGGTGTTGAACGCCGATTTGTTTGTCTGTAACCTCTTCCATTCCGGTTCCAGTGACTCGGTACACGATAACTTCAGCGCTAGTCTCCGCATTTCGCCACCCAACTTCGACATTCTGGTATTCTTGTCCCGATACATCTTCGTCATCGAGTTTGGTCCACGGAGATGGTGTGTCGGTCATGATGTGATCAATTGAACTGGTATAGTTGCTTCTGATAGATATAGATTTGGAGATTAGTAGAAATCTGTACGGCGTAGGTGGGTGCGCCGCGTCTTCACGAGTGGCTTTGGACGCGGCGCACCAGGCGGAATTAGCTGTGTAAATCGTTCTACGGCGGGTTTGGGACACGACCACCATTTGGTGGCGTGTACCCTCTGAGGTCGTATGGCACCTCTCTATTTGAGAGCGCGCTCAGATTCCGTTTTACGCCAGCTGCAACGCATCGTTGGAGGCGCGGCGGCACTGCATTCCCAGCGACACGGAACTGCGCTGTTTTCGGCCCGTGAAATTCGAAGGAATCTGGGAACCCTTGCAGACGTGCAACTTCACGCACCGTTAACCGACGTGCCGATTCAGCATCACCAGCATAATGAATTGGCGGCGTCCCATTTGAGACTGACATCGTTGGCGCTGGGACATCCGGAGCTAACCGTCGCGCAGTCACAGAATCTTTTGTTTCCCCCTGAGAGAATTCGGCAAAGTATTCACGCGTCTCCGCAGTATGCGCCGCCGGCTCGTGATTTGGAATTGTACCTACGAGACGTGTTTCTGCACACTCCTCAATTGTTTTGTCGTTTCTCGGGTGTGGCAAATCATCGATCGCATCATGCGTCGTAACGTACGATGAGAGTTCGGTTGCAGATGACGCCAGTGTCTGTTGTTTTCCAGCAGCGTGCGTCTGCTGTGGGAACCAGTATTTCGCTGTTGTGTTGGCACCACTTGGCACCGCCATCGCTATAAGCCGTTCACGATGTTGCGGCACACCGTATTTCGCGGCATCCAGAACCTCCCATTCCAAGCAATACCCATTCGCCCAAAATGCATCTTCTAAGTACTCCATCACCGCCCCATCAGCGTTGTGCGCCATCCCAGGTACGTTCTCCATCGTGACGACAGCTGGCTTGATACGATTCACCCAGTCGATGAACGTCTCTATGAGTGTGTTCTCATCACGAAGGACATCGGTTGCACCACGCGCATCAGAGAATCCCGTACATGGCGGACTCCCATGCACCCAGAGAATATCGTTCAACGTATACTCTGGAACCATGTGTTCACGAAGAACGTGCAATGAGATATCCGTGAGATCATGCTGTACAACGGGATGGTTGAAATTCCGCCGGTAGGTCTCAACAGCCTGTTCGTTATGGTCAACGCCAAGAGCGATTTCAACGTCAGGAGTGAAGAGCATCCCGAGGCTTGCGCCGCCACCCCCGCAAAACAAGTCAAGAGCAGGGATTGGGCCATTCCCACGAACGTAATGACTCCCAGTCCCAGGTGCAACACCTTGATCTGGTTGTTCTATGCTCGTGACATCCGTGTCGCTGTACCGTGGCGGCATCTGTTTAGTCATGAGTAGTCATTTGGAAAGTAAGTAAGTCTCGACTCGGGTGATCAGCCGGCGATGCGCGGTCACACTATCACTTTTGTGCCGCGCATTCGCCACGTAACTCAGTGATTCACGCCGTGAGCCGAGATTTGAGTTCAGCGCGTTGTTCAGCACTCACGTCGACGTTCGGGAACGTGATTTCGAACTCCACATCAGTTTCATTCACAACGTGTATCGTCATCTCCACAGTCGTGTTGGCGCCCAGATTAAGGACCTCGGCGACGTCTTCAGAAAGTTCGAGCTCAGCACCATCATTGGCGGCCGCTGCGAGTTCGACAGTTTGTTCATCAAGTACTGTTGCAGTGTTGGATTCGTTACTCATTCGTGTCTCACTCTTGAGTTTTCACGGGACGATTGTAAGCCTCAGCCTTCCGTACTGGCGTTAACAGAATTCTGACGAGATGTGTTCGCCGATGATTTTCATCAGCTGTGGTGGGACAGCGTTTCCGATTTGCTCTGCTTGTGTTGTGATTTCACCGCGTGTCCCGCCACCACCTTTTTTCGGGCCGGTGAACCGGAACCAATCAGGGAACGTTTGGAGTCGCGCCAGTTCCCGGTTCGTCAAACACCGATTCATTGTTGGATGAACGTAATCTGACGGCACCCCAGTGATAGTTGGCGCCGGCGCATTCGGATCCAACCGGCGCTGACTCGCCTTCTTCGTCCCAGCATTATCCAACTCCGTCACGTTCTGTCCCGGTGATAACCGCTTAAATCGCGCTTCGACCGCCTCCGTATGCGACGGCGGGCTGTGATTCCGCTCTTTCGCGCGGTCAGTCTGCACCGGAAGCACATCTCCAACCGTTCGATACGCCGATAACGTCTCCCCGAACAACGTCTCCTGCGCAGTCGGCGCATGCGTCGGGTCAGGCAACGACGGCGACCCAGCAGCATCAGCGCGAACAGCGACCACGATGAGCCGTTCTCGCGTTTGCGGCACCCCGTAATCCGCAGCATTCACCTCTGTGATCGCAACATCGTACCCGATGTCGTCGAACTCTTGGCGGAGACGCGCCGTGTGCCCGCCGTCCTTGAAGCCTGGCACCTGCTCCATCGTCACGATGCGCGGCTCAAGATCAGCAACCCACTCGATCGTCTTCCACGTCAGCTCATTCCGCTCATCATCAGCTTTCTGAAGCCCGGCCCGCGAGAACCCCTTACACGGCGGCGACGCGTGCACCCACGTTGGCTGCGGCACCCGAAGTGACTGACTCGTATCAGCCAAGTCCACGCGCCGACACTCGTCAAGATTCACCGTGTGGGCAAGCCGCGCATTCGCGTCGTGCTCTACGCCGACTACAGCGAACCCAGCGTCAAGCATCCCCAACGCAGCGCCGCCCGCACCGCTGAAGAGATCCACAGCGATCGGCCGCTCCTGTCGTTCCTTCAGTTGGTTACTCGGTTCTGCGAGTGTGTACTCCAGCGCCGTCTGGTACGCGGCTTCTTTCGGCGGCGCAGTATCAGGGAGTTTCGGTCGTCGCGGATCAGAAACAATCGGATTCCCAGTTGTTCTCACCTCTAACCGTTTGACACGCATCGCATACCGGAACTTGTCTTCGAACGTTGCTGATTCCCACTTCCACCGGTCAGCCCAATTCAGACTGTCCGCAATCTGTTCAAACAACGCCGTGACAGCGTCCGTGCCGCTGTAGACAGTGATACAATCCCAACACGCCATGCAATCCGAACGAACCTCATCGAGAAGTGCCGGTGTTGGACTTGAGCAATGTACGGGTCAACGCGTCCGCCGCACTCCGAACACTGCACGCTGTCGCTCGCCGTGTCAGCAGCGACAGCACTCATGCAAGATCACCGAGCGTGGTTTGCTCAGCATCAGTGAACGTCTCGTTCGTTTTTGGATCGAAATTCAACAGTAGGCGCTCAGTGACATCGCGTTGTTGACTCCCCATCCGACGCGCTGTATCCTTTTCGACGACGTAGAACTCGTCTAAGTCGAACACCGCAGGGATGTCCTCGTAGGAAATCAGGCATTTCCCGTCAATGTTACTGATAGCACGCGCAAATCGTTCTTGATTGAACGCAATCCCGTAGGTATCTTCCTGATCCACGTATGGCGGATCACAATAGAATATCGAGTTTTCCGTGTCGTAATTATCGAGAATATCGTGCCAGTCGCGGTTCTCGATTGTTACTTCTTGGAATCGTTCAGCGAATTGTTTCAGTTGTTGGCGCGCGTTGTGGAATGTCCGTGACGCTGGGTATTTTGCTCCGGTTTTTAACCCGGCCACCGAGTTTAGTTTCCCCATCATCTGCATCTGTCGTAGCACGTAGAATCGGCCTGCGTGCTCAATGTCATCATTCGGGCGTTCTCCATCCATCCACGTGGTTGCCCAGTCCTCGTACAGCGACCGTGCGTAGGGCACTCGGTGTAGCCATTCGATGAGTGCATCAGGCTGGTCACGTAAAACTCGGAAAAACGTCGTCACGTCGCCGTTAGCATCGTTGATGACTTCACTGGGGCTTGGCTCTTTATTGACGAGGACAGCGGCACTCCCAGCGAAAGGCTCTACGTAACATCGATGGTCTGGTAAGTGGTCAAGAATCCAGTCAACATGGTCACCTTTCCCGCCGGGATACGGGAATACTGTTTGCGTGTTTCCCGGTGGGTCTTGTGATTTGGTTGTTGACGTGGCTGTGTCAGTGTTCACAGCAGTCATTCGCTCTAAAATCTCGAATTCAGCATCAACTGGAATATAGTAAATTTCGGGGCCAGCCCAGACAATCGTCCCGCCTTGGCATCGTTCTGCGATGAATTCCGGATTTCGGTGTTTGAGTGGTTCTGGCTGCGCATATTCGTCGCATAGACGGCTAATCGGGAGTGAATCTACGGAAACGATGTCACCAGAGTTCTTCAAGTACACGTCAGTTGGAGACTCAAACAAGAGGAGTTTGTCACACCCAGACACTGTTTCCATAGTCCCGACGTCGAGTTTTTGATTCGTAGCCATTGTTAAAGAAGTTCGTTGACTTTGTTCTGAGAGGCTTCTTGATCTGTGCTATTTGGTGTTTCCCATGCTTCTGAGAGAGTGCTCTGGTTTGGATCAGGTTGTTCGTCTGGTTTTTCTTTGTTGAATTCGTTGGCGAAGGGAGTGAGTTGATAGTTGGCTTGGTATGCGAGATACTCCATTTGAATAGCAGTGAGAGTAGCTATCTCATCGCCAGAGGGATAATCAAATGAGTGTTGAATCCAGTCATTTCCAGCGACTTTCCCGTATTGACCAGGCGCAGTTTCGAAGGTCCCGGCATCAATTGAGTCGAGGAACGGGTCTTTTTCTCGGAGGGCATTGATTATTTTCTTGCTACATCCCATTCCGAGACCGTGAATCCATTTGTGATCACCGACGACGTCCCGGAATGTTTCTGCTGCTTTGATTTGTTTTTCTGCACCAGCGTCTTTGAGGCCTCCAATTGCAAAGTGAGAGAATTGAGCGTAGAAATCTTCGTATTTCAGGTAATGTTTGTCGTGTGGTGGTTGCATTGGGATGATGATTTTCGCGCGGCAGTCTGAGTTATCATAGAGGTCGAGGAATTCAATAATTGATTCGTGTGTGCGTTCAATGTCACCCCAGTAGTCTTTTGGAATCACCCACTGAACGTCGAGTTCAATTGCTTTCTCGATGACGTCTCTGTTTGTGAGTGAGGGGTCATTGATGCTTGAGTCAAGCATCAATTCTTGCGCACTATCCCGGATTCGTTCTGTTGCTTTATCAGCGGGGACAAGCCGGTATGGATAATCGTATCTGTCGTTTTGAGTTCCGCCAATCCAGATTTTGCAGATATTGTTGTGACGGAGGATTTTCTGTAGAGCGTTTTTCTTCCGGGAAGCGGTGATAGTGTCGAGGAGATCGTCAAATGATTTGTTAGACATTAGAGTTCACCCCCGAGTCGTTGAGTCGGTTTGAACGGTGGTTCTAGCTCCCAGAGATCTTGTTGGGGGACAAGTGCGGTTGTGTCTGAACCTCGTTCAGTGAGGATTCCACTGTGATAGAGGAGTGTTTTGAATTGATAGACAGCTTGCCCGGAGTAGTTTTCAGGATGAGTGAGTTGGTGGTGTTGCGGGTTGGTTGTATCTATATCGCTGGATTCTCGGATGAATTCGTCTCCGATGGTGTAGTCGTGTTGGAGTGCGAAATCGAGTAGTTGTGGGAGAGTGATTGGCCCTGTTTTCTCAAGAAGATCGATGATTTCTTGTGTTCGATTATAGTTGGAAACAGCGACGGTTGTGGCAGTTGCACATGGCTCAGGAATCGCGTCGATAAATCGTTCTGATGACCCTTTGAGACTAGCAAAGAGTGTGAGTAGTTCTTTCGCGGAATGCGTTTCCGTGCAGTTACTGACGAATTTTCGACCTATGGAGGTGAGGTTTGCATCACAGTCAATGAGACCGAGGGCTTCTGCACCATCTCGAGCACGGCCACACATGGACACCAGACGGTTGTTGATGAGATACCCAGTGTCTGCATCTGCGGTGACAGCAAGGGGAACCCCAACGTAGTTTTTTGGATGGTTGAACGTGAGCTGTGAAAGTTCTTGTTTCGGTTCGGTGTTACGTGCGACTGGGGCAGTGTAATTGGGACTAGAACTCATAGTGTGAAGTATGGTGTATTACTCGGTGTGGGAGCGGTTACGCCTCTGAATCGGTACTTGCGGTATCGTCGTTCATCCCACGTTCTTTAGCGGTTTTCTGCCCGTCAATGACAGTGTCTGCGAGATCAGGACGACCAGGATTAATGCGGACGTGACCGTTCGGCATCCCGAAGTCCACTGCGACATCAACGTGCGCGCCAGCAGCTGCCCACACGTCGTGTATCCCGATGCTTACTTCGAGCGTTGCATCTTCGTCTTCAAGATAGAATTTGTGCCGAATCGATTTTCGACCGTTGCCATGAAATGGAAAATCAACAACGAACGGGAACCGGTCGTCGGTCGGATCTGACTGCGGATCGCTAGTAGGTGCAGATTCAGCTTTCTTATAGTTCTTATACTCCTTTCCTGACGAGTCAGCGGGCACACTAAATGATTCTAAGTGTGATTGTGTCTGGTGAGCAGTCATAGTACTGAGTGTTTTGATTTTGGGAATGTCTCCGGTGGGCTCGGTCTGGGTGAACGATGCAGAGCCGCGCGTGCCTTCATCGAATTTTAACGGCACGCGCGGCAACCCGTGTCAAGAAAAGAGTTCCTGAGTCGGTTAAACGACGGAGAACGCGTCTAAGTAGACAGTCGAGAATGCGCCATTCTCAGCGCAGTTTCGGCCGAATGAGATATTTGCACGTTCATCTCCACAGAGTACGTACCAAGTTGCTTCACGGTTAGCGTCTTCAGCAAGACGTGGTTCGTAGGCACGGAAGGCCCATGATTCACCATCCAAGTTCGTGAACGCATTCCACGGCCAGATGTCTGTTTCAACACGTGCGTTCGTAACACGAGCAGTTGTTAACCCACCAAAGGTTCGTGCTCGTACTTCGATAGTAGCACCGGATTCGATGCGGTCACGAAGTGCAGGTTCTTGGATAGACATTATTCCTCTAAAGAGGTGTTAGTGAGGTCAGCGACGAGATCGTCAGCAGGTTCGACTTCATCAGGCGCGTCATGGATGTGTTCGGGGACAAATTCAGCGGTTGTCTCTACGATGAGCTCTTCTGAATTAGAATACCACGACTTGTACAGACCACGGAATTCGCCTGTGGCTGCATCCGCGTACGCCGCGACTACGATATCGGTATCAATGTCAGCAATCACATCAAGGACGCGCACCCACCCTTCTTCAGGGTGGTTGAAGAACACTGCATCCTTGATGAATGGTGCTGCGTCTTTGAGTCGAGCATGTTTCACGTTCTTGTAGTCTGCTGGGAGTTCAGGGATTGTCATTGGTTACACCGTGATAGGTTCTGAAAACACATCAACGTCTGCAATTCCGGTCGTTGAATGCTGTGTGAAGAATTCTTCGCGTACAGTGTCTTTCCACGTTGTGAATTCTTCAGTGCCGACGTTGGGATCGTCGGGTGATTTCAATTCAGATGCATCTCCAGCGTGGAGTTTTGCCCACTCTACTGTGTCGAGTCGAACCGTTTCGTTGTCAGTCTGAAGAAAGAGTGTTCCAGACTCCTCGTTACACCCAACAATGGATGCAGCTGATGCTAAACTCACGAGGCTATCAAGCACTTTTGAGAGATTCCGATACATTGCACATGGAATCCCGATGACTTTCGCATCGTGATGGACAGTAGACCACGGCATAATAGGCCTGTTGTCCTCGTCAACAAACTGTTCGTTGTCGTTTATCCAGCCACCTTCACGAAGCACGTCGAGAGCATCATCGAACGATGCATCGTTGTTAAAGACGAGTGTTCCTTTGGTAGTTGTGTAGGTACTCATGATTATTGGGACGGGTGCCGTGACGGGTTCACTATCCCTTGCGGTTCCAGGGGTGTGTGTCCGCGCGTGGCCTCACTTTGAGATTATGGCCACGCGCGGCACCCTCTGAGCGTTACTTCACAGAAGAGGGACCACCTGTTAGTTCGTAAAAATAGTAGTGTTCACGGCCACACACGTCACATTCCATGTATTTTGTTATTCCAGGTGTGTTAGCTTCGCCATGTGGACCACGTCCCTGTTCGTATCGGTCGTGCTCTAGGTGTCCGATGCAGTCATCTGGATGTGAATGCTCGTCGATTCTGTCTGATTCTTCAGTTGCCATGAATCTCACTGGCACGGTTTGTGTGCCATCACGGCGTTCCGCCGGGTCCGCAGTCGCGCCGGCGGCACGCCGCACCCAGAGTGTATCGCGTGCCGCCGCGCCGCGCCCATACGATGAGTTACGTTTTCATTCGCTGGTGTGGAAGCCTTCTCTCCCGCGGTTTACCGCGGGTAGAGAACGCGGCGCGGCACCACCGCTATGCTAGTTCATTGATGTTGCCAAGCGAGGGCTTCCGCGCGAAACACGGCTTCACTAAGTGACTCATAGACAGTGTTCACAGCTGGATCCTCACCACCAACGCCATACGTGACACGGTATTCCCCGGCCGTAGTTTGGGAGTCCTGCCCGATCGTGATGAGTCGATCATCGTCGGTGTGTGGGATCCAGAGAGCAGGCGTTGGCTCAGCTTCGTAACTGCTAACCTCCCAACCTGACGGGAGATGAAATTGCACAGTCGCAAGATCAGTTGGCGTGCTACTCGGTCGTGTCGATGACTCTGAGTCGTGCATTTGTATCACTACGGCGCGGGGAACGCGCCCGCGAACCGCAGTTGGATGTCTCGGGTTCGCGGCGCGCACCTTCCGAAATTGGCGTTCACAGAACTGATGAAATCGCACGACGTCGTTGCGACGTCGTGCACTCGACCATGGGTGCGCGCCGCTTTTCACTAGGAGTTTTTCAGAATGCAGGAGACGGCAAAAAGAAACGAAGGTTGGCCACCTTAAGGTAGGTTGAGTACGTGAGTTAGCGTGTCACTGTTGAGGCGGTGAAGTGCAATTTCGTACCGGAGACGGTCTGGAATGTTGAGATATTCGATGTCCCAAAGGTTCATTTCTGGGTTATCTAGGAGTTTCCAAGCTGTATCGGATGGGAATCGACGTAATGCATCTTGATACTGAGCGCCCTTTGCCGGGCGGTCAATGACTTCTCGGAAAGTGATCCGCATATCAGCTTTGTATCCGGGCGCGTCCTTCCACTCAATTTTTCGTCCTGGTCGGCGTTTTTGCTCCTCAATGGAGACGACACCCTGTCGGTCTACGCCGCACATTTTCGGATTAAGGAAATCAGCGATTTCACTAGCCGTCCAAAATCCATCGTCACGCCCATCATGCGTGTCCAGTGGGAATTTGAAATCGTCTTGCTCTTCTGCACGGAATACGCCTGCTATTTGTCGCGGTTTCGGGGACGCACCTTTCGACCCGCGCTCCAACAGCACCGTTTTTTCATCACCAGATGGGAAATCACGAACATATCGATACAAGTGATGACACCCTGTGCGACAGAATCTGATTTCGATAGCAGTGTTCGCCTGTCGTTCAATCCGGATAGGTTTCCCTGAAGACTTCCCGCAATTCGGGCATTCCCGAGATGATGCATCTGGCGTCCATTTGTGGATGAGATCCAGTCGATTTTCGTCGAGTTTTTCAACGTGCTTGAATCGTGTGATGAGATGTTCACTGGACATCTCATCAGCATCATCCGGGATTGTATCACCCCAAGCAACTCCAGCGATATCCGACTGCTGTTTAATCACCCCACCGATAAGACGACCTTGTGTGCCGTCTTCACCGACAGCTAGGAGAGGATTATGGAAGAACCCGAATGATCGGTCCAAGACGACGTATTCTACACCTTTTATCCAGAGGACATCTCCTCTACTACAGTCGTAGAGGTCGTCCGACGTTTCAATTGTTTCAATGATGCGAGTGTCGTCTACTTCAGGGAGGGTGTATTCATCATTATACGATACATCACCAAGCGAAATTTGCGTTGAATTTGAGTTTGATTTTGACATGGTGTAGGAATTCAGAAGTGGCTGGTTGCAGTTGTTGAATGAACACCGGTGTTGGAATTCTCAGATACTCTTGGAGGGGGTGTTACAGCGTTTGCATTTAATCACGCCGTGTTTTGGGTCGATGACAGCCTGTGCTTGTGATCCGCAGTCTGGACACCGAAGATCCGCTTCATCCAGTGTGAAGTCGTACAATTCACGGAATTTTTCAAGACAGTGCTGACAGTACCGCTCTGGTGTTTGCATCTTGGTTTTCGGGTGCAGTAACGATTCTCGCGTATGTTTGAACATTTTCGTTGGTACTGTCAGCACGCCTTTGTCAACGGTGTCACAGAGGACCTCGTCGTGGTGAAGGATGTGATTTGGATTCTCCGGGTCGCCGTGTGCGAATCCGTCCATCCATTCAGCATCGTATAGGTCATCCACGCCGGGACCAGCATCGTTGGTTTCAGCATCTGGATCAAGTTCGTGCTCGTCAATAACGCGTTCACGAGCAGCAGCCTTGATTTCGCCGTCGAAGAGTGCTTGATTACGTTGAGCCATGATTGTAGAGTCTTGTTTCGGGAGTTCGAAGTTGGGGAAACCGCGTGCGCGGCGGCCTCTATTCGATGTTTACGGGCCGCCGCGCACTGAACGGTGTTTTCCTGACGTTAAATCACCAATTAGAACGGGGAGGAAGTCAATCGTCTTGATATTCATCAGGAAGTGCGTCGACGAGATCGTCAGCAACGCTGAGAGCACGTTCGTTGCGTGCGTCAGAGTGCCCAACACTAGTGTATGCAAAGAGGAGCGGGACGACGAACTCATCGAAGACCACTTGCTGGAGATGCGGATGCAGATTCTCCAGCGTTGCATCGAGATGATTTCCACGAGTGAGCGCACCCGTGTTAGCGCCTTTTGCTAACCCTTCCAGGATGGCATCCGGATAATCCGACTCGATCGTTGTGGTGAGCTCAACGACTTCTTCGGTTTCCGCAGCTGCTGCATCCTGCGCAGCTGGTCGTGATGGATACACCGGTGCGTCGTTCGACTCGTCCGCAGTATCAATAACAGCGTACATAGTTGTTGTTTCCAGGGACCGTCGTGGCGCGGCGGCCTCTACGTGTTCCGGTCGGGCCGCCGCGCCCAGACAGTATTACAACGAGAGTTCGCCTTCGATAATCGGGTTGTCGTATCGTCGATGCGGGTACGGGCCAAGAAGCTCGTACCCTGCACGCCGCAAGAACCGTTCCACACGCGACGACGAGGCCTGCACCGTCACCAGAACGCGATCTATATCTGCCTCATCCGCGATTTCGAGCAGTGCATCATGCATACAGCGCGCGATTCCATACCCACGGAGTTTTTCGTCTAGCCAGAAATGATACACGTTCAGCACGGTTTCAGAACCGCGCTTAGTGCATTCGAATTCGATTTCTACACCAGACAGCGTGGATGCTCCAGTATCACCATCCCATGTGAGATGTGATCGTGCAGTTGCAACATCCCAGTCCCGACCACGGATTTTAGACGCTGTTGCTTCAGAAACTGCCTGTTGCGAACGCATCATAGTTTACCAGGGATTCTCTCACTGTATCAAGATAGATTCGATGGGGTGAAACCTAGTGATTGTGTTTACTTTGAGCGCAAGAAAATGTCAGTCGCGTTGTGGTTGATTCATTCGGGGTTTCGCAAACTCATCGCAGAATTCGCGTGCAGTATCACGAGTAGCCCGATAGGAGACAGTGTCTAACGTGTTAGCAATAATAACATCTATGTTGAGCCGTTCATCACGCGGTTCGTTAAGTTGGTACCCAATTCGACGAAGCAATTCATCACGGAGATTATTCCGATCGGTTTGATCCAGAATAGGAGCTCCAAATTGCTGACGAAGGTCTTCAATGAAAACACTCCGATCTTGGAGTGTAGAGAAGTTCTCCTGAAGACTTTCTTGGAGTTCTGAGAGTTGGTCAGGTGTGATAAATTCCTGTTTGTATGCGCCCTCAAGGAGTGTTTCAACGGTTTGAATTGCACTATTCATGTTACGCTCCACTTCGTCAGCTGATTGTTGGGAAAACACTGGGAATGACGGAGCATCAAATGTGATGTCCTCAATTTGCTTTCGCAAGTCTTCTGCTCCAGACGGCGGTGTTTCAAGGAATTCGCTGATGGTTGTGTCTTCGTCCAAGTCAGGTATTGTTGGGTTGTTAGTCATAGTGATGGAAGGTGAAATTGAATGAGTTACAGCTTGTATGGACTTGCTAGTTATTGCGTGACGATCGTATTGAATATTGGGTCGTTGTCCAGTTGGTAGTGTCCTATGTTACCCGATAGTGCGGGTTCGGCCGCAATTCGGGCAGGACTGCCGAGTTGACCCGGACGGACGCGTTCCTGATGATAAGTCCTCACCATCGACCTCTGGGCAGTACGGGCACCCATACCGCGTGTTTGGCTCGATAGGATCTACTGACGGCTGTCGTTCCTCGTCGGCTTCCTGAACAAGTGAGAGGACCTCAATGAGATTCCCGAACGCCCACTCATCGGTAGTGAATCGGAATCCTTCACCGAGACTTTGATTCCAGACGTAGATATTACTCTCGAACCCGTACAACATCACACGGAAGACAACCCACTCATCAGTTTGGGCGATGCGATTCACGTATTCTTCGTGAAGCGCATCGACTGAGAGGTCACTGTCTTCTTCGCTGTCCAACATTGGATTCGTCTCAACCAACTCATCGACACCGTCTTGTGAGAACGGGAGTGGGTGTTCTGTGATGGGCGTGAATAGACGCGGCCCATCTGGACCAATACTATTGCTGTCACCGGTTGTTGTATCAGTGTCGGACATTGTTGTGGAATTCGGCATGAGGGAACTTGAGGGTGTGGTGGTGCGCGGCGGCCTCACATCTCCTGTTGGACCGCCGCGCTACGCAGCCAGCATGCAGTTCACGTTGTCGGCATCCTTTTTATTTCTCGGATGAGTGATACCGGTATGGGACGCTACAATCCGCGCGAACATGATTCGTTCTTACGGTGTGAAAAAGAGGGATGTGGTGCGCGCAATGCTCCAGCAGATACTGTAGAGTACGATACTGAGTGTTGGCGTTGTGGAGAACCACTTGGTGGGAAACCTGAGGTTGGTGATGTCGTTGAAGTGGATGTTGTTGATGAAACTGAGCGCGGTGAAGCAGTTTGCAAAACCAAGAATGGGTTCGTATTGTTCGTGAACCGTGAGTTGGCGACGATTGAGGCAACAGTCCAGGTCACGGAAGTTGAGGAGACAAGTGGTCAAGCGGAAGTTGTTGAAACTTAAGTCTCAGGAGTCATTGCAGCGATTTCATCGTCGTATACTCCGGTGTTAACTCGTTGAATAAGATCACGTGCTGTGCTGAGCGCGTTTCTGTCTGTGTGTTCGTCGATCGTTTCGTGGTCAATTTCGCCGAGCCACGCGTTGTCCTCAAGTGCGTATGCACCAATGCTCACGCCATTTGGCGTATCTGCATTGTACGCGACTTCGACGCGCACATCGTGGTCGGGGTATTCCCGAGAGAATTCTCGGCAGAAAATCCCACCACCAGTATGTCGGACGTGACCGCCATCCCAGTCAGTTGGTGGTTCAACGTCCTCTTCGATGTCTTCTGGAGGAGTTGGCAACGGCGGCGTGTCTTCATTCCGCGCAGCAAGGAATGCCTCAATTTCGGTTTTCGGCACGGTGAACGTGTATGCGTTTTCATCTATTGTAGTGAGGGTGATTTCACCTTCACCATCAGACACCCCGATTTGAAGGCGACTATCACCGAATATGAGTCCGGCGTCATCTTCAAGAGAGACGTCAGGGTCGGCAGTGTCACTGAGGATGCGACGGTCAGCGGGGGGCGCAAAACTTTCAGGAACGTTACTGTCAGACGTGTCAGGTTGCTCTGTCATTTTAAAGCGTGAATTGGGTGTGAGAGGTGTTACTGGTCGGTGAAATTATCTCGCAGTGGTGCTATCATCACCGCACGAGTCCCGTCTGCGTCCATCGGATGCACGTCATATTCGGTGAGACGACCAGCAGATTGAATCGCATCTACAACAACATCGTGCATCCGTTCAACCGGGGTTACACCCCATGTCCCACTTGTTGGTGGCAGTACCTCAGCACCGTCTGTCTCATTGATAGTGATCGTTACACGGTTATCTTCTGCTTCGACATCCATTGAGACCATCTCAATGACTTGATCATCAAGCCGTGGTTTGATTTCCTCAATGTAACTGGCGATAGCATCACGAAGCGATTCGACTGACTCATATGCGCGTTCAGATGGTGTGGATTCTGTTTCGGACATAGTAGGTAGTAGTATTGTTGTGTTGTTATTCGTTGTGAAGAGCGTTATTGAGACGAGTGATAGCATCGGGGACGTCTGACTTCTTTGGAGCAGTATCGAGTGCGGGATCACTCCGGACAAACTCTAGAACAGTGTCTAAGGCATCTTTTGGAACGACTGTTTGACTTGCTTCGGTAACGTGTTTGAGGCCATCTTCAGTGATGGCATATTCATGTTCACACCCAACGCAGAAGACGATGTCATTCCCGTTATTGTCACGGCACGTTGGTGCGGTTTCCACGTGATCACCGCGTTTCTGAGATTCGAAATATGGTGTAACTTCATCACCTCCAGGTTGGATGTGCCCGAAGTACACTTCGTTCAGGATGATACTGAATCGTTCTTCACCGCAATCAGGGCATTTGAGCAACCCGGAATCCTCTGTTTTGTCAGTTGATGCAGAGTCCTCAATTATTGGGGTTTCCGATGGTGCTTCTAGTTCATCGAGGAGTTCTGCGCCAGTCATTGCGTTAACGTCATGCATTTCCCCCAGTTCAGCTTTGAACGTGACATCATCCCAGTTAAGATCGGATTCGTTGAGGCGGTTCTGCATGTCGCCAATAACACTTTGTTTGATTCCACTTGGATTATCTTCATGATGCCACTGCGAGCAAGTATATCCTCGCATCCCGAGAATGACATCCACTGTGGCATCCGAATTTGGCTGGTCAGCGATGTGAGATGCGACATTGTCACGATGCAGTTTGAGTGCTCCACGTAGCACGTCGTATGCGGCGTCGACGAGCTCTTGATGCGTTACTGGTATTGGAACACGCGCTGAGATAGACATCGTGATCTCGGTCATCGATTCGATGTGCTTGATTTTTATTTCGCTTGGCGGTACCTCACCGTAATCGCTGGATGTGCGTTCGTTGGAAGACATGATTGTGATTGGAAAGTCCGTGTGGCTCAGTTATGCGCGCGGCAGAATCCCGTTGCCCGCCATTGCTTTATGGACAGCGTGGATGACTCGTCGGACGTACATCCCGAAGAGCCGGCGGAATTCGTTCTTGAATTCTCGACGCTGGTCAGTAAGCCCCATCGGCAGGTCACACCGGAAATCGTACGCGAAACTCCCGATGTTCACCGGATTCCGATACCCACGCAGCTCTAAGATAATGCGTTCGTTGTACCGCGTGGTCGTCAACGTGAGATCATCACGCAACTCATCCGGTTCCTGCTCAAGCGCCTGCCGAGCAACTGTGGCGATGTGCTTGTTGATGAACCGCGAATCTTCGAATCCGCCGTTATCCAGGTAGTCACTAGCAAGCTCTCGCGCGAACGACCGATAATTCAACGCATCTAGGTCGTACTCGTCACGGTTAGGATACATCTCAACACTGAACGATTCGTCCATGTGTCCGGCGATACAGTCGTCAATCTCCGGGAGAGTCGGTTCTTCAGTTGGAGTTGCACTCATGATTCTGTGGGATGTGAGACGCCCGGGATGGGTGGTGTGGCCGGCGCGCTCTACTCCAAAGTGCGTGGCGCGCCGGCTACTACACCGAAGAAAACCACTTAGTAATCCGTGCTCGTTACAGGAAGTGGAGGAGTCCTCGCCCTTCAGGGCGGGGAGGACGTCAATCAGTAAGTGCAATCAACGGTGTGTACGTAGCGCTGGTTGTCCCCATGGTGTCTATACGAGCAATGGTACTCCCATCGCGTTTCAGGTAGTACACCCGGTCATTGAACTTCGACACAGTATCGAAGAGGACACTCCGAACTTGTTGACCTTCATTCGTTTCAGCGAAGATGTACTGGTCCTCGTCCAGTTCATTGATCTCCCAATCAATCTTGAACAGATTGAATTCCGGGAGTTGATTCGCCTCAACACCATCCGCAGTGTTTGTTTCTGTTGGCATACTGAATCACTCCTGTATGATTGAGGAAGTCACATCAGCCGAGTGCGAGTCGTGATCGAGATGATGCGCAGCGTAATCCAGAAGCAATCGCCGAAGCACGAACGGACTGGTTGTCGCCCGATTCAATGGGATGCGATCTCGCTTAAACCGCTGTTTGATGTTCCCCGCAGGAGTCTCATCACCGTCGAACGGGTCAGTATCACTCCGATCCAGGCGAAGTCCAGCCTGCGAAAGCAGTTTCGCGGTGTCACCAGGGTACCGAGCGATACCGTGCATTGCTGAGCCATCCAAGTACCCGTTCGGAAGATGGTACGGGAGCTCGTGATTATTGGCGAACTTTCGGAGTTTATTCATCGCATCCGTCCAGTGACCGTACCCGTATTGGCCGGTATCGAGTTCAGGCCGACCGCTTGACCAGTCTGCCCCAGTTAACTCAGTGCGTATCTGATCGATGATGGTGTCAAGCGCTTCGGTCTGCCTGTCAGTTTGCACTTGCAGGTCAGTAACGGGTTCTACGATCGCGTTTTCGAAGACGGCTTCAGAGCCATCCATCTCGTCAGCTGGCGTGGTTTTCGCGGGAAGAAACCCGACTGTCGTCGGGCCATCGAATCGGCGTTCGAGACCGAGAACTCCAGCGACGCCATGATGAAGACGGTCAGCCGGTAAGTAGTACAGGTAATATTCGGTGTCTGCGTTGGAATGGTTTGCACGACCGCCAACGAGTAGTTGTGGAGTGTCCGAATTGATAGTAATGCGATGCTGCCACGACTCAAGGTCGCGGAATGTATCAACAATTTCGGACGGTGTTTCCACCTCTAAGTCGGGGAGGGACGTTGGCTGTCCAACTGTCTTGAAATCGGTGAGGGGTTGATTTTGTGACATAGGTACTGAGTTGCTGTCTCGGTGGGTGTACTCTCCCGGGTGGTGTGCGCGGCGCCGGGTCTACCTGAGAGTGTTACCCGGCGCCCGCGCACTGTGCGGTTTGCACTATCGGAAAAGAGTGTGATTCGGATGAAAGCTCGGGATTACACGTAGTGAGTGATTGAATGCCCACGACTTTAGTCGTGGGATGAAAATCCGATTCTTTATGTTTGTCTGTCGTGTTGATTGGAGTGGACATGCGACATGCTGCTGCGGGGAACCGGGTCATGCTCAAGATGGCGACGATTCGGTCTCACCACTCACACTCACACACCTTCGCAGCCCAACCAGCAGCGGTTGGCATGTCACCCTACGACCACGCCACGGTGGCTGAAACCGCGTGGTCGGGCCGATGGCGCGGCCCGCTGCTCACGGTGCTGAACGCCCGTGAGACCCACGCCCTGTCGGGCGGGGTACGTCGAGCGGATACACTGAACACGCCACACCCTCACCGAGAGGGCCGAAGACGCATCAGCGAACCCGCAAGCTGACAGCCGGAGCCCTCCATCCGGGAGGTCTCACGGAGGAGTCCCACGACTTCAGTCGTGGGAGGACGTCAAAGATTGTCTCGAATCATCCGCATGATTCGGTAGATCTCATTACCGGTGACTTTCCACCCATACTGAGCTTTGATGAACTCTTCAGCACTGTCAGTACCGAAGTGTAACGTGATTTTGTGATCAGGGTCATCCGTGGACTCGTCATTGTTGGTAGTCCCAGTTGCTGATGGTACAGCTGTCCCTACGGGCTCAGGTTGCGGGCCACCCATGGAACCACTAACCATCGCTTCCATCGTACTATTTGCTTCCTCACGTTCTGCGGCCGTTGGTGGGAGCCCTTCAACCTCAAGCACGGCCCCCGAGTCATGAACGAATGTCGCATCGTACCGTGGGAGAAGAAATTCTGATTCAGAGGATTGCTTGCAAGCCGTTGTCACCCACTCGTCAGGAGTGGGTGTGATTTCATCATCAATGAGATCTCGCTCGAGGAAATGGCTTGCCGTTAGCATCTGCTGTGGGAGAATCAAGATATCCTCCGGGTTAGAACTTTCCCGCAGACGTTTGAGACGGCGTGCTTGACTGAGATGGAGTTCACTATCCTTGGAAATGATCTCCTGATTTGGTTTTACGTACCAGCTGAAGCCGGTATCAGATTGATCAGGGACGAGTTGGACTTTGATGAGTGGATTATCCGCTTTCTCAATTGAGAACCGCAAGATGTAGCCTGGGACATCATCCTTGTACTGCCCAATGCTGGTTTCTTCGATTTCTTCAGATTCACAGTGCACCCAAACTGTGATGTCATTGAGTGGCCACGGCGAATCGTGTTTGAGGTGATTGTAGAGGTTAGCGACCGTGAGTGGCTTCGGCGTCAACACGCTGTGTGGGATGCGTTCAGCGTCTTGTTTCCACATCTGGAGTGATAGCTCGTTCTGGAGTGTCTCGTCACGTGCTGATGGATCTGGTTCCATGGCGTCAACCATGGAGTCCATGTTGTTGGTGAGAAAATTGGAAGCGCGAGGGTTGAAATCGAACGATCCTGTGTATTCATTCGTCGATGGCAAGTCGTCGGAAGGGGAGCTAGAACGGGACATGTGTGGTGGTAGTGATCTCTGTGGTAAAGTGGTAAGGGTGGCTGGTGTGCAACGCTTCGCCCTCTTGTCTGGGCGCGTTGCACACCAGCACCTAGGAATTCAAGAAATCACTTTGGCGTTGGTTTCTCATCGACGCATCCGATAACTGCTTTTGCTTCACCGAATGGATCGAAAATATTCCGTTCTATGCGATTGTATCCGAGACGCCCCGGCATTGACGTCCCGTGGAATGTGAATTCGATAAACGACCCGCCTGGTTTCAACAAGAAGTCGAAGTTTTGCTTGGCGAGAGACGCGTGCCCGAGTTGATTCTTGTCGTAGCCTTCAATAGTAGTCACGTCACCGTTGGTGTCGAATCCGCCAAGTTGCGCTTGCTGTTGGCCAGTATCGCTATCCGCCTCTACATCTTCCAGCTGGTACGGTGTGAACGGGAGATTCCCGGGAAGAAACTCCACACTATATTCATTTGTCGTTGTGTGAACATGATACCCATCATACCGCAGATTGGATTGGTACAGGGACCATGGAGGATCGAAAATGATGACATCAAACTGTTCAGCTTCCGTGAGTTCTGTCGTTAATGCGGCGACATCCAGGTGGTAATCCGCCTCACGGTCCGGGTTAATGTCGTTCCTAACTATCTCAATGTCACGCTCAGCGCATTCTTCCTCACTGAACACCGGAGTGAATCCGGCAGTTGCATTCAACACACGATCGCCATCATCAATTTGTTCACGCACCCACCGTAGAATCGTTGCATCTTCAAACGTCTCTTTCTTGAACTCACCGACATCGAAATAATGTGTTTCAACGTCAGTCTCTGCGTATGGATACGTAGATTCTTCCTCCCCAACACTGAACGGGACAGTATCGTGGTCCGGGTGTAGGAAGGCGGTGTCATCCGGAAGAGAAACGTTATTGACTGGGTCTCGAGTGATGGAATCGGCTGCCGCCGAAATCACAGATGGAGTCGTCCCCTGCTCATACACGTAAGCGTATGAACCGCGATTTAACACGCAGTATCCATCACACACCAAGAGTTGGTCATCTGGGATTGGGATGAGTTCTCCGAGTTCAAGTGCGCCAGCCACATCGCTAATGTGCTTTGTTCCGACGTGGGACTGCCGCGGAGCATCGAGAAAATCAGATGAAGGCGCTGCCGCAGCGTCATGCTGTTCACCCGTGGTGAGTGTGACCTGTGGACCAGTTTGCACCGTGATGGTGTGCGACGTTTCAAAATCAGTTGCTGTCACCACGTACAGTGTGTTGTGCCACGTATCGAGGAGCCACGTCCCGGGTTGGACATGGTTAGTGTACCAAGTCAAGTCATCACGGATGCGATTTGGCGTGTACGGACTTTTGTTGGTGGCTGATGCGAGTTCGGACGCTGTAGAAGAGTGTGCTGATTGTGCCATTGAAAGAAGGGTTGCAAGCGGTTAATTATGAGCCGTTACGCGTTATCTGGGAGAGCGACGCTGTCGGTGTTCTGGAATTCGCGCTGTCCAATGAACTCGTCAGTGGACGATTCTCCGACTGCGAGGATGAATGTCTGGGCATCTGCTTCGTGGACATTGAGAACAGTAACTTCGGCACCCGTCTTCGGGTCGATAATTGTGTCACCGACATCGAGTTCTGCTGGCGACGTCGTCTCTGTGGCGTGTGTTTGATATCGGGTTTCAATGTTACTCGGCACGTAGAGATCCTGATATTCCGCCTCATGAGTGGTATCGAACCCAGTGATGAATATGCGTGTTGGCACCTCAAACCGTGGTTCAACACGGAATTCGTACCCGTTACTAGAGAGCAGAGAGAGGAGTTCGCCCTCTTGGTGAATCTCGTAGTCAACTAACTGTGCAGGGTTGTAGTCGTTGTTCTTGTTGAGTGTACGACGCCAGTCAGCAGTTTCGTTCACCGTGATTTCAAGACGTGTGTTGTCGTCGTGAGTTTGTTCACGGATTGTGCCTTTAGCGCCGACTAGTTCCAAAAGTTGAGTGATTCGGTCGCGGTCTTCCTGGTCGAAATTGAACATGGATAATTGGGTTAGGTGGGTGTCTTAGCTGTGACGTGGAAGCGGCGTAAATCTACGGATTTCCCGAATGAAGTGCGTATTTGGGAGTGTTTCCACGCACGGCGGGCGGTCACTTGAAAATGACTGCCGCCCGCCGTGCCTCGTTGCCGTGATCCTCCGAGTGATTGGAGATGGATTCGTGGCAAAAAGACCGTCACTGTCAGTGTCTTTTCTGCACTGCGAGTGACGCTGAGTCGCGGCGGCCGGCGCATTGCGCAGCCCGGAAAGTCCGGGCTGGCGCGCTACCGCGGCCTTGCTGTTCCACGGTGACGGCGTCGTCACCCGCACCTGCATACCAGCGCCACTCCGCAACCGTGGCTCCTCTTGCCTGTTCGTGGCACCACCGTTGTATGCCTTTCTCGCACGGTCACTGTCGTCACCGCCGTCTTGCCCCGTACCGCATCTGTCGTCGGCCGCCGTCGTTGCCACTGCCGTTGCCGCTCCCGTTGTTGTTGTGTTCGTTGCCTGTGGGTTACCGCCGCGGGGACCTCCGTTGACGCTCTGTTGATTGCCGTAGTTGCTGCTGTGCATATCGTAGATAGCGGTTTACCGGTGTCGTTTGTTGCTGGTGATCGGCTCGGCGTGGCTAGCTGCGTACAGACCGCTGTTTGCTGTTGCGGAAAGATCTTCGCAGGAACACTGATCTCGGAGGAACTGTTTGCTACGGCACGGCCACTCAGGTGTTGGTGCTGTCCGCGGAAGCTCACGGGCATCCTAGCTCGCGCATTGCGGAAAAAGAAGACGACGTTGGTTGGAGAGTGCCAGAGCATCGTAAGTGGTGTGTGCCGTGTTGCAGTGGTGTCTTCACGTCCCGCCCGGTTGCTCCACCGGGCAGGGCCGTGGGTTGCGGCGCGCTCACCCTCGCGTGTTTGCGCGCCGCACCCACGGCTGTGCTGGTCACATGTTGGCATTTGCTGACCTACGGCCGTGGAGCAGCCCCGAGGACGACCGCCAAGCCGTCGACGGGATGCAGAAGACGTCGTTGTCGTTGGATGTGGAAAGTCGCGGTGCCCGGTAGAGTCAGATGTTGTTGTAGTGGTGCAGTTCTGGGGTCTATAGTGCTTCCGCGACACAAGCAAAGTGTCGCGGTGCTACCCGTTCGTGTCGTGCTGTGCGGGCAGCGTGAGTTTCCACATCCAGCGACGACGGCGTCGGGTTCCTTGTGGCAAAAAATTAGTCTCTGTTGGCTGCGTCGAGGATTGCGGAGATAGTATGGCGTCGCATTGCTGCGTATATCGGCCAGCCTTCGGATTGGTACCAGTCAGGACCGCCGAAAGGTTTTGTTTGCCCAACTTGATGGAGCACAGCTTCAGCAGTGGCTTTCGCTTTCGCTTCAATTGATTCACCCATGATCTGAAGTGAGTGCTAGTCAGTTAGCCAGGTGATGTGGGCTTCTTCCATCAGTTCCTGGCAGCGTTTCCGGATGGTGACTTCGCTGATGTTGCATTCTTCAGCGATTTCACTCTGTGTATGGTCTTCGTTGGCGAGAACACTTCCAAAGTAGAGTGACGCTGCTGCGATGCCGGTTGGTGCTTTCCCGCTGTGCATCCCGGCATCAGTGATGTGATTAATGAGGATGCGGGCTTCCTCTTCAACGCGATTTGACGCGTTGATGTTGCTGCCGAACCGAGGGAGGTATTCCATCGGGTCTGCTGGTTGGACTTCGAGTTTTAGTTCTTTGACGATGTATCGGTAGGCGCGTCGAATTTCTTGCCGATCGACGCGTGCAACAGTTGTGAGTTCATCGAGGGTGCGGGGTTTCTCGTCGATTCGTGCGGCAGCGTAGAGTGCCGCTGTGGCGATTCCTTCGATACTACGACCTGGGAGAAGTTCTTCGTTGAGGGCGCGACGATAGATTACAGATGCGTTTTCTCGAGTGGTGTCTGGAATGCCGAGTGCTGAGGCCATCCGGTCAATTTCTCCAAGTGCCTGTTTCAGGTTGCGCTCTTGAGAGTCACGCGTCCGGAATCGTTCATTCCATTTTCGGAGGCGCTTCATTTTCTGGCGCTGATTGCTGGAGAGAGAATTCCCTCTCGCGTCTTTGTCACGCCAGTCGATGTTTGTTGAGAGCCCGTCATCGTGCATCATTTTCGTCGTTGGAGATCCGACGCGGCTCTTCTGGTCTTTTTCTTGTTGGTTGAAAGCGCGCCATTCTGGGCCGTGGTCGATGCGGTTTTCTTCGATGACGAGACCGCAGTCACTGCAAGTGCGTTCACCACGACCTTCGTTGATGATGAGATCTCCGTCGCATTCTGGGCAGGATGTGGTGTCGTTTTCGTTTTCAGTTTCTTCGGTTGTTGAGTGTTCGTCGTGTGTCTGTTGACGTGACGATGAAGATGAGTCGGTGCGTGTGCGGGTCCGAAGGTGTTGTCGATTGTCGGACATGAGTGATGTACTGAGCTGATTTTGTGGCGGTGGTGGATTTCGTGGCCCGCCAGTCCTGGGTGAAGTGCTGTGCTCGGGCGCTTCAGTAGATGTGATGGCGCCCGAGCACAGCGGGTTTCGCGGTGTTGTTAGTGATCGGTGCGGTGCGGGTTGTGCGTGCGCGTGCGCGCGACGCGTAACCCATGATTGCGGGTCAATCCACTAAAAACCAGTGATTCCGCGGTTCTCAGAGTTCTTCTAGGAGTTCTTGGTATGTTTTACGGATTGTGACAGTTGAAATGTCTGCAACCTCACTCACATCGTCTTGAGTGAGGTTTTTGTTAGCGTTACAGAGTAATGCTGCGGCGTAGATTGCGCTTGCAGCCACACCACTTGGTGCTTTCCCAGTAATGACAGTATCCGGGGTTTCTTTTAGGAGTTCAACTGCACGGGTTTCAACTTCGGTGGCGTCCTCCTTCTTGAGGACGCCGCGTTCCTGGAGATCGGTGATGAAAGAGGGGATGTATTCATCTGGCGATGCGCTCGGCACGGGAATTTCCAGGACTTTTTGGAGGTGTTTACTGTCGCGTGCGAGTTGTTGTTTCGGCCGTGAATATTCTGGGAGAGACGTTAGAATGGTGTGAATTTCTGATTTTTTCACTGGGGTGTGCTCGATGCGTGTTGCCAGATGGAAGGCTGCGCCAGCGACAGAGTTTGTGTTTCGGCCTTGCAAGACTTCGTTCTGATGGGCATTACGGAAGAGCATGGCAGCGGTTTCACCAACAGAAGTGGGGAGTTCTGTTTGGACTACACAGGTGCTGATTGTCCGAAGGCCGCGTCGGAGTGAGTCAGCCAGTTCTTGGGCTGGTGCAGGTTGTAAGGATTCAAATACGGACTGTGTTTGTGTGTTATTCGATTCCGGTGGTTGGTTAGAGGATGAATTTGAAGACATGGTGAGCGGGAGTGGTATTGGTACTGGTGACAGCGCGCTCGCTTCACTGTGTTTGAATGGCGAGCGCGCGTCTTACTGTGATTTCTTCGGTGTGGGTACACATATTGGAAGCATATACTTAAACGTGAGGTATCCACAAGCTAACTCTACTCGGTCTTGATGCCCGGACCAGCAAAAACCATTCACAACGTTGGTGAGCAGTTAATTCTCATCAGGGATGTGTTCACTCCCATGCATTATTCCAATGTGCTTGTTCCGCCCATTTTTCCCCTCGAAATCATACCGTCCACACTTTGGGCAGGCAAGTTCGTGATCGAAATTAACGTTGGAAGCAGTATTGGTGTTTTCTTCACTCGTAGGAATTTGCTCACTCCCATGAACCCTTGAGATATGGATATTGCGACCTCGTTTGTTTTTGAAATCCGAATCACCACATTCTGGGCATTCAAGAGACTCGCTACTAGTATTGGCGTTAGGCTGAGAGGCGTTAGTGCTACTGTTTGATTCAGTGGGTTTGCTCGCTGGTTCCTTGCTCGTCTCAGTTGGCTTGGACCTCTGGGTGGTGAGAGTGGAGGAAGTAGAGCTATCAGTCTTGTTCTCGTGGTCATCTCTTAATCCGATGAGTTCCTGATAGAGATTCCGGATGCTTACTGCCGTGATGTCAGCTGCATCAGCAACTTCACGTTGCGTGATTTTCTTGCCGATGATGAGGCTTGCAGCGTAGATCGCTGCTCCAGCAACCACAGTTGGTTTCTTCCCGCTGCCAACTGTAGAGTGGAACGCAGCTTCCGATAGTTCACGCGCAATCTTTTCAGCGCGCGCTGGGAGAGTAGATGGGATGTCGTTGATGATTTGTGGGACGTACTCTTTCGGGTTCACTGGCTCAAATGAGAGATTTAGATCTTGCTTGAGTTGTGTGAAACATCGCGCAATGTGCAGCCGTTCAACACGACTCACTGGAACGAGTTGGTCAAGTGGTCGGGGTGTTCCATGCATTCTCGCTGCACCATACAGGCACGCTGTTGCTACGCCTTCAATAGATCGGCCAATGACAGTTTCTGCTTCTGAGGCGCGCTCATAGAGCATTGCTGCGGTTTCCTGTGCGTCTTTTGGGATGCCGAGAGCACTTCCCATTCGTTGAATCTCATTATTCGCTTGTTTTTGTGCACGTTGTCTCGAATTCTGCGTTCGAAATCGTTCATTCCATTTGCGAAGCCGCTGCATCTTCGCGCGTTGCTTACTGCTTAGAGATTGGCCTCGTGCATCCTTGTTTTGCCAAGAAATATTCGTAGAGAGTCCCTTGTCGTGCTGAAGGTTTGTCGTGGGAGACCCAACACGACTCCGGTCTTGGCGTTCTTGATGGCTGAATGCACGCCATTCAGGCCCACGATCGATTCCGTCTTCATCAACGACGAGACCACATGTTTCGCAGATGCGTTCTCCATGTGTTTTATCAGCGAGGACCTCTCCACCGCATTCAGGGCAGACTGTTTCATCGGTGGTTGCCTCTTCTGTGGTTTCAGCTGACGAGGGAGTGTTATTAGTCGTTTCGTCGGGAGTGTGCTGACTGGTGAGATGAGTAGGTGTTTTTGACATGGGAATTGTGGGAGTGGTGATGACTGCGTACTGGCCTGTACTCAGCATGCGCAGGAGCCTTTGCGGTTTTCTCTCTCAAGGCTCCTGCGCGAAATGGTTCTGAGTGCTTCTGATGGTTGAACAGTTGAATAGAGTGGTGTGACACACAAAAAAGTCAGACCCGGTGCGGTTGCACAGTTGATTTGGAACGACCCCGTACCGGGCTATCGTATAAGTCGGTGTCACTCAGAAATTATAGTAATGGCACGGAGTGATACCGCAGATGAGTCAGTTTTCTACGATGCATTTACAACCATTACAAAAGCTATCAATGAGTTTCGAACATCAGATGACCTCTTCGCAGTTGTTATCACTGATGCTATTCGTATCGGTGTGACCGTTGCTGTCCTTGCTGCTGTTCTTTACGGTGTAACTGGTGTTTGGCCGCCGTTTGCTGCTGTTGAAAGCGGGAGTATGCAGCCGACACTTGAGCGTGGGGATCTCGTTATTACTGTAGATGAAGAGAAGTCTGCACCGTCAGCTGCACATGGTGATACCGGTGTCGTGACAGCACGCGCCGGAGAACGCGCTGACTATCGCACATTCGGTGGGCCTGGGAATGTCATCTTATACAGTGCTAACGGGACTGGTCAAACGATAATTCACCGTGCTCGATTCTGGGTGGCCGAAGGCGAAAACTGGTACCACGACGCGAATATGGAGTACATTAAAAACGCGAGTAACTGCACAGAACTCCAGTACTGCCCGGCACCGCATGCTGGCTTCATCACAAAAGGCGATGCAAACCGGCATTACGACCAAGTAACCGGTATTAGTGAGCCTGTGAAACCAGAGTGGATAATCAGCGAAGCAAAATACAACGCGCCATCACTGGGGTATCTTCGCTTACTTCTCTTCTAGAGAGAGCATTGATTGCAATTCGTCGTGATTCTCTCGGACAGTCAATTGTTTCTCAGTTTCATCGAGGCTCCGATGCGGCAAAAACCGATAGAATCGTTCTTCATCATGGATTGAGACATCGTCTGCACGAGGATATCCAACTCTATCCCACTCGAGAACAGTTCGATGTGTCCAATCAGCGACATACATGAAGTCCGTTTTATTCCGAAATTGCTCAATAACATCTACACGGTCACGTAGTAACGCTTGAAGTGCGATACCCGCAGTTTCACCTATTTTCTCACCAACGTAGTACCACTCGTTTGGCATCGAAGACTTGTCCACTGCGAACATCGTGTATCGTTGTGGCGAACTCGAAATACGGGCACTTGGTGGATGCGGGAATCCATCTGCCCAAGTTAACCCCGGACCGATAGTGCACTCGTCTGATGTGGATTCTTGGAAGATATTCGACCACGCGTATGTGGTCTCACGTCCCAGCTGAAAGAGCAATGCACCATCAGTGACTTTTGCTACATTGTGGTCGAATCGCAGAGACTCTCGGATTGCTTTTCGCACCGCAGTTGCAGCGTAGTCAAGCGATGAATCGAGATGTGACGTTTCCTCGTTGAACGGTTGGTTCTGGACGCGACCAACAAATCGTGTTTTCTTTGGGCCATACGGACTGTCGCCAACCATCACAGCAAATTCCGTCATAGAGTATCACTCTCACTCACGGAAGAGAAGACATCATCAACGAATGTGAGCTCTGAAGAGAATAACGAATCAGTAGTATACGTTGAAACGGTGTCTACAGCAGAAACATGCGGTGGCCATGTCCATTTTCCTCGCTGCTCGACGACGTCACGAATAGCCGGGAATGCAGCATCCGCGGTTGATGTCCCAATGTGTCCATACGGGTCATGGAGGTCTTGCCCATCAACGTACCCAATAAGGTACGAAGCATCGTCAACGCGGCACGAATTGTTTGGTACTGCTTCAGGAGGAATGACATCATCATCCCAGAAGAACTCTTTTTTGCAGATGCGGTCAGCCATCCCGTCTGGGTCTTCATCAATAATTTCTTGTTCTTCGTGCCCGAGTTCATGCCATCCGACATCAACAACATCACGCGCTGCAAGCTCGAAAACTACGATGTGGTCTTTACCGAAGAACACGTCTGATTCTGGATAAACGCGCTGTGACCCGCCGATGAGCACCGCGATATGTTCTGGATTCGATGCATCCATTGATTCTGGGACTTTGAACCACCCGCCTTCAGGTCCAGTTTCCCAGACACGCTTTACTGCACCGGTAACTGCCGGTGCATAGTCACGAGAAGCTGAAACTGGATTCTCGTTGCATGTTTCTGCGATAGTTGCTTCACCGATATAATGCGTTGTCTCGTCAGTGAAGTCGTCCGTAGCGACGACGTAGTATTCTGTTTCTGTCATGGGTTCAAAGAATTGCTCAGTTGTGAACAGTACCTGGACTGTCCCGGCGCGCCTTCACTCGTTTTTGTATGGCGCGCCAGGACCGAACCCTATTTCCGCAAAGTCGGTTTCCAAATCAAATCTTGTTGGTCTCACAGATCTGATCCCTGGCGCGCCACAAGACTCACGAGTTCTCCCAGTGCTGTGCGACAAAAAATATGCAATCACGGGTCAAATTGATGCATTCTCGGCGGATTCCGTTGTAACGGGATGTACTCCACCGGGGTTCCCTCCATGATGAGGACCTCGTGATGACGGCTTGGAAGTAGACTGCACAAGTCAATTGTGTAAACCGTGCCTTCAGCGTGAAGTTCACACCACCAGTGCCCATCGTACGTGACACCGATATCACTCACGTCGGTTGGTTTCGCGCCTTGAGATGGATCGTCGTAGAATGCGCCACGGATAGTGTCCGCAGTGAATCCATGTTTTTCAGCAGCAAGAGTCGCTGCACGTGCTGTGTATGGACAATATCCTACGAGGGTATCTTCTGGAATAGCATCTCTGGCTAATGTTTGACCATCGTTAATTATCTGTTTCAGTGCCGTTATCATCGGTAGTTTCGGGAGAAGTGCTGTTGGTGGTGTCAGTAGAGTCTTCAGAGTCAAACAAACCGAGTGTTGGAGATTCGTGTGTTCCTGGTGCCTCGTCTGAGGAGTCCAATTCTCCGTTAGTGCCTTGCTGTTCGTCAGTGTTGGTGGGAGTCTCGTGTTTGTCAGGCGTCGGGATTTCAACAGTGCGGAGGCATTTCCGACAGACGTGCGTTGTTTGTGTCTTGATTGCTGTGATTGGCATCCCAACGAGCGTTATGATGCGTTGTCGAGTTAATTCACCAAGTGCACGTGTCTGTCCAGACTCACAGTTCGTGCAGGCTATTGCATCAGCTCCGCGAAGTAGCGTAGTTCCGGTCACTGTTTGGAGGCCAGTTGTTGGAGCCGGTTGTGGATTGAGAGTAGCAACATCTCGGAGTCGCTGGATTTGCCGTTTCACGTCATCAAATTCATCTTCTGTGAGAGCGAATACTCGCGTGTCGAAATCAGCACCTGGTGAGAGGCGTTTGTCAAGTTGCAGTGCGCGATCGTCGGTGTCTGGAGCATCTAAGAGTGACGCGTCGAAACTAGATGGTTCAATGTCAATCCCGAAGACGTCAGATTCGTCAGCAGCAATAGTGATCAGTTGATATTCCTCAGGGGTCTTCCCGATGAACCGATCTTCTCGGAAGTCTTCGAACCGCTCTGTTGGATGGACACGTGTTAGATTCGTTGTAATGACTCTCCCAGATTCGTGGATAAGCGTGTATTCTGGTTCCTGCACTTCTCCATCCTTCATAGCGATAATGTATCCTAGATAGTATCGGTCGAAGAAATGGTCAAGTCCACTTCGATATTCGAGGCCGTAGTATGGTGTTTGCTGTTTAGTGTTCATCGAGAGGCCAGCACGCAGTAGGAGCGGGTGTCCAGGGAAATCGCTGGTTTCGGTGCTGACTTTCTGCCGGTCGGCACCGATTGGATCGTAGTATGCAAACGTGTCTTCTTCACTAGGGGTGATTTGGACGTTTCGCGTGTTTCGAGCAGCGGTTGCGAGTTCTCCAATCGGGTCATCCCCGTAATGAGACGCATGCCATGCGAGCGGGCGTTCGAAGTATTCCCGAGCGTGACGAATGCTCTCAAATTGCGGATGAGACATGTCGAATTTGTCGATTGGATCAACCGGCTCGGTGTCGGTGGCGTCGTCAGTCATAGGGTGTGAGACTTCAGTTTGTGGTCGGTTAGTGAGTGATGCAGGCGTTGAGCTGGACTGTTGGTGAGTGGTGGGCATACTGGGATTTGGGGTGGTGATCTTCTGAGTGCGGTTCTCGGGAGTACTTGTGAAGCCGCCAAGCGTTCATTCCGCCTGTAGATCGCTTGGCGGCGCCCAGTGTATGCCGGAGCCATTCGGTTCGGATGTTATGGGTGTGTCTTCTGTAGTGACAGCTACAGCAAAGAATCCTCGGGATCAGGAATGAATTCATCGCTGTGAAGAGAAGTTCTTGATTTCAGAAATGCTTATTCGCTCGTATCCAGGATGAATATTCTGATGTGGGCATTCCAGAAGATGCTAAAGCAGACATTCAACAGGAGATAGTACAGCAATTGGAAACGCTGATGAACACGGACAACACCGATACAGAGAAATTACAAGAGTTCTACGATGTCATCTCTGTTGAAGAGCATTAACTCGTAGGAAGGTTGATTCCAGTATCGCTGTTTGTGTAGCGTGCGAGCCACACAGGAAGTGGCTGGATTGTGATAGCGATGTGGTGCATATCCATCATCTCGTTCACGTCTTCACTTCGTGGTTCAACGTTTGTGATGATGGCTGTGCCACGTTTCCGGATATGATCGTGTAGATCACCGAGAATCACACCGAGTGGCTGTTGATTGAATAGCAAGTCAGATACGTGCGCTGTAACACTGTCTTCACTACGACTGAACGCGGATGCGAGTCCGTTCTCAGGATTCCCGGTATACGGGCCGCGTTTTTTCTCTGGGATAGCAGCCCACAGCTCATCGACGAGATCTTTTCGCACATCATCCGAGAGTTCTCCATTCTCAAGCGCGTGCTGAATAGCGCGCTGCGCGTTGAGACTCGGCTTATCTTCTGCACGATACGCTCTGTTCATGGCTTCAATGGCTGCATCAGTCATACTTGTTTAAGGTGCATTGACGGGTGAAAATGTCATGTCTTCCGGGTACGACAACACGAGTTCAGCCGTGTACACTTCGGCTTCTTCGTTGTATTCGAGATGATGAGATTCCCAGTCGAAGTCGGTGATAAGAGTGTCTAACGGGCCCGATATTTCGGGCATACTAGCACGGACTTTCAGTTCACCATCACCAATGATTTCTGCGTTGGCACTTCCATAGTCGCAGTCAATCTCGGTGACACGGTCATGGATTTCTTCGAAAGTCATCTGAAGGTCTTCAAGTGCCTTGATACGGTCAACGGTTTTCTGAATCGGCCGTTCGAACGCCGGGAAATACAGGTCGTCACCTCCTGTTACAGTGCAACAGGTATCTTCATCCTCGGATGTACGATTAGTTGTTGCGGGTGAGGTATTATGCATAGTTGAGAGTTCTGTGTGTTTGGGACGCGCTGCGGCGTGTGCGTCTACCTGGTCTTGTTGCGCACACGCCGCTGTGGTACCGCGGAGTCCACTCCTAGTTAATTATCGGGCGTGTTGGACTCAGAAACAACAATCTGGGGAGAACTCGAATCACTCAGGGTCGAACGCGAGGTTGCATTCAGCGCAGTAAAGTGCGGCGTCGTCGTCCATCGGGTTTCCAGTCACGGTACCGTGGCAGTTGGGACACCGCGCGGTTATGTTCGGGAGGTACTCTTGCAGCACGTCGTATTCTGTTTCGGTGAGTGAAGAGATTTCTTTCACGGTGAGGGCTTGACGAAGGTCGCTACTCTCCCACCGATTTTCGTCGATGTGTTCTGTGTCGGGGCCGTAAAACTGGTTGAAGAACGCAGTAATGACGGCGTCACGGTGAGATGCTGGGGCATCGCACACGAGTCGAGAATTGACCTGCTGGTCGCCAATTTGGTGTTCGATGCGGACGAGAACTGGGTCAGTTGGTGTGTCAGGTGTCATGATTACCTTTTGATGACGTGGTTTGCGGATTTGCATACTGGTAACCCGCGGCGCACGACATTCTACTCTGTTACGTGCGCCGCGGTCGCAGCACGCCTCTTTGGAGGCGTGCTACTTGTGGAATGGGACCCACTCCCTGCTGGTGTGGGTCCCATGAAACTCTGGGTAGGCCTGTATCTTCGCTGGTGAAGTGAAAAGAGTGTAGATTGTTTCGGGTTTGATTCACTGGTGTGCGAATGGAAGAGTTGTCCCTGTGAACATGTTTGGAGCGCGTTGACTAATCTCTTTTAAGAACGAGTACGGCGTTGTAGTGTCAGCGTCACAAATGATGTCTCGAGTGTCAGAGAGTGCGTATGGAAGCATTTCTTCATCACGTGCAGTATCCAATGCACGACGCCCTTTGTCGGTTAATTCATATTGAGTAACCGTGTGTGAAACGTTAAATGGCCCGATTTTCGTGACATCGGTAGTTTTGATGAAGTCACGGTCAGAAAGACGGGTGATGTCAGTGTACAAGTTGTGACAGTATGGGCCGTAGTCACCGGGTCTGAAAGTGTAGCTATCAACGTCGTTGAGTTCATCTTGGAGAAGAAACACTGATTTCAGGAATGGTGTAATCCCAACGAGTTTCTCACCGGTGTTCTCATACGCGTCAAGAACGGTGAGTGGGAGCAATAGTGAATTCATGATAAATTGTCACCTCTTAAATTGAAGGGTGTCACTCAGGGTTTTACGTTATCGAGTGCCGCAGATGCGAGGCCATCTGCGCGGTGATTGTTGTCGCGGGTGACATGGTCAAGAACAACTCCGTCAAACCCTTCAATGAGAGCGCGAACGCGGTTACACAGTGTAGTGAGATTCTCCGCATTAACGTCGTATTCACCGCGAACCTGCTTGATGACTAGCTGAGAGTCACCACGAATCAGCAGTTCTGAGATGCCTGCGTCAAGCGCGGTGCGCAGTCCTTCTTCGATCGCGTGATATTCGGCTTCGTTGTTCGTTGCGTGGTCAGCGAAGTGATGCGAATCAGTGGTGAGCTCATCCCCGGAAGCGTCGTACAGCACGTATCCGTACGCGGCAGGCCCGGGATTATTCTTGCAAGCACCATCGAAGTACAACGTTGGTATCTCACGCTGCGCCGCAGCAGGAGTGTTTGCATCGGTGTTAAGATGCTGTGTGCTCGAGGGGTGTTCGGCAGTATTGGATGGGTTGGAAGTATGACTCATAGTTTGTTAGAGCGGTGTACTTGGGCTGATTAGTGTTCGCGGCGTCTCCACACGCTTCTTGTGGACGCCGCGAGCCTGCGGTGTCACTGAGATTGAGATATGTGCTGTGGTTCATCTCCAGACACCTCCGTTTCCGGGATCAGTGTCGTCGTTGAGGTGCGGGTGTGAGTGAATACCGGTGTCAGTTGGCGGGTCGTGAACGAGAAGTTGATCTTTGCGTTGTGGCATGAGTCCTGGAACTGAGGGACAGTGATGAAGAATCCACGTGACGTACTCTGTTGGCATCGCCGATCTGACGCTTTGCTTCCCCCATTCTGAAGGAACGCCTTTCGCGTCCGCTAGTGCTTCGACGGACTGGTTGTCTCGTGTATCGATAACAACGTCAGGATCAGTGTCAAGGTACGCGCTCGGACACTTGAATGTGGTTTCAAAGTGCCGTTCAAGATTAAATGGAAGTCCGAATGCGAGGCCATTCACACGGACATTCGCCTTGAGATCGCCAATTTTCGTAGCTCGCGGAACGTTTTCGATGACGTAGTGTGGCGCCATCTCTAAGAGGAATTCTCGGAACTCGTCAGTGATGCGCGGATTTGCTTCAAGCGCGGCTTCTTGACTCCCGTAATGCGTTGGGCTGAGCGACGAGTATGCAGTACATGGGAACGACGCCCAAATCACATCTGCTTTGAACGACTCGTAACTCCGAAACCCGCCTTGCACTCTGTCTGCGAGTTCACTCGGAGAAACATTGAATAAATCGACTTGCTTAAACCGCCCAGGATAGCTGTCGCTATAGTCTTCGATGTCGAAACCGATGAACGCGAACTGTTCAATCGGGAGTGGTTTCTCAAGGAGTGCGCGACCGACACCACCACGCCCACAGAAGAAATCGGCAACTTGGTACCGCCAGTCAGTTGTCCATTCCATCCCGATATCGGAGTGGTCGTGCAACGGTGTACTACGAAGTGAAGTCATCGTCTCTATACCACCTGCTCAGAGCCGTCGACGTATCGCGTGACGGTCGCGTGTGGTTTCGTCACTGTTCCGAACGCTTTTCGGAGTTCAGCATCAGCTGGGTTCACCTCGTCGAGTGGTTTCTTTGGGCCGTATTCACTGCCATCTGTGTCGTAGAATTGCGCGAAGTAGTCACCGCGATACTCAATGACAGCAGCAAGCCGCCCAACGAAGTACTGAGCCTTGATGTCAGGAGCTGGTGCGCCTTGCGCAACACACAAGATGTCACCACGTTCGATTTCGGTTTGTCCAGCAAGAGTTGCAGCACTGTACGCCGTTCGGGTGTGTGCTGTGGCACTTCGTTCCGTTCGTAACTGATCTGTGTCTGTGACTAGTGGGCTCATAAGTCGTCTACGTTGATTGGCGGGTTGCTGTTTCGTGGATCTTCAGTGTCAACGAAGACATCAGTTTCTACGCCGTGAATTGGCATCAAGCGTATCCAGCCGTTGTTGAGTCCTCTCGCGTTAGCCTTCAGTTGGCACACTAACTGCCGGTCGTCATCATCGTTGATGACGGGAATCGCCAAGCCATCGTTATGCGGGAGTTGACTGCCTTTGTTGTATGTCCAGTCGTACTCAATCATGGTAAATAGGGCTGGTTCATCGGCCATTGTTGACTGGTTCAGTACTAGTTTTCGGACGCGTCACTCATGAGGGCTGGGAGATCCGATTTGACATCATTGATGTCGGGGCACGTCCCGAGTGTTTCGCCGTCTACCCACTTGTCAGTGTATCCCTGGAGAATAATTTCCCACCAAGGGTCACCGCGGGCGTTAGGATCAGGTTCTTCTTCACGTGCGATGATCCGGCAGTGCGCGTTGTCGTTGAGGAAATCTTCAACGAGAATGATTTCCGCCCGGTCATTAGGTTCGGTTGTGGTCGCCTGTTCAGCAGGCTGGGATGGTAGTGTGTCCGAGGTCATGGTTGAGTCTTGGAGGTGGTGAGGTACCGCGCCTTCACGCTGTGTTATGGGCGCGGTACCCTTGACCGCGTATTTAACCGGGCGAAGGCGTCACGACACAAAAAGAGAGAGGAAGATCAGCGACGTCGCGTTTTATCAGCGGACAAGACGAATACCCTGAGGCGATTCACTCGTCGAGGCCAGGATATCCGTCAAAGTCAGTGCCGAAGTCGTCGTCGAAATGAGTTTTGTAGGCCTTTTCGGTGATTCGGTGAACAGCCACCATATCCACCGCGTCCTGCTCGAGAAGCACATCGATGAGAATGTCGATTCCTTCCAAGTCACATTCCCATCGGAGAACATTTGAGAGATATTTCGCATGGACCTCGTCCCAATGTTCTTTGTTGACTTTTTTGATTGCGTCTTTCATTTCAGGCTCGTTGACGATCCGGACTTTATGTTCGCCTTCATCGTTTACGTACCGGTCAAGAGCAATCCCAACGTCAGCGTCTTCAAGACTCCCACGACCGCAGAACTTTCCGCTGTCGTTTTGCGAAATAAGGAGTGCATCACTGACGGAGGCAGAATTCCCGATGACAGCTTGAATAATCGAGGCATCCACCCAAGCTTTGTCCGATGAGGAATCGAGACGATACCGCGTCGCAGCACGCTGTTCAGCCATCTGTGCATGCTCCGCAGCGGAGTAATCACTCCCATCGATTTCTTCGGCATTCTCTGCTTGGTTTTCGTATTCGTCGCGTTCGCTGAGGGTGTATGCAACTTCGCTGAGTGCCGCGAGATTCCGGAACATCAACTGTCCGGAATGCGCTGTTTCAGGGAATGCAACGAAGAATGGTTCCCAGCGATCGTAATTCGGGTCTCGTTCACCGCACTCGTTAGCGACAAACCACGGATGCGTCTTCACAAGCACAGCGTCCGTCCGGGAGATGATCTCCATCGCGGCTTCGAGTTTCTGTTCAGCTCCAGAAATCGAATCGAAGTATGCACCGTCTTCGTGTTCACCTTCGTGTTCGCGGGCTGCGGCTTTCAGATCGGCGGTGCCATCAGCGTCAATGAAGTCGATTTCGTCCTTGATTTCGTCGCTGATCGGCATCCCGAATTTGACGCGCTGCTCGTTTCGCTGCTGGTTGGAGGCGATGCTGTCGGCCTGGTTTCGCTGTTGAGTCTGACTCATGGGAAATAGTCTACTGAGAGTGTTTGAAGTTGGGTTCGTGGTGCGCTGAGGGTGATGTGCCTTGATTGTGACTGGGCAGTGTACCCTGTGCGCGGGCGCTCCATTTGGGTCTCCGCGCCCGCGCCCCTGGCGTCTGCGGCGCAGTACTAGATCTCCGAGCGGTTAGCGCGAAATTTTCGCGGGTCGAAAAACGATTTCTCAAAGGCGGTGTTGCACGTACAGTTGTTACTTATCACAGGTTGATTACAGAAGCCGTGAGATTCAGGAACAGTTACTTCCGCGGTGTTGTCTCCGATTGCTGCAACGAAGTCCCATGGTTGATAGTATGACCAGCCTTCAGATTCGAGCGCGATGAGATTCGCATCATCCACAACGACAAACGACGGCGCGACACCCTCTACGGGGTCGTAAATATCTTTAATCATCCGAAGCCCTTCTCGACGATCAGGCTTGTACGTTGAGATTTCTTCGCCATTTTCATCATGTGGCTTGTCGAATGTTTCCTCGACATCTGGGATGTTCACTGTGTCCCAGAGAGCCTTTGCGGTGCGAATCCCAGGGATACCGGCTTCTGAGACGAGATGTTGATTCCCTGTTGCCCAAACATCGATGTGTTGGGTGTCCGGGCTGTGCGCGAAGTATTTCACCCATTGAAGTGGGACAGCCTGCCGGTCGCGTGGTGGATTCACGTCGACGGTGTAGTCACGGTCAAAACAGAGGACAAATTCTGGCGGCGTTGCATGTGGAGTTCGTGGGATGTCAGTCATGTAGTTGCGTGCTCGTATGCGGTTTGCAATTCTGTGAGGCGCATATGTTCCTTAGTCTCTTCATGGAATGTTGATTTCAAGTTTTCCGGCGCCGTGTGACAGTCTTGGCAGAGGTTTCCTGTGTAAAGTCGCCCATTCACAACCATTGGAGCATCCCGAATAACGGCTTGTTTCCCGCAGCCGTAGTGGCACTGTTCTGCTTCGTGTGCTTCAACAGTGAATGAATCGTCAAGTTCACCGTCTGTTGGGAAGCCCATCAACCCGTCTGATGCACCGGTAATCGCATTGAGCACTGCGTCATGAAGAGTATCAACGTCAGTATTCTCAGCGCGAACAGTGAGCTCTGCATGGTGGATAGTTGTTTCAAACGATGACACGCCAGCGTCTTTGAGAGCGTCGACGGCTTCACCTTCGATGTTGAACTGTGGGATGTCCCAGTCACACGCGATAGTGACAGTGTACAGCGGAGTGGTTACATCTGTGCGTGGATACGAAAGATGGGTGGTGTCAACGGGTTCAGGAGGGGTTTCAGGCATGAATTATCACTGCGGGTTACGATGTGGGGTCGAAGTTGGGAAGTACGTCGGCAGCGTCAGTTGCGGTGAAGACGCCAGCGTTGATGCAGCGCTGCACGAATGATTCACCACCGTAGTTGTATGCTTCCTGTACTGCATCAGCGTGATTTTGGTCGATGTGTTCACTGCATATTGGTTCAATGTCGAGTTTCTTGTCAACACTGAGTAGTCCGCGATTTGCGGTTTCGACGACAGTCGTGTCGTCACGAGTTGGGTCCATTTCACAGAGTGTGCAGGGCTGTGCGTCGGGTTCTGTGTCGGCGGGTGTGTATTGGGCAGGCATCGGTAAGGCTCTTGGAGAGTTATTGAGTGTAGTAGCGAGAATCAACTAAAGGTACGGGTTCGGATTTTTCACAGGTCGCTGTGTGGGCCACCAGCGAAGATGTCACCGGTTTGCTGTGCACGACAGTGTTCGTCTTCAGGAGAAAGACCGCTGTGTTTTTCGGTGGTGCTGATGCTGGTCGTGTCTGTAGTGGGTTTGTCTTGGGTGCTCATGGGTCGCCGCGCCTCCACTCGTGCTTGTGGGCGCGGCGACCTCGATTGCGCGGCCCAACGTTAGATTCCGAGATTCGCAATGGTGATCGGCTCGGCCATCGGCCGAGGACCTCGCTAGCGTGGCCGCGCGTTGCAAGCTGAGATCTCGAAGGTGGACGCCGCGCCTCACACCAGGTGAAGCAAAAAGAAAAGCCTGTGACCGGCGATTCTAGTCACCCGTCGATGAGGGGTCCGCGACCGTCATCATCGTCGGTGTTGTAGTAGATGGCGGCTTGCACGTCAGCTCCGTTCGCCGCAGCGAACGCGAAAGAGTAGACGACATGCTTGTAGAATTTCGGAAGGACAACTTTCCGCAGCGCAGTGTAGTCTGCATCAATGAAGTTGTGGATTGTCCATCCGGTTGCTTCGCGGTTTGCTATTTCAATTGCTTCAGGGATGAGTGCCGCATTCGCCTTTTGGATGAATGCGGATTCGAATGATTGGCGAAGACCCTGTGCGAACGCAGGCGTCGGAGTGAATTCATCAAACCCGCGAGTGGCGAGTTCTTTGTTGGTGAGAGGGATGAGGCGCATCCCGTTTTGGATTCCGTACGCCTGGAACATGTTTTCAAGCTGGTCGTGCGTGAGCGCAGTTAGTCCCTCGTCGCCAAGAGTGACGTCGTCAGGGAGTGCGCTGTGTTGGTTCGTCGCCATTGTGATCACGGTTTGTTAGTGGAACTTGGGAGCCTCACCGCGCGTGGCGGGCTCACTTCTGTGTGTTTGCCCGCCACCGCATGGTGTTGCGGAGACCCGGTGATGTCACAGAGTCGGCACTCAACTGTCCCAGTTCAGTGCCAGTATCCGTGTGTGGTGGTGACACACATAAGAAGGCTACGGTGGGATGTCTTCACAGGTCGTGAAAGAGAATGGTTTCCCTTTTGAGATCACGCGTTTCACTGATTCTTCTATGCGACGTGGTTGCAGCCATCCCGTTTCCCAATTACGACACCGAAGTTTTGCCACGTATGTATCCCGTTCGTACTG
The DNA here is from genome assembly GCF_030505615.1 of Salinibaculum rarum. Classification (GTDB taxonomy): domain Archaea; phylum Halobacteriota; class Halobacteria; order Halobacteriales; family Haloarculaceae; genus Salinibaculum; species Salinibaculum rarum. Next base: position 385,300 of record NZ_CP129994.1, read on the forward strand.
AATTATGACGTGCGCAAGTTCCCATCGTGCAACGCGGTATGGCACTCGCATTGCTACATTTTCTTCTTGAAGGTGTGTGACTGGGTCGGTAACATCGGGTTGCGACGAAGATGTGCCCCGAACAGCCGTGGCGATTCGTCGAAGTATGCGAGCCGGTGCTTGTGGGATGTCTGGGACAGCATTACCGAGTGAGTTGGAATTTGAAGTGGACATAGTATGGAGTCTCGGGCCCGTCGCTCTGCGTGGCGGGCTTCACCGTGCCTGGTGATGGCCCGCCACGCAACCCCATCACGGTGTGCTGTTAGCGGTTCGGTGTGTGATGGCTCGAATATTTTCTCGCGTGAGGGGTTCACCGTGAGGTGAGGCGAACTCGAAATGTCTGAGTGCTTCGCGGCTTACGTATCACAACGAAACAGTCGTTTGATCCGTTCCCTGGGAATATCTCAAGGGTGTCGTCAGTCGGCAGTTGGTGGCGTGTTTTTGTTGTCTGAGGCGATTTCGCTCACGTTGATGCCGGTTGCATCGAACTGTTGATTGCGGTTTGCTGGTGCCATGATGCGTTGGTGTTCTAGTCGAGTTTTCAGGGCGTTGATGTACCGCTCCACGTTAAGCGCGGCATCGATGTGGTCCGTGTCGAGGTACATACTGCGAATGCGTCCGAGTGCGCCAGTAAGGTAGTTCCATTTGACGGGTGTCAGTTCGATTTCGATAGCGCGTGTTGAAACTCGTGGATCATCAGAGAATGCAGTATCGATTTGAGAATTGAGCTCAGTGAGGACCTCTTTAGCGTGGCCGGTTCGCTTGTCAGATTCGATGCAGGCTTCGACGTGAGCGGTGATCTCAGCCCACGCGTCAGGGCTGAGCCGCACGGTATCAGTGGTTTGAGTAGCCATGGGAAACCTCGGGTGTTGTGAAACCGCGGCAGGCGTCACTCACTTTGTTGCGCCTGCCGCGCCTGAATCCTAAGCTGAATTTCGTCAGGTTGTTTCGCTGTTGATCAGAGATGTTCGCCGTGTTGTGATTTTGTCGCCGACCCACTCACCAGGCGATCGACAGTCTCCACATGCGTTCAGCACACGAGCAAGATTGTCATCAGTGATGGTGTCGGATGTGTGAGAGTCACAGAGTCCGTCTCGGAGAACCTCGTAACCATCGATTGACTCGATAGCATCACGCGCGACCGCAATTTGCGATTCAAATACGTCACGCTGGAATGCTGGCCGTGCAGCGTCGTCTGGCGCAGCTGCATCTACTTGGTATGCCGTTTCAGCATCGTATAGATCAATGTTTTGCCAGCGTCCTTCGTGGTCCGCCTGCGCCAAATCCAACAACTCCTCGACTGTCCCCATGTATGGCGTTTCTGCTTCGGGTGGCGCTGTATGAGCTTCGACGAATTCGATGAGTTTTCGAGCATCCCACGTAGGGATGTCGTGAAAGTCCATGTGATACCGTGAAGCATCCTCCATCGCTTCAATGATGTGCGCATCCAATCCGAGGCGCGTGCCGAAGTTAGCAGTTACGTCGACGCCAGTCGTGGCGTGACCTCCGAACCGTCGCGGTGGATCGTCTGACCAGAGTCCGCCTTTCTCGTTGCCCAGTTCGACCTTTCCAAGGTCGTGTGCGACTGCCATTAAGTACCGACGAACGCGATTCATCCCGGTGATATCATGCGATTCGCAGAGTTGGTGCATTCGCCGAAGCACCATCATCGTATGTTCAAAGGTATCTCCTTCACGGTGGAATCGTTCTGGGCCAGCTGGGATAATCGATGCGCGATCAAGTGTCGGTGCGATAACTGCAAGCGCACCAACGTCACGAAGTACTTCCCAGAATCGTGCTGGGTCAACAGCCTGTTTCATTGCCTTCACGACTTCTTCCCCGATACGATCCCGGCTCATCCTGTTCAGTTCTGGTGCGACTTCTCGAATGAGACGTTCAGTGCTAGTTGCGATCGTGAAGACTGGGTTATCGTACCGAGCAGCGTATCGTGCAGCACGAAGAACGCGAATTGGATCTTCGCTGAACGCTTCGCTGACGTGGTATAACGTGCCGTTTTGGATGTCGAATCGCCCGCCGAATGGATCAACGAAGACACTGTCTGCGTCTGTACCAGTGATTGGTGTCGTGTTACTATCGTCTATCGAGGTTGGTGTGGCTGTCGTGTTAATCCGGAGTGCCATCGCATTTATCCGGAGGTCACGGCGCTCAAGGTCTGCACGTAACTGGACGTCGTTTGTGTCCACCTCAATGCCTTTGTACCCGTCACCGGATTTCGTTTCTGTGCGAGCAAGCGACCATTCCTCATGTTGCTCATCATGGAGGACACCGAACGATGATGCGTCAATATCATGAAATCCGCGTGCAAGCATCGAATCAGTGGTTTCACCGACAACAACGAAGTCTAAGTCGTTCGCGGATTCGCCGAGAAGTGCATCGCGGACAGCCCCGCCGACCACGTAGACATCAAGATCAGATGTATTCTGCGGAATGCTGTTGATGTGCGTTACGGCGGTCGTAGCGACGCGGCGGAGGGCGTCGCGGTGGGTATCAGTAAGTTCGTGCATTGAGGAAAACACCTCTCGGGATTGGTGGCAGGACGCGGCGGGTCACTTTGAGTTGTTACCCGCCGCGCCGTGCCAAACTGAGATTCTGAGATGGGATGTTGTTTCTTCGTCGAAGATTCTCCTAGGTCGAGTTTTGGACACCTGCGTGGTATGCTTGCATAATGCCGGTCGCTGATTCGATGATGTCACCAGCCCAATCCGCTTCGGCACGAATGTCATCACTCCCGTTGACCTTAAGTCGAAGTGAGTGTGAAAGCCCGACAGAATTGGGTTCTCCGGTAATACGACAAATCGCGTCAGTGGTGTCATGGGTGAAGACGAGAGTGATTTCGTCATCGGTTCTGCTGGTATCTGTGAGCTCCCAGTTGTCAGCGAGGTCATTGAGTCGGTTACGTGTCCAATCCTGCCCGTAGATGACGTCGTCTAATTCAGACATAGGTGATTTTGTAGGTGGATGAGGGTAGTTGTTTGGGTTAGTTTTCAGGAAGTGTTTCAGTTGGTTTCTGTGACTGTTGCCGTGAGTTGACCAGTCGTGTAGTCGATGTCAACGGTAACTGTGAATGCAGGGTGTTCTTCAGCTGCCCAGAATTCGTAGAATGGTTTATCCCCACCGACAATTTGTGGGTTGAAGTACTTCGAGTAACTACACCATGCCGTAGTTCGTTCCTGTTCTGAATCTCCCGGGAGACGCAATACACGTGGTTCGTCTTCAGTTTCGTAGTGACTGAATTCTTCAGTGATGAATTCTCTAATGTATTCTGCCGTGAGATCTGTCCGTGAAAACAGTGCTGCGTGAAGTTCAGGACACCAGATCCGTGGTGCATCTTCAGCAATGGCGTTATCCGTTTCTTCAGGTGCTTCAGGGACTCCTGGAGTGCCAAACGTGTGTTCTCCAAGGACACGTTCAGCAAGCGTTCGCTGCTGCGATTCTGGCTGCTTTGACGGCGGAGTGTCGTAGAGGTTGTTGTCGGGAGTCATGAATCAAGAGTCACGTATCCGTGGTCGTCTGTAACGTCTTCCAGGTCAGGTTCCGCGTTGCTTTCCCACTTCTCTGAGGTGTCCCGATGCCGTTTCGGCATCATGAGGTTTGAAACACCAGTCATCATTTCATGCATCATAGCATCATCCGGCGCGTGGTGGAGGGGGCGTTTGTGGTCTATGTAAAGTGCGTAAACCCATTCATGCGATGGTTCAAACCCGGTTTCTTCGATCATCCACCACAATTCAGTGACTGTAATAGGATCAGGCGATGGAAGTTCAAACACTGCTGGGTCATGTGCGTCAGCAATAACGCCTGCCATAGCAGTTATCGCTTCCGCAGTTTCTCGCTTTGACACTTCGAACTCAGCACCGTTTTCTCGCAGATTCTGTTTTGCATCCTTTTCAGCACTCAGACGGCGTTGTTGGAACCGGTCGATGTTGTACAGTGTGAGGAGTTTCGCAGTTAAATCACCGATAGACTCCACAGAAACGCTGATTTGGTCATCGTCACGGAGTTGTTCTAATTTAGTGGCCTGTGAAGAGAGAGTTATCGGATCGACAAGTGAATCTCGAGGATACAGATGCTTGTCATGGGTTGGAGCTCCGAACGATGAATTATTAATCGCGGTTTCTACTATGTCACTGAAGTCAAAAAGAGTGTCTTCAGGAAGGTTGAAATCAGCGTCCTGCGCTGTTTCTGCGATTAAGTCTGCTATCGCATCGATTTGATACGTGGTGAGTTGTGTGTGGTACACGTCGTGATCGGTGCCGTTCACAGTGATCGTATGAGTCGCATGAGTTGGATCACAGTACGACTCAAGATGGCTGTAGAGTGCGGCGGCGTTTCCTGGTTGCATGCGTTGAGTTGGATACAAATTGGTGTGGTTGGTTATGCATCAAGTACGCCGGGATTGCTGTCTATAGTCCAGGATGGATTCGAACCATCGTCAAGGGCTTTCTTCCGAGCGAAGACCATTGGGTTGGACAGGCAGTAGAGAGATCTACGCTCGACCAAAGGCCCTCATGATTGGCCACTACACCACTGGACTCTGGTTTTTCTTTTCGCCGAATGCGTTTAAATCTCTGGGACTTGGGAGTACCGGAGACTGGCGGCGCGCTGCAATTCACTCGCCGCGCGCCGCCGACCCTGCGGGAGTCAAAATGGTTTGTACACGCTGTTACTGTGTCACTTGTTGTCGTGGATGTGCTGAATAGCATAGTTAGTCTCTGAGGTGGGCAACGTTTCGCGCGGTTTCTCCAACGCGCTCGCTGTACGTCATATCGAGGTCGTCATAGAGCTCATCTAAGAGTTCACTGAGAGACATTGTTGCGCGTTCCTAAAAGGTGTGTCCGCAATCAGCGCATCGGCGCTCTGTGATGTCCATCGGTTGTTCCGTGTAGACGTCGTCGATGTTCATCTGTTCATCAAGAGAGACTTTCTTGCCGACCGGGCCAGCGACCCAGAAGGTTGTATGCCCGCACTCAGGGCACTTCAGGTTGCCATCGTCGTTTGTGTTCTTACGTCGTGATTGACGACTGTACTCGAGTTCAGTTTCAGAAACAGAGTCACCGGTTAACGATTGTTGCTGATCGGCATCCATTGTTACGAGGAAATTGTGTCAGGGAGCGGGTCCGGATGTTCGTGGAAGCAATCCAACGAGCAGAATTCATCGAGGTCGGCGCGTCGCCGGTCAAGATTCACATCGCCGAGTGTTAGTTCCCCGATTGCCATCACGATCTCCGTTGTGAATTCACTGCGTGGTGCATCACAGACAGCGCAGGTGTCTTCATCGGTCTCGGTGTCACTTTGATTTGTCGTATCGCGGGTGGTTTGTGTAAACATGGTTGGGCCTGGGTGACGCCCTAAGCGCGGCGGGCTTCATCGAAGTCTTCCGCCCGCCGCGCGTGTTGCGGCGGTGTTGACTTGTCACCGTGACGGATCAGGACCGTGCCCGCACTCGTAACAGGAAATCGCTGTCGAACGGTGTGGTGCGACACCAGTTGTGACGCGTCTCGTGTGGTGACTCCCACACGTCGGACATTCTGGTCCCGTGTAGTCAGTCCATTCGTGTCCGCAGTCATTGCACTGGATGGTGCGGCGATTTGAGTGACGACTATTCTGTGTGATCTCAGTGTGACGGCTAGAACAGTTTTCGCATGGAATTCGCCCGTTTTGCTGCGGTGAAATGTCGTTGAGTGAAACCATGAGTGTCACTGTGACCACGGTTCGATTTGCGGATCACGCCATGCCGGGAATAGTTCAGGAGCTGATGCAGGCGGTGGGAGTTCTGCACCGACTGTTTCTTCAAGGTTGTATTCAGATCCGGATTCGTGTTCACTCATATTATACCATTCTTGTTTCTTTTCGTTCCAATACAGGGCGTTGACGGCCATGTCTGTACAGTACCACTCTTCAGCAGTGGTCATCACGAAATCCACAGACCATGCTTGCGGAGCAAACTGTTCTGCAACACGTTCAGCGTACGTCCGTAGTTGCTCGATATTATCTTTGATTTCCCCCACTTGTTGTTGGTAGAATTCGTCGTTCCCAGTTGCTTTCTTGAATGCTTCTTTGTTCATCCGCGGCCACCAGTATTTCACCTCTCCGTTATCGATGAAGAATCGAACTTCTGGATGGAACGTTCGCAGGTTTTGTGAAAACGAATAGAACAAGTCACTGTCATTATTGGAGATATCCTCATCAGTGACTTCAGGCAGGAAGTCTAAGTCTAGGAATTCGCGGATAGCGATGCCATTCCCGGTTGGCATCTTTGCCATGATGTGATCGTCAAAAATCCCACCGAGTGTCTGTTTGATGTTTTCGATCGTTGGTTCATCGATTTTCCCAGCAGTGTCATCAAGATGCGTTGCTGACTTATGGAATGAGCGAATGAACACTTCTTCACCACCGTATTCCTCATTGATGAGGTCACGAATCCCATCTACACCGATTTCTGGTTTGCCGACGAATTTCATCTTCAGGTCAGGATCTTCCGTCATGAACACCGGTGTGATTTCGTCTTTCGACATTCCGAGATAGGCCTGTGATCCTTCTACGAGTTCGATGAGGTGTGTTTTCGGCGTTGGAATGTCTAGCTCTTCAAGTGGTGGATACCATGTTCCCATTGCGTTCGCTGCATCGAAAAACGACGTAATGACGACATCGTCTGCTTGCGCTTTGATTTCCTCAACTGGGACACGTTCGTTGTCCGGAATGGAGTCATCCTTTTTGTCAGAGTTTTCCATCTCATCAATAAGTAATTCGACTTCTTCCTCTGTATCTTCGTCGAGTTCTCTCGGTTCGGATTTGTCGGGAGTGGATGTGTTGTTTGTCATGAGTGGTGAATCTGGGTGCTGGGTGATGCGCGGCGGGCTTCATTGAGCCCGCCGTCCGCCGCGCATAGCGGTTTTTCGTGCGGCGGGGATTTCGTATTGCTTTCGTCAGTAGGAAAGTTACGAAACCACAAGTACATATTTCAGGGGGATGTATGTCTGGTTATGGCGAGGAAATCTGTCCCGGGCTCGTTTATTGTGCACTCTGGGATGGAAATCAGTCATGCAGATTCAGGAGTTGCTGCATTGGTGAATGCAGAATCACGAGACCAGCTCATTGGGATGGACCTAACTGAGCTTGTCGTATCTGAACATCATGCTGCACTTCTTGACCAGGTTGCACGGATTCAAACTGATGATGCACCTGCACTCGGTTTGGTTGTTGAGCTTGAGGGATTCAATGGGGAATCACAGCAGGTTATCATAGTGAGTTCGCAGATTCAATGGGAGAAAGATCGAGAGGTTCATTCTACGATTATTCCGATGGGTGGTGAAACACCGTTAGAAGAATCTGGTTCTCCAGAGTATCTAAAAGGAGAGACACCGATTGGAATCACGATCGCGGATCCATCTCGGTCACAGAATCCGCTGATTTATGCGAATGATGGGTTTTGCGAGCTCACGGGTTATTCACGAGAAGAAATTCTCGGAGAGAGCTATCAGTTTCTCTATGGAGAAGCTACATGTGAAGACCGAGTGGTGACATTACAGTCTGCGCTTGAAAATGAAGAGCCCGTCTCTGTGACGATTCGGAATTATCGGAAAGACGGGGCGATGTTTTGGAATCGTGTCACAGTTATCCCGATTCGTTCTGAAACTGGCGCAGTCATCAGTTATCTCGGGTATCATCGAGATGTAACTGCTGAAAAGCAGTTCGATCAAGACTTGTCTTTGTTCAAAGAACAAGCTGAGGAAGCCGAGAAATCGATACTAGTCACGGATCCTGATGGCACAATCCAATATGTTAATCCTGCGTTTGAACGAATCACTGGGTATTCAGCGTCCGAAGCAATTGGACGCACTCCGCGTATTCTAAAGTCAGACCAGCAGGATGAGGATTTCTACGAGGACCTTTGGGAGGAGATTACGAATGGGGAGGTGTGGGAAGCGACGTTGACCAATCAAACGAAGCATGGGGAACTCATTGAAGTGAGACAGAAGATCATCCCTGTGACAGATAGTTATGGGTCGATTACAAATTTCGTGGCGATAGAGCAGGACATCACTGAGGATATCCTCACGACGCAGACGCTTGACGTGCTGAATCGAGTGTTACGCCATAATTTGCGGAATTCACTTAGTGTGATTAGCGGTCACGCAGAAATGTTGTATGAGGATGACATGGATTCAGAGGCTCGGGAGGCGTCGATTAAGGCGATTCAACGGCAAGCAGAAGCCATGCAGGAGATCGCTGAGAAAACAGCGTATTTGCGTGAAATCTGGGATCCAACTGATCAGCAGACATGGGAGAATCTTGACCTAGAAGCACTCGTTGAAAGGTATCAACGAGAGTATTCAAACGCAGTGTTTGCTGTAGAGACTGATATTCAGTCAGATATCTTGGTGCGGAATGCAGCGTTGTTCGAGCAGGCATTGAGTGAAGCCGTTGAAAACGCGGTTGTGCATACTAATCAAACACCACCTGAAGTGACGATTACCGCATCGCAGAGTTCAGATGGAGATCAGGTACACATATCCATCACTGACAACGGACCTGGGATTCCAGATCTCGAACAGCATGTGATTGAAGCAGGAGAAGAAACAACACTGAGTCATGGGCTTGGAATCGGGATTTGGCTGATGGAATGGGTTACAACGACACTCGGTGGAGAATTAACAATTACCGAAAACGACCCGCGAGGAAGTGTAGTGCAATTTGAACTTCCGCGTCCGAGTGTGAACAGTGATGACATCTCCCCAGTTGCGAGCGACCACGCAGGAAGCTAACCTGGGTGTGGGACGTCGCAGAGCTCAGCAGGAAGTCGAGAAAGAACAGCGTCGATGTCCCCGGTGAGTGCACAGCCATCATCAGTGAGGCGTGCAGCCTGCTCAGGTGTGAAATACGTGAACGGCTCGCCGTTCAGTGTGTCCTCTCCAAGAGCGCACGACCCAGCAGACACTTCGACAGTGATTCGCTCGTCTTCATGAAGCACCTCGAAAAGCGAGGTGAGCGCTTCGGCGAATGCATCACGGCCACCAGGCGGAGTTGGGCCGTTCACCTTCGTGTTCCCCTCACCGATCTCGAGGTGATAATCGAAGTCTAGCTGGGCTTCGTCAGCTTCCGTCCAAAACCACGGATGCGGGCACTCAGCATCTTTCAGCGTTTCAAACTCGGGTTGAGATTCAAGAATCGAATTCCCAAGCGATGCGTTCGCTGCGTTAGCAACACGGTAGCGGAGGTATGCGCCCATGGTTAGTTTTGGAATTCGGCTTTTGGATCGTCGATCGTTGTTTCGATGAGGTCGTAGTCGTTGTTGCCGCGGTAGATCGCAGCGCGTTTCCGGATGCGAGTGTTTTCATGTCCCGTGTATTCACCGAAATACTCCGCAGCAATAAGGGGATTACGTCGTGGTGGAGTAGTAGCGACCCAGTCACCGTTCCCTTTCTGATGTTGACGTTCGTAAATAGCGAACTCTGCGTCGATGTCCGGCATGAAAATATTCGGCGGGTGCCGGTCAGGATATGCAGTTCGGGTTTCCCCACTGTGGATTTGCTTGAGTGTAAATCGGCGCTCAGTTGTGTCGTCATCGCTGGGCGCGTCGGCAGTCTCTACACCGATCACTCGGCAAAGCACCATGTGCATCCCGATTTCGTGCGCGACAAGTGTGCCTAACGCATCTTCGCGGCTCATGGTGTGGTGAGCCGGGTTTTCTTGGTCGGATGGAATAGTGGTTTGACTCATCGAAAAGTGGACCCACTGGGATTTGAACCCAGGGCCTCCGCCTTGCAAAGGCGGCGCTCTGCCACTGAGCTATGGGCCCGCATCCGCGCGTCACGTCATTCGTTTCTCACACTTGTGGAGTGTGGTGCGTCGCCCGTCCTCGACCTCCCACCTACCCGGTGATCAAGCAAGTCTCATACCCCTTCAGAGAGGGATCATCGTCTTGCTTGTCACCTAGCGGTTTTTCACCGCTATGCAGGGTCATTGCCCGACGGACGGCGTTATGACGCACACGGGTGACGGCCACCAGCGACGGAAAGCAGTCACCCGACAGTTGATGTGATGGTTCCCGCAGCCACGCCCGTTCTTCAGAACGCGAAGCGCTTCATCCCACATCCCCACCAGGCGGCGTCTGGTACGCGTTTCACCGCGCACCTCGACAGTACCGCTGGGGCTGTGGTTCAGCCTCCGATGCAGTCGTGAGCCACTACCTCCCAACTGGGTTTGCAGGCATGGTCCTGCGAGCTGCGCACCGTCCACATCAAGACGGCCCAACGCCGGGACAAGGACTTAAACCTCGCTTCTTTCACCCACCAGTGGTGGGCGTCACGTCATCGCTCGTGTTCCCGGTGACAGCAGTAAATGCGTGCGTCGCTATACAGGTTTCGGAGCGGGGACCGCCCAGGGCCCTCAGGGGCCAGGGCTGCGGCGCACGCATTTCTCTCAGTGCGCCGCACCCAACTATTCAGATTTCAAATCCGGGACAGAGAACCCAGTGATCGAATCACAATACGCGACGATGGGTTCCCATTCACTCGGCACATCTGGTGCGAGATACATCTGCGTGACGATGAGATGGATGGCCCATCGTTCATGCGAGGGAACCTTCTCGTTCGGATAGTGCGTTTCCATCTCATTCTCGATTTCCTCCCGGATCTGCTCGCGGTTTGTTGGGAGTGGGCGATACGATTGCAGCCAGTGGAACGTATACGCGATCGCGTCGAAGAAATGCTCAGTCGGCTCGATACCGGTATCACCACCGACTGCCTTCGACGCAGACAGAATCGAATTCAACCCACCAGTATTCATCAACGTTGGATATTCACGGTCGCCAGCATCGTAGTACAACGACATACTCATACCGTCTCCAGCGGGGTTCCGAAGGAAGAACCGATACGACTCGCGTGCTTCACGACGATACTGGCACGCAACGTGTAGTGCACCATCAGACGAAGGGACACGCGTATCCCCTGGTCGAATCGCGTAATCACACTCACTGCACTTCAGCGACGTGTGACTCTCCGTGGAATCCTGATGACTCATCGGTAGCGTGAATTATCGATTGCCCGTGGACGCCGGCGTGTGTTCTTCGATGCCGAGATACTGCCAGCCAACATGGGACAGCATGAACGACGCGACAAGCATACCGATGAAGAGAACTAGACCCTCCGTAGGGGTGAGGAGTGCGACGTACGGATTCAGCGCCATCGAAGCGGGAATGCCGACGACACCGACACTCCCACAGAGGACCCCGATATACCGGACGAATCCAAGGCCAGTCCGCTGGCTAGTGTTGCTGATGTGACGGTGCGCCATGTAGCCGAGAAGTACCAGTGTCGCGCTGAGGAGCCATATCACGACCGTGGATGAGTATTGGAACATGGATTGAGAGTTATGAGTACGTCGGCGAGGATTCGAACCTCGAACTCCTCCGCGGTAAGGAGGCGTGTTGCCGATTGGACACTACCGACGTGCACAGGTTGTTTTTCGAGGTGACTGATGTCCTCGAACCGGTTTGCACTCCCAACGACCATGCAGTCCGGAGCTGCACAGTCTCGTGCCGGGCTACGGTCACCACCCGTCAGTCGATGAACCGACTGAATCCGGTGGTGGGATTCACTTTAACCCTAGTTTGGTTCGATTGGAAATCCCACTCCGGCAAGCCGATGAGGGGATTCGAACCCCCGACGTCCCCATTACAAGTGGGGTGCATGACTGGCTCTCGCCTACCAAACCCATGCTCCACCGGCACGTGGCGCGTTGCTAGTGTCGTGTGTCGCCCGCCGCATGAAATCGTATGAAATCGATTGTTGTAAAGGTTCTGTGTGGGCGACCACGGGTGCGCGGCGTGCTTCATCTCTGTCTCCGCGCGCCGCGCACTTATTGGTCACTGGTGGGATTAGATCCAGCTAGTGCCGCTTCAGTCGTGATTCGCTAGATTCCTACGATACAGCATCTCTCGATTGATTCTAGTAGTTCAAACTTGACGCGGCACTAGTTCTTTATTGATTTCCCAGTTTAGAACAGCTGTACGTTGGTTTTCCTGTTCTTGTAGTTCGACATCAGTGATCTTTGAGATGTTCTCGTTGGTTCCATTAATGTCAAATTTAGCTATTGGGCCTTCGTAGAATTGGTCGTCATCCGGGTCAACAGTAATAGTTAACCCGAGAATTGCGTGGTTCTGATCAGCGTAGTGGATCTGATTGTCAGATTCGTTTGCATACGGATCTGCGAAGTGAACGAATACTGCGTTTTCGTCTACTTCGACGCTGTGGACAGTTTGGGGATCAAATCCTGCTTGGAATTTCACGATGTCTCCTGCCTCTAGTTTTCGGAGTGATTCGAACAGTTCCGTGGCTGTTTCGTTGCTAATCATGGTGATTCGGTTTTGTGAGATTGGGTATTGTGTGTCCAGTTACAGTTTGGTTTCGAAGAACTCCGTACCGCCGTCCTCGTCGATGTGGATATCAAGCGCGTACGGGTTGTCTCCGACCGGATCCAGAATAGCAAGCACGCGAGCGTTCTCTGGGTCCATGATGTCTTTCTGGACGACTTCAACGATGCGGCAGTTCGGGCACGGGGATTCCAGCTCGTCGAGTGTACGGCGTTCATCGATGTCATCTACTGCCCAGGACCCGTCAGGCTGTTGTCGGGCATTCGGATGGATTGATGCGTAGGACGTGTCCACTTCCATGGACACTTGCACACCGAGACCAGCGTCATCTGCGAGTTCGACGATCATCAGGGCTGTCCCAGCGTGTTCACCGGTTCCTTCAGAAAACCGGTGGACACGACAGCCTTCGAGATTCTTCAGGAGGTCAGCAGTATTCGTGTCGTCCGATGCGTATGCGTCGAGGCCAAGGTCAAGATTTGGTGAAATGTTGTTTGTACTCATGTGTTTTCGCGGAAACCGTGATTTGGATTCTTGATGACTCGTTTCATAGTACCAATCGTCCCACCGAGGTTACGATACTTCTTTTCTGTGTCTGGATTAAACGAATCACCTTCCAGATAATTGTTCCACACCGATTCACGTTTGTTTTTGAGTTTCTCAACAGCTACCCAGAACTCACTTTTCGAGCCTTCAAGCAGAACCTCACCCTGTTTACTCTGTGTTACTTGGATGCCACTGATTCTGCGAGCAACATCTTCAATATCACGTTGCGTTTCTTCTTTGCGTTTAGACTCATGCAGTCTAACTCTCATTGGCAGAGATGGATGTCATGTATTGGTTGTTTCATTCTGGTTGTTGGTGTCGCTGGTTTCGCGGTTGAACAACACGAATACGACGCGTGTTCGATCTGCTTTCTCGTTTTGGATGGTTCTGCTTTGCGCTGCTGGATCGTTTGCTTTCAGGCGAGTAACAGCGCTTTTCATCACGGTTTCCACGGTGTCTGCGCTTTTACCGTGCACATTCATCTTTTTACAGACTTGCTGCCAGTCACTCCGAGGAATGGAGTACGCAGTGACATGTTGTACGGACCCTAGTGGCCCAGTCACGTCAAGATTGTCGAAGTTCGTAGATAGTGCATGGTAAACGCGTGCGATTGCTTCGAGTGTTTTCCGCCGATTTTCCCCGCCGATTTTGTGTCCAGGAAGTTTGTGTTCAGCAACTTTTCGTAACTGGTCAGGGACTGGGTGGTCATTGCGGAATTGTGACATTGTTGTGGTCACCTCGAAGACTGAAGGTTTGTGGCGCGCTCTACGCGATGGTACGGCGCGCCACAAACTTGTACTCCGCGGATTGAGAGGGTGGAGTCGGCAGGTGGTTAGGGATCGAACTGTTGAGGCGGATCTTCTGTGTAGTAGTAGTTCTCATCGCGGAGTTCTCGATACCGGCGTTGGTAATGCGTGCGAAGATACGACCAGCGCCATCCAGACCCGTGACAGCCACTACATGTGACTTCTGGGCATCCTGGCGTGTACGTGTCTGTTATAGTGCCAGAACCGTCGCAGACATCGCATTTCAGATACCGGCGAATTAACACGGAATGAAGCCACCCAGTGCCTTTACACTGCCCGCACGTGTGCATCTCCAGCTCATCGAAGACGATGAGATCTTCGGGATACTTTCGTGCGACAACACCGGTCCCTTGACAGGTGTGACACGTGAGAAGGTATTTGAGAACACCGATAGGATGTCGAAGAACAACGAGGACAACCGCGCCGAGTTTGATGAGGTGCTGACGAAGTGACATAGTGAGTGTGATGTGTGTTGTTAATCGCGGCGTTTCACAGTTATGTCGATGATCGATGCATCAACGGCTTCGCAGTAGTCTTCGATGCGAGTCTTTGCACGGTCGATTGCAGTGTCCGTGTCGTCTGTGTTGAGAGCCTCGAGGTAGGCGTACCCGCGGTTGTCGTACTGGAATAGTGCAATTCCGACGTCATCAGTCGCAGTGTCAACCATTGCGGGCTGTTCAACTTTGAATAATTCGGTGACTTCTGATTGGTTGCGACTAGGGATGGTGTCGCGTTGTGTTTCGACTTGCAGGACAGCGATCGTGGTGTTCATAGGTTTGACTGTTGGGAGTTCGTAGGTGGTGTTGTGCGCGGCGCGCTGCATCTCTGTCTCCGCGCGCCGCGCCCACTGCTGTCACTAAGATGAATCAGTTATCGCCCATTGCCTCAAGCACGAGTTGGAGGATGTGGACAAATGCGCCAGCGAGGGCAACGTAGACACCAATTGCATTTAGTGTCGAGGAGTACCGCCGAGAACGAATATTGCGGAGTTCGGTGCCATAATCGAAGAGGAAGGCAAGCGCCATTAGAGGGATGGCTGCAAGGATGAGGAACCCGCCTAGAGCGGTTATACCGGTGATTGCATTTCCGAGGATGTAGGCGACGAGAGCGATGCCGCCTGCGTAGATCATGTATTTTTCCCAGGGTGGGTGTAGTGATTGGGAGTATTCAGCTGCGGTGATGATGGCAGCGATTCCGAGGACAATACCAGCAGTGATAGCGATAGCAGGAAGGTGAATCCCGGCAGCGAATTGACTGAGAATACCTGCACCGAAGATTCCGTAGGTCGCTTGGAGAATGAGCACGCCACCGAAGCCAAGACTGAGTGATTCACCTCGGAAGCCTTTGTGGCTCAGATACCGACCACCGATAATCCCGGCACTGAAGACTGCGAGACCAGTGTATGGAGCGAAGATGGCGTCGCTATACAGGTAAATCATGAGATCGGCAGCAAGAGTACCAGTAAGGAGAATCATGATCCCGATGTTGATAGCGAGTAACCGTTCCAATTTTCAGTAGTTTTCAGTAGTACACCGTAAGAAACGGGCACACTGTTGGACGGCTGGGCCACACCCATCGCTACCATCTGCGTTCGACTCGGGCAGGGCGACGGCGGGCGCTATGACAGCCGACCCACCACCAGTGGTCGCCGCTGCCTGTTCGGGTTCGTAGGCGACGATGCCAGTCCCGAACGTGAGTCGCGTGCCAGCGGAACGGCCAGCTAGCACGATTTCAGAATCCCCCGTGTAGGAGGACGTGAAACCGTGGTCTAGCTCGTCCGTGTCGCTGAAGAACACGCGGGCCACGTTCAGTGCGCCGACGTAATCCCGATCGCCCTCGAACCCACACCGGGCATTGTCACACCGGAAGTGGCCACCCCACCAGTGTTCTTGCTGGTGGTCGGGGGACTTGCAGGTGTGACCGGTCGAACCACACCGGGGGCACGACCGACTCGTCCCCTCCGGGTACACTCGCTTGACAGCGACACCAGCACTCTCTGCCCGATATTTGATGTTCTCGATGATGTCCCGTCGTGCCCACGATGACAACTCCCAGGACAACGCGCCTTCGTCACTCGGCGGTGACAGCGACCGCAAATCCTCGTGAACAATAGCGTCCACGTCGTACAGGAGTGCGAGTGCGAGAACTTGGTTGGCTACGTCGTGTGTCAGTTGCTCGCGCTTGTGTCGAATCTTGTTGTTCACCCGTTCGTATTCGCTCTGGATATGCGCGAACTCATCAGTGTGAGCGCACCCGTCCCGGCGCAACGCCGCAAGCCGGTCGTTCAGGCGGCTTCGTTCCCGGTGGAGTCGCCGCATCTTCTCGCGGTCAGTGAACCGGATGAACTGTGGCGTAGATAGTTGCTCGCCGCGGTCAGTAACTACCACAGCAGTCATGTCTTTTCGCATCCCGGCGTCGAGCGCAAGCACGCAGTCTGTACCGTCAGTCGCCTCTGTGTGTTCAACTTCGACGGGGAAGGAGAGTTCGTAGTAGGCGGCACCAGTTTTGCGACGAGATGGCTGGAACTCGGGAGCCGAGAGATCGCCGTGGGAAAGCAGATCGTGAAATGCCTTGTAGCCGTCACGCTCGTAGTCTGTCCACGACCAATCGCCCCGTGTCTCCGGTGAACGTGTGTCTGGCGTCTTGAGTCGGATGGTCAGCGTCTCGCTCTCGGTGTCGTACTGGTATTTGACCGCTTGCCCGCTTGTTGGGCCGTCGTCCGCAGAAAACGGTAGCACTCCGCTATCATACGCAGGACAGTCCTGCATCTCAAGATACGTGTCAGGATACGTCCCGTGACGGTCGTAGTAGCTGTTGAGTTGGTCAATGAGGATGTCCACGTAGCCTGACGAGAGGTAGTCACCGTCGTCCCAGAGCTGGTCTTTGATGTGTCGGCGGTGAATTCGTCGGATTTTGTGGTCGGGCAACACGCTCTGGATGGACTGAAAGGCGTCTCGGCGGTCGGCGTGACTCCGAAGCGTTTCACCGACTTTCTGCAAGATGCACCGTCGAAACCGCGAGGGAAGATACAGGTCGAGTTCTTCGAACGGTTCGTGTTCATCGAAGTATTTCCACGCCTGATGGGAAGCGTTAGCAATCCCGTCGAGATGTTCTGGCGTCCAGTGGTCTTCGAGGACGTGAGTTGCAACACGGTGTGTGAGTGTTGCCAGTCGCTCGAATCGCTCGGCATCCTCGTCTGGCAAACGGATTGGAAGCGAGAGATGGTCACTCATCGGGTTTCACCTCGGATTCGACGGTGTTGACGACCTGTTGCTTTTTCGATGAGCGCATTCCATAGAGTTTGCCACTGAAACTGGCGACGAGTTTGATGAGGTCGTCAACGAGTTCTTCCTGTGCCGATTTGTCTGTCTCGTCTTTGATGACGGTGATGGTGACACCGTAGCAGTCGAAATACCGTTCGAGATACGAGGACCCAAAGCGAGTAAGACGATCCTCGTAGGTAACGAGAATGCGCCCGTAATCGGCGTCTTGTACATCATCGAGAAGTGAGTCAAGGCCACGTCGATCTTCATTCAAGCCGCTGCCAACGTCGGTGTAGGTGTTTTCAACGCTCCAGCCATGATCGTGAGCGTACTCTGTGAGTCGGTCAAGTTGGCGGTCAAGGTCGCCATTGTCTTTCTGGCCGTGACTGGAGACACGAGCGTAGAGGGCAACACGGTCTGTTGGACGAGTATCGCCTGCAAATCGCCGGAGTTCGCGGTGAGGAATCCGGCGTTCACCGCCTGGTGTTCGGGTATAATCGAGATCGTCGTTGCGACACCAGCGTTTGACGGTCTGGGCGTGAACACCGAGCTCGTCCGCGAACTCGCCAATCGAGTACGACCGCGGCATCTTGATGTTACTGTTTACTACTGGTATATACTTATAAGTACTGTATTTTGTAACAGTTACACAACCCCAACAGAGGTGTTATCGGGTTCAACGCGGTCATTGCGTCCTGCCTTTGTAGGAATGAAACGTTTCGTCGTCACGGTGCCCAGATCCACTGGTGTGCATGGAGGCCAGCCATACGCAGTGCATGACGGCGACGCCCGGCAGGTCGCGTAGCACACACAACGCGATGTTTCGTGACGCAGTCGAGGTGCTCACCCTCCCACAGGAAGCACCAGTCATGACCGATATCCCGTGATCGGTGCCTACGTCGGGCTCGGTGTGTGAGACCGCGGCGAGGGCCGCCGGGGCGCGGCGGCATTTCCAGTGATTGCGCCGCGCCCCGGTACTAATGGTTTCAGATTTGGTTAAGAATCTTCGTCAGGCATATCTAGGTTGGTGATGGTGTCTGCCGCGGGGCCGAACGCGAATACTGTCTCTGCGTTAAGGTCTGTCCCGAACGTTGGAACCGTCGTATTTGGCGAATATGTCTCATCGTTTCCGGCAGCTTGCTTCAAGACATCGAATATTGTGATGAATTCAGGTTCAGACTCTTCACTCAGGACGTTCGTAGCAAAATCGCGCTCAGACACATCGTTGAATCGTGCATTTGGCCCGAAGACACGTCGAAGAACTTCTTTCTCATCAACCGGCTCGTCGGCATCTTTGAATGCGTCATTGAGGTCAGTTATCGACGTGTCAGAGAATTTCATGTCGAAAGTTGCACGCGCTGTCTCGTATGCTTCAGCTATCCATGCATCGTGCCGCATGTCGTTGATTTCAGCTGCGCGGTCTTTGATGTCGTCAATGATTCCAGCATCGCAATCGTTCAAAAGCACCATCACTGGTAGCAGATCCAACAAACGAGTTTCGAGCTCAGCGTCGGAGTCAGCATCGAAATGATCGTACGTTTCTGAATATCGGTCTTTTCCGCTTTGCACTGACACCGTGTAGTTCCCTGAACGGTGTTGCTTCGTGATGATGTACACCGGGAGGGACGAATGTCCTAGGATGCTTTTGATGTTTCGACCCCACCCGTTCCCGGTGCCGCATGACCAGTTCCCGATACCGATTGCGTTGTAGTCCGCATGATACGACAGATTATGAGAAAGTGCGCCTACGAGTTCATCTTCAGTGAAGTCATCGTCGCAGGGTTTCCGGCCGAGATATTCCAGATCGTGATCCCCGGTACGAAGTCGCGTGCGGCGCCCACATTGAGTACAGACTGCGATGCGTTCTTTTCGTTTCACTTCGATGCTGACTGCGATGCTGTGGTCGCCGACCGACACATCGGTTGGAAATTCGTAGTCGGTGCAGTCACGCTCGTCGAACCGTTCGATTGTGCGTCCTACGTTGCGCTCACGGCGCGTGGAAAGATCAGCGCTTTTCCCACATTCTAAGCAGGTCACCAGTTCATTTCGCGCGGAGTCAGGGTTGATGAGTCTGACGGTGGAGTGTGTAGTACTACGGCTGGTGATGTCGTCGACGGTGAGTTCGGCACCGTCTGGGTGGGTAGTGTCGGTGGACATGGCTGAATCGTGTCTCCTGGGTGTTGTCTCGAGCGCGGCGGGCTTCATCGAAGCCGCCGCCCGCCGCGCGACACAGATGCGGTACCCTAGTTTGGTGGCGCGACGGTAATGGTCTTATTATCCCCACGCTTGGGATTCCTGTGTCTTCAGGCGTAGGAGGATGTCAATTGGAGTTAAGTTTTCAGGTGTTCAGCCTGTTCCGCCTGTAAATCGAGAGCGAGGAGTCCGCTGCGCGACCGGCAGCACCGTCACTGGAACGAGGAATTCATTTGTTCGACAGTACGAATGGTGTTGGCGGCAGTCCCCATGTGTTCTGACACTTCATCATGGCTGGTGGCAGCGTAACTGGTTTCACGCTGGTAGTAGTCTCCAGTGTAGTGCCATTCTTCGACGTGCCAGAATTCCTCACCGTCCGTGTCAGTGAGACGTTTCACCACGATGTAGCCACGCCCACTTGTTTCAACGAATGCTTGAGCGATTGTGTCTCTGGTTTTGTTTGGTGGGTCGAATGATTCTGTAAATCCAGTTGGCGGGCGGAATCTTGGAGTAGAGGCCGGGGTGGAAGTGGTATTGGTAGCGTGCATGTGTTCAGGTCTTGAATGATGTTCTGAGCGCGGCGGGCTTCATCTAGCCCGCCGCCCGCCGCGCTCACTGGTCTCAGCGGTTTCTGAAAATTCGGATGAAGTCACTGAGTGACCTTTGACAAAGTTTCGCGGATGGCTTCGATGGGGTCAGCTACGCCCGGAATGCGGTCCTGGTAGGGATATTCAGTGTGGACGACGTCAGAGGTCGGCGTGTGTTCAGCAGGGCCGACTCCGCTGAATCCGCTCCCCCAGTGCATTCCAACGACATCGCCGTCAAGCGTGAAGACTGGAGACCCACTGTTCCCGCCGGTGTGCGGGATATTCATGTTGAGGTCAGGGTAGTCAGGATTGATACTTTCGGAGTCTTCAAACGTGTTGCGGCCGGTGTAGGTGCCGATACTGGGAACCCAATACCCGATGAGTTCAGGGTGCCCGATAAGCATGATGTAGTCGTCTTTGGAGAGTGTACTGGAGTCAGCGGTGTTGAGTGTGGTTGGCGGGGTACCGTCTGTGATTTCGAGTACAGCGATGTCGCGGTTGAGGCCCCCTGTGGCGACGACTTCGGCGGTAAGCGAATCCTGGTTGGTGGTCCACAATTTTGCTTCGCCGGATGGCGATGGGCGCATCACGTGCTGGTTGGTGATCGCGTAGGTGTCGTTGAGGAACCACGCGGTGCCGCCGGTGCCGTGGACACGTTCGCCGTTGCGTTGTGGATGTACGACTGCGACACCGCTACGGATGTCTGGGAGGAGATTCTCAGCGGCGGTGACTTTCTCTTTAGGGATTTCGCGCGGTTCACACGATTCTTTTCTTGGGTTTGTATGTTCGGAGTCAGCGGGTGTTCCAGGCATGGGTTGTAATTGGGTTAGTTTCGCCAGTCTGAGAGATGACTCGTAACGTCTTCAATGGGTTCTGCTACTGCGCTTTTTCGTTTCTGGTATGGAAGCTCGGTGTACACGCGTGCTTCATCTACGTCTTCGTCAATCGGAGTTGGGGGGTCTCCAGCGTAATTCTCGCTGGTACTCGCATAGTGTAGACCAACGACGTCACCGTCAAGTGTGAGCAGTGGTGAGCCACTGTTCCCTGAGTAGCTGGGCATTTCGGTAGTGAGGCTGTTACTGTTAATCCCGGGTGAACGGCCGGTGTAGGTACCGAGAGCGATGAGCCAGTTCCCGATTGTGGCCGGATGACCGATTTGGATGAGGGGCTGTCCCTCTTCGAGAGAGTTGGTGTCGCCAAGGGTGAGCGCGTGCGGCGCGCTTCCGTCTTTGAGTTTAAGGAGCGCGACGTCACGCGTTGGGTTGATATTATAGACGTAATCAAGAACTTCGAGTTCGTGACTGGTGTTGTTGATAGTGATGGCGCGGAATGACCCATCTTCCTCGTTATTCTGATCGATGATATGGCCGTTAGTGACGATGTGGGTGTCGTCGATGAACCAGCCGGTGCCGATGCCGCCCATGATGTCTTCTTTCCCGACGTTGTTGTGGTAGAGCCACACGACGGCATCCCGTGCTTCGAGGCCAACGTCCCGTGCTTGCGTCATCACTTCTTCACTGAACTCAAGTTTACAGTCCTGGGTTTCAGACACGTCTTTCGGTGTTTTTGTCGGCGTGCCTCTCGGTGTTTCTGTTGGCGTGTCTTTTGGCGTATCTGTTGGTGTCGGAGTTGGTGATGACCGGACGGGGGTTTCTACTGGTGTTGTTTCATTACTAGCGAATTCCCCACTGGTACTGTTGTTTGGGACAACGTGAGGTGTCGTAGTCGTGGCGCTTGGCGTAGTGGGTGGACTTGGATTGTTGTTGTCGTTGGTACTGTTTTCAGAGTTAGTAGTGGTGACGGTGTTGCATCCAGCGAGAAGAACGGTTGTTGCAGATGCGATACTACTTAGTGTATCTCGCCGCGACAGCGTAGGTGTGTTCTCTGTCATAGTATTATTCTGAGCTCAACAGGGGGACCTGGGCAAAGACCTGTTTGGGAAATGTGCGGTGGACTTCACCACAGAGTGTCCGTCCACCGCACGATGCACACTGCACGG
The DNA here is from genome assembly GCF_030505615.1 of Salinibaculum rarum. Classification (GTDB taxonomy): domain Archaea; phylum Halobacteriota; class Halobacteria; order Halobacteriales; family Haloarculaceae; genus Salinibaculum; species Salinibaculum rarum. The sequence continues at coordinate 407,124 of NZ_CP129994.1, forward strand.
ATAAGAGAGGGGAGTTATTAAATATTGGCAGAACTCTTTGGAGTGAGCAGAAAATTGTTCTTCATGAAAGTGCAGATGGTTTCTTTGGGCGGATAGCGGCAAAAAATTGGGAAGTTGGCCATTCAGTTGGATGTTGCGGCAGCTGTCATGGCGAGATCGTGGCAGGGAATGTTATCTTCTGCATCAATTGATTCTATGTACCAAGTGTCAAATGAGTTCCCGATGTCTTTAATCGTAGTAGCAAGTGAAGTGAGAGTGTCTGAAGGCGGGTCACGAATCTCGTTGATTTCGAGGGGTGTGAACATTCGGTCGGTATAGGAGACTACGACGTTAAGACGGGTGTCCCGGCGCGCAATTTCGAGCGCGCGTTTCACAGCAAGATATTCTACTTCATCTTTGGAGACGTCATGCTTGATGACCTCTCCACCCCCAGTGATTAGTGAATCGTCTGGTGTGACAATTGAATACCCGATTGCACCAAGTCCGTTAGTTGTGAGTTGTCCGTCGGAGTACAGAAATGCATCTACTGCGTCACCGTCAGTGCCGCGACAGTGTCCTTGCTGGTGTGAACGGCTTGAATGTTTGTTCATCAGAGTCACCTGTTACAGTGTTAATTGGTTTGACCCATTGCCTTCGAAAGAAGATCATCCGCATTGAGGTCTGTGTTGTCGGGTTCAGTGCTTTTGTTGGTGGCTCGGTTTTTCGAGGGGGTGGTGCGAGTAACGGAAGGGAGAATGGGTTGTTCATCTGATTTTCCGAGGCGAGCCGCAGGGTACGGGTACAGTTGGAACCCGCCATCGTCGAGATATTCACGGAGTTCAGCGATAGAATCCACGTTTTCACGGACATACGATTCTTGTAGCGCATTCAAGAATGCGACTTCAACAACGTGCGTGTCATCGGGATAGGGTTCGTTCGCAGTGTAACTTGCGACAGTTGCCCCATCATCGAGATCATTGAGGGAGAAGTTGTCAGCACGCACTGTATGCGTTTGAACAACGACTAATGTGTCATCAGTGTCTTGATCAGGGTCAGCGACAACACTACCAATTTCCGGCATGTCGTCAGCTGAATACCGTTCAGTAACACGATTCGTCTTACCAGCGGATCGGGAAGGGTTTGCTCGAGACATTGTTATGAGGTGATAGTGAGGCGCGGTTCTTCGGTGACGACCCCGTACACGACGCGGTGTTCCAGAATGTTCGACTCGGACAGACACATCCACTCGTTGTCAAGCACGAAGTGGTCGAGGCTGGCCGGGTCGTGGAAATGTCGTTGCGCTTCTGCGTCAGGGTCACGCACGAGCAACGCGTCGAAATCACTGAACTCGCTTGCCGGTAAATCCACATCGAACACGTGAATGAGTGTATCGAGTGCATCGCGGAGTGAATCGTACCGGTTAACGGGAATTGTCACGGTTTCACCAACAGTGGCATCCTCGGAGATGTTCACTGCGATGTCTTCGTTGCTGAATTCTGTACCGTTGATGTGGACGATACGGTCACCGTTTGTGTACGTATCACCGGGCTGTGCGAGCGACGCGGTATCCGTTGCGGTCATCGTTTCGGGAGTGGTGGGTTCTTGCATTGGAATCACGCTCTAAGTTGGGTTTGCTGGCGCGCCGTGTGGGCGACGAATTCACTGAGATGCACAGAGAATCAATATGAAGATGTGAGAGAGTGGATCCGACTTGGGATTCGCAGGTGGCGCGCGGCTGCATTTTGCGCTTCGCCGCGCGCCACCGCAGTGAGCGGTGGTGTCCAGAGTGGTCTTAGTGGGGATGTCGAACTCATAGGTTGCGTGCTTCACTCGTACTTGACTGCGGCGAAGACCATGCCGGGCGAGTGCATTGAGGCACTGGAGAAAGTGCGTCACCGGGGCGTTGGTGTATCGGGAGGTGACGTCTCTACGTCGTCGAAGTAGTCAGCGTACGGGTGGTCGTATTGCTCGTTGAGATCCGACGGGTAGGGAACGTCGTTGATGATCATCGCACGGAAGGCGTACTGGATGTAGGTTGCCCAGGCAGCGTCAGGATCGTGCGGGTTCCCAGCGTAGACATCCTGGACATGGTCAATCGCAGTTGGTGGGAGTGAGATAGTTGCGTAGTGGTCGAACGGGACGGGAGTGTCGTCAGGATGTTTCCACCGGACTTCCTCGATGATGCTGAAGTCGAACCCGCAATTGGAGAGATCCTGATCTGGTTCGAGTGACGTTTCGTAGATGTAGTACGTGTTAGCAGTGTCGTGGTTGAACGCAGCAGCAAAGAGACTGGCTTCAGGCGTGTGTGACCCGGCAATCGTCGGGATGTCAGCAGTCTCGAACCCGATTACTTCACCGGCAGCAGTGAGGAGTTCTGGGCACCCATGATCGTTGACTGCTTCGTAGTACCCGCCATTCGACGCTGTAAATGAGGTGCCGCGGTCAGTTGTCGTCGTGTGATAGTACGGCATCAGTGAAGGTTAGAGGCTGTCCCGGATACGCTGACGGAGTGCCGCCTGATAAGTACGTTCAGCATCCGTGAGTGCGTCTGAATCTTCTTTGATGGCGAGGGTCTCCAGGTCATCGATCATTGTGCGCGGCGTCAGCGAATCGATGTCGTCAGGGATGTGAAGTTCGTCCATGATTACTCCGTGGATATGTCGCCGATGTGGCGGAAGTCCTCTTTCGACAGGTCGTCAAGAGAGTGCGAGTTGATTTTACGCATGATTGCAGTAACAACGGTCTGTGCGTCCTCGAGGGAGAGTCGCGTTCCGAGATACGGATCAATGGGGATTTCGTTTTCGGGGTCGTTCGGGTAAGCTGACCCGTATACATCGTACTTCCACTCGTCGTAGCCCGTGCGTTCAACTTCGAGACTGCCTTCAGATCGATCACCAGTTAGGATTTCTTCGATTTCAGTAGAGTCCGCAGGGGCTGCGTCGTTGTCCGGGTTGCTTGGGGCGGTTGTCTGCACAATAATGTACGCGTTCTCGTGTTCGTATGTCCGGTAGTAGCGATTGGTGTACTCCCAACCGTCAGGGAGTGCGTTGAGGAACTGTGCTGCTGGACTGTCGTCGGGGTGGTCTTCGGTCATGGACATTGCCAATCGGGTGAGAGGGTGTGAATGTTGTTAGGGTGTTTTCGGCTTACAGTCAGTTCGAATCACGACGACGAATTTCCGTGTCGATAACGCCGTTCACGGTTGCTTCATGTGCGGCCATTTCAGCGTCAAACCGATTCCCAAACGTCTTGTTCAGCGTGCCAAGTTCCCCGTGTTCGTCGTGAAGAAGAACGACTTCGAAGTCGCCGTTTGGCGCGGCTTCGCGTGCCGCAGCGAACGATTCTGGCTGGTCGTGTTCGCGGGCTTGTGAATGCATGATTAGTAGAATCGGTCACGGATCGCGTTGGTGATGCGTGCGTCCTGTTCTGCGGGCGTTAGCTCGTCACCATTTTCGTCGGTGAGTGAAACACGGTGAATGTGCTGAAGTTCAGACACCGTCATGTGCCTGCCTCTTCGTGATTTTCGAATCGGCGAGCGCGTCGTACACTCTGTGTGATCTCAGAATACTGTTCTGCTGCGCTTGAACTCACATCGCCGGTTTCGATGATCTCCTGCATGAGTTGGAACGCGTCACTCAGGGAGTGCAGGGAATCCTGGTTAGCATCGTCGTTTTCGAAGTCGATGTCTCCAGGGTCGTACCACTTTTCTGGCCCGACGTACCACCGACTCGGGGCATCTTCACATGTTCCCGGTGAGTACAGCACCCGATAGCCAGTCACAGCATCAGCGCCGTAGCTGTATTTCGGTCGAATCCGGAAGAGCCCGTCAGCTTGCTCATCTGGCGGGCTCAGCATGATGTTAAACACATCGTACGCGTCGTCGTCGTGGTCGGGGAAATCGCATTCGCGGCGACGAGTGAATTGATCGATTTCGTGGACTCCATTCCGCCCGGAGAAGTAGTGAACGTCCCATGTTTTTGGGAGTCCAGCAAGGAGTCGAACGAGCTCGGTTGTGCTTTTTGGTGGAGCGTTGATGATCGTTTCTCGGTCGGGGTAGTCCTTGTTTTTGTTCATGGATTGAAGATGTGCTGTCTGGGAATTGAGTTGCGACGCGCGCTTCAGTTCGACTATTGCGCGCGTCGCATGTGGAGTGCTGAGTTATACGCGGAGCAGGCGCATTACCACGGCGTTCAGGCTGTGGATACGCGTCGTCACTCCGCTGACTGGAGGTTTTTTGGAAGGATATGTGGCTCAGCTCGGTGTTTGATGAGCCAGAGAGGGACTGTATATGGTACCATAACCGCGATTATGGCCAGTGGACCGTGAAGGATTTCAAGCGGTAGCGTGGCCCAGAATTCATCAGTTAGGTCGAAGAGTGATAATACTACTAATGTCATCATCGGTGTGAGACACGCCGTCATCAGTGTTGTTCCGCTCGGTGCGTGTCGCAGGAGACGAGCGTACCTGTAGGGCATCTGGACCATCTTATACACTATATACAGCACGATGAGGGCGACAACGATATTGCTATCTCCACCAATTATCCCTGTTCCAGCGATGTACAGCAACCCACAGACGAGTGCGAATATGATGCCACCCTTCACATAGAATCCGAAACTGGAATCTTCTCCTTTGGGGACTAGGATTTTGATAGCTCGTTTGCGAGAATAGCTTCGCCAGTGGGCTAACAGGCTGGCCAAGGCAACCCCTGCGAGGGGGGCGGTCAGGGCTGGAGCTGGCGAAAGGAGTGCTCGACCTCCGGTGTAGATGGCGGAAATGATCCCTCCGACAAGGTATGCAATTCCGAATAGGAGGGCCATTATCCCGACGAAAACCATCATGATGAGGCCGAGTTCGCCACCGCCGCCACCACCTGAACCGGTGCCTCCTGACATCCACCGATAGGCGAGAAATTTGTTTAAGAATCCCATAGTTGATTGTTCATTGGTTTTCTTTTAAATTTTGATGTATTGTTCGGGTCTTTCAAAGGTGCGGAGGTGATGGGAGTTCTGGACCTGTGTGAGTATTGAGTCATGACAATATGGCTTTTAGAGCGTCACTGTCAGTGTTTTCTCTGCACTGCGAGTGACGCTGAGCCGCGGCGGCCGGTGCATTGCGCAGCCCGGAAAGCCCGGGCTGGCGCGCTACTGCGGCCTTGCTATTCCACGGGTGTAGCATTTCGCTGAGTTTGTTAATCTGCGCTAACCATAACTAAGAAAACATTCTGAGCTCTGGCAGCTACGCGTCACATACGCAGCCCGGATAGCCCGGGCTAGCACATCTCTGCTTTCTTGCTGCACGACGGACCTCTGCTTCGGTGGTTGCCACTCATCGCGCCCGCGCTGTCCCAGCGTCACTGCCAGTGTCTTCTCTGCACTGTGAGTGACGCTGAGCCGCGGCGCCGGGCATTGCGCAGCCCGGAAAGCCCGGGCTAGCGCGCTACCGCGGCCTTGCTGTTCCACGGGATAACCGTCGTCAACACCCGTGAAACCGCGCTTTACGCCGTTCGCGCCGCCAAGTGGGGGTAGCGATGGTTTTCGCCTGCCTGAGGCCGTTAACTGCACCCTTGCCGCTCGCTGTTCATCGGGTAGCCGCCACGTTGCCGTTCGTCGTTGTCGTCCCGACGTCGGTGACGCCCCCTGTGGGCCCGGAACGCTGCTTGTTCCGGGTCGAAGCCGCTGTTTGGCTTCGACGTCCCGCCGTCGTCGCGTGCCGCCTTCCGTGCCCGGCCGAGCGCCTTGCGCTCGGTGCTCCGCGGCGCTCGAGAGAGCGCCCCGGGCACGGCGGCACGCCGTGTCGCGGCAATTGCACCGATATTCCCCGAAACCCCACTGGAAGTTCGGGGTCGCGGTGCATGCCGCGTGGTTGAATGCGGTTGCGGTGGTGTTCCAAATCGCGTGCGACTTCGACGCGCGCGTCGTCGTTGTTCTCGCGGTTGCGGTAGCGGAGCGGTCGTTCGTCGCACGCAGACACCCGATCGTTGGATGTCGAGAATATCGTCGGACAACGAAGAGTCGAATCGGGTGTCGCGTGCTGTTCATGGTTGGTTGCGTGCCGCCCCGGGGCCCGGGTGCGCGCCGCGGCGACTTCACTCCCCGATGAACGTCGCCGCGGCCGCCGCCATGCGGTTAGGTCTCCTCATGGCGCGGGGTCGGGGCGGCACGGCTTCGCGGAGCATGGAGGCCGCGAGGTTAGGGAGTACCCTCGGTTTCGGGAGCGATCCCGGTTTCCCCCGAGGCGCGTGTGGGTGGGCGCGCCTCGCGGGGGTTTCGGGTCGCCTCCCGGTTCCGGGGTCGGGCCGTTTGTCGCCGCGTCGAATCGAGAGACGCGGCGTGATTGCGAGGAGTGCCGTTGGAGTTGGTTGGAGAAGTCGGTGTCGTTGGGCAATATGAGAAACCCAATTGGGGCCGCGGGGTTTCGTCGACGCCCGACGAAACCGCGCGGAGCCCGGACCCGTCCACTCCCTATCGTGGGAGTGGAACGGAATCCGGCACCCGATATACCCCTCGAGGGGTCGTGGGTGCCGGACACCTGTGGTGGCCCGGAACTTGGAGGGTGGTGGGCCGGTACGTGCTGGTCGGGATATGTGAAACCGCTTTGCGGCGCGAGATCCGGGAGAGCTCGCACCGGAAGCGAGCGGCCCGGACCGTGAACCGACCAGTGGCTCGATCGATATCCCCGATATACCCTCGGGGTCCGGTATACCCCCCGAATGGTGGGGTCGCGGGCCCCGAGGGTCGCGGGTGTCTCGATCGCTAGCCACGCAACGGAAGGCGCGTACAGCCCGGACCATGGAGGGTGGTGGGTGAGTTGAGAGTGTGTTGGGCGGCGCGGCGCTCCTCGTGGGTAGCTGTGCTGTCTGGAGGCCGTGAGGTCAGGGAATGCCCCGGTTTCGGGGGCGAGCCCGGTTTCCCCCGAGGCGCGTGTGGGTGGGCGCGCCTCGCGGGGGTTTCGGGCCGCTCCCGGCCCTTCCGGGGCTGGGCTGTGTTCGTCGTTTCATCCCGGTTTCGGGCCTTGTGCCCGGTCTCGGGTGAAACGTGACTGAGCGGTGTTCGTCGCTTCGTTCCGGTTTCGGGCTTGTCCCGGTTTCGGGCGAAGCGTGACTGGGCTGTGTTCGTCGTTTCATCCCGGTTTCGGGCCTTGTGCCCGGTCTCGGGTGAAACGCGGTTGAGTGGAGGTATGAGAGGAGGAACCCACCGGTTTCGGGTGCGATCACCGATATACCCCCGGCGAGCGTGGTTCTCGCGCGCGACTAACGCATGCGTCCGTCGCATAGACGCAACGAACGGTTCCGTGCGCGGGGTGGGCGCTCGCCGCGGGGTCGCGGGGCGCACCCGGTTCCGGGGGTTGGGTGCTGTGCGGGGAGATCTCGTCGCGTGGTACCCGGCAGGACCGCGGAGCGCATGCCCGCCCGGGAAGGACCGCGACCCTCGTGGAGCGTTCCACGCCACACACACACACTCGACTGATATCCCCACGTCATATGGGAAAGCCCGGAATCTCGGGTCAGCAGTGGGATAAATCGATTGACCGGGAGAGCTCGCACCGGTTATCGATTTACCCCGGTGACCCGAGGAAGCCCGTGACCCTGGAGGTGGTGGGTGGTGGTGTGCGCCAGCGTTGGATATGGGAAACCGTGCAGCGGCGTGAGCACCGGTAGCGCGGCGGGAAGGAGCGCAACGGCCCGGACCGTAACCTCGCTTGCGAGGAGTGTCGAAAGCCCGGACCCTGGAGGCGGCGGGTGGTGGGGGAGCCCGGTGTCGGGTATTATGAGAAACCCCGGCGTGGGCGCCGCTAACAGCGGCGGCCCGGACCGCCGAAGGCGCCAGCCCGGAACTTGGAGGCGGCGGGTGGTGGGGGTGTCTCTCCGCATCGTCTTCGCTGTCAGTCGGATACTGGGAATGTCGAGCCTGGATATCCCACCGTGATTGGTACCCGTCCCGGACCGCCGAAGGCGCCAGCCCGGCAGGGCAGGACCGCTCCGACCGGAGCGTTCTGTCGATCTGTCTGCGGAATGGAGGCTGTGAGGAACGGGAGTCCCGGTCGCGGGTGAGGTACCGATACGCCCCCGGCGAGCGTGGCGTCGACGCGTGCGCGACTAACGCAGCGTCCGTCGCACAGACGCAACGAACGGTTCCGCGCGCGGGGTGGGCGCTCGCCGCGGGGTCGTGGGCCGAACCCCGATATACCGGGCCGGGCTTGCTGTTTCGAGCATGGAGTTGTGCGGGCACGGCGGTCGGAAGTCGCACCGCGTGATGCAGTCGGCTCGAGGAGGTATGCAGAGTGCGCCAACGGCGGTCCAGGATCTCGGGGGACCTACGGGACACGCGATGATCCGCTATCGGCGCGCGACGGCGACGCGCGGTCGGTGTTCGTCGCGCCTATCAGGCGCGTGGTTAGATGGGGTTGCGGCTGTCAAACAACCACGACAAGAAATGGAGTGGCGGGTCAGCAGCCATGGCGAGTGCGCACATAATGAAGAACACGCTGAGCGGGCCGACTGCACGGGATGCTCCGTTCAGGAGAGCCATGATGAGACCAGCTGTGATGCCGATAGTGATGAGAACGTTGATGAACCCCAAGAGGATGCGTTTGGTGAGTGCAGTACGGGCGTATGGTGCTGCGTCGCCGAGGATGCCGCGGTCGTACCAGTGCTGTGCAGTGTCGGATGTCGAGTTGGTGGTGTTGGGAGTCATGGGTGTCTGGACGCGTCGTTCTCTACATGTGGAAATAGAGCAGCGACGCGCGGGTAAGGGTTAGACTGGGTACTGTGCTGGACGACGGTGGTTACCGGAGTTTGTATCGGAGGATGAGCATTCCTGCGGACAGCAGGAATGACATGACGCCGGTGATAGAGAGCGCAGTGCCGATGGGTGCACCGCTGCTCGTTGCGGTGGTGAATGTAGCGTAATAGATGATTCCGGCGCCGACGAAAAACATTCCAGGAACGATTGTGGCGAACATGATCAGCGTCACGGTACTCACTCCGAATGAGGTCGAACTGCTGGTGAATTGAGACATTAGGTACTCACCGTGTTCACAGTGCTGAGTTCGCGGTCGGTGCAACTGGGCTCGATGATGCGAAGTGTCGAGTACATAGTTGAACACTCACGCTCCCGCTGTGTCGCCGCGTGGGGCGGGCGCGCTTTATCGGGCCTCAGCGCGCCCGCCTCGCGCGCAGAGAGCAGAGGAGGAGCGCGCAAGCAGTACCGCCGCGCAGAGTGCCGCTTTAAGTAAGTTTTCGCGCCTGTAGGTAGCACCGCGGAAAGCTCACCGCGGAATCCGTGCGCGCGAACCGCGTGCGCGACGCGCTGTCAGAGGTGAGCAGGCTGGAAGCGCAGCGACGCGAAACTTCGCTTAATGCGGGCGCTGAGCCAGAATGCCCGGCACGGCCGCGCCGCGCGCGGCCCGAGTGAGACGCGACCGTTGCTGTGCCGTGGGTGGGTCGCGTCTCACTCGCCCGTGGGAGCCCGGAATGGGATGAAGCGCAACGGCGCGCGGCGTGGACAGCTCAGCGCGCGACGTGTTGGTTATCGAGCGGTGCAGTTGCGGTCAGCGGTCCGTGTTGGTGGTCATGTTCGACCTGCCAGCGGCGGCTCAGCGAATCTGTGATTCGCGCACAGCGCGCGACGGCGACGCGCGGTCGGTGTTCGTACGACGAGCTCTGCTCGTCGAATCAGACAGAAAGTCAAGCGCGAGGGGTGCATGCCAAAAAAGAAACCGTCACGACGGGCGTTATTCTTCGAGATGCGCCATCTGGTCGCGCGCCGCCTGGAGTGCGTCGTCGAGTGAGAGAAGACGTCGCTCGATGATTTTAGCGTCATCGTACGCTTCTGTGTGCCACTGCACCCGCCACCCATCTTGCTTCCCGGTCGGAGCGTTGAATCGAGGAACGACTTCGACGCTGTGTTCGAGGACGCCGATGTCTGCGGTGAACGTGATGCGTTCACGTTGTTTCAACGGGTGCTTCGAGTACGCGACATCCCATGCTGGGAGCGCCTCGAGGATGACTTCGATGCTGAGTTGGTTAGCGATGCAACTGTCGGTACTGCGGTTTGCACTTGACATGGAACACTCACGCCCCGAAGGGGCTACCTTAATCTTCGGGCGCCAGCCCGCGGTCGATTGCCGAGACACCGCGGCGTCGATCGCGTCATCCGAGGACAGCCAGCGCGCTCGGATTCACGCGGTGTGTGAATCCGGGTGGGCTGGCAACGCAGGCTACGCGAGCGACGGTGAGGAGCGCAGGAACCGTGTTCCGGCGACGGATTCCGCACCGGCCTCCGGTATACCCCCTTGTGGGGTCGTGGGGTCGGTGCGGAAGTCCTTGTTGCCGGGACCGCAATCGCGCCGCTGGTTGGGCTGGCGCCCGTGGCGGTGCTGAGAATGACGCGCGAGGAAGTTGCGCGCCTGAGTGCTGTTGCGGTTGATTGAAGGCGCGCAGCGGACGCGCGACCCGGGAGCGGTACTCACTGGTGGGTGTGTAGGAACCGCCAACGGCGGTTCAGCGAGAGGACCTGCCGGACCGCAGCGCGCACTGGCGCGCGACGGCGACGCGCGATCGCGTTGGCGCGCAGGCGCGCCGAACCGACCGGCTCGGGCGCGGCGAGCAAACTGTGTGGCGTCGATGCAGCGTGTGAGTGCGAGAAGAGACCGAGTGGAGTGAAGCAAAAAAGAGGACTGGGGGTTCAGTTAGGCGAGCGCCTGCATGTGGGTGATGACCGTGTTGAGCGTTGCTTCCTCGTCGGCCAGGCACGCAACCAGTTCTTCCTCGGCACTGCTGTCATCAACTACGATACCGTACTCGCCGCGAACGGTTTCACCGTCGCGTTCAACCTCCACCGGGCCGCCCCACACCGTGTGTTCCACGTCGTCGTTGGTGATTGGTTTCACCTTGATGCGTGCCCCGGTTCGAGGAGCGTACCACTCGTGGAGTGAGTCATCGCTGACTTTCGTGGCAACCTGCCATTGCTCCTTGACGCGTGGTGGGACAGTGACCTCACCGAGTCCGATAATTCGCCCGTTGTTGTCCTCGTTGAGCGTGTTATCGAACGCGAGTAGGTCACCATCCGCGTTCACTGTCTGAATGCTTGCTCGGGGCGTCACGCCCTCGTAGGTCATCGTCTCGAGGTCAAGGTCACTGTCAACGCCACCAACCGTCTCGAACGCACTGAGCGACTCATCCGCCTCAAGGCCTGTCTCACCGAGTGTGTCGTCTTCGATGTAGGTGTACACGTCCGTTGCAATCCGCTCGGCTTCCGCGCCGCTGAGAGTCACGGGGAAGCCATGCGCCGCGAAGTGCGCGATGGCGTACTGCACTGTCTCCACGTCACCGTCAATCTCCCACACCTCGTGTTCCGCGTTCCACGTCGGGTGCGCACGTTCCCAGCCCAGGTCGTCGTACTCCGCGTCTGAGTCACGACCCTGCTTGATGAGGTCTTTCGCCTCGTACGGACTGTGCACCTTGATGTCGCGCTTGTTGTATTTCTGATGAACCGTGGAATCGAACAGGTGAATGTCCTGTTCGGTTTCCGCGCTCACGACGTGTGCCTCGATTTCAGTCCCACTCACGGTGAACATCACGTTCACCGCGTCAGGGTCATCCACGTCTTCCCAGTTGGCTTCCGCATTCAGCCCATCGAACGACAGGAATTGTTCATCACGCTTGACCTGTTTCAGGTCACTGTCACCACCGAGACCTTCGAACTCGTCGGTCATCTCAGCGACCGGCGCGAGACGCTCACCTGACTCCTTGTCCGCCCACGGCCGGTACCAGCCCAGCACTTCGAACGTTTCACCGAGCACTGCTTCCTCGTAGGCCACTGCGGGACGTTCAACGAGAACGAGCGGGCGACGCCCTTCACGCTGAATCACGTCTTCCCGGAACGCGTCCGGGCTCTTGTACGTGAGTTCGTGCTGCTCAGGGCGATTGTTCAGAACCGGGATTTCCCCGTTCGGATTCGGACGCGGACAGTCCACAGCACGGTAACCGACCCACTTCTGGGCGATAACGTGTCCTTCACCGAATCCCATCTCAGGGTCATACTGATTGAAGCCAGCCATCGGCCGCGTGCCGCCTTCCGGAGCGTGGAAGAATTCGATGAGAGACGACGTTTCGAGGTCGATGAGAGCCCGACCTGGCTTCAGGAGCGGGAACGGTTTTTCGAGTTCGTTGCCCTGGAACGCTTCGTCTGCTTTCTTCTCCGATTCGTCCGTCGAGATGCCGATTTCACGAACAGTCATTGTTGGAACACTCACGCCCCCGCTTGCCTCACACAACGACGGAACTGACCACCGCCGCTGCCGCCGCGTGCGGCGCGGAGCGCGCTTCGTCGCGCCCTCCGCGCGCTCCGCGCTCGCGCGTGCGGTTCGCTGTTGGTTGTCGAAGGGGAAGCGGCGCGACATGACCACGGTGCGGTGACCCGCAGACCCGTAAGGCTATCCCCGTGTAGTAGTAGAACCGCGGAAAGCTCTGGATGGGGCCCCGCGGGCGCTTGCGGGTTGAGCGCGCGTGGGGGAGGATCCAGAGCAGCGTGGAAGCGCAGCGACGGGGTTAGCCATTACGGGTCTGGCCGCGAGCCAGAAGGCCCGGCAGGCGCGCGGCATTGCAAGCGCCGTCGCGCCTCGCGGTGTGGAGAGGCGCGACGTCTGACTGGCCCGATCACCCCCGATAACCCCGGACCCGGTATACCCCCCGAAGTGGGGGTCGGGGGTCCGGGGCGTGGGGGCGTGGGTCGCCAGACCGCCCGGAATGGGAAGAGCGGCAGTGGTCACCGCGCCGTTGGATGCTTGTCGCGCCGCGAGTCGGGTGGTGAGTTGGGTGTCGAAGGGGAGTGCCGCGCGAGAAGACCGCCGCACTGCAACGCCGCTTTAAGCACTTTTTGCGTCCGTCGCTCCGATACACCCACCGATATGCCCCCGGTATACCCCCTTGAGGGGTCGTGGGGGTCGTGGTGGGTCGTGGTGCGATCGCAACCAAAAAGTCGCTTAATGCGGGCGCTGAGCCAGAAGCCCGCGCAGGAACGCGCCTACGGCGCGCAGGGCCGACCGACGGTCGGCCCCGAGGTGCACCCGGTAAGCCCCCCGATATACCCTTGTGGTCGTGGGGGGTCGTGGGTGCGCCGAGGCTGAAAGCAGGAATGGGATGAAGCGCAGTGAAGTGCGGCGTGGTAATCTCGAGCGGGACGTGTTGGTGTGTCGGTCGCGGTGCCCGATAACCCCCGGTTACCCCGGGAAGCCACTGGAAGTCCCGGGGCGCGGGGGCGTGGGTGCCGCGACCGTGGTTGAGCGGTGATGAGGTGATGGTGTTGTTCGCTAACGGCGTTCGGCGGGTGGCGCGCGTCGAGTCGCGCGGTTCGTGTTTGTTGCACACCCCGCCGTGCGCGGGGTGTGCTGGGTGGTGCAGAGGATGGAGTGATGTTGGTGTCGCCGAAGGCAGCTCAGCGCTCCGGGGGACCCCGGAGCGCGCACTGGCGCGCGACGGCGACGCGCGATCGTGTCGTCGCGCAGGTGCGCCGAACCGACCGGCTCGGGCGCGCCGAGCAAACTGGGCGGCGCGGTTGTGGGGTGAGCGAAGCAAAAAGAAAAGCGCCGGTCACGGCGAGGGTGACCAGCGCAGGCGAAAGTGTCGCTTGGCGGGGCGAGGAGTGTGAGCGTGAGTGTTCTGGATAGTTGACTGGCTGTTCGGGGCGACGGGAGAGGAGTGATACGATGTCTCTCGGAAATCGGAGTGTTTTACGACGCGCTGCCTGTCACCCGTACTGGGTGGATGGGCGCCGCGCCGCCGTTTCTCCCTCCGGCGCGGCGCCAACGCGCCGCAGTGCCGGACGGAGCGGTCATGATGACCGATGCGAGGGGAGAGCAGAGACGTCAGCGGGAGTGGATTTCGAGGCAGCGAGTGGAGTGGTCGTGGATGACTGGTGGGTTAGAGAGTGGCAGTGAGTTCCTGGCGGGATTGCTCGATTGCGTCCGAATCGGTCGGGTGGAATGCCTCGCCGTCGGGCGTGACAGCGAGGTGGTCGGCGTCTGGCAGGAGTGGCTCCATGTGTTCGACGATGCGGTCGATGAGGTCGTCGTGTTCGGTGTGGTTGGCGAGGTCGAACATCTCGCGGACGAATTGATGGTCAGGCTGCTCGGTGTCACCGCGTTTCACGCTCATATCGATGCCGACCTGGATGAGTTGCAGGATGTTCGTGTCGGGGATTGCGAGCGCCTGTTCGATTTCGTCGGGGATGTCACGCGGTGAGGTGATGTTGCTGATAGCGGCGTCAAGCCCGCGGATGTCACCGTCGGTGACGGTGACGGGGTCGAATGCGTCGTCGAGAGCGACGTTGAGGTCGGCAAGGTCGATGCCAGCGTTGAGGAGTTGCTGGTCAGTGTCGGCTTCGACGAGCGCGTCGATGCGGTGCTGTGCAGGCTGAAGAATGGGTGCGAACGACCGCGTGAAGTACGGTGAGTAGTTTTCACCGTCGCCGTTGCAGTCGTCGCATGGCCGCGTTTCCAGCATGTCAGGGTTCACATCGCACGAGCAGGCGTCGTGGTCGCCGTGGTGGTCAGCGTCGCAAGTGTCGAGTTCTTCTTCGGGAACGACAACACGGCCTTTCCCGTTGCATGTGTCACAGTCCTCGTAGCGCCCCTGATGCTGGAACCCGTCCTGGCTGTCCTTCGGAAGACGTGCTGTGAACGGCGTAGCGAGGAATGCCGCGACCGCTTCAGCGTCGCGGATGTCCGGGCCGTCACGCGGCGGGCAGAGGTCGTGGTCGTACTTTTCGGGGTATTCGTTGCGGAGTGCGAGGATGAATCGGCGGTGGCTGCGCTTAGCGTACTGCTCGGTGCTGAGGTAGTTCGTCTTCTGGAACGTCTCCCATTCGTCAGCGTTGTCAGGTGCCCAGCGCCCGGTTGCACCCCAGTCTTCGAGGAATGAGAAGCCAGGGTCGTCGCGGGGGTGGTCAGCGTTGTTCCACTTCTTGTGTAGGAACGTGCTGACGACGCGGTTGCGGTTGTCCTCGTGCCGCCACGAGGTCTGTTCGACTTGTCGGTTACCGGCGCTGCGCTTGAAGACGCGTCGCTCGCTGCGTGTCTTGTACATTGTTGAAATCACTCCGATGTGGATTTGTGCGCGGTCTGCCTCCGCCGCGCCCTGCGTGTCCCCTAGGGCGCGGCGGAGCGGTGTCCTGTGAGCCGCGCGCGACGCGGGTTGTCGCGCGCGGCGCCGCGGTGTGGTGCTGTGGCGGTATCACAAGGAGTGCGTTAATCAGCGGTTGCTGTGTCAGCGGTGAGGTCGGCAGGAGTTTCGACAGCAGCGAGCACGCCGTCAGGATCGTTGAAAGAGTCAAGTGCGGGACCTTCCGCGTCGCGCACTTCGGCGAAGATGTCGTACGGGTCGTCCCACGGTTGCACGTCGAAGAGTCCGTACTGCACGCTGAGACAGGAGCGACAGTAGTACTCGTCGGTCGCTGGGTCAGCGTGCGTGCTGCGGTGGGAGTACCCGACTTCGAGCGGTGTGAGGTACTGCTGGCAGTCGTCGTTGCTGCACTGTGGTTGCGAGGTGAGGCGGTTCTGCTGGAATAGGCGGTAGAGCTGTCGGCCGCGCTCACCGTTGCAGTGCCGGTCACGTGCAACTGCGCTGCCGAACCAGTCGAGCCACTGGTCACGCGACACGGTGATCGTGTCGTCAGGGCCGCCGTTCGCATTGACGCGAACGCGGCCGTCGTCGAGTAGCAGGCCGCGCTGTGTGTAGCGACCGTCGTGGTACGCGCCGATGAAAGGCCGTTTGTTGGGCATAGTGGTGAAGTGGGTGTGTGCGGGTTACAGTCGGAAGTCGAGGTGTCGGTGCGAATCGTCGTTACCGTTGCATTTCCCGCCGATGTGCGACCGGACTTCCTTGAACTCGCCTGTGTAGGCGCAGTTCTCAGCGGGACAATGGTACTCGCCATCAACGTTGGTGATGCCGCCGCCTTTGCTGTGCCCGCTACGCGTCGAGTCACTCGACGCGTCGCTGGCATCGGTTGGGTCGTTGATACCGTGCGTGACGATTGGTGCTTCGAGCAGTGTGGCGAGCAGATTGATGTCTGCGACGACGTTGTGGCCGTGGTTGAACGCGGAGAGGATGATGGCGGCGACGTTGTCGGGCGTGGCGTCAGCACGCCAATAGCCGCGTTCGCCGTGGCAACTATCGTAGTTGCCGTAATCGCTGTTGTTGTCGTGCTTTCCTGGCCAGTCGAACGCCATGAAATGACCGTGTTCGATGTCGGTCTGCTTGATGAATGACGTGCAGTGCGTGTAACTCCCGTTCTGAACCTTTTCGGGAGTGTTCACGCGGACGCGCCACTCGTCGAATGTGCTGTCGTAGTAGCGCCCGTTGATGAATGCGTCTGCGTCGTCTGGCGAGTGAACGACACGGAATCCGAGTTCGTCGTTGCTGGTGAACAGCCGGATGAAAGCGTTGTTGTAGAAGAGTGCGGGAGAGTCAGCGATGATGTCGCTGATGTAGGAGATGAGGTCGTCGGTGGAAAGTCCAGTTGAAGTGTCGAGCGTGAGGTCAGCAGTAGTGGTGGGCTGTGCGTCCTGCGTGCCGCGGTGTTGCTGTTGCTGTGTCATCTGTGGTCACTCCTCCCGCGCCGCCGCGGGCATTTCCCCGCGGCGCGGCGGCGCGGGGTGTTGGTGCGGGGCGCGCCGCGTCGCTGGGATTAGTTGGGCGGCGAGACCTGTGGCTGCCCGCGGTGGGCGGCGCGCCCCGCACAGGTGCTGTGACCGGACTGATGACTGCTGGTGTGGTGGACTATCGGTGTGATCAGGGACTCCCGCGTGCGGGTTGCGCGGGAGTGGACCGCTTGACGCGACGTTGGACGTCGCGTCGTAGCGCATCGTCGCGTGGCTGATGCAGGGGATGTGGTGATGCTGGTATCGCCGACGGCGTTCAGCGAACGAAGTGAGCGCACAGCGCTTGTGCGGTTGGTGTGTGTCCGACGAGCTCTGCTCGTCGAGATGGCGAGCAGTAGTGGTGGCAGTGCGATGTGTTACCGGGGGCGAGCATCCCGCTCGAAAATAGTGCCCGGTCTCCGCAGAGACCGGGTCGAGCGGGTGCGAGTTCAGACTGAACGCTCCTCAGCAGAGGAGCGCCCCTCGGTAACCGCGGTCGGGCGAGGTGAGGCGAATCCCGCGAAAATAGGGCCCGGACTCCGCAGAGTCCGGGTCGCGGGTGAGCGAACCGCGCGAGGCTTGCCTCGCCCGACCGCGTTGCTGTCGCGGGTCCGGTGCTGTCATGGAGGTGGTGACGTATGCTGTTGCGCCGAAGGCGGCTCAGCGCGAGGACCTGCTGGACCGCAGCGCGCACCGGCGCGCGACGGTGACGCGCGATCGTGTCGTCGCGCAGGCGCGCCGAACCGACCGGCTCGGGCGCGGCGAGCAAACTAGGCGGTGCGGTGTCGTGCTGGCGACGCGCTGTGCCGACCAGGCCTACTCCGTGGTCGGGTCGGCGTGTTCTACAGCGCGTTCGACAGCATTCTCGCCGAAGAACTGTGTGAGTTCTTCGTAGTCACCAGCAACGACCCGCACCACCCACGCGCGACTGCTGTCAGCCGTTCGGTACACAGTGCGAACGCGTGAAGCAGCAGCAGTCTGCCACGCGACGTGCACGAAGGTGTCGTCGGGTATGTCGGGAACGTGCTGCGGTGGTTCAGACCGAGGAACAGTGCGCCACGTCTCTTCAACTGCCGTGTACTGTGTGGAACTCATAGGTGAAGTGAAGGGAGCCGCGATTAGTCGATGATGTTCGTTTCGGTGAGAAATAACTCGAGTCCGTCTCGTGTTATTCTTCGACTCTCCACGTCGCGTCACTCGGCACGTCCGGGTGCTGGTTCGCACCGTCCGCACCGAACAGACACCCTGCGTTGATGCACTTGATGCGCACTGCATCATCGTCATCCTGAATATCGTATCCATCACTCATCATCGGAAGTGCACCACCGCTGAGCGGCCGAATGTGCACGGTCACCAGGATGTCCGTCACATCGTTCAGTTCAACCGCCGTCTGCGTCGCCGTCCGATTCTGCCAACTCGACGCCGGCCATGCATCCTCAATGAACAGCATCACAGGAGTTTCATCATCTGCACTCCCCATCAGAAGCGTCTGCTCTGGCACCGGAATCAGCCGCTGAATACTTGGCTTGATACCGCGTCCTTGCTTGATGTCGTTCGTGATTTCGACACCACACCGCACATCCGGCTCTTCGACGCCGCTCTGCTCGTTTTCGCTCTGTGCTTCAACCAACTGCTGTTTGTTCTGAGACATCGTTCGCTCCTCGCCCGCGCCGCCGCGGGCATTGCCCCGCGGCGCGGCGGCGCGGCGAGCGCTGTCACTCAGAACGAGGCGCGCGCGAGAAGTACCGGCCGCGCAGAGCGCAGCCTTAAACCTCTTAGCGTCGCCGCAGCGCGGCGAGCGAGGTCGTACTCCGGTATACCCCGGAAGCCAACGGAAGTCCGGGGTCGCGGGTGCGACCTCGAGTCCGTCGCATCCGGTATACCCACCGATATGCCACCGTTATACCCCGGTATACCCCGGTACACCCCGGTATACCTCCGGCAGCGACGGTGATAACGGGGTCCGATATACCCCCTTGAGGGGTCGTGGGCCCCGATTATCCCGCTCGCTGCCGTGTGGTCGTGGGGTCGCGGGGTCGTGGGGTCGTGGTGGTCGCGGTGGGTCGTGGTGCGACGCAACCGTAACGGGGTTTAAGGCTGGACGCCGACCATAAGCCCGGCAGGGGGCGCGGCGCGCCCCTGTGCCCGGCGGCCTCCGATATACCCCGCGCTCGCGGGTTGAGCGCGGGGTCGTGGTGGTCGCCCGGCAGCCCGGAATGGCCAGGAGTGCGTCAGCGGCGCGCGGCCGTGGTAATCTCGAGCGCGCCGAGCGCGGTCATGGAGGTGATAACGTATGCTGTTGCGCCGAAGGCGGACCAGCGGCAGGTTTCCTGCCGCGCACAGCGCGCGGAGCTTTGCTCACGCGCGGTTGGTGTTCGTCGCGCCGCCTTGGCGGCGCTGATTAGGCGGGAGCTGGGTGTGGTCATGCCGGGTTCGCCGACGGCGTTCAGCGCTCTCGGTCTCGGGGGACCTACGGGACACGCGAAGACGTCGAGAGCGCGCACTGCGCGGCGCGCGCATCGGCTCGTGTGCGGCGTTGGTGGGAGAAGGTGGTGTTGGCCGATGCGCGCGCTCGCGGGTGTGTGTCGCCGCCGCGAGGCGGCGTGATTAGTCCGCGTTCGTCTGAGACGCGACGCGGATGTTGGTGCGACTTGAGTCGTCACCAGCGTGCGTGCACAACGCCTCGACGACGCGGCGCTTCTCAGCGTCCGTTACGTCCTCGGTGTACTGGTCATCGCGCGGATGCCAGTACGGCCCGGGGAGCACGAGTAGGTCACGATGCGGGAAATCTGGACGTTCCGGCTGGTCGATAACCCACCGTGCTTTGCGCCCTTCGTCGGTGACGAGTGACTCTGGCTCGACTGAGATGTGTGGCGCGATGAGCGTCCGGTCAGTGATGGTGACTGACAGCGGGTCACCGTTCACGGCGCCGAGGCTATCACTGCTGAGTGATGACTCGCGCGGCGCGAGTTCTTTCCGAGACGCGTACATCGTGAAATCGAACAGTGCTTCTGCCGCTGTTTCGATGCTGACTGCCTGGTCGTGCGCGACAATTTCGTTACTGTTCAGTAGCACCACGTCCACGCCAGCGTTCGCCTGGTCAACGGGGAATCGATGTCCTGCATCTGCAACGCTGTACACGAGAAGGTCGTGGCGTGCGACGTGCACCCACAGTGCTGCGTACGCGTTTTCAAGAAGTGCAGGAAGACTTTCAACTGCTTTCGCGTACAGGTCTGTGTACGCTTCATGCGTATCTGACGGGAACATGTCGAGGTTCGGTTCAAGTGCGCGAGCGCCGGTTCCACTCCAGTCGAGACCGCCGAGTTCGAAATGTAGGTTCATTGGTGAAATCCTTGTGGTTTGAATTGTTTAATTGTTAGCCGATGCACCGCTGTACTCGTCACTGACGAGCACAGGGACAACCCGTTCAACAATTGCCGCCCACCGCGAAAGCGGGTCTATCATCCCGAGCAACATGAGACAGCCAGTAACGAAATTACTCAACTCTACGCCAGTCGCTACTAACACGAATTCAACAACCCCGACCACGGCGAGCGTGCGTCGGATACCGACGTACTCGATGACAGACTGAATCACGTACGGGTACATTATAGGTAGTTACGCGCGGATGCTCTTGCAGCCGGGCTTCACGCACCGACATCCACCAGTCCCTGTCTTGCACCAGTCATGCTCACCGTCTTCGCACGGGTCTTCGCCCGACTCCGTGATGGTAACGTTAAGAACGCTCATTTGTGATTACCTCCGACCCTCGTGAACGACACTTGCTCGCTCACCGCATTCCGGGCACGTCCCGCCGACCGGGTCCGGAGTGCCGCTTGCTGGTTCCAAATCGGTACGACCGACAATGTGACCGTTTTTACACTCGTATCGAGACATAGTTCGCTCCTCGCCCGCGCCGCCGCGGGCAGTTCACCTCGCGCGGCGGCGCGGCGAGTGACACTCCCTAGTCATCCAGCGGCGCGCGCCCAAAGGCGCGGGGCTGCAACCGCAGACCCGTAAGCCCCGCGAAGAAGAGTAGAACCGCAAGGCATCGTGAAGGGGCCCCGCGTGAGTGCGGGCGGTTGACCGAACGCGGGGTAGTGTCACGAGGCCTCGCGGAAGCGCAGCGACACGCAGTGGGCATTACGGGTCTGGCGGCCGACCATAGGCCCGGCAGGGCGCGCAGCGCGCGCCCGACGCGGCGCGTCTCGTGCGGTCGGTGCGGTGAGACGCGCCGCGTCGCTACGGCAGCCCGGAATGGCCAGGAGTGCCGCAGGGCGCAGCCCCCAACGACGGCGCGCGACGCGGGCCGCAGCGGTGCGGTCGCGGGTAGCGGCCCGTATTGGTGGTCATGCTTGAACCGCCAGCGGCGGCTCAGCGAATCTCCGATTCGCGCACAGCGCGCGAGAGACGCGCGGTCGGTGTTCGCACGACGAGCTCCGCTCGTCGATACCAGGCGGAAGCTGTTCGCGGGGATGTTGGTGTCGCCGAAGGCAGCTCAGCGCTCCGGGGGACCCCGGAGCGCGCACTGGCGCGCGACGGCGACGCGCGATCGCGTCGACGGCGAAAGCCAGCGCGCATCAGCGCGCTGGTCGTCGGGGTGTTGGGCGGACTACGGCAAAAAAGAGAGCAGCGAGCGGCCGGGCTGTGCTTAGTCGCCGGCGACAGGCAGGTTCTCTTTCACGGCTTCGGCGTCCGCGGGCACCTCGTCCTCGTCGGGCGCCTCACGTTCTTCCTCCATGTCTTCGGCCCCGTCGGGCTCGACATCTTCCTCGGAGGGTTCCTCGCCGAACACCTTCTCCTTGTCTGCGAGGTCGGTCACCTTCACTTCCATCGTCGGGATGCCCTCGCTCTGGGCGTGTTTGATGATGGTTTCACCTCGGTCTGCGCCGAAGTTGGCGACGATGACGAGGTCAACGGTGCTCTCGTAGTAGTCGTCGAACGGTTCGACGTACAGTTGCTTGCGTGCCCACTCCCACGCCGCGAAGCGAGCCTCACGGTTGCTTTCCACACCGTCGTCGTCGAGGAACTGCTTCCAGTTGGTGTAGAACGGCGTCACGCCCTGCACGTCGCTGTCTTCGTCCTGTTCAGGAACGAGGTCACTGCCAGCCTCCGCGAGGTCGAGAAGGCCGTACGTGAAGTAGGAGTTCATCCCCGTGCAGATGTTGGAGATGTTCTCACGGATGGCGGCTGGGATTTCCGCCATCACGCCAGCGGCAACTTCCACGTCGGTGAGTCGTTCACCGTCGTCGGTCTGAGCGCGGTTCTCTTCGTCGTCAAGCCGTACCGGAATCTCGATGTGGACGTTAAGTTCGGACATAGTAAGTTTTCACTCCGTTCACCCGCCGTGACCCTGCTGTTCAGTGCTGGGTCTCCGGGGCTCCGCCGCCCCGTCGTCGCGGGCGTTTCAGTTGCGCGCGACGACGGGCGGTTGCTGTCTGGGTGGATGAAGGGCGGCGCGCGCACCGCGGGTTGGGGCGCGCGACGGGCTTCTCCCGCGGTTGGTGTCTTCTCCGCTGCGGTTAGACTCCAGGAATAGCACTGCGGTTAGGCTGCTTCAGCGGTGAGGTAGGTGTCTCCGCGGTTCAGGCCCAGTGTTACGAGAGGCTGGGTGTGCTGAGAGTGTCGGCGCGGTCTGCGGATGCAGTCACGGATGCACGCATGGAGGTATGAGGTTGGGAGTGCCCCGGGCGTGGCCGACGTCCCGATTACCCGCGGGGTCGCGTGTGGGTGGGCGCGACCCCGCGTCGGCGTGGGGCGTCGGCCGGTCACCCGGGGCCGGTGTGTATGTGCGTTACTCAGCAAATCGGGATCGTGGTCTCGATTTGTGGCCATGCTGGATCGCCAACGGCGGTCCAGGATCTCGGGGGACCTACTGGACACGCGATGATCCGCTATCGGCGCGCGACGGCGACGCGCGATCGCGTCGTTGCGCAGCCAGTCGGCTCGTCCCCGAGGCGACTGGCGAGCAGATCAGTGTGCGTCGAGCAGCGATGAGTATGTCGGGCTGAGAACGGCTTCGCGGAAGCGCGCCGATAGTGGGTATCTGATGGTGGCGTTGGTGGAGAGCGGGCCGCGGCTGGTGTGCTCAGGCGCGGTTCCCGGAGCGGTTCTCGGCATCGAAGGGGGGAGTGCCACGCTGGTCACGGCAGCGGTGCGTGTAGGGCGGCGAACGACGGTGGTGCAGGGAGGAGTCGGTCGCCGCTGGAGGGGATGACACACACGCGAATCTGAAAGCGAAATTCGGTGAGAAGAGAAGAAAGAAAAGAAAGTGTGACCGCTGGGTTAGCGGTCACGGTAAATTGCGTTCATGGCGGCGTTTTGGTCGTCGGTGAGGACAAGTTCGACGAATTCTGTGCGGTTGTCGAACTCGATGCGGGCGGATGCTCTCCCGTGGATGAGGAGAGCGTCGATGATGTCCTCGTTGATTGTGAATCGCCGGACAGTGTCGTGGTTGTCGATGCTGTTCACCTCCGTTCATGATAGTATTACCAACTAACTTTTATATAGGTACTCCCACCCAAACAGAGACTCGACAAGAAAACCGCCCACTGTGGAGAGGGTGCCCTGAAGGGCGGTATCACTCCTTAGTACACCTGGCACGCAGCCCCGCCACGCCGAGGCAGCGCGCCTTCGCGGCCCGGCGGCGCACGGGGCTGCGCTGAGTGGCACCCACGGTGCGTGGGTGCCCGGTTCGTGAGCGAAAGTTGTGGCGGCGCACGGCAACGGCAGGGCGGTCGGTGGAGTCCCGGTGCGACGCCGCCTGTCTGTTCCAAGGAGATGCAGTGCCGATAGCAGTAGTAGTCAGATGGAATCATGCTGGGCCCGCCAACGGCGGTGCAGCGTGAGGGACCCCGGCAGTGTTGGGGTCGCTCACGCGCTATCGACGTGCGATTTACGCGCGGTTGATCGTCGCGCCCATCGGGCGCGTGATTAAGCGGTGTCGAGCGGGGCGGGGCGGGGCGGGGCGGGGCGTTACGCGAACACGCCGAGGGCGTACGTCCCGCCGCGCATCCACGTCGTGAACCGCGTGTCGTGGCTGAACTCGTCAGAAAGCGCTTCAATCGCATCCCGCTCGCTGCTAATCGACTCGCCTCGATGCGCCGTGAACACGAAGATGACGCGTTCACGCCCGTCTCGGTCGTCCGGGTTCGTCTCGTGCAACACCTTGCTGACGATGACATCATCGCTCACCGTATCAAGACCAGCAACGAGCATGCTGGCAACTTCTTGCTCGAGGTCGTCGTACAGGTCGGGAGCGCCGAATGGGGTAACGTTGGATTTCATAGTGAATTGAAGGTTGAAGAGGGGGTTAGTCGCGGATGATACGGAATTCGTCGCGGTTCTCTTCGTAGAATTCCATCCCGGTCTCGGTGATGAGCACCGTGTCGTCTTCGGCGTACTCCTGCCGAGTTTCAGTGAACCCGGCACGAATAAGCGTGCACACATCCGGGTTACGCCCTTCACTGAACATTTCACGTTCAAGTTCGTACATGCGCTCTTTCTGAAGCCCCGGGCGGTCATCGCAACCTGGCTTCTCGGAAGCCACTTCAACCATCCTGTAGAACAGTTCACGGTCGTCGAAATCGAGGTCAACCACGTTCCCCGTGACGAGTCGTTCGATGCCTTGTGCAACGCGTTTCACCAGTCCAAGAGATTGTTTCACACTCATTGTTGAACTCCTCAAGGGCGTCCGCCGCGCCCTTCGGTTTCCCTAGGGCGCGGCGGCGCCGTCGTGTACGTCGAAAGGGGCGCGCGGCCGCGTGGAGCGCGTAAAGCGCAGCCTTAAACCCCTTAGCGTCGCCGCAGCGCGGCGAGCGAGGTCGCACTCCGGTATACCCCGGAAGCCAACGGAAGTCCGGGGTCGCGGGTGCGACCTCGAGTCCGTCGCATCCGGTACACCCACCGATATGCCGCACGGCCCGATACGCCCCGATAACCCCCGATATACCGCCGCGGTCGTCGCGTGATACCTCCGGTATACCCCCTTGTGGGGTCGCGGGGGATATCCGCGACGACGCGAGCGGTCGCGGGGGCGCGGGGTCGTGGGTCGGGCGGTCGTGGTGGGTCGTGGTGCGACGCAACCGTAACGGGGTTTAAGGCTGGACGCCGACCATAAGCCCGGCAGGGCGCACGGCGTGCGCCCGAAGGCCGACCGGTACACCCCGTGCTCGCGGGTTGAGCGCGGGGTCGTGGTCGGCCCGCCCGGAATGGCCAGGAGTGCGTCAGCGGCACGCGCTCCGGCGGGACGCGGCCGCGGGCGCCGCTCGCGGTTGCCGGGCTCACTGGTGGTCATGTTGGGACTGCCAGCGGCGGCTCAGCGAATCTCCGATTCGCGCACAGCGCGCGGAGCTTTGCTCACGCGCGGTTGGTGTTCGTCGCGCCGCCTTGGCGGCGCTGATTAGGCGGGAGCTGGGTGCGGTTATGACGAGGGTTGTGCGACGGATGTCGCAACCAGCGCGCGACGGCAACGCGCGGTCGGTGTGTGTACGACGAGCTCCGCTCGTCGAATCAGGCGGTAGGTGTTCACGGGTATGCTGTTTCGCCGAAGGCAGATCAGCGCGAGGACCTACGGGACCGCAGCGCGCACTGCGCGCGACGGCGACGCGCGGTCGGTGTTCGTCGCGCAGGTTTCCTGCGCGAGATCGTGACGGTACGGTAGCGGTTGCGGTGCGGGTCTGGACACGAGTGAGGGCGCGTCCTCACTCGTCGTCAGGCTCCCAGTCCTCGGGTGGTTCCCGACGTGGTGGGTCGGTTGGAGAGACACCCCCTCGAACTCTGCCATCGATGGTTTTCACGTATCCGCACTCGCCCGTACAACTCTCAGTGGAGCAGTCTGCCGGGGTATCCGTGCTGTTGTGTTTCTGCCGCGTTCCGTCGCACCCTTTAACCGGGCAGGGGCCGAGGTCCGTCGTTCCGTACCAGTCAGCGGACATTGTACCTGGTTTCCGAGTCGCTACGGGGAATATCCGTTCCGTCGGTCACTTCTCCATCCAAGAAAGCGCGCGCGAGCAACGCGTGCGCCTCGGTCTGGCGGTGCGGGAGAGAAGTGACCGAGCGCAGTGCGACACTCGCCAGCCAGCGCGCGGCGGTTGCAGTGCGGGTAGCACTGGAAGGGCGGGTGCGGGACGGTTATCCTCGTAGCGACTCTCCAGTGTACAATGGCGTGTCCGCTGACTGGTCGGACACGCAACCTCGGTTCTCTCCCGGTTGTGCGACGGGCGCGCTCACAACAGCACCCCCGGCAAGGTGCTCCCTGAGAGATGGCGAGTGCAATACTGAAAACCGCTGATGGCACTGAGGGGGTGTCTCACCTCCCACCACGTCGGGAACCCTCTGGACGGGAGCGGTTGCTGGTGCGGGACTCATTGGGAATCATGCTGGGACTGCCAGCGGCGGTTCAGCGAATCTGTGATTCGCGCACTGCGCGCGACGGCGACGCGCGGTTGGTGTGTGTCCGACGAGCTCCGCTCGTCGAATCAGGCGGTAGGTGTTCACGGGTATGTTGGTCTCGCCGAAGGCGGCTCAGCGCGAGGACCTGCCGGACCGCAGCGCGCACCGACGCGCGACGGCGACGCGCGATCGCGTTGGCGCGCAGGCGCGCCGAACCAACCGGCTCGGGCGCGGCGAGCAAACTGTGCGGTGGTGACTCGGTGAGCAACACACGCACCTGAAAACAAATGCGTGCCGCGCTCCGCGTCACCCCACCCCTGCCACCCGTTACGTTGAACAGAGACGTGAGAAGCGCCTCGCTCAGGTCATCAGGTTGCGTGCTTCCTGTTCACTGAGTCCCTCGAGGGTGCTGATGGCCTTCGCGGTTGCGTCACGTCGGCCATCCTCTGTCGGTTCGTACTGCGGGTGAACCTTCCCGAACGTGTCCACCGCGTACACCTCTTCGTGGTCCACGAAGGGGGCAAGTGCGTCTGCGAGCACCTCACGGACGTCATCGTCACGCTCGATGACCGCCTCAACCACGCGCAGCACTTTCCGGACACTCGGGTCTTCATCGCCGACCTGCTGCTTCACCAGGCCGTTGAGAGCCTTCTGAATCACGATGATTTCGCGCTCACTCGGCTCATCGGGAACAGCCGAGTTGTCATCATCGAGGAACGGCCCGAACGTCCGTTCCGTGTCGGAATATCCCGTGAATTCATCACTGAGAAACTCCACAACCTCCGGTGCGCATCGAAGGTCAGGACCACAACTCACGTAATCCCACTTGCACTCATTGGGCGCAACGTTCCGCAGAGTGCCGATGAACTGTCGCGCTGCCTCCTCGTGGAACTCATCGACGTTCACCCACACGTCTCTCTCATCGCACTCCCACTCGTCTTTGTTCTGCGTAGGCATCCATCGAATTTCGTTTGTTTTCTCGAAGTCATCGTGGGTGCGCGGGTGCACCGCCTCACTCCATTTCCCGGCGAGCCCCGCACTCACCACGACATCACCGTTCGTCCAATACGACTTATCTTCGTACTTCCGCGACTTCGTTTGTTTGACGAACTGCTCACCGAACGCGAAACTGGATTTCGTAACAGGCATTGGAATCAACTCACGCTCACTCGCGCCAACCCGACCTACCCACCGCGGGCGGTCGGCTGTCCCCGCGCCGCTCGCGGCGCGGGAACTCGCTCGACGCGAGTTCACCCCACCTGTTTGAGGCACTTCCCGAGTAGGGCTATTCGTCACGGCGGGGCCGCCGATACACCCCGATATACCCCGGTCACCCCGGACCGGGCCCGATATACCCCGGAAGCCGACGGAAGTCCGGGGTCGTGGGTCCGGCCTCGGGGCGCGGGGTCGCGGGGTCGTGGCGGCCGCGACGTGATCGTCTGCGTCGACGCAGACGCAGTTGGGATCGTGTGGAAGGGACCCGCGCCGCGGGTTGGCGCGGGTAGGGTCCGCCGATGCCGACTGGGTCGGCGTCGTAAGCGGCGAGTCCGAGCATAGTCCGTCGCGGAGAATCGGGTCGTGAACAGCGCGACTGTCGCCGAGACGCTCGCTGTCAGCGAGCAGCACTCGGCGGCACCAAGCGGTGGAGCGCCGAAAGCCCGATTAGCGACGCAACGCGCAGGCGAAAGGCAAACAGGCAAGCTCGCTCGCCTGCGGTGTTGTGCGGAGAGGCGAGCGAGCAGTCTGGGGAAACTCGCGGCGACCGAAAGCCCATACCGGGAAGTGCCGAGTATATTGGGGTTGGCAGACCCCTGGGAAACCTGCGGCGCCGCAACCGGAAGGGGCCCCGCGCTCGCCTGCGGTGTTGTGCGGAGAGGCGAGCGTGGGGTTAGGTGTCCGTGTGAGGCGTCTCCGCAGAGCAGTGCCCCGTCCGTCACGCGTCCCGCGACGCGGGGTGTCGCGGGGCGCTGATCGCAACGGAAGTCGCCGCTACCGCGGCGACCGCGCGTGACCCTCGCGGAAGCGCGCGCGGCGCTGCGCAAGAGAGAAGCACTGGAGGAATGCCCCGGTGACCCCAAATCCGCGAAACCTGCCACTGCTGGCAGGTGCGAGAACCGCGGTCGCGCGGGTTGCGACCGCGGAAGCACAGCAGCCAGGTACGTGAACCGGCGGCGCTCGCGGGTTGAGCGCCCCGGAAGGCGTCGAAAGCCCGGTCCGTGGAACGGGGGCGCGGGGTTCGGGTGGGAGCGGTGGAATGCGCCCAGTCCTGGGTGAGAACCGTCTCTCGGTAGCCGAGGCAACGACCCGTCCGTCAGCCTCGGCTGACGCAACGGAAACCCACCGCCGCGGGTTGGCGGTGGGTCGTGGCGTAGTCTCGGGAGAGACACGGAAGCGCAAGCGTAGTGCTTCGGCGGAAACGGCGGACTCGCCAGTGAACCGTGGTGACGCGGGTGAGCGCCACCGCGAACGCAACGACGTCCGTGAGCACCGGCGCTCGCGCGGGTCAGCGCGGTGAGCAAGACTCCTCCGGCTTCCGCCGAATGGAAACGCCGGTGCGGAAAACACGCACACCAGTAGGTCGATCCCGGTCTTCGCTCGGCCTGATTCCCCACTTGCCGTTCCTGCGACCCGTTGCGGGGGCGAGTGGTGGTTATGCTGGGACTGCCAGCGGCGGCTCAGCGAATCTCCGATTCGCGCACTGCGCGCGACGGCGACGCGCGGTCGGTGTATGTTCGAGAATCTCGTGGTTGTGTGGCGAGGTTCTCGAGGAAGAACCGGTGAGAGGCGGCTGCGTCAGAACAGCGACAGGGACACGTCCTTGTCGTGGAGTTCGTCAGCCGCCTCAAGTGCGTCTGCGACAGCATCGATGAGAGGCTGGTCAGACACATGCGGGCCGTCAGACCCGAGTCCGTCAACCGTGTCAACGTGCACGTTTCCGGAGAGGATGGTAGCGTTTCGTTCGTATCCGACTTCCTCCAACAGACTGCCGTAGAGCTTCTGGAGGTTGCACGCCAGTTGTCGTGAGATATTTTCGTGAAGGGTCACCCACGCGCCTTCGTAGAACATCCGAACTGCGTACTGCTGTTTGTCCTCGGTGCCACCGGTCTGAGTGTGCTGTTTCACAGACATCTGTAGAACACGTCCGCCCCCGTCGCGGGGCACTCTTTGATGCCCGCGACGGGAAGGACTCTGAGGAAGGCGCGCTGGGGCGTGTGAGCAACAGGGGAGAGGGTGGTGAGACCCCGTAAGGGTTTCTCGCCGCTGTGCGGAGGCGATGCTCGCCTAAAGCGACCAGCACGGGAGCGACGGCGAGCAGGTGCCCTGAGGACAGCACCGCAGGGGCACCGGAACCCATTACGGGGTCTCAGAGCTGGGTCTCAACCCTCCCCTGTCAGCGAACCGCCACGCGCCTGACGGCGTGCGGTCCGCGGGAGGAGGTGATGACGTATGCTGTTGCGCCGAAGGCGGCTCAGCGGCAGGTCTCCTGCCGCGCACAGCGCGCGGAGCTCTGCTCACGCGCGGTCGGTGTTCGTCGCGCCGCCTCGGCGGCGCTGATCAGGCGGGAGGTGGTTGTGGGAATGCTGGTGTTGCCGAAGGCAGATCAGCGCTCGACGGAGGAGAGCGCGCACTACGCGCGACGGCGACGCGCGGTCGGTGGTTGTCGCGCAGCTCCGCTGCGCGTGACTGCGCGAGCGGTGCTGTTGTGGTTGCGGTTTGTTGCCGGGGGCGAGCGCCCGCTCGAAAAGAGAGCCCGGACTCCGCAGAGTCCGGGTCGAGCGGCGCGAGTTTATTGTAAACGCTCCTCAGCAGAGGAGCGTCCCCGGCAACCGCGGTCGCACGAGGTGAGGCGAACCCCGCGAAAATAGGGCCCGGACTCCGCAGAGTCCGGGTCGCGGGTGAGCGAACCGCGCGAGGCTTGCCTCGTGCGACCGCGGATGTTGTTGCGGTATGTGTTGGTGGTCATGCTGGAACCGCCAGCGGCGGCTCAGCGAACGAAGTGAGCGCACAGCGCTTGTGCGGTTCGCGTTTGTCCGACGAGCTCTGCTCGTCGAATTAGGCGGGAGGTGGTCGTGCGTATGCTGGTATCGCCGACGGCGTTCAGCGCGAGGACCTGCCGGACCGCAGCGCGCACCGGCGCGCGAGCAACGCGCGATCGCGTTGGCGCGCAGGCGCGCCGAACCGACCGGCTCGGGCGCGGCGAGCAGACTGTGCGGGACTGGCGGTCACTGCGGTTCAGCAGCGCGATACTGCGAGGCAAAAAGAAAGCGCGGTCGTGTTAGTCGAGCGATTCGAGAACCGAGAATCCGAATAGGAGGATGAGGATGAACAGTGCAGTGCCACGCACACCGAGCACTGCCACCAGTGGGGTGAGTGGATTCATCTATTCACGCCCCACTGCCGCGTACACCTCGTCATCTTCACTGTCACCGTACGGGGTTTCATCAGCGTCCGGTCCACCCATTGCGTTCTCCGCAGGGTACACAACCGTCTCATCACGCTCCGGAGTGTCAAGCCGACCACGCTCGAGTGCGCGTCGAACCTTGTCACTGGCCTGTTTCGCCCGACTTCCGAAACCCGTCATCATGCTCACCGTGTCTCGAACTCTGTTCACTGCGCCGCGTGCTGCGTCACTGACGTTCTTCCCGATTGCTGGAATAATATCTCGCACCAGCATTCCGGTCCCGGCACGCAACGTGTCGGTCAGTTCACGCGTCATCCCACGCTGAATCACGTATTCTTTCGAGAATGAGTGCACCACTGCATACGCGAGGAGGGTGCAATACACGTCGCTGTCGAGATTCCGCCCGGCTTCACTGCGTGATTCGTGGACGATGCTTTGCGCTCGCGTTCGTGCCATGTCACTCATCGGAAGATTGTATTCCGATTTGAACATGTACACCGCCACTGCCACGTCCGAGTACGGTGATTCGAAATGCCCGAGTTCCACGTCTTCGAGTCGCTGCGTGAAGTCGTCTGCGAGTCCACCGAGTCCGAACGGCACACCTGGCTGGAATCGGAATGTCGGCCGCACCTCCGTGTCTGCAAGTTCATCGAACGCGTGCTGGTTGATTTCACTGCTCACCGTCGCCGTAACGTCGAATTTCCAAAACATCGTTCTGAGTCACTCCTGCCCACCCGGGCTTGCCGCCGCCGCCGGCGCGGGCAGTTCATCTCGCGCGCCGGCGCGGCGGCCGTGGGTTGCACTCCATAGCGGCGCGCGTCGCAGTTTTCGCGGCCGCCCCCGCAGACGGGTAACCCCCGCGAAGAAGAGTAGAACCGCAAGGCATCGTGAAGGGACCCCGCGTGAGTGCGGGCGGTTGACCGAACGCGGGGTAGTGTCACGAGGCCTCGCGGAAGCGCAGCGACACGCGCGGGGTATACCCGTCTGGCGCTCGTCCATATGCCCGGCAGGGCGCGCGGCGCGCGCCCGACGCGGCGCGTCTCGTGCGGTCGGTGCGGTGAGACGCGCCGTGACGCTACGGCAGCCCGGAATGGCCGGGAGAGCGCAGTGGGGCGGCCGCGATAGGAGCGCGAGCGCCGCGGCAGCTAGCGTTCGCGGTGAGCGCCGGGGTGTGTTGCGCCCGGCCATGCAGAACTGGTGCTGGCTGGGACTCCCCGCGGCGCGGGTTGCCGCGGGGAGCTGGACCGCTCCATCGGAGCGCTTCGTGCTGTGCGTGTCGAGTGCGCGGGTGGACTGAAAGGGGCGTGGCGCTCGCGCTTGCGTGGTCGGGTCAGCGTGGCCCTATCATCCCACGGAAGGATATCCCGCTGAGCGACCGCGAGCGCCACGGGGCTTTCACCTGCTGCTCCACGTCATCGATGTTGACTGTGTCACTGCGAAGTCTCAACGTCGTCTCGTCTTAACTCGGTCTCGTGTGCCGACGGTCTACGCACCTATCTCGATGACAACGACGCTGTCTTCTCAACACCGCTCCGCGATTGTGACTGCAATTCTATCGGTCGTCTCTGCGGCTGGTCTCCTCGTCCGCACGGGTCGCTCGCGTGCGGGTTGCGCGAGCGATCGCACCGCTACTCGTAGCGCTCCGTGCGCGGCCGTGCGCCGCACCGCGTCACTGCTGCACCACAAACAAAAAGGCGCGGGCCTGCGCCGCGCTCACTTCCACCCGGAGCGGTCGTCGTCCCACTGCGGCGGGCGTGACACGGGCGACCCCTCGTACTTGGGCTCCTTCACCTCCTCAATCTCGTCGCACTCCGGGTGCGTGCACTCCAGGTACGGAATGTCGGAGAGCGACTTGCCTTGGTGTCTCTCCGGGATGTCGAACTCGTGCTCGTGGTTGGTCGCCGGTTCGCCGTCGCTGGTGGCCATTTCAGCCATATCTCCCGGTCCCGGGGCTACGATAAGTATATCTTCAGCCCGCGATGGCAGCGTCGGATACACCCCCGGTTTCCCCGGGTCACCGATTACCCCCGCGCGGACAGCGCGGGGGCGCGGTGATTCCCGGGGCGCGGGGGTCGGTGTCGCAGTCTCGCGGGTGACCGAGCACGCCACGGCGCGCAGGGAACATCGATGCGGCGTCGCGCGCGCCGTCGGTCTCTGCGGTGCCGTGCTGTCTCGGCGCGCGCGGTACGCCGCGGAGATGTCGAATATATACTATCGTAGACCCGGTCTCGGTGATTGGCTGAAATCGTCCGGCCACCAGCGACCGTCCGGCGAACCGGCGTGCTTCGAGCACCGAGGAGCGAACTCCCGGTTTCTGAGACACCAAGGCAGGCGGTGTCGGTCTCCGACGCCCTGGAGTGCACGCGCGCCCTCGGCGACGGAGTGCGACTGAGGAGGTGTATGGAGCCCCGACGGTCGGGGTCGCCATCGCCCGCCGCGTACATGTGGGACGACGGCCCTCCCGGTGTGAGCGCGGCGCCCGCGACAGTTCCACGCCTTCCTGACCAATCAACAGGACTACGGAGGCGTGAGGCTGGGAGTGCCCCGGGCGTGGTCGGGTCCCCGATTACCCGCGGGGTCGCGTGTGGGTGGGCGCGACCCCGTGTCGGCGTGGGGGCCCGACCGATAACCCGGGGTCGGCCTCTGGAATGTCGTGTCGAGTATAGCGGTTCGTCTTGGTGGACATGCTGGGACTGCCAGCGGCGGTTCAGCGCCAGCTCGCCTGGCGCGCACTGCGCGGCGCCGGCCCGATCACCCCTTGTGGGCGCGGGTCGGCGCTCGCGGGTGGTGTTCGTCTACAGAGGCTAGTGGCAGTAGCGGGGCGGATCCTGGCGCGCGCGGATCGTGCGCGAGGGACGAGAAGCGCAGTCGGTGTGTGAGCATCGCAGGAGGTTGTGGGCGGACGCGCGAAGCCGGAAGCGTGCCGGAAGTCGCGCGGGAGGGCCGCCCTGTGGCGCGCGCGATTCGACGCGTGTGGTCGTGGTCTCTGCGGCGCGGTCTGCGGTCTGCGGTTGCGGGACCTCGCACGGGTACCGCGCCATGCGCGTCGGCTCGTGACTGTCTCGATGACGGGATGCTCCAGGGGCGGCGCGCGGCCTCACCCGCCCGCCGTCACTGGTAGATGTGGACGTGAACGTTCTCCTCGCCGAGTATCTCCTCGGCAGTCTCCTTCATGTTCCGCGACCCGGGGCTGTCGCCATCCCACAGCAACACGAGTTTGTCTGCCCACTCAGCCATCCGTTCATTGCGCTGCACTCCGGCTTTCTTCCAGTAGTCGCCGCCGTCACTGTGCGTCCCGAGTTCCGCGTCTGGCTTGTCTTCCGTGTAGTCCCACCACGCCGCGAACCGCGCAACCGGAACATCGTTCGCGTCTGCCCACATCTCGCCAGCCTCGTCTGCACCGCGTGCCGTCCCGCTCACAACCGCACCGACGTCAAACCCGGATTCCGCCACCACGTCGTCCACGTACTCGGTGATGCGGTCATCCGGAACGCCGTTCCCGAACCCGCGCGACCCCGCGATAATCACGCGGTCGCCGTCCACCTGCGTCACTGGCACCGACTCCTCCGCGGCCTGCGTCTCCTCGCTGCCAGCGCCTTCACTGTCACTCTCTGCCGCCAGCCGCGCGGCCGTCTCCGCGATAACTTCCGCGTGGCACGCGTCCCCGTCGTCTTCGTCTGCGTGCTGGCAGAAACACCCGAGCGTCTCCCCTGCCAGCCCGCGAATCTGCTCGCGGAATGCGGGCGAAGTCTCCACGACCGCCGAAAACACCTCGCGGTACCGCTCGACCGATTCCTCCCGGCCCACGTCCGAAACCGTCCACGGGTTCCCGAGACACTCCGGCGGGTGGCCGCTGTTCAGCAAATGCGCATCCCCGCCGTCTTCACGCCCAACGTACACATCGATGTCGTCGTGCTTGCAGTGCGCCACCAGCGCGGGGTCGAAGTCGGTTTCTGCCATTGCGTGTGGACAAAGGCGCTCCACAGGGAGTGATACTTCGTTCCAGCCCGGCGAGGTGGAACCGACGCCTCCTCGCCGGGCTGGAGTCACGCCAGTGAGTTTCACGACTCGCGTGAGATGACGATGGAAACGATCCGTCCGTCGGGCAGTGCTGAGAGACGCAACGGCATCCGCCAGCTCGCTGGCGGACTCGGCGTAGTGCTCGCTGCGTGAACGCGAGTCGTGAAACCGACGTTTCACCCCTGTGGAGCCGCCGACTCCTCACGCAATGGCGTTAGTCTCCGGTATTCCGGAGAGCTCCGAATGCGCAGGGCAGCGCGCGCGAGTGACGCGTGCGCCTCGCGTCGTCGGGTTCTCATTACCGGCCTGTGGATTCGGAGGTATCCGGTATAGCGGAGCGTCGGGGTCACAACAAGAACCCAGAGAAGAGAAACAAGGAGAGGAGAAGAGAGACAGCGGATACGGCGGTTAGAGCCTGGGAATCTCGCGGTTCTTCTTGCTACCCGTTGCGTGGGTGGTGCTGGGTGTGAGTGATGCGGTGCGTGTTTGGTGCGGTGTGTTGCGCGGCGGCGTCGTAGGTGAGGGTGGCGAGTGTCACGGCAACTTCACCGAGCCAATCTGCGTCAACCGCGTTTGAGAGTGTGGTGACAGTGCTGTATCGCCCGGTGTCTGTTTCGACGCGTGCTTCGAGTTCACCGCGGCACGTCACTGCGGCTAATCCTTCGCGTGTGAGACGATACAGGCCGTGTTCGTCTGCTGGCGGGACTGCCTCGACGAGGCCTGCTTCACGAAGATCGCCGAGTTCGTTCCGTGCGTACGGTTTCGTGACGTCTACTCGAGCGGCGGTGTGCGCAGGCGTCAAATTGCCTGCATCCCGCAACGCCGCTAAGATGTCGAACCGTGTGTCTGTCACTGGGAACGTGCACGCCGCAGTGCGCTCGGCAGCCGTCACGACACTCTCGCTATCTATCGCGTGTTCTGTCCCGTCGACGGCGTTGGCACCGCGGTTCCCAGTTGTCCGCGTGGTCGTGTCGAGTGTCTGCGCAATGCTGATTGCGGCTGCCTCCACTTCGCGTTCCCGACTCCGATCACAGGCTTCGCCAACGCGGCGTGACGTAACACCTGCACTCATCTCTGCTTCTCGCTGCGCGACATGATTCGCAGCATCTCGCACGCCGCGTGCATGCCGCTGTGCAACACTCGCAGAATCCACGTCCACACCCACATCCGCGTCCGCGTCCACGTCCACGTCCGCGTCCGCGTTCATCCCCATGTTCATGCCTGTCGTCTGTCGCGTCTCGGGTGCGTGCTGACTCGTGGCGCGTGCTGTCTCCAGTGTTTCAGAATCCTGAGACACATCTCCGTGATTCGACTCTGCGACTCGATCACCGGGACTTGCTGCACCGCGTTCTTTCACGTTCCTGTCACACGCACTCGAGTCCTGAAGTACGCCGCGCTCACCAGGGGTGCCGACTGACTCCGCGCCACACTCACCCGCATCACGCACATCGCGGTGAGAGACAGAACTCGCACTCGCATCACCACCATCGTCACCTGCCGCGCGGTCCGTGTCACCGTCCGACTGAACTCCGGACATCACTGAATACCTCGTTACGAAAACATCCGCGATTCACACTCAAGTACGCTGGGAATACACGCCACGACACCCCCGCGTCGCAACCAGTACTGCACGCCTCCCTGAACACCGCCGTCACGACACGTCAGGATCACCACTCCCATGACGCGGTCACCACACCACCGACACCTGGATGCTCACTCCACAGCCAGATGGGAGAGTCGATGAACACCTCACCGGCTAGACACGCACCCGCAACGCGACTCAGCACGACACGATGCGTCACTGCACCGTCCCCCTGACCCCAGCCCTGCACCAGCACGCCACGCAGGAGAACGTCTCACCAAGCTGAGGAAAACACAGAACGCGCCACGCCGCCAGAACACTTCACCAACTAGAAACACGCTCACCAGGACACCGCGGATCGTCACCACGCACACCCGCACGCCGACCACCCCGCACCCCGCACCTCCACACCACGAAGACTCCCACACCCACACCTGCACGCCCCCGTCACCACGCACCACCCCATCACAGGACGTGTCACAAAACAAAACCACGCATCACCCTACCGCGCGCCGCCCAAGACACGCCCCTCAGAACACGACCACCACCCAGCCTCCACGCCCCCTCGCACACCCGCACGCCGCCCTCCCCACGCACCCCGACCACCACCACGCACACAACGCCACACCCCACCGCGAACACGCCACCCTACGCACCCCGCATCACGCCCCGCCGCACCCCCACCACGAACCACTATCACCAACGTGATACAACACGCACCCCCACCACGCCACCACCACACCCCGCACACACCACGCGCACCACCCACCCGCAACACACTCATCACCCCTCACTCGCACACCAACGGGACTCCTCACAGTCGAGTCCCTAAGCGCCGGCCACTGCCGCGCTACATGCTCACCGCATTGCCACGCCACGCCAGGGACTTCCCTCCTCTCCGCCCTCCTCCTCTCCTCCATTCCACGGGGGGCAGAAGCCCACGGAAGTCTGCCCCCCGCGGAGCGGGGGAACCCCCGGCGCGACCCTCCGGAAGCGCGCCCGGGTCCTCGCGCACACCTCTCAACAACCCGACCAAAACAACTCGACCCTCCAAAGGGCAGGCCGCACGGCCTGCTCGCCTGAGCATCCCAGCAACACCACACAGCCCCACCGCACACCCACCCCACGCGCCCCCCTCGCGGGGGCGCCCCACACAAGAGAGGTGTGCCCCCTCTCCGCTCACGACCCCCGCACCCGCCGCCAGCTGTACATGACACACACCGTATGCAACGCACGACCAACTCACCAAGGCCGACTGCCGCCAGAAATCCGCCCACCAGGCGCACCCCCTCCACAATGAGCCCCTCCAATGGGGCCAAACCTCGTACGTCACCCTCTTTCTTGGGACGATTTCCCCCGACGTACATGGGGGTTTTACCCCCATTCACAACCTCAGATTGTTTTAGAACATCTCTAACCCCCTCAAAATCCTCAGAATGGAACCGATCACCCACAGGAACCACCAATAACACACTCAAAACAGTTTAGAGAGTTTCTACGACATCCTAAAGGCGTTATCTTTTGTTGATGTCAATTGAGTGAATGCATAAGAAAGAAATTTGTGGCAAAATAAAATAATAGAACTATAGTGAGACTATGGGCGTAGCGTTCAAACCCTCTACAACGAGAAATCTGGCAGTTCATACAAACTCGATGTTCCAAGATGATTATGAGTTTGGCGAAAACGTAGAATGGCGTCTCAGATGCTCTACTACCCGGTACACCCTATGTAATATAGATGATTGCAAACTATAGTCTCACTATAGACCCTGAAATATCAGGTGGTTCAATGGCTTTAACACCGAGAATCTGAAATCTGGTATCTCCCAATAAACATATGCTTATGGAGAAAATTCAGCTCCCCGCACTCGCGGGTTTTATTCGCTGAAATAATAGTATGAATAATCATACTTACCTATAGTCTCACTATAGGTATAGGAGAAACAGGACATAGAAAGCCAGTACACCAAGATATAGTTGATGCAGTCTTCGCAAACATCGCACATGTGAAAATAGTTACTGGTGTCCGTATATTTCGCATGATTTCTTATCAAATGAAAAGTGCAGTTCTATAGTGAGACTATAGAATGCCTGATTAATGGCAGACAAAGAGCTGATGGTGACTATGAATGAGTTTTCAAATAATGGAGAGTAATTGGAGTGGTTTGCATGTTTGCGAAGACTCGTAATCACCTGGGTTTACCGTAGGAGAAAACCGGGTTGTTAGACTGTTTGCGGAGTGAATTCGATGGGTTCGCGTTCAAGACACTGGGTGAATTAGTCCTCATCGGGATCGTGTCTGGAAAGTTAAATTTCTGCCGTGAAATCGACAGGGTGGGGGAGATGCGACGGTTCTTGTAGCCGTGATTGGAATGGATCGAGGACTTTATTCAGCGTGGTTAGTAGCGTGATTGCTCAAAGACTGCGTATTAATTTATCTCTCAGGAAGAGATGAATGCGCTTGGAATAGAGCACTGAAGATACGCAGAGGCCTGAACAAAGAATGTGGATATACCAGTTTAGATATGATACTGGTGAGGGGTGGAAATGGTTTGAGACGGGAATCCAAGTAGTTTCTTTGGCGAGAAAACGGTTGTTGAATGAACTAGTTTTGACTCGGGAATCATTGTGAGGGCTATTCAGAATAAAGTACAGACGAGAGCTGGAATATTCTCGGTCACATTCTGAATGACGCTCTACCAACTAACACATAGAACTTTATTTTGGAAGGTGATCGGTGTTGAGGAAACACGGACGCTGAGAAAAATAATACAGCTCTTAGAGAAAAATCTAAGAAGAGTGCGTAGTGTATAACTGGTGATGTGGGTCGTAAGAAATGTCGTGAGTCACGAGTTCATTACTTACGTTCAGTGAGAAGAAGAAGGTTAAATTAACGAGTGGATGCTGTTTTATTCAGCGGAACGATCGTTGTCAGGGAGACGGTCGTAGACCGCCTCTTCGAATGGGAGACTACGGTAAATTGAGTAGTCACAGTTCTCCAGTCCGATGCAGAACTGGGAGAAGTTCCGGTTATCATTGTGGCAGCTCACTGGGAGAGGTTCGTCGGTAGTTCCCGGTGCGTTTTGCTGCGTCTCATAACGAATTTGATACCGGCTTGTCTGCTCATCGAACCATGGATATTGCTCGAAATGTTCGACGATGTCATCGATGTCGAATCCGTTTTTGAGGCTGAAGATGATGCGGACGTAACTGTAGAGAACCCAGCGAACGGGCTTACCTTCATGTAAGAATTGATTTATGTTTTCCAAGCACGGGAGCTCGTGGATGTCTCCTATTTCTGAGACATTCACGTTTTTTGCGTTTCCCCATGGCGAGTACTGCAAGCGATATTTGTTCCTCCGACCTTCTTGAATTTCAATGTGCTTATGGTCTGAATTCTCGTGCAAGAATTTTGATACACCGTTAGCGTTCTCGAAATCGTCTACCGAATCTTGCTCGTACGACTTTATTTCGTTATCTACACTGTCTTTGTCAGCGCCAGGTTCCTGTTGAACAAACCATTCAATCGCCTCGAAGATTTGGGTTGCCTCAATTAATTCATCTAGTTTGGCGATTTCATTTGGGGCCTCATCGACTGCTTTTAGAACGACGCGAAGTCGTTCAGGATACCGGCGCTCAGCGAATAATTTTTGCGTCTGATTTGCTTCAAAGAGTTTGTCAATTTTGGCGTGTACATCTTCTGCGTAGGTGACGATCGTCGTCTCGTTTTCGTCAGTGAGGGTGTTTTCAAAGGTCTGTTCTAGTTGGTGCGCAACTGATTGCCGACCATCGATGAGGTGATCTGCGAACGCGTCTTGGAAGTCTGTTGTCGGAATGTAGACACAGTTGTTATCGACTCTAACTTGCAAGTCACCGTCTACAGGATCACCATCACGAACTAGACAGTTCTGGTTTGCGTGCACCAATGGCACCTCGTAGTACAACCCATCGTCGAGCCCTTCTGGTTGCGTGATTGCTGTGACTGGGCGCCCAGGAGGCGGACCGCGTTCATCCGGTTGCCCATCCCGCCCATACACTGCTTCACCAGCAATCACCTGGAGATTCCCATCTGGGTGCTCGAACCGATTGAGTGCTGCATACACATGATACGCGAACACGTCACGAAGGTAGTGATGCAGAGTGATGCGAAGGCCGCGCTCTTGCAGTCGTTCATTCTTCCGGATGATTAGCGACCCCATTGACAGCATCACAGCCAGCCGCCCTGGACAATCAATCGGCACCCACGGGTCACGAACCACATCACCCTGCTCTGGGTTCTTGATTGCCTCCAGGACGAACTTCTGGACGTCTTCGAGCATCTGTTTTTCATTCCGAACGCCTTGCTGCTTCCATGTGTCATACCCGCTCTCAAAGAGGTCTACCAGCGCGAAATCACCGTATTCAGACGGATCTAACAGTACGCGCCACGCATCAAGTACGTTCGTTCGTGGTGTGATACGCCCAGACCGTTGTGAGTCAGTCCTGTCTTGGTCTGATTGCGGCGACATTATTGTTCCACCTCGTTATCAGCTTTCAGGAACTCCGGGACAGGGTCACTTCGAAAGTCGAACGC
Organism: Salinibaculum rarum; assembly: GCF_030505615.1. Taxonomy (GTDB): domain Archaea; phylum Halobacteriota; class Halobacteria; order Halobacteriales; family Haloarculaceae; genus Salinibaculum; species Salinibaculum rarum. The sequence continues at coordinate 447,714 of NZ_CP129994.1, forward strand.
CGGAGAGTTCACTGGTGTCACGATTCGTGAGACATCTGCATGCAGCGAATACGGTAACCGCATCACGCGTGAATCATCCGGAGTGACTTTGGTATCTACTGGGATGTCCAACACTTCGGTGATGTACGCCATGAGAAATTTGCGTGTCCGCTCAGTGTAGTGGTGGCTCGCATCTTCATCGAGCGCATACACGTGCGTGCCTTGCCCACTGTAGAACACCTCTGTATCCGTGAATTCAAGGCAGTCTTCTAACCAGGTCTTGAGTTCGAACCCGTACTGAATTGATTGCTGCACGTCATCCCAGGTATAGCTGAATTTCTGATCTTCGCTGAGCGGTGGTTTATCACGCACCCCGGCTTCTTTCGCAATCTGCTTGTTACGCCGGGGATCGTTTTTCTGTTTGTGATCTTCGATGGCGACATCTTTCGCATCGATATCAAACACCAATACCCAAAATCGGTCATGGTGTTCAAGCCCGTAGTAGATAGCGTCGGCTGCGGGAACAGTGCTGACATCAACCCCATCGAGGTCTTCGTAGTCGCTACTTTCAGCTATTTTTGGGTCAATAAGCCCGGGGCTTGGTGGCCCATCACCTTTTTTCGGGTCATTGTGTACGGGCTTTTGGAAGAACTCGAGGAGGTCGTCCCATTTGTTGAAACGCGGTTCTGGTTGTTCGTCAGGTTGGGTGCTTCGTCGAATGAAGTTGCGTTTTGAATTGCGATTTTCCGTCGGTTGATCCCCGACAACAACAGGATATGGGTCCGTGAGTGCGATAGCGTATTCGATCGGTCCAGTGGGGGTGATCCAGTTGGGGATGTCGTCGACGTAGTCTGGAAACTCTTCTTCGTAGTACGTTTGAATTTCTCTTGGTGTGGCTGAACGCCATGGGTATGTGTCAGAAGTCATTGTGCATGTGGTACCAGGAGAGTTTTTTCGGTCTGCGGCGGTTCACAGAGCTGAGCTTGGAACCGGCAGTTCGTTAACTCTCTATCAGTAAAATGAGTGTATTGAATTATAAAAAACCTCGCCAGTCTATACAGTCCACACTAATACTCTTCTTGTAGAAAATCAACGGGAAAGACGGTGATACGGGCATTTACGACTACGAGAGGATTAATGAAGTCTGGAAGAATGTTACTACGACAGGCGTTCGGATGTCGTGGCTAAGTTTTTACCGGAAGTACAGCAAACAATACAGTATAGAATGGCCCCCGAGTCGAAGTTAATCGAATGGGATGACGACCGCTACAGCACGAACATTGAGCGGTTCGACGATCAACATCAGTACCTCTTCAACCTGTTGAACGAACTCTACCAAGCAATTGATAATGGCGATCCTGAAGACGAAGCAGGTGACGTGTTGCGTGAGCTTGAACGCTACACTGAGTACCACTTCGGGGATGAAGAAGAGTTCATGCAGGACTGCGGGTACTCGATGGACTGCGCAGATTGCTTCTACAACCACCGCGAGATGCATGAGGAATTTGTTGAGAAGGTCACCGACCTCCGGGAACGACACGAACAAGGTGAACACATCGAGATGGAGGTTCTAGAGTTCGTGCGTGACTGGCTTGACTCTCATATTGCCGGGAATGATCAGGATCAGAAATACTCTGAGTACTACCAAGAAGAGATCAGCGACGATTACGAGTACACACCTGGGAAACTCCACGACAGTAGAGAAGTTGAAGCCGCACATCCGGAGGCGCTACAGGACGAGGAGACAATTGAAGACTACGACGTGTCGATTGGAAGTGATATTCAGGCCGGTGAGTCTATTTCATTCCAAGATGAACCACTGGCTGCCTGGTTTGAGCGAGTCTGGTTACATCACGCTGATCGGACTGCCGCGATGACGCCAGACGACGATACGGAACCGGTCTTGTTTGGAGAGTTCCGTGATCGGGCTCGTTCCGTCGCAGCTGGACTGCTCAACTCCGGTCTCGAGCCGGGTGATCGTGTTGGAATTTACGCTGACCCGGAGTTTGACTGGTCAGTCGTAGACGCAGCTTGTCACCTCGCCGGTCTGATCTCAGTCCCGGTATCAAATCTCTTCAACAATGACCGCGCGCTTCACATCATCGACGATGCAGGCGTCGACGTGCTCGTTGCTGAGCGGATGGTTCCTGTCTCTGTTGAACAGGGTGTTGAGACGGTGTTGCAAATTGATGATTTGCCGACGGGAGAACGCGAGAATTTCCCTGGTTTCGACCGTGACGAAGATGATGTCGCCACGATCGTCTACAAAATAGGAACGGATAAGCATCCGCGGGGATGCGCGTTGACTCATCGGAATCTGCTTGCGGCCATCAACATGCTGTCTGACCGACTTCCGGTAACTCCAGGTGGGACGGGAACCTGTTTCCTCCCGCTAGGCCTGATGTATCAGCGGGTATGTACCTACTATCTCTGGGCAAATGGCAACGCAGTCGCGTACATGGACATTGACGACTTTGAAGATCACCTTCAAGAAGTGCGGCCAAGTGTACTGGTTGGTGTCCCGCAGGCCTATGAGCGATTGCGTGAAGAGTTACAAGACCGAATGAGCGGAATGAACGGGGCGAAGAAATTCATTGCCGTTGATGTTGCCAAAGAGTACGGAGCAGTAATGCGTGATGATCGAAGTGCATCCAGACGTCTCTCGATGAAACATTCGATGGCGGAACGCACAGTGTTCGCGTCACTTCGTGAAAAAACCGGTCTGGATAACATCACACATGCACTGACAAGCACAGAGAGCATCGAATCTGAGACGTTGAATTTCTTCTGGGGGCTAAACGTCCCGTTAACAGAAGTTTATGAATCAACAGAGTTGACCGGGTTGGCAACGCTGACGGCACCTGATGATTACCGGGCAGAAGTTGTTGGGCATCCGTTCCCCGGGACCGAAGTGGCACTCGCGGAAGATGGCGAAGTCATTGTTCGTGGTCCGAGTGTGATGGATGGATATTGGAATGACAAAGAGGCGACTGCCTACGCGATTCGTGACGGGTGGTACCATACTGGTGATATTGGCGAGTTCACAGATGACGGTGCACTCCGCATCATCGGGAGTAAGTAGTTTCTTTCCACGCCAGAGTCAGACCGGAGTGAAGACGGGAATTTGAGCGAAAACGAGAGGCTTTAGGACTTTGACGACTCGTTATTTTTGTTCATCAATGCGGGACTGGATATTCTCGAACGTGTAGATTGCGTCAATCCCGTCTTCGCCGTATTCCGACAATAGCGTGTTGAATTGGTTCGGTGAGAGGTTTTGATATCGGCGGTCTGCGTCGTCAACAGGAAGGTTGATGCGCTTTTCCCCGTTGACTTCTTTGGCTAATGCACGCACAATCCGACGCCCAACCTCCTTGTTACGCACTACCCACACTGATTCAGCATCTTCAGCAACCAGTTTCTCGTTTTCTTCACCCTCTTTTACTTTCTCCATGTGCTTCGACCACCCCATCAAGTCGTGGTCCTTCCGGAGTGACTCGTAGTTACGAGTCCCAGGTCGTGTATCGTGAATGCCTTGTGCTTCTTTTTCAACTTTTGAAGCTCCGCCTTCAACCTCTACGAACACTTTGAAATCCCCGTTTTCGTCGTATCCGATGATATCCAGCAATTCGTCGTCTTCTCGATGGTTTGCTGGCTTCTGGAATGACTTGATGTGCTTGATGTCTGGTCGGCGACTTAACCACTCCATCGTGAGGTCTGCTCCGTATCGATGGGGTATCCCATCACCTAAGTCACCGATGCCTGGCCCTGTCTCTAAGGATGCATTGAGTTCCTCGCGGCCTTTCGGTGTGACTGTGTATGTCAGTGTCTGATTGACCAGTCGGTGCTCAATGACGTAGCCTTCATCTTTGAGTTTCTCAATGTCGGCCCCGCGATCTTGGTACATGTCACGGACAGGTGCAAGGCTCTGTGTCCGATCGATGTTGAGATTATTGTTCATTACCGCGAGGACAGTCTGCATAAACCCGAGTTCGTCTCGGGTGAGTGGGCTTGCTTCGATTTCATTTGGAGACATGTCTGGGGCCTGCGGCTCAATGTGGACAACTCCTGATTCATCCTCTCCGTTGTTTGTTGTGTTGGTTTCTTCGTTTAAAGCTTGGTAGGGGTTTGCACTGTCAACAGTACTGTTGCTGGTTTGCGTGTCGTTTTCGGTGTTGTCTTTAGAGTGGTAGTTTTTCTGGAGTGCGGATACATCCAGATTGATGTCCGCAGGTTCGAACCCTTTCTCGACAGCTTCAGTAAGGTGGTCAGTGATGAGTGTCTGTTCGGGGAGGTACTTGATGCTCTCAAATTTCGCGTGCCCAACGAGACTATTGAAGGCTTCTTCACGCACGTCATCGTGTTGAGCTGGGATTTCTTTGCTGAGTTTTGCAGCGACAGCGAATATTGCACTCCGATTCCACTCTTCAATTACCAGACCTAATTCTTTGAGTCGAGTAACAGGTTCCTCGTGATCAATGTGATTTTTGTTGTAACTCCCCGGGTCTCCATTCAGATCACTTTCCATGACTGGTTTCGTTGGTGTTCCATCTGGTGTGCCTTCATCCAGTGTTGGGCTATCTCTGGTTGGATTTGCTCCACCCTGGCCGTGAGAGTTCTGTTCACCGTCACGGGTTGGGCTAGCTTTCCCGTAAGGTGATTGACTCGTGGTGTTGCTGGAGTCGTTACTAGGAGTTTGTGCGTGTGATTTTTCGCGTTTTCCGGGTTCTGCGGGTTGTTCTGTACTCGGGTTCTTGTTAGGCGTGCCGGGGGTTCCACCAGCACCACCATCGGTTTGCGCGGTGGCATTGCCACCGTTACTGTCTGTTGCCTGTCCAGCTGTTTCCCCGGTTGCGTCTACGGACTCCTCATCAGTGTTCTCAGGTGCGCGTTTAGGATGTCGGGTAATGTTAGCTGCTTCCGGGATGTCTTCGTCTTTGCGGAGGCAACAGCTGGCCGCTTTGCCTTTTCGACCTTCCACATATGTCTCCCCGCAGCGTTCACATTCATATCCGTGATTTGCTTGGAATGTGATGTGGTCTGGCATCCCCGCTTCTGGATTCCGTGTTGTCCCACCTTGTGACTCGGTGATTCCAAGTTGGACTTCGTCAGGATCAATGCCTTCGGTATGTTCTCCGAAATCGGTGTCGGAACCACCGCTCTTGTCGCCATCCTTGACTTCAGTCTCGGATTCAGCATCGTCTTCTTCGTCATGGTCATCCATCTCAGCGACACCGTATTCCGTTTGAGTGCGGTCATGGATGACGTTATCTAAGAGGAATTGGAAGTGGTCATCCGCTTGCTTTTCAAGTGGGTTTGCGCTTTCTGGGTGCCCAGCTGGAATCGGGAGTGGATCAAGGCTGAATGGTTCTGGGCCAGTTTCTTGGAATGTTGGGCTCGGGAGTTGTGCAATCCATTCACCGCGCGGCAAAGACTTGATACGGTTGCTGAACTGCTCTGGCGTCATGTCTTCGTGCGCCATTGCTTCAGCGATTTCTTCGTCGAGGGTGATTTTCCCAATGAGCAGACTAGCAACGTTGTTTAGGACGTTCCGGTATGTTCGTTCGCCAGCATCTTTCATCTGCTCGGGATACTGCATTGATAACCCGACTCCAAGGTGGAACGACCGCCCCTGCTCAAGCATCTTGTTCATGATGTCACTCACTGCAACGCTGGCTGCCTCGTCCACGATGAGATTGACGAGATGATCGTCATCCCAGGGTTCACGGCACGGCGGATGATTCGGGTCTTTGTCTTGCTGGCGTGCATGTTCTCTACACTCGTCTTTGGAGTCGTGACCGACTGTGCATTTTGTGCGAGAGTGCTCTTTGAGACCGTCCCAGAGATTCATTAGGACGAGCCCCGTCATGATCACGGTTGCTTCGTCACGGAGTTCTCCCAAGTCGAACATGATGACTTTCGAGTCGTTGAGGTGGTCACGAAAGTCGAATCGTTTGTTTGTGTTGTCGAAGATTTTCCGCAGGTGGAAGTCTTCACGGATGTAGTCCAGCCGGTTGAACAACGCGTCCATGATCGTTGCGAAGTCCTGTGGGTCACTTTCGGTGTGCCGTGTTAGTGTGCGGTGTAGCCGGTCGTCAGAGACTTCTGGGATGCTGCCACTGTCGTCGTCTGAGGAGACGTATTTTCGCATTTCTTCGGCGGCACGCTCGAGGTCATTGTGGCTGAAGTAGTTTTTCGACTCGCGTTCAAGTGCAATATCTGTGTCGTCGTACTGGTCGGTGGCGTGATTTTCGTCGAATAGCGATTTTATCAGTGCCTTGATGATGGTTGGTGCGACCTTGGATTCGCGGTAGCGCTCTGCACCCATGACGAGTTTCAGCAGTTCTTCGTAGTGGTCAGCTTTGTTTTGCACAGCGTCGACGCGACGTTTTCCTTGGTCAAGCGATGGGCGAATGTCGAAAAACGTGAATCCGGGTAGGATGTCCGGGACGGGGAAGTGAACCACGTTCTCTTTGAGGTCTTTTTCTCCGAACCGGTCGAAGTGCGCTCGCATGTAGTTTTGTGTCATGCCGTCGCCTTTCGGGTCTATGAACACGATCGGGCCTTCCGTGTTCTCATACAGCGACAACATGTCATTAATCAGAGCCTTCGATTTGCCTGCGCCTGTAGTGGCAAATCGCCCGAAGTGTTTCGTGAGCATCGACGGAGGGAGTTGCGTTGGAACATCCTCTGGCTCATTTTCTTCGTCCAACGCATAGCCAATTCTCATCCCCGGCTGATGGAACTGCTCCATCAGATCCGGGTCTGGACGCGGGAGTGGGTTCCGTGACTCAGCTTCGGCACGCGTCCCCCGGACACCTTCTACAGTGAGATTCTCGGCGGAGGGCACTGCGACGAAATTTGAGAGTTCGTCAGCGTTCATAACGACATCTGGCCGTAGTTTCCCGCTGCTTCCAATGTCTAATTCTTGGTTGATGAGCTTATGGAATTCTTGGGTTGCAGTGCGATCATCACTGAGCAGTCCGCCATCTGAATCTTCCATGATTTTCGCGTTCAGCCCGTAAAAATACCCGTCGAGGTGATCAAGGACTGACGCGAGATTGTTCATCGTGCGTTTCACGTCACCAACGTTTACTTTTCCAGTAGCGATGCTGACAGCGCGGATGTTTGCACGGAACGTCCGTTTCGGGATTTTGTTGTCAATGAGCTGGGCGCGCTCCCCGACATCTCCGGATACAGCAGATTCATCACCACTCGCGGATTCACCCATCTCTTCAAAGAAATCGCGGCGCTTCTCACGACGAGCTTCCTCGCTGGATCCGTGCACGAGTTCTCCAATCTCGTACCGGAGTTTTTGGCCGAGTGTATCACGGTTTAGGTGGAGATCGTCTTTGCGTTTCTCCGCAAGCCGTGTCCAGTCTTCCATGCGCTCGAAGACAATCTGGAACGCAATCGGGAGATCAGATTCAGCGAGGTGTTGGATGAGAGTGGCGAGAGGTGCGCGAGATTGGATGTCATCGGCGTCAGGATTCGCCACATTAGAGAACATTTTCAACGTGGTCATCCAGTCTTTCTTCCGTTCGCCTTCACCGCGCCAGCGCGCTGCCACGGGCGTCCCGTTTTCAAGAGATGGGCGGGCTAGAATTGTCCCATCTTCGGTCTTTGTGGGGCCATCGATGGTGCTAACGGGGACATCCCCCTCGAGGTTCGACATCACGTCAATATCTTGCAGGACATCACCACCGAGTTCAGCTAGGAGCTCAGCATCCTTGATGACGTCTTCGTCGACGTCATCACCGAATTCCGAGGTGTCTACACTACTCTCGGCATTCCCAGTGTTACTGGGGCTGTCGGCAGTCTCGGTGTTAGTGTCTGGATTGAGCGGCACATCACCTTTCCCGATTTCTTGCTCAGTGTTTATCTCTGTGTGACGAGTTGTGAGGTCTTCAACGGTCCCCGGGACCTCGTCAGGGTCGTACTGGAGTTCCCCTTCAACGAGGTTTTCAACAAAATCTTCGGGGTCGTATTCGACAGGCGGGACAACTTTTTCGAGAACATCTACCTCGACGATTTCGACATTGAAACTCTCCGGATAGGCGGTGACAAGGCGTTTTCGGAGGGTTTCAACAAGATTTTCATCAGTCCCGTAGAAGAATTCTACAGGTGCTTCTTTCCCTTGGCTGACTGCAAGGAATTCGAATCTCGGAATTTTTTCGTCAGTGTCGCTCAGTGGATTGAGTTTGTCCCTTATTGTCGGTGTATCACCGTGGAAGTTCAGTTTATGGAGGCTGGACAGGTGGCTAACGATGTCGTCTGGGTTAAGTCGTTCTCGTGATGGTTTAACGCGGACGTATTCTCGAGTCATATATGAGTCAGGGGGTGTCGCTGGTGCTTCCTAGTGCTATCACTAGGTGGTTTGAAGTATGTAAAAACTAGCCCGGCAGTGCGTTACCCAGCAACCCCGAACACCGCAGAAAGACTTGGTAACCACGGGAACGCCAACCGGAGCCACACGACGGTACTGAATATGACAACACCTGCACCGAACAGGAGATGATTCGCCCATGAATTTGCAGCTTTACAGAATCCGAATCGGATTTGCTGCGACGAGACTGGCCAAAACGGGTGAATCCCGAAACGGCCACTCCCGACTGTTAGCGTATCCGTGAAGATATGCACTAGTAAACTCAGTGTTGCCGCTGCACCCATTACTGCACCGGTACGAAGAGGCTGAACTCCCCACGGGAACACCGTGAACATCACTTCGAACTCTTTGACGGCAAATTGAATCCATGCAATCACTGCTGCACCCACAATCCCTCCAACAGTTACCGCGAAGAGAATTGTGTGTGTCACTCCGCGATGTTTGATGAATCCAATTTGCTGATCGACGTCGGGAACCATTGTGAAGGCTATTACTACTGGGACTGTGATCACAGCGAGAGGCAGTCCTGCAACTAATACAACTACCGCAGCAGCCATCAATGCTGTACCATAGTGACCTTCTCGGTGCATAGCAACCTCTTGGAAAACTCGCGTGAGCTGATGTCGTAAAGGGAATTCAGGGCAGTCTGTTAGTCAGCAGCCGCATCATTCCCCGCGTATTTCTCTTCCATGATGGCCTTCACATCGGGTTGCTCTTCGCGGGGGATGTCTTCCCAGGCAATGCGGTCGTTGTCGTAAAGGAACGCCCACGCATTGACATCCTCGTCAATGATGTGGTGTTCAAACTGATTCGACAGGACACGCAGCCGCATCTTCCCGACGTTCCCGATGTACACCAGGCCTTCGGAGTAGTCCGCAGAGTTCCCGGCCTGTGCTTGCATCACGAAGTTTCGCTCTCGTTCACTGAGGCCGAGAGCCTTCGTGGCTTCTTTCCCAATGTCTTCGTGCCGCATCAACGCACGTATGTCACACTGATCATAGATCTCTTTTGCCTCTGGGTTCTTCATGAACTCGTCCACAGTCTGGCTTATCAGAGTCATGCCGGAGTCGTAGTGTCGAGAGTGACGCGCAAACAGGTTCAACATGTCGAGCGCCTGTTGCTGTCTCAACATGTAGTGAGCTTCGTCGATCGTGACAAGTGTACGGCCACGATTCGCCTTCGCACGCTGGAACAGCCAGTCCAGCACAATATGCATGAACAGCTCACTGTTACTGTCCGCAATGTTGCTCAGGTCAAACTGAACAACGCGTGCATGCAGTGAAACGTTCGTTTCACCGTTCAGGTTCGCTCGTTGACCTCCCTGCTGGAAGTCTTCAAGCCCAAGAAGCACTGAGTGAGCGTAGTTCGCCTCACGTTCACGGTTCTGCTGCGCAACAGCGGCTTCAGCCTCAGTTTCAATGTTATCGATGTACGCTTGGAATGCTGGGGGAACATCCAGGAACTCGCTTGGCTGGTTCCCGTGCGCGATTTCTTGGAGGATATCCAGCACGTCATCGATTGTCGGAGACTTGTTCCCGTGCGTGCTGACGTCTTTTGTAATTCCTTGGCGGAGGTAAGCGAACCGGACAGCGCGCCGAAGAACACCTTCTTCTTCCTTCTCGAGATTGCGTTCCCCGGCGAAGTGAGCTTTGAACATGCCCATCACACTACGGATCTTGTCGTCGTACGGGTCACCCTCCATCTTTTCAAGAGCCTCTTCATCTTCAACCTGCTTGATTTCCATCGGGTTGATGATGGTATCACTGTCAATGGTGATGCGCTGACCTTCGACGGCGTCTACCATGTCAGCGAACCCTCCAACTGGGTCAATGATGAGAATTTCCGTCTCTGGATCCATCATCAACCGCCGCCACATAATGAGTTTGCTCAGATAGCTTTTCCCAGACCCGATTTTCCCGCTGACGAGCATGTTGTGGCCGGATAGCTCGAACCGGTCAACGACGACTGGACTGTTCGTTGTTTTATGGAATCCCATCAAAACACCGGTTGGCTCAACCACACTCGGTTCGATGAAGGGGAACGTTGTCCCGAGCGATCGCGTGTCCATAATCTGTGTTTTCCGGACACGATCCTGGCCTGTGGGTGCCATCGCTCGCATTGTCCGGAGTTGTTGATCATGGAACGGTGTCGCACGAGCGTTGGACTGCGCGACAATTTGTTTGAGTTCCTTTGTTGCCTCGTTCAGTGTCTCTTCGTCTTCCGCGAGTACTTCGAGGTACAGGGAGAAGTCGAAGAGTTTCGTACTACCCTCGGTGAGACCTTCACGGAGGCGGTTGACGTGTTGGAGTTGTTGCTCTTCCTCGTTCGTGTTGACCTTTCCATCTTCGCGTTTCCGTTTAATTTCGGAGTTCAAGCGTGTCGCCCGCACGTTCAACTTCTGCATCATCGTGTCTGTGTCACGGGGGTTAATGTGGTACGACACGCGGATTTCCGCGTCTTTCGTCTCAAACCCGCTCGTGAAAAGTCGATCAAGCCACCCGTATGAGACACGACTCGGGTAATCCGAAAGGATCATCAGCCGAGCATGCTTCTCGGTGCCTTGCTCACCAGTGCGTTTGATGTATGTACTGGTTTCCTGGATTTGCTCTGGTGCGACTGCCATTCGTGCAGTTTCCCCGCGTTCTTCCGGCGAGTGAATTGCACCCGTTTTGCCTTCTCGTTCATCTGCTCCCTGTTCTTGATGGATTTCCTCGATTTTTGCTTGGAGTGCTTTCCCAGTGATGTCTGCACCTTCACGCCGGAGTCGCTCTGTCGCTTCATCTACAATGTCTTCATCCTCGGTGGCGAGTGTTGTTTCTGGACTCTCGTCGTCGTTACTCCCACCCACGCCGGGGATTTTTGATGTAATACTGCTGTCGTTAGTGGTCTTGGGTGAAGAATCGGTTGTGTCCGGAGACGTCGAGGAGGAAGACGACTCACCACGGAACGAAGAGAAGGCGACTATTCCTCCGCCGCCGACGACGACAAGTATGCCGATGGTGAGTCCGAGCATGGGGATAGCTCCGAACTGCTCTACGAGACTCCCCATCCCGATTGCTTCGAATGCTGACTTGACGGGCCCACTGATTTGAAGCGGTATCAGTGCACCGCCAGCAGCAATACTGGTGTGACTGGTGACAGGCTGTGCGTGTTGTTCAGCGCAAGTTTCCTTTGTAGGCATTGTTTTAGCTGAAGTGAAAGATTCTCGGTCGTTGTGAGGCATCATTCTTCACCCCCATCTGGGATATCGACACTACCACTGTCATACTGGTTGTCCGTGAGAGCATCTAGGTCGAACCCTTCGATGCCAATTTCCGCTTGTTCGTCGTACATGCTGAACGGCCCCGTCGGGAACACCTGCTTCATCGGCTGGTAGTTGTTGTAATAGTGGTACAGCACGGACATCACCTCATCACGATCGTCGATCCGTTCGACTTGCACGTCGATGCGACGGAGACCACTTTCAATACGACTCATCCGAGTTTTCAGCTCACGAATGCACTGCACCTTCGTTACACTCTCGCTGGGGTCATCGGTGAATTTTGAGACGAGTGCCCCAATCCCAGGAGTATCCCGGAAGTTATCGAGGAACCCCTCGTCTTCGAACTGCTGGATTTGATCGGCACGCACCGGGACAATGATGTAAAAGTCCCGCTGTTGCATGTCATTTTTCGTCATGAAGGTCTCCAGCCAGTTCGGATATATTTGCCGCCCCATGTTCACCAGTTGACTGTCACCAGCACGGGTATTCCCGGCTCCTAACACGCGTTCTAGTTTGGTGATGTGGTCTGTAATGTCGAATTTTGTCGGGTACGACACAATTTGCACTGGGAAGTCCAGAGAGCCAAGAAATGACGACTGGAATCCTTGGATGATTTGTGATTTCTTTTCCTCCGTGTGAATCGACCAGCTGCGAGGTTCAACGCGTGCAATCGCAGCGAAGTGCTTATCATCAACAACAATGACTCCTTCTGCATTGACGCCATCCGGCATGTATTCGTCGTCAGCATCATAGACAAATTCGATGTCTACGAGCTCTTGCACGTAATTCGGCATCGACGTGACGCCACCACTACTCGGATCATACTCCTCCGCATGTCGTCCTTCTTGAGTGTGTTCTGGACCAGGCGCATTCCGCCGTAGTTCATCGGTTTCTTCGTCACTTTCGCCTTGAGTGTCTGGCCCGCCAACTGCGACACTTTCATCATTGTCTCCCTCATCACCACTGTCCTCCATTTGCTCAACATCTTCTGCAAGTTCTTCACCGAAATCTTCTATCGAACCATCACTACCACCGCTTTCCGGCTCTGACACTTCCGGCATACTCGTTTCCGGCCTTCCGCTGTCACTTCCAGAGCTGGCAGGAGTACTACTGGGAGGCGGTGATGCGGTACTTGCATTTGCCGTGTTGTCAGTGTCTTCCCACTCACCACCACTGGTTCCTGCGGTTTGCGGTTCGTCACTGCTATTGGATTGTTCTCCACTTGGAGTGTTGGACAAACTGTCATCACGTTCTTGCACGGCGGGTGCTGCATTTCCGTTAGGCTGTTCAGTTGCAGTCCCACCAGCCGAAGACAGGGATTGGTCTGACTGCGCACGCTGCGGTGTGCTGATCTCACTATGACTTTGAACTACTGTGGAATCAACCCGCTTCACTACGTAGGTAATCCATGTGCTCCGGTCGTCCACGAAGTAGTGTTCAATCTTCTCCAACCCGGACAGGTTACCTTCACCACTTGCACGTTCGCCGTCTCTGTCATCACTTGCAGCACTCTTAGCTCTACCATCCGTGCTCGACGACCCGGGAATTTCGCTGCCGCTATTGGAGGTAGTTGACTGTTCGACCTCCTGATTTGAGGTGTCTGCCTCATTAGCACCTACTTCAGTGCTGCTGGTGACAGCGTCCGAAACCAGGGCAGCCTCTGTACCTTGTTCTGAGTCCGCTGAAGAATCGTTTTGGGTGTCTGCTTGGTCTTCGTCGACGTCAACATCGTGACCGCCTGACCCTGATTTGTCACCGGTCTCTTGCTCGGTAGAAGGTGTTTCTTCTTCGACGGTATCGGCATTAGTATCTCGCTTTCTCTCGTCTGTGTGAGTGTTATCGTCATCACTCACACTCTCTGGAACGTCTTGGTCTTCCGAGGAAGACTTTTTCCCGGCTGCCTCTGTTTCAGCAGTATCATCAGGTTGCGCGTTAAGTTGCTCATCAATTCCCGAATCACTATTTCTACCTTCACCACTATGTTGACCAGTGCCTTCTGCTACCTGGGAGTCTTCACCGGACTTTTTGCTCTCAGTGGGTTCGCCATTTTGACTCTCTTTGGAGTTCAGTGAGTCCTCTTCCGAGGTTTCATCTCCACCCCGATCTCGATTTTCACGCTTTGCACCCCACTCCATTTCATCGCCGCCCGATTCTGTGGACTCGACTTCACTCTCAGATTGTGCGCTGTTTGCCTCCGAGTCCTCGGCGGTATTTTCATCGGATTCAGACTCACCGGGACTCTCGTCTGCTTCAGACTGCTCTTCTGCTGAGCTATCAGACAAGTTGTTTTCAGATTCAGAGATATCGTTGCCCTCAACGTGAGCTTGATTCGAATCTTCTGTTACCTCTGGTTCTGCATCAACAGGATTGTTGCCGTTTTCGGAGTCACCACTCGTTTCTGACCCATTTTTTGAGTCTTCGAGCGGATGTTCCCAACAGTACTGTTCGCCCGGTTCAGTCTGTCGGTGACATTGCTCACCGTCATCGGAAACCCACTGACAGAACTCAGGATCCAAAGTAAGTGTGTCATCATGTCCAGAGGGAGAGTCAGACGCTTGCTCATCCTCTTCAGACTTCTCAGTACGCGTTCCCACATCGTCGTCATCTTCACCAGTCGTATTCCCAGCACTCTTTTCAGACTCCGACTCAGTTTGTTCCTCGTTAGTCGTCGTTTCGTCTTTGGAAGAAGAGTCGGTGTCATTCGTTGTCTCGCTAGCAGTGCCGTCAGTAGTGTCACTGAGCGCATTTTTGACATCCACTTCTTTGATGTCAACACCAGACTGTTTCGCGTTCTGGATTAACTCTTCAATTTCAGTTTGTTTTTCGTTCTGGGAAAGGGAATCATGCTCGTAGATATGCCTCGCAACCTGGAAAACCGATTCCCGCGAGTCACGTTGTACGTCGTTAATGATCGCGTCTGCGGTGATAGTGACATTAGTTGGAGTGGCGTCCGCTAGGGTATGGAGAGTGTCTCGGTCATCAACGTCTAATAGAACTCCCGTCCGACCTAGCTTTTCGATTGCATACCCGCAGAGAACCTCGTAGAGACTCACATCTGTGTTATCAATCGCATGTTGCGCGGCCTCGATTCTACTACCAGGAGCTTGGTCTTCGTCGCCTAGGACAGTGAATAACTGTTCTGTGTCGATGCCGGTGAGATTATTGAGAAGTGGTTTTGTGCTAGTCATGGTTTAGTTTGGGGTGGAATCTGCTTGTTGTGCTGATCTGTCTTCGTCCGTGGTTGTGTCATCATCACCGCCCGTGCTGTCGGCTGAGGGTTCGGTAGAAATGTTGGATGCATCGGTGACGATGTCATCGCCAGTACGTTCCTCTTTCAGCTGGTCTGCTGTGTGAACAACGTTGAGGTACGTGGGCCGTGCCCGGTGGTTCTGTTTGGGTTTGAGGACGTACCGTTCTGGGGCAAATCGGCGTTGAATAGCTGCTGGAGCCCATTCAACGGGCGTTTGCCCGTCCGGCGTTTCAACGATGACAACCCCGACAATGATGAACATCACAATGACAATGCCGAGACTGATGATGACTGGGATCTGCTTGATGAACAGGCTCGGGAGGACAACGACGAGCGGGAATGATCCGAGGACGAGAAGTTCGTCGAAGGACAACCCGAGGAACACTGTGGTGCGGAGGATGTCACCAGGGATTGGTACTGATTTCATGGCTGACTGGGCTCAGGTATGCCGATTTAATGGTATGAGACTTATAAGGGTTGGCCCGGGTGGGGTTTGTCTTGGGAAAGCAGAAACACCGAGAAAACTCCAACGTTCTTGCGTCACTTACCGCCGACCCACGTCTCTTCGACACTCTCAGACAATCCTGATTATCGGTTACCACTCCGGCGAGACACTGAGGAACTCGGCGTCAATTTCACCTGTGCGTAGTCCTCATCTTCACCGAGTCGGTCTTTTGCACTTTCGTGTGCCCCGGGGTCACTCGTGTTATAGTCTCTCCGCATACCGTTCTTAATGTCTACAGTGTCGCCTTCACTGAGATCTGGGGTTTGATAGTCTTCGCCATCGTCCCACGCGATCGCTTCGACTTCTTCACCATCTGCTGTTTCCAACGTTGCCTTCTCCCTTGCTACACCATCATCCCCAGTTGAGACATTCGTATTTTTGACTGTAGCGCCTTCCATGTCGAATGCTTCTCCTTCCTCAGCATCTTCTGGCGTATCTACAGTCCCGACGTGATTACTGCTTGCAGCATCTTCGAAGCGTTCACCACCATCTGTTCCGCCTCCGCTACCACTTCCGCCTCCGCTACCACTTCCACCTCCGCTACCACTTCCGCCCGGTGTACTTCCCCCGCTCTGACTACCTGAACTACTATATACCGTGTCTGAAAGCGGGTTGTCGTACGCGTTTCTCAGAGCTTCCCGGTCAGCCTCTTGACCTTCGGGGCGGGCAGTAGGACCACTATGAGCATTGCCATTGAATGTTTCCACCATCTCATCTTCATCCATCCCGCCAAATTCCTCAACAGGCCCACGATCAGATTCCATTGGTTCTTCCTCATCTTCAAACATCTCGTCTTCATCCATGACTTCCTCATTTTGATCGTAAGGGTTCCCAGGATTCATTCGGTCTTCCAGATCGACGTCAGTTTCCCCAAATCCGGTTTCAGCTTTCGGATCACCTCCGTGAAGATCGCCGGAACGCAATCGTCTAGACTCAGAGCGAAGATCTTCGTCAACGGGAGCTTGCGCACCTTCCGGACCGCCGTGCTGTTCTTCCCATCCTTCCCCGTCGCGGTCATGCTGTCCGTAGATGTCGTGCCCACCGATATCCTTCTCTGGGCCGCCAGCGTGCGGGACTTGATCGGCGACTGTCTGCGGGACTTCACCTTCGTCATATCCCAGACTCTCCGCAGTCACCCCATCTGGAAGGTCTTCCTCGTCGGCTTTTGGCTTGAAAAAGTCTATCGATTGCCGCTTGTTGATGTTCTCCTGACCGGACGACGCTACAAGTCCGCCGTACGTTTCACCAGCACTTTTGAGTTTGCTGGCGCCGTCAGAGAGCGCGGTGTAGGCCTTTTCGCCTTTGGATTTATCTTCCCACGAGGTTTCCTCACCGAAATTGGTGATTCCGTTGTCTCCACTTTCTCCACGGAGACTCTCATGGGTGTCCTGCATTTTCCCCTTAATGTTGTCGCCGGAAATCCCCTGCATCCAGTCTTGCCCAGTCTTGTCAGCGACCGCGTCACGAGCTTGTGCAAGTCCATGACTGGCCTGTTCACGTAGTGGAACAGTATCATCGATTTCATCCATACTGACAGAGTTTGGCTGCTGGGCGCCATCATTCATCATTCCGCCGCCACCAGCTTCTGCGCCAGCACCAGTTTGTACACCATCACCGCCACCAGCCATCGCACCTCCACCTGACTGGTTTGACTGCGGCAAGGATGCGTCCGAACCACCAGTACCGACTGGCGGATCACCACTCCTTCCTTGCCGAATGCGGCTGGCTGCACCGCTAGCACCACGCGCACTGATTAGCATCCCAAGCCCACTCACTGTGACAGCAATCGATAGCCAGACACTTCCGAAAAACGAGAAAATTCGGAAAAGGCCGCTGAGACCCTCATTACCGTTAGCAAAGGTTCCACCAGCAGTCTTGTCTGCGGCAACAGCTTCGCCGCTCCTGGCAAGGGTCTCTGCACCCACTGCCATGTCACCGCGAGCAATCCCTCCAGAGGCGATTGCGTCACCAGCAGCGAGAATCCCGGCAATAAGAATCCCCAACATCAGAAGCACTGCTGTAACCTTAAAGAACAGTTCAGCAAACATTTTCCCGTATTTCATTGGCCCGATATCTACAACCCACAGAGCAACAAACAGCGGGAACAGGCCGTACATTGCGTAGACAAGAAGTGTTCGCATGGAAAGAATTATCCAGAACGTGACGACTGTAGAGGCAATGCTCAGACCTATACTGAGAATAGCGGGAAGAACAGCCATACTGCTCGCTGCGGCGGCACCACCCCCAATAAGCCCGCCGCCAGTGAGAAGGGCATCAAGAAAACCACCAATGTTAATATTGTAGTTAGTTGGCATAATGTAGAGTCCGATAGAGTTCACCAAGCGGATGACGCTATTAAGCATCGGTTGACCGATAATGACGAGAATCAGGGCTGCAAATGTGCGTTCGCCAAAGCGATAGGGGTCTGCTTCGGAAGCATTTGGGAACAGTTGCATAACAGCGAGGTAGCTTAACGCGGAAAGACTGAGAAGACTCACAAACAGGCCGCTACTCTTCTGGTAAAGCTCATCAAGACCCCCAACTGCTTTGGGTTGTTTAAAGAACAAGAATCGTTCTGTGATTTGAACGAATGTGTCCAAGAATAACCCCATGAGGGCATCGGTGATCCCGTGAGCAAACTCATCGACGAGCCATGAAAATCCATCCTGTAACGCCCCGAGAATCGGGAGTAAGGGAATGACTGGAAGGTGAAAGCCGTTTCCAAGGAGGGGGATGAGTCCATACATACTTTAGATTCGGTGTTTGGTTCCCAGCGGTAGCGAACGCTTCGGTGTGGTTAGATTGAGTGGTCTGAAATACTTAAAATTTGGTTGGGGTTCTGGGTTAGAGTAGATTACCGGCCGATGTCATATGTCCGCCACCAGTAATACCCCAACGCGATCGGGAAAGCCATGACCAAAGCAACGATCAGGTCATACGTCATTGTTAGTAGTTTTGACAACCCCATGTACGTTTTCGACGCTTGAACACCGCCAGTGAACACACAATCACCAGCATCACCAGCACAGGGTTGCTTCCACTCGTCTCCAGGTACCGTGACCTGAACGAACGCAGACGTGAGTCTCACGACAATTTCTCCATCAGCGTTTGTTTTAGCCGTAGACTTGTTTGTCCCGGAAAGTTTCACTTCCCGGTTCGAAAGTGGGTCCCCAGTTTTGTTATCGGTGACTTTAATCTTGACCTCTCTCTTTGCCACTCTCTCAAACTCGACGTTTGCCTCATGATACGGCACTCTTCGCGTGTCAATATCTGTGATTGGCTGACCATGTAACCCAATTAGGGTATCCACTTTTGATGGCGCAGCTGTAATCACGAGCTTATCATACGTCAACGGGACTTTTGTGGTTAACTGGATGTTGTCGGGAAGGGTTGGAGCGTTCCACTCATTTTCAACAGTCACATTTGTTCCTGTCCACCCACCCACGCGCGTTATTTCATCAACTGATTTTGGATTTGACGCTAGCACTGATGGGTCCCGTTTCGATGGATAGATCTTTGTTTTCAAAACGTGAGGGAAATGCGTTTTATACGTGTACGTGCTGTTCTTTTCATGGACTGTCGCCTGTTGGTACTGTTCGACCGTATAGGCACCCCACGTCGTCCGCATCGTTTTGTTATCTGTGATGACGATACGGCTCAACAGCATCCTGTTCATTAGTTCAGATGACGACACCGTCCCACCACTGTTAGGACCGTCAAGCTCTAAGATGAGATTCTTCTTATTTGGGCCAATATTGACGACAGTCTGATCCACATCCAGCTGTTGGTTCGTCGTGATGAGAACCTCCTCAGAATCACTAACTGTGACTGAAGCATTCGGATATCCTACGTTGACTTCTCTGTTAGTTACTGTCCAAGATCCCCAATTGGGAGATTCCCCGGCTCCGACATCACAACTGCTGGTACAGTCGCGTTTTTGGTCTTTTTCAACCTCAACAATCACCACTGTGATGTCTGCTTTCACAGTCAGATTGACGACATCGGTTGCTTGAGCATTATCTGACGCGTATCGCATGATACGACCGTCAGCACCACCTTTGGTACCAGCCTCAACTACTTTTTCTCCTTCTCCGATTTGAAGCGTGCGGACAATGCGTTTCTCTTCAATTTTATAGTTGTAACAGGTCCGTGTTTGCTTGTCCATGACTTTGTGTTGTTCATAGTCAGCACTCTCAATTTTTTCTCGAGGTTCAATCTTCGTGCCATTCTCATCGTATTCAGCGGGATCATATTCTGCATCGTCCACTTTATGACGCTCTTTATGAGAGTACGACTGCTTGTTGTTACAGTAACTGTCTGGCAATTTACTCCCGTTAATACGATAATCAGCGTAATTGAGAGCTTTCCCTTGATTAGCCATGAAGTAGGGATACTCATCCCCATCTCCTTTCTTGAATGCTGGCTGTCCACCGCCTATAACACCGAGAAACGTGATGTGGGCATCTCTGATTACATCGTTAGATTTGGTGTTTGGGGTGACTGGGAGTGTTTTTGATTTATCTGAGGACCAACCAACACTCTGTAGCCGGTCAGAGCGCAATTCCATGACTGTCTTGTTATTAACAACATATCCAGGGCGAGTAGACCCGTACCCAAGATCGGTTGCACGTGCGTACTCTGCCGGATCAAACGGCGAAGCACTCTGATCAACGTTTTCGTCTTTCTTCAATTTCCCTGTGTCAGCTGGATCATCGTCATTAGAGTGGAACAATCGATACTCCGGCGCTCCAGTGTTGTTACCAGTTACCGGTACTGAGTGTACACCAGTGAATAAAACACCCACTACAAGAAAAACGACGAAGGCTTTCAGGACGGTTTTAGTGTTGATATTGAGGTTTACCATTCCGGTCTCACGTAAACTTGGTATGTATCGCTACGTGTTGATTCTAAAGGATGAATGATGATTGTACAGAGGACAGTGCCTCATGTACCTGCGCGTTTCTGACGTGCGGTTGGCTTTACATTACCATGTTCGAAACGACCGTCACTGCACCCTTGATAATACCGGCACCGGCGAGTGCAATGAAGGTGTTCCGAATTCGTTTTCTACCCTGTTCGTCCTTCTCGACGCTGGACCCGGCAGTCATCCATTCTAGGAATCCGTATGCTCCGTTCGGCACTGCAACAGCAACGATGATGAGGATGACGAAGTCACCGATGTTTTGGATGTCGTTCTTGAGGTCCTGCTGCGTGGTGTTATTCGCAGCAGCAGCACTTGCAGTGAAGAGTGCTAGGACGAGTCCGATCACGAGGAGCATCCGGGTTGTGTCTCGTGATGGTGTGGCGGAAACCACTGTGTCTCGTGCTTGTGCGAACATTACATCTGAACGAAGTGGGTTGAATTATAAAAAGGTTAGCCCAGGGGAGGGTGGGAAAACGACCCCTCGCTATCAAACACACCAAAACTACCAAAGAACAGGAGTTATGAAATCAGCAGAAAGAACGCAACGAATGCCCCGGCAACCCTGCAATCAGAAGTCGTCGATCGCCATCTCAAAGTCTTCCCATTCAATCTCACTCGCGTCACGACCATACGCAGCATTCCGTGCAGCCTGATTCACAACAGCTTCAATGTCTGCTGCCACCACATCATCCGCCATCTCCGCCAGTTCTTTGATGTCGTTGTCATCGAGGGAGTGAGGTCGCCCATCAAGTTGCGCTTTGAAGATCTCGACGCGTGCTTTTTCGTCCGGCTCACCAACAAAGATCTCTTTGTCGATACGACCGTTCCGAGTTGCTGCACTGTCAAGATCGGCCCGTTTGTTCGTTGCGCCAACGAACAGAACCCGCTTACGGGCAGACTCCTGAAGGTGACTCAGGAACTCGTTCACAACTTTCCGGTCTTCCTCGTGACTATCCATCTGGCGCTCTGGGAGTACTGCGTCTAACTCATCGAGGAAGATCACAGCGCCACCGACCTCACCGGCCAGCTGCTCTGCCTCAGCAAACAGATCCCCGACTTTTTCGGCACTCTCATTCACCCACTTGCTGGTGATGTCGCTCCCACTCAAGTCCACAAACGGGTATCCGAGTTCTGTGGCAAGAGCCTTCGCCAAGTACGTTTTCCCAGTTCCTGGCGGACCATGCAGGAGCATGTTTGGTAACGGGATGTCGAACTTCTCAGCTTTCTCAGGCTCCTCCTTCATCGGCTTCACGATATCCTGCTGAATTTCCTGTTTGACGTTGTCCATCCCGCCGACATCGGTCATGTCCACATTAGTGCGGGACACCCAGTCGAATTGATAGTCGGTAAGGTCAACATCTTCCATACCCCTGATTTCCGTCTTTTCCGGCGCATCTACAGTGGAGTCCTGCTGAGTACTCTTACTGGTATTCGTGGAGGACGTGCTGGACTCAGTCTCTGCCTCACCAGGCATGTCTAAGTCCGTTTCTTGGGTGTTCTCACCATCAGACTCGTTTGTCTCCGGGGTGTGGCCGGAGTCAGGCAGATCTTCTAATTCGGTGGAAGAGTTACTCTCTGTTTCTTCATTGGCCGTCCAATCTGTACGCTCAGGTGGAGATTCATCAACGGATGCGACTTCTGTTGTCCGCGGAGTTGTCACTGCCGTCTGCCGTCCCGTTGCGGTCTCGGTATTGGATGGAGTCGCCGGCGACGTGTTTGAGGTGGTTTCAAGCGAATTGTAGCTCCCACCGGTGACAGTGAGATACGCGTACAGCCCAACGAATGCGGAGATTATGAGCGCTGCGGCGCCACCGTGGAGTTGGGTTGGGGAACTCCTTAGACTGATGCCTACAAGTCCAGCAAGAGACCGACTCTCCAAGGGGGCTGCCCAGACTGCTGTAAGGGCGATTGTGCCGATGATTCCACTGACACCGGCGAGACGTCGTCCATCTGGTGCGGTGAGCGCGTTTTCGAAGAGTGAGTCAGCTGTGGAGCTGACAACGATACTGGTGATGTAGAGCACTACAAGTCCAGTTGCGGTAAATGCACTTGCGGTGAGGATTCCCATGACTGACGTCATGGTTGCTGTCGTGAGTGACTGGTAAACCGTGGAGCCTGCTGCGAAGGTGATGATGGAGATGACCCCTGTAGCTAGGAGGGCATACCCCGTATAGAGGCTCACGAGAGTGCCACTTGTCTGGTCTTGGCTGGTGAGTGTCATTGGTTTGGGGCGGGGTGGGTGGTTGACGTGCGAGCGAGGGGGGTAGGCGATGGTTGTTGTGGAGTGGGAGGGCTTCGGTTCAAGGTGTGGAATCTGGTTTTGGGTTCTTCCATCGCCTTAAGTGGGACTAATCCCTGGGGAGTATAAAAGAATAATGCCAAGAGTGTGATAATTCGCCCGGGTCTTCTCTAAGAAAAATCGAAAATCCTGCACAAGCCCCGGGAGCGCATTGAACAACAGGAACGTAAACAACTAGTCAATTCCATCCGCGATACTTTACCGAGAGTTAAAACAAGCCCTTGAGACTAACTTCCACCCGCGTTACTCTCCGACGGACCGAACCTCTACGTTCCCACTACCGTCCCCTGAGGATTCATCGTCACTCTCTTCACTATCTTCAGAGTCCTCGTCGACGTCTTCATTCTTGCCCTCAGCAGAACTTTCAGCATCTTCATCCTCATCAGAAGTTCCCGCAGTACTTTCTTCGTCTTCTCCACTCAGGTCAATGTCAATCCTCGACCCTTCACCGTGAGTTTCTTGATTCTCTTCACCAACGTCTGTACCACCATCAGTAGCAGATTCTTCGCTCCCATCACCATCAGCACTATCGTTTCCTGCGATTTCATCAACTTCAGTACGAGCTTTCGGCAGTGAGGACGTCAACTCGGATGTCTGTTCATAGATCTCATTCAGATCATCAACCACCTGCTGGACATCCCGAATCTCTGCCTCTAAGTCTTCCCCATCGGGAAATGCATCAGCACGATCGCCTATAACGTACCACTTCTTGGCTTCACTCACTGCTTCAGCCGCACCATCGATGTCGAGTGTGTTTTTCAACCCATTGAGAACACCGAGTATGTTGTCTGTATCAACCTCCCAAATTTCGTTGGCCTCTGGAATGGCTTCACGAGCGTCAGCAAGATTGTTTTCAACTTTTTCACGCACATCTTGAGATGCTTCATCGAACAATGCCTCTGAGTCAAATTCCTCGTCAGGCATATCTCAATGTGGTGCTTGGACGGGGTTATAAGTTCGGCATTTCATAGCTGGCCGAGGCGGACACTACACAGCTTTGACCCGAGTAATTCACTGGAGGAATCCGCCTGTTCGTGACATAAACTGGTCATAGAGATGTTTGCTGCAATGACCTTTGACTCTGGAAACGACTATCTTGTTGCACGGATGTGTTGAGCAGGTTCCGACTCACGGCCGCTTGCCAATGCATACTGTTTCGCTTCTTGGAATGAAGACACCGAAATAACTCGGATGCCATCGATTTCCAGACTTTGCCCGTATGGGACCAGGAAGACATCGTATCCAGCCTCACGTGCTGCTACCGCTTTCTCACGGACGTGCGTCACGCGTGTCACCTCCCCATCTTTTGTGAGCCCGCCTGTCATCACAACACCGTCTTTCAGTTGAGTGTCTTCACTTGTCGCAGTGATGGCCATTGCTGTGGCCAACCCTGCGCTATTCCCACCGACATTCTCCCAACTCTCCGGGGTGTCCACAGAGATTACAACCCCCTCCAGTACTGGCGCAGATGTTGAGTTGTAAGCTACTTTATGCGCGATTCGGAATGATTGTTGCGTGAGCACATCATAAGTCACCTCTTGCGTATCGGTATAGATTCCATCACCAGCAATAGTGACGACATGGAACGGTACGATGACACCTTCCCGTGCCGTAGTATCATAGGCGAGCGCCGGGACGGTTACACGTCGAGAAGAAAATCCGGCGTTTGACCCGTTGGAGACATTTGTCGCGCCGACAAGTTGCTCTTGAATGTGATTTTGCGTCGTCTGAACCTCAGTGACGTTACGGTCAAGAGAAGAGACATTCGTGTAGATTGCAGAGGTCCAGCTGAGATTAATGATGACGAGCCCTACAAGTATCAACATTATCAGCCGATTTCTATCCATCATCACATGGTATCCAAGACTCCTAAATAATCCCTCGCCCCGTAGCACAGACACCACACCACTTTTTGGATGAAAGAAATCGGTTTCATATCTACACCACACACTTTCACAGTATGATGAGCGGATTCACGGGCCTTTTTTAGGCCTGATTTACTATGAGGCGACGCAATGGAATCACGCCAAACAACCATCACTGACGACCAAGGCATTGCGGAAGAGCTTGCTGAGGATCAGCAAGAAATCTCTATTGCCGAGTTCTTCGACCAGAACCGGCAGATGCTTGGTTTTGACTCCGAAGGGAAAAGCCTCGTCACCTCTGTTAAAGAGGCTGTAGACAATGCTCTCGACGCCTGTGAAGAAGCGAACATTCTCCCAGAAATCCATGTGACCATCGAGAAAACTGATGATGGGTACTACCGGCTCATCGTCGAAGATAACGGTCCTGGCGTTACCCGTGAGGAAATCCCGAAGATTTTCGGAAAACTCCTATATGGGAGTCGATTCCACTCTCGCGCACAGACACGCGGTCAACAAGGTATCGGGATTTCTGCGGCAGTCATGTACGCACAACAAACGAGTGGGAAACCTGCGAAGATCACCAGCCAAGCAAAAGGCAGTGACACAACGCACTACTACGAGCTCATCATCGACACGGATACGAACGAGCCCGACATCAAACGTGAAGAGAAAACGGAGTGGGAACACGGGCATGGGACACGCATCGAGATGCAGATGGAAGGCAACATGCGAGCCCGTCAACAACTCCACAGCTACATCAAATATACCGCAGTCACGAATCCGCACGCCCACATTGAATTCACTGAGCCGAAAGCAGAATTCAACTTTGAACGTGCTACCGACGAACTCCCACCTGAGACCGAGGAAATCCCACCACACCCACATGGCATCGAACTCGGCGCACTCCAGTCACTCCTCGAAGTCACGGATTCCTACTCAATTTCCGGGTTCCTGCAACAGGAATTCACCCGAGTCGGAGAAAAAACCGCAGATAGCATCGTCACCGAGTTCAAAGACCGGTACTACGGGCGTGCTGCCAAATGGTCACCACCCACCGACACAGTCGGCGTGACCACCAACGGGACAATCACACCCTCTCCTGACTCGGATGCCGTCGCTGCAAGCACAGAAGAACAACAAAACGCCGAGTCTAGTGTCAGAGAAAAACCACTGAAAGAGGTTATCAGCGATGTGGTACGGAACAAAGCCGCTGAGGAAGTAAACGACTTCACAGACACGCTCGTCGCAGAGATCACAGCCACTGACGCCGTGTCCTACGACGATGTGTCTGAGATCGTCACAGAGGCCGCTGAAGCTGTCGAAAGCGGATTCGGTACGCGGTTTGGATCCACAGTCCGCGAGAACGCGGCTGACGTCATCTGGGAGACTATCATTGCTCAACGTCGCAATGACCTCCAAACCATCGTCGACGATGTCACCACGAAACGCAAATCTGACGCCGTCATCGCAACGATTGCAGACGAAGTAGACACGCAATTCAACGCAAATGCTGGGCAGCACAACCGTGCCACTCGCAAGGAACTCCGCGAATACGTGGATGCCGCTGCTGATAAAGCAGAATCTGCCCACGAGAAAAGTGTTGGTGCCACCGCACGGGAGAACATCACTACAGCCATCTGGGAGCGCATGACGACCGTGCCTAATGAACCGCCAAAACTCCGTGACATCCAGGGCAGCCGCGACACGGAAAGTAACCTCTTGGACGCGATGCACGCAACAGATGTTCGCGCCCCTCCAAGCAACTGCCTCGCACCCATCAATCCAGAGAAACTCGAAGCCGGGCTTCGTGAAGTCTACGACGCGGACTTCTACGCCACAGCCACCCGCGACGCTTCTGTGCATGGTGGGGACCCATTCATCGCTGAAGCTGGCATCGCTTACGGCGGTGATCTCGCAGAGAATGGCTCTGTAGAAACACTGCGGTTCGCTAATCGAGTGCCTCTCGTGTACCAGCGTGGCGCCTGCGCCATCACTGATGTCGTCGAAAACATCGGGTGGCGGAACTACGGACTCTCTCAGTCCGGCGGCACCGGTCTTCCCCAAGGCCCCGCCGTGATTGTCGTGCACATCGCATCCACGAACGTCCCATTCACCAGTGAAAGCAAGGACGCCGTCGCAAACGTCCCGGAAATAGAAGACGAAGTTGAGCTAGCGATTCGTGAAGCCGCACGCGATCTGAAATCCTACTTGAACGAGCAGAAATCAATCGCCAAACGCAAGCAAAAACAGGAAGTTATCAGTGACATCCTCCCGGAGCTTGCAGGCAAAGCAGCAACTATCGCAGGCGGGACTACTCCAGACGATACGCGGTCACGAGCCCGAATCCTCAACAACCTCTTCGTCACCACTGACGACGATACACTCCGGCTCGAAAACTTCGATAACAGTTCTAAAATCACACCAAAACTCACCATCAACACCACCGCGAATGTCGGATCCAACGAGGATACCGACATCACCACTACGCCTGAAGGCGTAACCTGGACCCCGACTGTTCCAAGCGGCGGTCAAGCCACACTCTCTGTCTCCACACTGGAAGACATCACACTCACTGGCGTCTCAGAAGCTAAAGTCACCACAAGCATAGAAACCCTCACCGTGCGAGAGGATCACGGCGCTGCTGACACTGACCGTGACCGCGCTGCTGTCGAACAAACTGGGTAACTCCCTCGTCGGATTTCACCTCGAGGGGTTCTCCTCACACCTCCGCAACACCCCCGTTTGCTCATGAATCTTTGATTTCGAGTAGTTCACAGTCGAATACGAGACGGGATGTCACCGGTCCGTGACGTCAACGACAAACTTGCTCATGTGAAGATAAAATCCAGTATCTTCTCCAGCACCCACCGTATCATCAGTGTAATATTCTAACACCACTGTGTTCGTACTTGCAGTGTACGTCACTTCTGCTGCTCCAGTATCGAATGTCTCGTTGAAGTACGTACTCCATGCTTGCGCATACTCAGATTGAATCTCCACGCGCAATCCTCCGTCTGCTGGAATCCACAGGCTACCGTACAGTTTTTCTTCACTTCGAGTGTTGTTTTTCGTGATTCGGACTGAATGCAGCAAATTCGCACGGCCTTCAATAATCAGAATTGGGAAATTCACCGAAGTGGATCCTCTGAGCGTTTTCGGTGACATTGCCGGGTCTGAGACAACGGTCATAGATTGATCTTCATAGTTAGCAAACACACCACCGCCTTGGTACCCAACACGGTTTTTCTGGTCCCGGTATTCAACCACGCCCAACGACCGATTCAAAATCGTGTGCTGCCCGGTAGAGTTCATGACTGTCACATTGATGTTCCCCCGATCACCGCGAACAACAATATTCCCACCATTCCGAATCCGGTCAGTCCGCAAATCCACAACCGTTTCTGGCGCATTGGACTGCGTGACCTTATTCACGCCACCACTAACGCGTTCCAATTCGTTTTCTGCCGCTTTCGTACTTACCTCGCTTGTACTGTCTTGGAATCCTGCATGGCCAAAGTACCCGATCGCAGTCAACCCTAAAATCACAACTGCCGTAATGAGTATAACTCCGATTGATGAGGATTGACCACGGGTTTCGTTAGTGAATGCATCCATTACTTGGAAAAACTGGGCACACCCTCTTAAGCCCAAGCCACCACAGACCATGCTTCACGACATGAAAGAAACCACAGCATGAAACTGAATCTCCCGGCATTTATCCCGAACCAACCATAACCTCGGTGTGTATGCCTCAAGAAGATCTTGAAGACTTGCCTGGCGTCGGGCCTGCGACCGCAGAGAAACTCCGAGACGCTGGCTACGATTCTTTCCAAGAAATAGCAGTGCTCAGCCCCGGCGAGCTCAGCAACGAAGCTGATGTCGGAGAAAGTAACGCGCAAAGCATCATTAGTGCTGCGCGTGATGACGCTGACATCGGTGGGTTTGAAACCGGTGAGCAAATCAAAAAACGGCGCGATCGGATCGGGAAACTCAGCCTGCAAATCCCTGACGTTGATTCACTGCTCGGTGGCGGCGTTGAAACGCAAAGCATCACCGAAATCTACGGCGAATTCGGCGCCGGGAAATCTCAAGTCACTCACCAACTCTGCGTCAATGTCCAACTCCCAACTGAACATGGGGGGCTTGAAGGCAGTGCAATCTTCATCGACAGTGAGGACACGTTCCGTCCAAGCCGCATTGACGACATGGTGCGGGGACTGCCTGAAGACGTCCTCGAGGACACTCTCGAACAACGCGGCATCCTCGGTGACCCAACAGAAGACAGCACACTAGACTCTCTTGTCGAAGACTTCCTTGACAAAATCCACGTCGCCAAAGCATTCAACTCCAACCATCAAATCCTCCTTGCAGAAAAAGCAGACGACATCGTTAAAGACTACGAAGACGGGGAGTGGCCTGTCAAGATGGTGGCAGTGGATTCTCTTACTGCGCACTTCCGCGCAGAGTACGTCGGCCGGGGTGAACTTGCTGATCGACAACAGAAACTCAATAAACACCTGCACGACCTCGTCAAACTCGGCGACCTCCACAACACTGCCGTTGTCGTCACTAACCAAGTCGCTGCCAATCCCGACTCCTTCTTCGGCGACCCAACCCAGCCCATCGGCGGCAACATCCTCGGACACACGTCCACATTCCGTCTTTACATTCGGAAGTCAAAGAAAAACAAACGCATTGTCCGTCTCGTCGACGCTCCAAACCTTGCAGACGGTGAAGCCGTCCTCCGCGTCAAAGACGAGGGTCTCAAACCCGAATAATCCTGAAGCACTGGATTTCTCGGGTACTGACTTCTACCCCCTGCACAGAGCCGTTCGTTGAGAGACTTAATCAAAGAATTTGGCTTGAAACCGTGTGCTGAGATTTGCACTACGAGTCTTTGGATAACTCGACAGAAATTTCGGTGTATTGGATGTACACCGTCTCTGTCTCGACTGTTGCATCAACAGTCTCTGGAACATTGTCACTATCAGACCCATCTCGGACTTGGACATTGGTGAAGCCAGATTCACGGAAAAATTCTGCCCAAACCTGAACACGTTCTGGGGGAATACTGGAGACAGTGATGTTCACAGTTGTCGTTGCATCTGGACTCCCGGAAGCTGTTCTGTAGACGGTTTCTGTACTCTTCCGTGACCGTGAGCCAGTTACGTACAGTTTCCCGGTGCCGCTCATCCCAACTGAAGGAGGAGACGCATCAGCGCGTTCTGTTGCTGGGAGTGTGATAGCAGTCCGGCTTGGTGACACGGTCATGTGCGGAGTCTTTCGGAGTCTGGACTCCGAGCTCGGATCCGAGTACTGCTGAGCGATGAGGCCAGCTGTGTAGACGAATTTTGTGTCTTCTTTAGGGAGGTCATAGACAATTGGGCGTGCAGTGACAACGACCGCGTCACTCCCTGTGAGATCAACATTCCCACCAGAGGCAGTTATGTTAATCACAGTGTCATCAAGTGTCTGGTTCTGGGTATATGACTCAAACCGGATGGTGTTATCCACGGCTTGCATTTCGACTTCACGGTAGGGCGCACCCTCACTAGCAATGTCTGTGAATTCATTTCGGAGTTCACCCATGTTAGACTCAGCTGCTGACACTGCGCTGTTGTCGCTGACACTACCAAGCACGTTGACGCCCATGACGAATACTCCCAATCCGCCAATAACGACTACCCCAAGGATGATGAAAAATCCGAGAGGGTACGATTGGCCACGGTTAGTATTAGATGAGGTCTCTGTGAGTGATGTTGTGTTCTGATTGTCGGGTGGCGACTTAGGACGTGTCATGAGTTAGGATCAGTTTCAATCGAGATGTGTGTGCTCGCAGTGTTTTCGTGCCGGGCAAGATACACGGACCCAGCTTGGAACGTCTTGCTTTCGATCGTTGTCTCCCCACCGAGGGTGAAATCTACAACTTCAGTGGCTTCACCGTTGTTTGTCTGGAGGATTATACACGAATTTGAACATGGATCACCAGTCGCGTCTGATTCGTTTATCACCTGTATTTTGTAGTATTTCCCGTTTACTTGGGGTGGGAGTGAAACAACAGTCCCAATCTCTCCAGTTGCAGCACTACCTCGTACAAGACGGTCAACGTCCATAATACTCTGTGAGAATTGTTGCCCGGTTGTCTCGAGGCTATTTTCTGTTGATGCCTGGGTAGTGGATGTCATGAAAGCGGAAGCACCCATACTGACGGTTACCATGATAACAAGAAAAACTGAGAGGTTCAAAATATAGCTCACCGGGCTTGAAACCCCACGAGTGTCATCGAAGAGGCTCATTGGTGTCTACTCTATCGTATTGTCTTGATTGACTTAAGGGATACCCCGAGGGGTGAGAACAACGAAAGAAAAGACAGCAATGAAAACCGGCTGACAGGGCGGCGATAGTCGTGATTTTCTCACCAGGAAACAAAGAACGTCAGATGAGAGAAAGTCTCAAGCCCGCCAGAGGACAAGACGAATCTTGATTGTATTGTACCGCGCATTCCCAGGTTCGGCATCCGGCGCAAAATAGTCACTTCCGGAGCCTTGGTCGCATCCGTTACTGTCCGATGCCAATTCACCAAGCGTACATCCGTCACCATCATCTGACGTGTATGTTTCCGCAGGTACATCTGAGTCATATAGTGTGACTGTCTTCGTCACGATTACTGCATCTTCACCAGGCACACCTTGATACACAACACGCTGAGTGTTTGTGCCTCCACCGCCAGTTTCGTAGAAAGCGATCATATTGTACGCAATGTTTTCACTCGTAACCACCTCATTCAGCGCTGGATATAACGGAAACCCATAGCTTTCCTGCACCACAGTGTAGTGTTCGCTTGAAGGACCCGCCTTAGATGAATTAATGAACCGACCGTCTTCATCGGGGCCTTCATCCGAGTCAACAGTGGCATCCCAGTACAACAAGGAGTCTGCTAAGTCACCTGTCGCAAACGACGACGATAGTACGTCTCTCCCTGACTGCGTCAGCTGACTTTGCATAAACTCGTCTTGTGATCCCTGTTCCGATGCGGGCAATGCATCGATAGTGAATGTGAGTGCTGAGAACAACACGAGAATCGCAAGGACAGCTTCTAACGTCCACTGAAGACCTCGGTCATCTCTACGGAGGTTGCTTATGAGTGTTGCAATCGGAGGTTTGTCATCTGTCGCTTTATTCTGGTCTGTTGTCGATGATGAGTGATTGCGTTTCATAACTAGCTCCACACTCTGATAACGACAGTGAAGTACTCACGATCCCCGTCACCATTGGAATCGTACGTTACGTGTCGAGTGAACGTTGTCACTCCGCCTTTCTCTGGACGGGAAGGCCCGAGAGCATACGTATTCGCCGTGTCACTGCTGCCATCAAGACTCTGTGTCCAGACACGCCCCTTTTGCTCGAGTGTGACGTTAATCGTGTACCTGTTTGAGTGCGTTGAAACGCCCAGCATATGTCTCAGATATTCACTGTCTGGATCACTCGTATTCTGTAATGTGAGACTCGGGCAATCATACGTCTCGTCCTGCGTGAAAAACTTCGCTGTACACTCTGCATCTGGGAACGAATCCCCCGTGGAATTCAGCAAGACATCGTCAGCGACGCGTTCTGCGGACCGCTGTGCAACGTATTCTTCTGCTGAACCGCTAGATTCAGCCACAGTAAGAATCACTGATGAAGCAGCAAGGAACAACCCAATCCCCAACAGGAGGATGATCATCGCATTCATGAAATCGATTTGGGAGGCCTGTGCTCGCGTGGCATCTTGGAATAACCCCACACGGTCGGCTACCGAAGTCGAATCGTTAGTAGTGTTGCTTTGAGAGTCAAGATGTGGCTGGGACTGAGTCATAGTGCTGTGAGTGTATCTCGATCGATAGTGTAGTCCTGTGTTCGTGAGGTGCTCATATATGGATTAGGGGGTTAGAGTAGAGCCATGACACCGCCCCAAATTAGCACGGCGACGAGCATGTAGGCCAGCATGTACTTGACGCCGCTGTGCAGTTTCCCGGTCTGCATATACCCGGAGATGTACCCAGCACAGATACCCTGAATCACGGCCGCGTGGAAGTACAGCATTTTTAGGAATGCTGGATCCACACTATCGAAATCTCCGAGAGCAGCCTGACTGCTTTCGGACCCGCCAATAACTTTCACCATCCGCTGCACGAAGAATTCCTGGAGGATCAACATCACACCAAGGAACACAAGGAACGTGACAGCGATAATCACAACCTGCACACGAGTCCGTGATACGCGCTCTCGAAGGAGTTCGTCCTGGTTTTCGGAGACCTCTGCTGCGGTCTGAAGCACATCTGTGATGTGACTACTGGCTTCCTGTGCCTTCTGGACGAGTTTCACTGTTCGCGCAAGGCGCGGGATTTTGTACCGGTTGTTGAATTCTACTAACACCGGTGACAGACTTGTCCCGAACTTCACGCGTTTGTAGATATTCCGGAACTCTCGTCCGAGCAGTGACGGGTTATCTTCACCGGTGATCCGGATGGCTTCCAAGAGCGGCTGCCCTGTCTCGTTTGTGTTCGCAAGTTTCCGGAGGTCTTCCGTGAGCGTGTCTGTGATAACCCCGATTTTGCGCCGCTGCCATTCGTAGAATGCTGCGACCGGCAGTGCAGTCATGAATACCGGCACGTAAAACAGGTACAGCGTTTGCATGAACGCCTGATTTTTGATAGTCGTTGGGTTGATCGATGCCACATCAGCTGCGATTAAGAACGCAACAGTTAGACCAGCAATGGGAACGGTGAACCACAACGTCGTGAGCGGGTTCTTAGTGAAGAACCCCCAAGGATTCCGGATGACACCACCGATTTTGTGACGGAGTTCAAGCGATCGGAGGTCATTGAAGATGGTGGCTGTCTCTTCGGCGTTTGCATACGTGTCAACAACACCAAGATCGGTGATGCTACCTTCTTGACTCACCTCTGAGACAACACTATCGCTGGTATCAAGCGTCCCATTACCGACAGTGTCCTGTTTGGCGATGGCAATGATGAATCCGAAGAGGAGGTTGAGCAGGGGGAGAAGTCCGTACACCGTCAGCATCAGGAGACGCGGGTACGGGTTCCCGAGGAGTGCCATGATGATGAGAATAATAAGTAGCACCATTGGGAGAATTGACAGGCTCATATACATCTCTCCGAAAAATTCTAGCGTGTCGAGATGATTGCGCTGTTTCCGCCGAACCTCCTGCATATAGTACTCTTTCTGGTTTTCAAGGAACGCGGACATGTCACCACCAGAGTTGATGATGGAGAGCATGTCTACGAGGAATTTTGACAAGTCTTCACTTGGTGTTCCATTCGCAACGCTCTGAACAGCAGTCTGATAGTCCGTATTGAAGTACTTCATCTCCTGCGTGACACGCTGGAATTCGACGGCTGCCTCACCATACGTGTCTCGAGAGTCGGCAACTGCCTCGAAAATTTCCAGCTGATCCATCCCTCCCACAGAGAGAGAGTACATGAACGCAATCACGTCAGGCATCACGAGATTGATTTCCCGTCGACGGGAGTAAATCCGGAGTGACGGATAGAACGACGCTACGCCGATAGCGCCGAACAACCCGAATAATGCGCCAGACCCGCCCGCAATGACAATTGCGATCCCAGCTTTGAGTGCAGACCCAATAGCAATGAGCGCGTCCATCCAAGCAGTCTGGCTGAATGGAATCACCGAGTTTGGCGCTACGGGAAGAACTGCCCCTCCCTGATTCAGCAGGAAGTACATCATCCCGCCAAGCACGAGCCCGAGAATTGCACCAACAAACGTGCCAATAGCAAGCGCGCCAGACACGTAGATTTCAACTGGGCGGTTAATATTCGCTTTTGTGAGGCGTTTTTCGAGATTGCGAACGTACCGATCTTGCTTGTTGAAGAATTTCTGGTAGACGGGGTAGAAGAGCTCAGACACGGCAAGCAGAATCGACTGCTCAGTCGTCGAGTCATCATCTCTTTCCTCCCCGAGCTCAACAGTACTTGACGCGTCCGTAGGGTCAGAGCTGTAACTCATTGGTGATCACCCGAAGATGCTGAACCCACTATCATCGTCAGCATTTTCTTCTGTCTCAGTTTCTTCCGCATCCGGATTATCAGTACCCTCACCTTCTTGCGACGGTTCACTACTGTCGTCTGCTGCCTCTTCACCGTTTTCGGGACCGTCCCCATCTTCGGTTTCGTGTACAGCATCAACAGCACTTTCTTCATCCTCGTCACCGTCAACTAACTCGTCAGTAGAGTCGTCCTTGTCATTGCCAGCCTTGGCATTCGAAATGCTGTCTTCGACACCCGTGTTTTCATCTTCACCTTCCTCAACATCTCCATCGTCGTCTGCACCCTGGTCACTCGAAGAAGTGATGCTTTCTTCGTCGTGGTTCTCAGTGCTTGAAAGGTCATCATCTTCGGCGAAGACGTCTCTTATTGCTTTTTCATTTTCGTCGAATACGTCCTTCATTGACTCCTCGAAGTCATCGTCATCATCATCATCATCATCGTCACCAGGTTCCAGCTGAGGTTCCAGCACCGGTTCATCATCCGTACTGTCAGTCGGCTGCTCATTGACTGGCTCACT
The DNA here is from genome assembly GCF_030505615.1 of Salinibaculum rarum. Taxonomy (GTDB): domain Archaea; phylum Halobacteriota; class Halobacteria; order Halobacteriales; family Haloarculaceae; genus Salinibaculum; species Salinibaculum rarum. The sequence goes on from NZ_CP129994.1 coordinate 482,771, forward strand.
GGGACCAGTATCGATTTCGTCGAACTCATCAGCGAGCCCCTCACTAAGTTCTTCAGCGAGGTCCACGCTCGACGCGTTGAATTCATTGAGCAGATCTTGTGCGTCTTCGATGACGCGCTCACACTGCTCTCGGACTTCTGCACTGGGGTCAGGACGCGGAACGAGCTCTTCCTTTTCCGGGTTCACATTGATGTCAACGTTCTGCATCGATCGGAGGTTGTCAATGCGGTGTTTGAGTTCGTTGTCGCCGATGAGTGCAAGGATGGTTTCCGGATTGTTCATGTACGCCTGGAGTGTTGCAGCGACTCCAGCGTACGTGTTGAGACCTTCTCGGATGAGGTACGCAAGAACAATGCGGCGACGCTGCCATTCGGCATGGAAGTCAGCGTCACTCCATCCGCGTTCGCGCATGATCTCATCCATCAGGTCAGATGAGTTCTCTGCATTTTCTCGGAATTCGTCGGATTCAGCCTCCCACGAGTACACTTCTTCGACCGTGTAGTCGTCGTTTTTCGCGTTGTACTCGTCAATTTCAACGACAGATTGGGTCCGACGGACTCTGCGACCGTCAATATCCACAGAGGCCTGGATGCTGATGGCGTCAAGTGCGCCGAAGAGTGATTCAGCGACGTTGATTGGATCTGTCGTGAACCGGCGAATGACCTCGCGCGCGGAGTCCGCGTGGAATGTCGTATACGTTGTGTGACCGGTGTTCATCGCCTGGAAGAGTGTCCGGCCTTCTTCACCCCGAACTTCACCCATGATGATGTAGTCTGGGCGTTGACGGAGTGCGTCTTCCAACAGGTCGAACTCGTCGATCGAGCCTTGTTCGCCTTCTTGGAAGGATTCACGAGTCTTCGATGGAACCCAGTTCTTTTGCGGGATTTCTAGTTCGCGTGTGTCTTCGATAGAGACGATTTTGGCTTTGCTGGGGATGAACAGCGAGACGGCGTTGAGGCTCGTGGTTTTCCCTGACGCAGTCCCACCTGCAAAGATGACACTCTTGTTATTCTCGATGCACAGCCACATGTACACCATCTGATCTAAGGAAAAGGTCTGCCAGTTGATGAGGTCAACCGGTGTGAAAGGAACGTCCTTGAATTGCCGGATGGTGAAGTTTGTCCCTTTGTCACTCACTTCTGTGCCGAGGGTGAGCTGTGCACGGCTTCCGTCAGCGAGTGTCGCGTCGACGTTAGGTTGGCGTTTGGAAATGCCTTTCCCAGCGTTCTGAGCGAGTTTCGTTACGAATTCGTCGAGATCTTCCTCCGCGAATTCGATGTTAGTGATGATCTGTTCGTACTGCGTGTGGTAAACAAACACCGGTTGGTTGTAACCGTCGCACGAGATGTCCTCGATGTTGATGTCGTGCTTGATCGGGTCGATTGTTCCGTACCGGATGAAGTCACGAACGAGGTAGTACAGAATCTTCTGTACTTGTCTGTCATCCAGTTTTTCTAATTCCCCGGTTTCCTCGTCGCGCGGCGCAGGAATTGGGTCTACGCTCTCTTCACTTTCCATCGCCTGTTGATCAGCGCGTTCCTCGAGAATGGATGCGATGTATTCTTTCACCCGGTCACGGATACCGGCGTTTTCTGGGTTGAACGTGTCTTGGCTGATGAGGTTGTATCGTTTCATCAGCTGGATGGTCTCGTTACGGACCACTTCAGCACGGTCGTTTGGGGTGGCGTCAGCGCCCACTTTATCGTAGTTGATACTCAGCCGGAGTTTGTCGCTGAAGAATTCAACAAGCTCTCGTTCTGTATCAGAGAGTTTGGGTTCAACAGCGTAGTATCGGAGTTCTTGGTCGCGGGTGTTCCGGTAGATCACGATGTATGCGTAGGGCTTGTTCACCCAGTACCGTTCCAGTTCTTCCAGGAACGGCTTTTCTCCGCTCGGGACGGCATTCTCCAGGTCGGAGTGACCAACAAGAGTGTCCGCCCCGTCAGACATTGTGAAGAACTTGTCTTCATCGACTTCTTCCGGGACTGTCAATCGGTTCTGAGGGAGACTGTCAGATTGAGTGGTGCTCATAGTTGTGGGTGGAATTTCTGGCTGTTCTTATGGTCGTGCCCTGAGTGGTTTAAGGGTAAGGGCCGGTCACCGGGAATTCATCGGTCCGGTCTCCACCACAACCCTACCACAGACACCCGGTGTATTCATGCTATACTACTGAGTGCTGAAACGATTATCATCAATAGTGCGAAGCAAACAAAACAAAGGTTTAGAAAAATGAAAATCGGCAACAAGCAATCCGACCGTCACGGACTCATGTTCTTTTTCGTGTCGATGTCCATATCCAACTCTCGAGGGAGTTTGAACACACGCATTGATTCGTCAACAAGATTCTGCTCTGGAGACAGTTTCTCCAAAGTCAAGTAATCCTCAACGTTGTTCGTTGATACGTTGTGAATTACCTTGAACACGGAATCACTCATGTGCTTTGTCCGCCACCGGTTCACCGGCACATCAGACGACTCCGCTTCCTGCAAGCACAGGAGCACAACAAGACTTCCTGTGCGAACTGCGAGGTCGTTAAGCCCGGCCAAGAATTCTCGGTAGTCTACACCGGGACTGTCTTCCATCGAATTCACTGGATCCACGACGATCGTACTCTGCTCGTCAACATCCATCTCACGCAGCGCATTTGCTGCACTTTCAATGACTGGCTGATCCTCAAGACCGAAGTACTCAATCTCCGCACGCTCATTCCCAGCTGCCCGAATTTTCCCCTTCACATCATCTTCTCGTCGCGCCGTCGTAAGGTAGAACGTGTCGCGCCCGCCCGTGAAATTGTACACAAGCAGGTCACCAACTGACGCTGGGTCAGCAACAACAGTGATTGTTGACCCAGGCACAAACCCATCTTCTTCAAGCACTGAATCAAAATTATCTATTCCTGTGGAAAGTGAGTCGTACACGGGTTCTTGCGCTGCCATTATGTGCTCGTCAGGAACGACACGCCATTAAACCTTAGCGCACCCAAGCACTTTCAGCAAGACCCAAAGAACACTCGGGATTTAAGAAGTCACAACCACTTGGCTCATGTATGAGCGCAGCACAAACCATTCCACTCCTAGGAATGAATGTCGGAGGAGCAACGGTTCTTGGAGGTGCATTCGGATACGCTTCCAAGAAAATCGCTAAACTCATCGGCATCATCATCGGGCTTGAACTAGGGTTTCTCGGATTCCTGCAACACCAAGGCATCATCACTGTAGACTGGCAAGCACTCGGCTCGCTCACTAGTAACATCATGGTCACAACACAGGATACCGCCCCAACGCTCCTTAACACCGCTCTCAGCACGTCTGCCCTCGGTGCAGGGTTCGCCGGTGGATTCACACTCGGATTCAAAAAAGCGTAACGAGTTTTCCGCCCAGCTGATCCACCACCCACGAAGTGTGTTTCAACATATTTCGTGGCATGAAATCACGGACGCCATCACCGAAATGCCAAGTTTTTATACTTCACCACCCCCTACAAATTCACGTCTCCAAAACTTTGGACAACACGGAGACAAAGAGACAACCATGACTAACCACGACTACCAAGCGGCAGCAGAAGACATTCACGATGCCGCTCCCGACGATGTGGAAACGACAGTCGATGAAATCGCTGACCTTCTCGAGCGGTTCGTGAGCAAATACGACCTGCCGTGGAACGAAGCAAAACGAAGTGCACGCGATTCCGTCTTCAACGAAAGCGACGAAGACGCTTCGCCCACCGAAAACGCAGCAGACGAGGATCTGCATGTGGGCGACCTCGACAAAGAACACGAAGACGAGTGGTTCAACCTCGAAGTCGAAGTCCTCGACCTCTGGGACGACACGCACGAGAAAATCGCGCAGAAGGGACTCATCGGAGACAACACTGGGAAAACAGTGTTCACCATCTTCCAGAGTGCCGCTGACGAGAACGAGGACATCCTCCTTGAGGAAGGCGAAAGTTACCGACTCGAAAGCGTCGTCGGTGACTACTACCAGGGCGATGCCCAGGTCAAGGTCAACCAGGCGTCCGACGTCGAGAAGATTGACGCAGAATTCGAACCGCCGGAACACGAAGTTGACCTGCGCACCGCACTCGTGGACGTGCAAGACGGCAGCGGACTCATCAAGCGGTGCCCAGAAGATGACTGTACGCGCCCGCTCAACAGTAGCCGATGCACCGAACACGGCGACGTGGACGGCGAATTCGATTTGCGTATCAAGGCTGTCCTTGACGACGGTGACAACACGCACCAAGTCATCTTCAACCAGGAGCTAACCGAGCAGGTCGCCAACATGACGCTTGACGAAGCCGTGGAAATGGCTGAAGATGCCATGGACACCAGCGTCGTTGCGAATGAAATCGAAAAGCGCGTCATTGGCCGGTACTTCACCATCCTTGGACGTCGCGCTGAAGACTACGTCATTCCGGATGAGGTCGGAGAAGAACCGGAAGACACGCCCGAAGCACGCGCCGAGGCACTGCTTGCAGACAACACCGCCGCAGCTCAAGGAGGTGACGCCTAATGTCTACTGACACCACCACGACCGACGACACCGATAGCACGCAGGACATGCGCCGGAATCCGTCAAAGCGCGTGTTCGCCAGCGAACTGAACGACGCCGTCTACCAGTTCAAACTGTCCGACGACGACCGCGCACCAGTCTGGACTGCACTGCCGACTGGTGAAAGTGCGAACCGCGTGTTCATCGCGGGCACAGCAACCCTCACCGAGGAAACTGGGAACGGGAGCATGATGCGCGCCCGCATCAACGATGGCACGGACGGCGGGAATTTCTACGTCTACGGCGGCGAATACAACCCGAACGTGGAATCCCTGATCCGGCAGCTGGAAACACCAGCGTATGTCGCAGCCGTCGGGAAAATCAATGTCTACAACCGTGACGATGGTGACGCGATGGTCAGCGTCCGACCGGAGCAGATGGTGGAGATCAGCAAAGAACAGCGGCGTGAGTGGATTGTCGAGACGGCAGAAGCCACGTTTCTGCGCGCGGACCGGTTCGAAGAACGCGTCGGCGATGAGCAGGCCATGACCAACGACATGGAAATCGCGGCAGATGAGTACGGCGACACCATCGAGCAGTACCGAGAAGCCGCACGCGAGGCCCTCCGTGCAGTCGCTGGCGAAGAACCCAGTGACGCGCCCACCCCCTGACGCATAACACGCTGAAATTTCCTCACCGCGGTTTCTGATGTCTTGCTCTCTCACTGCCACCCATTGATAGTGTGGAAACTATGTCGCTTTCCCGAATTTCCTGGCCTTACTTTTTTATACCTCGCATCAAAAAGTCAGTGTGCAATGCAAGCTAGCAGTCTGAAAGCCTTGTTCACAGACGATGAAGGCGTGTCTCCGGTGATCGGAGTTATCCTGATGGTCGCCGTGACCGTCATCCTCGCTGCCGTTATCGCCTCCTTCGTCATGAACATGGGTGGAAGCCTTTCCGAAAGCGCACCGCAAGCCAACTTCGACTTCGACTACGACGCTGATGCTGGTAATTTAACCGTTACACACGATAGCGGTGATTCGTTCACCGGCGACAACACGCAAAGTCTTAACGTTCAAGTCGCCGACTCTGACAACATGTGGGCTGACGCGGACGGAGATTTCCCAGTTACAGCCGGGGACTCAAAAACTATCAGTAGTGTTAACTCAGGGGATGAGGTTCGTGTAATCTGGACATCCAACGATGGAGAGTCGTCGCAGACTGTTGGCCAATACACGGTCTAACGTAATAAATCCGGATAAATTCGGCTTTCTTCATCGTTTTCTTTCTCGGCAATCGTGTGGTTACACTCTTATTATTCACCAGCAGGTGTGTACTTAATACTCACCCTTACTTTTTTATACCTCACATCAAAAAGTCAGTGTGCAATGCAAGCTAGCAGTCTGAAAGCCTTGTTCACAGACGATGAAGGCGTGTCTCCGGTGATCGGAGTTATCCTGATGGTCGCCGTGACCGTCATCCTCGCTGCCGTTATCGCCTCCTTCGTCATGAACATGGGCGGAAGCCTTTCCGAAAGCGCACCGCAAGCCAACTTTGACTACGACTACGACGCTGACAGTCAAACACTCAACATTACACACGACAGTGGAGACAGTTTCACTAATGAGAACACGGATTCTCTCGATGTTAAGATCGGGAGTGAAAGATTCACGTGGGCAAACGGTTCAGCCAGCGCCGCTGCGGAATTCGATATTACAGCTGGTTCCGAGATCACCATCAACGTTGACGGAACCACTTCGGGCACTGAAGACGTGAATACGGAGAATTCTCACGGGTCTGGCACTGAAGTCCGTGTGATTTGGACAGCTAACGACGGCTCGAGCAGTCAAACCGTTAGTCAGTACACGCTGTAAACCACGCAGAACCAGCTTCTTGCGCCCTCACAGCGACACTTTCATCAATAATTTTTCGTCAGGAGTCCTATTGGCGAGAAATCAGGGGTCTAAACTATTTCACCGGTTGTCTTATTAGTATGACTCAAGTAGTTGCTTTTGATGGTGCGATCGTGGAGAAGTCGAGACGATAGACTATGCGATAGTACACGCGTTCAAGCCAATCCAATCGGCATGACATTGGTTCTTGGTTTTGCTATTAGCGGGTCTATTCTAATCGGGGTAGTCGGTGTGGCGATGCTTGAAGATACGCAACAGTCTCTTGCTATGGATCGCGCTGAGATCGCGCTCACGCAGTTTGATTCGGAAGCTTCACTCGCTGCACTTGACAATGCAGACACGCAGACGATAACGTTTGCAACCGGTGACAACGGCGAGTACCATGCTCGAAGTGAGACAGGCTGGTTGCAAATCAGGACTGTCACCGCATCTGGTAGTCAAACCCCGATTGTGAACACTACACTCGGGGCCGTGATCTACGAATCGGGGGATGAGACACTGGGGTATCAAGGCGGTGGGGTGTGGCGTGCATCGGCAGCTGGTGGGAGTATGATTTCACCACCTGAATTCCACTACCGGAATCGGACACTGACGTTCCCTGTGGTGAGTGTCACGAACAACGCCAGCATCTCAGGGAAGACAACGATCACACATCAGCAAACAACGAGAAAATTCCCGACTGCTGGAAGTCACGGGAATCCAGTGACTGACAGAAAAATCGAAATAACGGTCAAGAGTCGGTACTATCGTGGTTGGGGGGAATACTTCGAAGAACGAACAGAGTCCGACGTGCGGTACAACGAAGACCGAAATATCGTCAACATCACGCTTGTCCCGCCACCGGAACCAATCAAGATTGACTCTGGGATTGTTGCCGCAGGCAACTTGAACATTGACAGTGGCGCCGCAGGTGTCACCGGTGACGTCGAGCTCGGTGGAACAACTGACAGTGAGACCAGCATCTCTGGGACTGTCCGAGAGAATGTCACAGCGAATCAGAATCTCACTAACGCATCAGCAGAGATTGTGAATGCCAGACAGCGTCTTCAGTCAAAGAGCGCGCCATCCAGCAGCACGACCGTTGAGGCTGGAACCTACTATGTGAGGAATGACAGTGTCTTCGAATCAGAAACCACGTTTAACACATCGGATGGGGATATTGAGTTATTCGTTGACGGGGATGTTTTAGCAGGCAACGATAATGGGAACACAGGCAATAACGGGAACAAAAAGAACGACAAGGATACTGATGGGTGTACACCTGGGTCGCCGAATCTGAACGTCACTGGAGACGGGAGTGTGACGATTTATGTCAATGGTGATTTCTCGATGCAAGGGCAGATTGTGTGGGGGAATTGCGCGCAGGTAGATTCACTCATCCTCTACTCAAAAGACAATTCTCGTATCACCGAGTTTTACGGTGTTATCTACACGAATAACTTCAGCGTGCAAGGGAAAGGTGGTAAGAAGGGACTGGTCGGTGCACTCGTCTCAACAGCTGATACTGTTGAGTTGGGCGGAAACGCCAAGATCGCGTACCACGATTCTCTCCGGGATACGACAATTCAGGAAGTTGAGATGAAATTCGCGGCCATCTCGTATCTGCATGTGACGCACAACGAAATAGTGGTTGAGTGAGAGTGGTGACTAACCTATTTATCTGTGCCGTCGAAAATTCCTGTTACGATGAGTAGCTTTCAGGATTATCTCCTCCCAGAGTGGGCACAATACACGGTGTTGTTCATCACTGTCACCGCGATATTCAGCTATCAACTCATCTTATCACCTAGTCGGCTTCTGCTGGTTACTGGCGGTGGTGCTGTAATCGTTTTCGGGGGGATGATGTGGATAAGCGTCATGTCCGGAGATGATCCACTTGAGCACGGCATCATGCAACAGGTCATTGTCGGATACGTGCTTTTCGCCACCCTTTATCTCGTTACTTCGGTCTTCTAACGTGCGTCAGGCGGCCCACAATGAACACTTAACCGGTCTAGAAGTCGTCGAGGGAGGCGTTTTCTGGGTCAGCAGGGTCAGCGAATTCCGGTGACAGCTCTTGGAATTCGAGGTCATGTTCTAATCGGACGTTGTCAGCGCGATCGCTGATGCTGGGTGCGACCAAGATTCCGCGGATATTCGGGTTCGTATCTCGAAAGCGTGTCACGTAGCGGGAGAGCTGTTGCACGTTTTCGTGAGTTGCTTGCCGACGCTTTACTTCGATGACGACTGAGTGCCCCTCGGCATCGCGTGCCCAGAAATCAATCACGCCGTCTGGCGTTTCGCGTTCGTGTTCAACGATTCGCAGCCCGGCTTCGACATCTTCTGGATTCTCCTCAATGTAGGCATGAATATCTTCTTCAGTACCATTCAGTTGGAGTGTTTTTCCGTCCTGCACACCGGCGTCGACGCTAATCCGATGTACGTCCAACAGGTAAATTGTCACAACCTCTGTTGGAGATGGATGTCGAGCACGAAGAAGAACAGTTTCATCAGCACGTTCAACTGTGAATGTTGCGCCGCTTCGTTGCCAGTTAACCGGGTCAACACCACTTGATCGGTCTACCTTCAATGCGCCATCTTGCTTAGCGATAATGTGCCGGTCTCCTGGTGCAAGATAGCTTTCTGCACCTTTCCGTCCTTCATACTCAACTTCGCATTCCGCGAAGATACTAACTAGACTTACGGCACCGACGTCCTCTCCAAGGATTTCCGCAGTTTCGTTCAGAGACGGGGACGTATACGTCGTTGTTTCAGCCATCGTACTACTCTCATATACAGCATTCACCAGTATCAAAGACCGGTATTCATACTGGTGGTGACTCCAAACTCGAGTGCGGCAAGTGTGCCTAGCTAGAACAGATTAGTCGCTTGCGGGGAGTGTCTGTTGTTCCATTTCAGCTTCAGTGGTGGTTTCGACCGATGGCTCATCTTCAGTTTCGTCTTCGGTGCTTGCAGTAGAGTTGTTTGATGTGTTCGGCGGGTTGTTGTCGGGTTGGACTTCTTCTGGATTGTACCCACTTACTTCGAGGAGTTCCCGATATCGCGTTCGAATTGTGAGAGCGCATACGTCACCGATGTCAGCAGCGGCTTCCTGTGTGACGCTGTCGTCAGTGTCGTCGATGAGCGTGGCTGCGTACACGGCCGCAGCTGCCATTCCAGCAGGTGCTTTTCCACTGTGGAGATTTTCGTCGATTCCGGTTTCGAGTAGTTGTTCAGCAGTCTGTTTAGTTTCTTCAGAGACGCCGAGTTTGCTGACTGTTTTCGGGAGGTAATCGATGACGTTCGGTGGGCGGACTTCAAGGTTGAGTTCGCGGACGATGTAGGAGAATGCGCGACTGACGCGTTTCTTGTTGACGCGGCTGTAGTCACAAACCTGCTCGATGGTTCGCGGATACCCGGATTGGCGTGCAGCCGCGTAGAGCGCAGCGGTTGCCATGCTTTCGATGCTACGACCTTGGATGAGGTCTTCATTGAGAGCACGGCGGTAAATCACTGAAGCGGTTTCTTCGCAGTCTCCCGGGAGGTTTAGTTCGCTTGTGAGGCGTTGGATTTCACCGAGTGCCTGCATGAGATTCCGTTCACTGCTGTCTTTAGCACGGCATCGCTCGTCCCATTTCCGAAGGCGTTTGAGTTGTTTGCGTTTTCGAGCGCTGAGTGGATTCCCGTACGCGTCTTTATCTTCCCAGCCGATCGTCGTTGAGAGGCCCTTGTCGTGGATGGTGTTTGTGGTTGGGCCTCCGATGCGACTTTTCGACTCGTATTCTTTACTGTCGTACGCACGCCACTCGGGCCCGTGGTCGATGCTTTCTTCTTGCACGATGAGACCGCAGTCCTGACAACACATCTCATCCTGTGACGGGTTGGTGAGATGCCCACCGCATTCAGGGCACTCATCGTATTCAACGGTTTCATCGTGAGCGACAGTGACTTCTTCGTCCTCGGTGTCAGATTGTGATGGTTTCCCGTAGAGTGCGCCAGATGGTGTGCGGTTTTTCGTTTGTGTGCTTGGCGTGGGCGCGTCGTTTGGAGTTTCGACGCGTGGTTTTTCACTGACTTTGACGGTGCCACCAGCCTGTGTGTCTTGCGTCGATGAGGAAGGTTGCGGAGTAGATGTTGTCTTCTGTGTGTCCGGCGGAGTGTCGGTGGGAGTGTTCGGAGAGGTTGCAGTCGTTTTATTGTCGGTTGTTTCAGTGTCAGACACCAGGACGTTGATCGAGGGGAAGTTCATTGTTTTCGGGAAATCTTCTGTTTCGACTGCTGCGTGTGCTCCCACAACGCTGTTTTCACCAAACAGTTCCGTGTCCACTCCGGTCGGCGGGATGAGAGCTTCAACGTTGTTGGTGGATTGCGTGAAGTGACGCTCAAGGTGGGCGCTTAGGCGGTCATCAGTGGGATGACAATCGTCCGGGAGAAGTGTGTCGGCGTCAGTCTTGTTGAGTCCGTCAAGGAGGTTGTAGATATTGACATCGAGTTCGGCGAGTTTTGTTTCGATGTTGTCGAGGAGTTCTTGGACAGCATCAAGTTCACTATGGCTGGTGGTTTCCAGTGTATTTGTGAGGAGGTCCGTGAGGAGGAGAAGCCGACTTTCGAGTGTGTCAATACGGTCGTTTGTGACCGAGAACCCATCTTCGGTGAGGGTGAGTGTCGTGGTTGAGGATTCTGACGCCGTGAGAGCTCCGCCGTCAGTTTTCAGTTGTTCAGTTTGATGGTTATTCTGTGCTGTGTCGGATGGTGTGGTCTCGGATTCAGTTTCCGAGTTCCACTCGGTGGGGCGTGTATTGTGTTTCATGGTGTGGGTGAGCAGACGTGTGGCCTGCTTGGATCGGGTGAAGACTGGCGGCTCACGGTGTGGGAGGGAGGTGTTGACTGTCTGGGTTGGGTGTGCCGCCAGTTCATGCGGACGGAGTGGAGCGTTGGTTAGTTGGCTATGCTGTGGCGGATGGCGTGTTCTTTTAGTATGTTAGGGTTAGTTTCTTTCTGTGGGTGGTTTCGTTTGTGAGTAGAAATTAGTAGTGTAGGCCAATCACTTAAGGCTTCGGTTTGACATGGAATCCTCCGGGTGGAAATATAAATAACCAAGAAAGAAGACGGTTGTCCCAACACATTTGCGAAAACTGCAAGAAACAACCGTCTTTGGAACACGCCATAACCCCACCCTTTTATACTTCACACCACAGAAATGTATTGCATCCAAAAAAGCCCCCTACTGACAAAGTTCAACTTCCCGAAAACACAGTGAACCCACCCCGGGCAGTCTGCCTTGACCGCCTGTACACCCACGCGAACCTTTTCACAACGTAATCGAATCCACGCCACCTTCAACACGCGCTGTAGACCTGTTCGATGCAGGCTGCTGCTCCACAGCAATCCGTTGATCCGCACCATCAATCAACCCATCATCATGACTCACCACTATCGTCTGCTCCACACCGACTTCACGCATCCGCTCCACAATCGTCTGAATCTCCCCAACGTGCCCCGCATCAAGATGCGCTGTCGGTTCATCCAGAATGAGTGGTGGCATTGGTGGCGACCCTTCCAAACCCTCTACGAGCATCTGGTAGATTGCACACCGAAGCGCGAGGTTGAACAACACCGATTCCCCGCCGCTGAATTTCCCGGGTGACAAGTCACCGCCATCCTTCTCGTACACGACCGCACTGTAATCACCTTCAATCTCAATGTGGTCGTACGCGTCGTTTTGATACAACAGGTCGAAAATATCGTTCACCAAGTCATTCAGATGATCCACGTTCCGCTGCCGAAGGTCAGCACGGAGATTCGTATACATCTGCTCAATATCTTCTGCCTGTTCGTACAGTGATTCCAAGGCATCGACTTTTGCCTGAATGTTTTCGTACCGCTCTTCCCACTGGCGCAACTGCTGAAGCGAATTCTGCACCTCACCCTTCTCTTCTTGAAGCGACGAGCGTTCGGACTCGAGTTCATCCAATCTATCATCAAGTTCCATCAGCCGTTCTTTGGCGTCCTGCTTCATCTGCTTCGCCTCGGCGATAACATCCTCGTCGATTGCATCCTCAAGCTCGTCTTTCCGAGCGCGAACGTCCGACAACTGCGATTCAAGGTTTGATTCAGTTTCCGTTTTCGCGTCCTTCAGGTCACGCTGATTCTCAATGGTGGCTTGGTTGTTGTCCCGTTCATCAAGCAGCTCTAACGCCTCTGTCAACGCGTCCTGTTCATCACGGAGTGAGGCACGAGTGTCCACTAGGTCACTTCGCTCATCCTGTGCTTCATTGGCACTCGCATCTTTCTCAACGGCTTTCTCTCGTGCATTTTCAGCTTCGCTATGGAGTGACTCGGCTTCTGCCCGATATTCTTCCACCTGGGCTTTTTTGTCCGCGATCGTGGACTCGGCCGACTCGATTTTCTCTTTGAGACGGGTAATCTCACTCTCCCATGTGCCTACTTGATTTTCGGAGTCTTGCAGTTCCTTCGCGCGTTTCATCTCGGATTCGACCTCGTCACGGTCATCTTGCACGTCACTGAGTTTTGCTTCTAACTCGGTTACGCGCTCACGGTCATCAGCCAGAGATTCGACGTGAGGTGAGTCAGAGACGTCTTGACCACATTCCGGACACTTCCCCTCCTCGAGAAGTTCTTCGCCTTTCTGCACCTGTTCACGAGCCGCTTGAAGGTTGCCTGTGAGTTCTTTCTCGCGTGCCTCCAATTCAGCACGCTGGGTTTCTAAGTCAGTCAAGTAGGCGTCTGCTTCCCCAAATTCGACAGGTTCGTCTTCAAATTCGGCTTTCACCTCGCGGATTTTCGCTTCGTACTCCTCAATCTGCTCGGCATACTCGTCGATTTCTGACTCAAGGCGTTCGATTTCTGTCTCTAACTCGTCTGCATCATCCTCTTTGTCACCAGCCTTTTCCTCGTTTTGCTCGGCCTCTTCACGGAGATTAGTTGCGTCAGTCTCGGCTTGCTTAGCTCGGAGTTCGAGTTGTGTGATGGTCTCGGACAAATCGTCAATTCGCTCGTTGATGGTTTCAACCGCATCTTCGATCGCATCCTCGTTTATTTCGGCCACACGAGTATCTACGAGTGCTTTGTCTAGGTTCTTATCTAATTCAGTGATGCGTTCTTCCGCAGTATCGATAGCATCATCGCACTCAGCGATTTCTGCTCGGCATTCTTGAAGTTGCTCAGTGAGAGAGTTAAGACGCGTTTCAACCTCGTCTAACTCGTTGCGCTTCTCTTCTTGCACTTCCAGTTGTTCGACGGCTGCATCACGGGTGTCTTCTACATCCGATTGCTCGTCTTCGACATCGTTGATCTCCTCATTAATCTCCTTGAGGCGTGATTCAATTTGGGAAAGTCGTGCGGGAAGTTCTTGTTCGCGGCGCTGCTTGATTTGCGCGTTAAGATCATCGAGCGCGCCTTCACGGTTGTCTCGGACTCGCCCGATACCGACGCGGATACTCCCCGCTCGGTCTCGGTATTGCTCTAATACGCCCAGCTGGAGGAGACCATCAATGATGTCTTGCCGTTCTTTCGGCGTGGCGTTGATGAGTTTGTTCACTTCGCCTTGCCGGACATATGCCGAATTGAGGAATGAATCCGCGTCCATCCGGAACATCTCCGCAATCTCGTCATCCACAGCACTTGCACCTTCCAGTGTGTTTCCTGGCGTTTCAAGGACGACATCACTCTGGGTGACGCGGCGTGTTCCTTCACGGAGTCGGCGTTTAACGTGGTATGGGTCACCGTTGTGACTGAACCAAAGTTCGACGATGGTTTCTTCACTCCCGTTTGTCATCACATCGCCGAGTGTGTCATTGTCGGCTTGCAGTGCGCTGCTACCGTACAGTGCGAAAAAGCAAGCTTCTAGAAGTGAAGACTTCCCGGAGCCATTCGCGCCATGAACAACGGTGACGCCGCTATCGAATTCGATGGTTTCGTCTTCGAAACACCTGTAGTTCGTGAGGCTGATTTCTCTAAATTGCATTGTTATAGATCGTCCAAGCTGAGTTGGTTAGTTGCTCCACCCGCTCCATCGTCATTGTCATCAGTCACGCCATCATCGTGAGCAGAGTCCGTGCTGTTACCCTTGTCTTCGTCTGAGTGTGAGTCAGACTGGACGTCGCTTTCTTCTGTTTGAGTGGACTGTGAAGCATTGTTACCGTCGCGTGATGCATTTGGAGGTGTTTCGTCGGTCGCTGATCCGTCGTCCGTCTCAGTGTCATCTCGGGGGGTTGACTGAGTTGACGGGTCAGTGTTTGTCTCTGGTGTCATGACTTCAGGCTCGCCAGGACGTTCAAACTCATCTAGGTCTGCGTCTTCGATAATGTCGTCGACGCGATCTTCGGTGACATCAGCAAGGTTTGCGTCGGCGACTTCTTTAGAGTCTCGCGCAAGTTCTTCGAATTCTAACGCAACCTCACTCAAGTCCAGTTCGCCACGCCGCTCTTTGACCGCATCAGTGGGATCAGCGAAACTCACTTCGCGGTAGTCTCGGTCACCCTCGGAAAAATCACGCCGGTCATTAATTTGGACTTTCAGAGCGTCATGTTCGTATCCGAGTTCCTCAAGCGGTGCTGACGGAATTCGATCACCACCCCCAGTGATTGTGACAACGACCACACTCTCAGGGAAGTTCTCAGTATTAACCTCCATTTGGCGTTTCACACGACTAAGCCCACCACCGTCACCCAGCTCCACGTCGATGTACTCAAAGTCTCGCGTATCTAGTTGGTGTCTGTCGATTCTCACGTCTGTCTCGGTGAATGTGACGAGTTGATAGCCACGTTCACTACGTTGGTCGGCAGCCGTTCGTTCCGTGCTGCCAGGATATGTCAGCACAGTCCCGGTGTCCCCGACGTCGTGTGTCTGTGGTTTGTGGTCGTCCCCTGCCAGAATCACGTCGAAGTCAACGTTGGTCCGGGATAGCAATTCTTCTGTGTCCCAGTCACCGTGTGGAATTGGCGTGAAGAGCCCGTGCGCGACGAGGGCGGCGTTTGGCGTGCTTGGCGGATCGTATTGGTAGGCAAGCGCATCGCGTTGATTCCGCTCGATGTGGTCAAGCCCATAGAAGGTCGTATCGCCGATTTCAATCCCGGTCGAGGAAAGGCGTGTAGCTAGTTCTAATGTCTCGAAGACATCCCCCCACTGTTCACTGCGTGTCCCATCATGGTTCCCGACCACCAATAGGAACGGGATGCCAGCTGCATCGAGTCGCCGGAGTTCCTCAAGAGCGTGGGAGAGTGCAGGGATTCCCGGCCGACTATCGTTGAAGAGGTCGCCAGAGTGGATTACTGCATCAACTTCGGCGTCAATTGCTGCATCAATGACAGCAGTGAATGCCTTTCTGAAGTCTGCTGCACGCTCATCAAGATGGTATTGGTGATACCCGAGATGTGTATCGGCGGTGTGTAAGATAGTCACCATTTGTCCTGCCAAATACTACTATTGCATGGCTTAAATCCATTTGGCATTCCGAGGACAGTCTCGGCTTTCACAGAGACTCTAGGCACGGAATCTGACGCCTCCGGATGCAGAATAACCCGCTATTGGAGAGGAGTTGTCGTGGGTGTTGCTGTCGTTGAATTATCTGTCGTGGAGTTCACAGTGCTGTTTTCAGGCGCACCTTGGGGTGGCTCCGTGTGGTCAGCGAGAATTTCGATGAAATCCTGTATCATCGCACCGAACCGCTCACCGGTTTCCATGATCGGAGCGAGATTCACATTCTTATAGAACGAGACAACAGGCGAAACATCCACCCCTGAATAGGTCCCGACCAACTGGATGACATCAACTACTAATCCCATTGGATTAACGAGGACCGCAGAGAGGACCATGAAAATCGATGCGCCAATTATGACTCGATACGGTGTCCCCATAGTTAGATGAAAGGGATACAGGTCTTTTGTTCTTAGGGGTGGGTCGAAGGCTATGAAAGAGTGAAAGTCCCGAAAGTCACGGTCGGCCAACAGCCTTGTGACGGCGGTACAGGTACATGGTGCTGGTCATGTACTCAAATGGAGGTGGGACAAACAGCGCCCCTAAAAGGTATAACGCTCGGTTAGGGCGCCACCGGAGCGGGACAGGAGCGTTTGTGAGGAGTTTCGCATCTTTATACAGTGAGTACGGGATTAACAGCCGTAAGAATACCATCAAAACAGATGTGATGACGAGAAGGCCAGTTGTGATCTGGTTTTGGAACATGAAGTGGAGGTACGTGATTCCGAAAAACACTACGAATAGAATTGGCCCGCCGATTAGTCCGGCGAGTGCGCCTTTCCACCATCCCGAAATTGGGTCTGGTGGGAAATCCTGTCCAGGTGACTGTTGAGTTACACCTGGCTGTGAGTTGAGGGTTTCATCACGAGTGTTTGCAGCGTTGGCACTCGGTGATTGTGATTCAGAATCGTTACTCGTGTCAGTAGAGTCCTGTGGTGATTCCCACTCACCACGCTCAGCAAAGGCAGTCGAGTTAGAGTTTGATGACTCAGACGCCATTACCGATAGGTAGACACACTATCGACATAAAAACTGGGCGCCACCGTTACTCTGGTAGTGCATATTTTAGTAGAGTGACTGCCGCTGATTTCGAAACCGAGTCACTGTGTGATGTTGGCGTTGGACTCAATACGCACTTTGGACATCCCTCATCATTGCTGCATGTACAATTTGTGATGCGCGAATATGCGTGTTCAGCAACCACTTCGAATTGCTCATAGAGCTCTCGAGCAAACCCAATCCCACCTGGTGCTGCATCATAGATGAACATTGCACTTGCTCCTTCTTCGGTGAGGCCGGTTCGCACACTACCACCCAAGTCACGAGTCTCAATGAGGAGTTCAGCTGGTGCCAAGTTTATGATCGTATTCATCGCAGCGGTTAACCCGTTCATGATATACTCTTCTCGGATTCCAGTGTTCGCCAAGAATTCACGATCGGAGATGTGCTGTTTTAATTCCGGTGACACGGTGAGCCACATTCCTTTTGTCCGCAGCACAGCTGGTGTCTCGATCCCGGTATCTTCGGTGCCGAGACTGTCATCTGACCCAACATCGCGTTTCACATAAGAAGGGAAGTACTCTTTCGCTCTAACCTCTCCAAAATGCAAGGTTAGAGAGTTAGTGAGCTCACGGGAGATTTCTTCTGACACGGGATTAACGGTGACTTCCCGATGAACCTCTGTATAGTAGTCTGCGTCTGTTGGCTCAAGCACAATCCGTCGTTCTCCTTGATCGAAGTCCACAACTTCACATCGTTGCCCTTGATAGAGGTAAACAGCGCCTGGATGGAAATCTCGATATGCGCGGGATGCGTCTGCATTCGGCAATTCAACGGTTACGCCATCATCCTTTCGAAGGGTGACATCAAACGTTTCTCGGCTAGTTGCGTAAATATCGATTGAGAGTTCTGGGTGATCATCCTCTACGTATGTCACGCCATGCGGGTCGTTCAGTTCACCAATGAATTCGTCGCCATCCTTAAACATCTTAATAGCGTGCTGGAGTCGTTTCCCAAACCATTCTGTGTCGTCAAGTGTGAGCGGGAGTTCCCGAGCGGCAACGCGAACATGTTGCGCATACACCGTGTTATTATCCACATTCACGACCGCGTCCTCGACAGGATCTTCTAATACGTGATTTGGATTCTCGACGATGTATTGGTTGAGTTGGTCTTCGTGTGGGACGAATACGCCAACGGCCATATTATCACCCCGACCGGCGCGTCCTAGTCGTTGCCAGAAGCCTTGGCGTGTCCCAGGATACCCGGCCAAGACTACACCGTCAATACTCCCAATGTTGATTCCCATCTCTAATGCACTCGTGCTTACCACTCCATCGATGACACCGGCCTTTAATTTGTCCTCAATACGGCGCCGATCTTGTTTTCGGTGCCCAGCATTGTACGGCCGAATCTCTGTGTCTTCTATATCTGTTTCTGCCATGCGTTCAACCGCTCGTCGCGCCCACATCGCATCCAACTCGGTCATTTTCCGAGTGTCAGTGAAAAGAAGTGATTGATAGTCTTGCGCGGTGAGTGACGCTAAGATTTCACTTGCCGTTCGATGCGCGGATCCAGTAGTTTTACTCTCGTCGGTGTCAGCGTCGACGGCATCAGTAGTATCGTGTGGATTGAGGAAATACAGGTCACGGCCGCCATGCGGGGTGGTCGCGTTGGTGACTGTTTGAACCGGTTTGTTGATGAGATCCTCGGAGTGTTGCTTCGGGTTGCCAATTGTGGCAGAAGTACAGATGTATTGCGGGTTAGCGCCGTAGTGATTAGCGATGCGGTCGAGGCGACGCGTAATCCAAGTGGCATGCATCCCGAGGATTCCCGTGTATGAGTGACTTTCATCAATGACAACCGTTGAAAGATGTTCAAAGAAATCATCCCAAGACGTGTGGTGTGGGAGGTATGCATTGAGCCCAGCAAAATTCGTGATGATGATGTCTGCGTTAGTGCGTGCAGTTTCTTTGGTTTGTTGTGGGGAATCACCATCGTACACGTAGATTTCTAAGTCAAGATTGAGTGTCTCAAACAGCTCTGTGAGTTCGGTTTGCTGATCACGGCTGAGAGCTTTTGTGGGGTAGATGAGTACCGCGGTTGCATTGTCATCATAAAATCGTTGTGCGGCAATATGAAGAGCGTAGATGAGAGTTTTCCCGCTTGCAGTTGGTGTGGAAACGCAGAGATTTGCTCCAGTCTGGAGTTTCCGGAGTGCCTCGGCTTGATGCGTGTATAATGTGTCGTGTGGGAGGCAAGACGCGAGTTCTGGCAACAGGACATTTTCAGCCGGTTCGCCTGCTCCAGATTGTGGTGGGATATACTCGTGGTTTTTGATAGCTGATTCTGGGAGTGGGAGTGTTGCAGGGTCGAAATCGCTGTTCGTGCTGCGGTCAGTCATTGTGTTTCCTCCTGGTTATTTGGAGTGGTTCCTTCAGCAGGTGTGGTGGCAGCGAATTCGTCAAGAGTGAGATTTTGGCCGGTAGTTTTGGTGTCAGCCGTTGAGGAGAATTCAACTACTGAGTTCGTTCCAGTTTGGGCATGTTGAGTGTCGATCTGGTCACGGTCGATGATTTTCTCCGCTGTTTTGAGGCGGTTGTAGATGTGGTGCATTGCCATGACGTCGTCACGACAGTATTCTTGCCAAGCATCCCAGTCGGGTTCGGCACCCCCATGCATCCATTCGGTGTATCGTTCAGCGGCGTCTGCTCCTGTGAGTTCGCCGTTACTCCAGTTAAATCCAACATGAGCCGCTATTGCAGAGAGTGTCCATGTGCGGGAGGGTACAGCACCGCATTTCTGAACGACATCAGTTTTCATATCCGCTTTCTTGATGCTGTTCCAAGCGCTCAGATGATCGTCTGTCCCGTACTTGGTGATGAAAGACTCAAGATGTGGGAAGTCAAAATTATTGCCGTTCCATGCAAGAAGAACATCCGCGTTGGTGTTAATGAGCCAGTCTCCAAACGCGGTGATGATATCGCTTTTCCGCTCTGGATCAGTTTGTATGAGTGATGCGTACTGGTCGGTAGACGCGTTATAGATACCGATCTGCCAAATGACCTCTGGCTGAAGACCATCTGTTTCGATGTCAATGAAGACTTTCTTAGAATCAGTGAATGGGACAGTGTCAAACCGGTACAAGGTGTCATCTTGTATTGCTCGCGCACCGCTAATGAACGCGGCTGCATTATATCCACCAACCCCTGGGACTCTCAGAATGTCTTCCGGGTCTGACTCACTGATGTCTTCCCGTGTCGTGTATCCGTGTGACTCAAGCCGATTCCGGTACTGGGAACCAAGTTGGTAAATTGCCTGAACGCCAAGTCGGTCACTCCGTAGGTGTTCTGTTTGCACATCACCACTTGCTGTAATCGTGGTTTTTGGAATGTACCGCGTTGGGTTCTGGGATTGGCCTTCTACCCAGTTAATCCCGCGAATCGGATTTGACAACTGTCGTGCGTTGATCGCATTTCCAGCTGGGATTTCAATAGTGAAATGCCGAATTGCTGGCGCAGTGATCGTCTGGATCGCATCGCGGTAGGCGCGAATATTGGTGATGCTATGGTCAAAGGTCGAGAAGTCATAGTCCTGGTCAAGGAATCCTGTGAGGATACTCACTGACTCGTCAAAACTTGCATTTGTGATTCCAGAAAGCGTATCGAGGTATGGAATAACCAGCAGAGTTTCTGTGTCGAAATAGTACGGGGTTGGTTCAGCAAGTAATCGCGGGGCAACAACTCGTTTCCCAACTGTGTACGCAAGATGTTTCGGTATGTCTGGGTCTGTCGCGTCCGGAACGAGGTAGATGTCGGGGTCGAAGTAGAAATCAATATCAGTCAGATCCCCATTCGGGAGTTCTGACACCAAAAAACTCGGGACTGTAACAATCTCGAACATATCTGCGGGCGTGATTACTTGTCGTTAGCTTGTCTGAGACCCTTCGCAGCATTGCCAAGACTGGTTTGCGTCGTTTCGGAAGTGGATGTTTCATCGTCGTTGGCAGCATCATCGTCACCCTCGTTAGTTTCGGTGTCGTCACTATCCGGAGTATCATTCTCACCGTCGTCATCTGCTACGGTCTCTTCTAGTTCAGTACCTGAATCTTCCTCGCTGCTGACTGCGCTCTCTGACTCGGGTGAATCTATGTCTTCACCAATGTTCTCAGCATTTTCTGCCTCTTCCTTGGTTGCGTTCTCTTCGATATCGACTTTCAGCTCACCTTTTTGTTCTTTATTTTCGAACTCACCTGTGAAATTGTCGTCTTCCTCTTCTTCAGTGTTACCAGTTCCACCTTCAGAGTCAGTAGTGGATTGATCTGCGTCGTTTGCAGCCTCTGAGTTTTCTTCCGAGAGGGTGGACTCATCATCCGTGTTATTGTTGTTGTTGGTTTCCGGAGACTCGGATGACTCCTGATGAGAGTTATCATCTTGGTCAGGATCCGGTTCAGGGTCAGATTTTGATTCAGGTGGGTTTTCAGTAGCACTAGTCTCGCTAGCACCATCTTGTGAGTCTGTCTCATCAGACACCGGTTCGGTTGCAGATTCCGTCTCATGAGTTTCAGACGCGTCACCAGTAGAAGAGAATGGCTCACCATCACCAGGATCGGCATCCACTGCATCGGCACGACTTACTGTGGCATCATCGTCATCTCCTTCAGCCATGTGTTCGGCCTCGCCAGCGCGTTCATCTTCTAGACTCTCTTCAGCATCTTTGTCTTCACTGTCTATGCCTTCAGTGCTATCAGACTCTCGCGTCTCTTGTTCTGACGCTGTTTCCTCTTCATCAGACGTCCCAGTATTTTCCTCTTCATCCCCACTCTCTTCTGCATCTGTCTCAACGTCAGCTCCGGGTGGTGCATCATCATCCACATCATCGCCACCAGTGTTTGAACCACGGTCAACGTTTGAATCAGCACTTGTCGATGAGTTCGGCGTGACTGTTCCGTCTACTTCATCATTCGAATCGTTAGCTTCGGTTTCCTCGATTTCAAGAGAACCATCGCCATCTGATTCTTCACTGTCACCATCCTCAGAATCACTACTGTTCCCGTTCACGGAGGTTGTCTGCGTGGCTCCTCCACCCGTTGACGACACAGTCCCACTAACAAGCGATTCACTTTCCTCAGTCTCGTCATCAGACTCCGACCACCCTCTTTGAATCCGTTTGTCACCGAGTTCTTTGAGGTGGTTGTTCAGAGTATCAAGAGCTTCATCAAGATCGGTGAGCGTGGCCTGCTGATTATCTAATAGTTCTTTGACGTGCTGGATTGCTGCGTCGAATTCCTCGTATTCGGTGTCAGAGAGTTGGTCGGCGTGATTCTGTTTGAAACTTTCAGCCTCGCCAATGCGTCGTTTGGCTTCACTTTGGAGTTCCACCCGTTTAGTGTGTTCATTGTCTTGTGACTCATTTTCTCTTGCGTCACGGAGGTACTCCTGCACTTCCTCTTCGGAGAGATTGTCAATCCGATTTTCTTTAATCGTGACCTTCTTCTTGTGGTCATCACCAGTATCGCTGAGCTCTTTTGCGGTTGCTGTTACGAGACCGCTATCACCGATTTCGAACTCGACTTCGATTTGCGGAGCACCTTGTGGTGCTGGCGGGATGTTTGTTAAGTAAAATTCTTTCAAGAATCGGTTTTTCTCTGCGAGTTTTCGCTCCCCTTGATACACTTCAATACGAACGTTCCGCTGGTTATCTTTACTTGTTGTGAAGATTTTCGTCTCATTAGCGGGAAGGCGTGTGTTCCTGTCAATGATAGACTTAAACAACCCACCTTTGACTTTCACGCCTAGGCTGAGAGGTGTGACCTGTTGAAGAGATACACTGTCATCATTACCGTGAATGGCTGCGCCTTTTGCAACAGCTTCGTCGGGATCCACCGATGTGTTCGGGACGATGTTGAATTCTTGTTCAAGGCGTTCACGTACTTGCGGCATTCGAGTAGCCCCACCAGCAAGCAAAATTTCATCCAGTTCATAGGAACTGTAGCCTGCTTTGTCAAGAGCATTCATCGTCGGTTCAATGGTTTGCTCGAGGAGGTGTTCCGTGATATCTTGGAAAGTTCGCATCGTTAGTTCAACTTCCAAGTGTTTCGGATCGCCGTCGACGACCATTAGGTACGGAACACGCAAAGTGACTTTTCCGTCACCCTGTGAACACAACCGTTCTTTGGCGTTCTTGGACTGTTCCCGGAGACGATATTTCCGCTCTCTGAGGTCACTATCACCTTCACCGGGCTGTTTTTCTAACGGGTTCACCCCGTATTGTATCTCAAACTGGTCAGCAGCCCAGTCCATGATTACTTCATCCCAGTCGTCACCACCGAGATGTCTGTCGCCACCCGTGCCTTCGACGCTGAAGTTCCCCTCTCCAATTTCAAGGAGAGATGCATCAAATGTTCCACCACCAAGGTCGTACACGAGGACAGTTTGCTCTTTGCAGGTTTCCTCGTTATACCCGTATGCAATCGCGGCTGCAACGGGTTCACGGATTGTATCAACAGCATCAGAGAGATCAACCCGGTTCCCTTCGGAATCCCCAAATTGAGCGCGTTTAGCAGCAGCAAGAGTAGCTTGGTTTTGATCTTCAGTGAAATACGCTGGGATTGTGATGATAGCGTCACTGATTTTGTCGATTGGTTTTGCTAGGCGCTCGGCAGCGTCGAACCGGAGTTTTTCGAGGATGTGAGCTGAGATGTCGGGTGGAGAATGTGATTCCCCGTCAATTCGGACAGTGTAGTCTTCTCCCATGTGGCGTTTGATAGATTTCACAGTGCGGTCAGGATATGCTTCAGCGCCATTGAGTGCGGGTTCCCCAACATAGGGTCGGTCACTGTCTTCTGATTCATCGGGGAAACGAACGACAGAAGGTGTGGTAACGTCACCTTCTGCGTTTTTGAGAATCTCGGCTTTACCGCCTTCCGTTATTGCAACTGCGCTGTTAGTCGTTCCGAGATCAATTCCGAGAACTGTATCTGCCATTACTCTATTTCGGTGGATGGAACTGTTTAAAAGTTAGGTGGATGGATTAAAATCACCAGATGTCTCTGACAAAGAATCCCCACCGCACAGCAACAAAGAGACCGTGAAGTGTCTCGGGGTCAAGGCCCGTGGCATTCGCCTTGACCGCCTGTAATCACTTCGTCCATACGCGGGTTTGACGCCGGGAAGACAAAGAGAAGACGATGCAAACACTGGTTCACACGAAAGGTCATGAATCCGAAGAAATCCCTTACACTTCAACACGACCAGGCGTCAACGCTGTTCGGCAAACCGCAATAAGAAACGCGTTCGGACAAAGTACAACCTTGGTATTGTGAATGACAACACTAGCCCGACCACTCCGATAGTCACAAATGACACGTCACCACCTGTAATGGCAAAGGCGTTCTGCACCCAGGTTGGGGTCTGGCCAACGTGAAGCCACCCAATCGTTGCTGTTGGGAATGCTGCCGCCCACAGAAACGAGAGTAGTCCAACAACCATCAACGGCTCCCACAATGTTTGATGAATGGGGAATCCTCGCACATACCGGTCATACCAGGTGTCGATACTCAGACCGATGATTGCGAACACACTCCCTGCGAAGAACGACGCCAAAAACAAGATGACGCCGCCAATTCGAAGAACCGGGAGTAATGTGGGTGCGTTGAATACACTCGGTGACACCCACGGATTTGTAAGTGCTCCAGCATTCCCGAAGATCATCCTACGGGAGAACACCCACGGATGAACATTACCACCTGCGTTTGCCTGTGCTCCGAGGAGAGTGAAGAAGAGGGCGACTATGAGTAGGACTCCGCCACGACGCCGATAAAAACGCGCTTTCTCACGGGTGAATAGGCTTTCACCCAGTGAATCAGCGTCATCAATAAATCCGCCTTGCGGGAGGCGGAGTTCAGCACTGTACGATGTGAGACCGACAATTAACGCGCCTAGTGACACCGAGAGAACAAAGATGTTCCCTGGATTGACGAAGTGTGCGATAGCATTCGGAGTTTGAGGAATGTATGTGATTTCAGCGGCGGTTACCTGCAAGACTCCCACGAGGCCAGATAGTAGGAGTAGACTGAGGCGATATTGCCAGGATTTCTTCCAAACGGAGAGTACAGTGTTAAGTGATTCAGCGGCTGAGGAGTCACCGCGGAATGAACTCACCCAGTTGTAGACTTGGTTTTGAGTAGTGGCGTCCGAAGATTGGGGTTCACTCTGGAAGCTGTTCCCCGTCTGTCGAGTGGGTTCATCAGGTGTATTTGATCGTGTTGGCTCGCTCTTTGTTGTTTGTGTCTGTTCTGGGTTAGTTTCCTTCAGAGAGTCATCTGCGGGCTGCCATTCTGCGCCGTCATTTTCTTCGAAAGAGTCCACTTCTTCTCTCTTTTTCTGGTAGTAGTCTTTGTGTCCGAGATCGTTGTACAGTTTCCGCTCTTTAGGATTGGTGAGTACGTTCTTTGCCTCAGTGAGCTGTTCAAAACAAATTTGCGCGTCAGCGCGGTCAGTCCGATCTGGATGGTACTCTTTGACGAGTGTGCGATATGCCTTTTTGATGTCTTCTTCATTCGCGGATTCGGAGACTCCTAAGAGTTCATAGAAGTCTTCAAAATCGAATCCGGGATTCTCAACATCAACAAAGGGGTGAGTCTCTCTCTGTCCCATAGGCTCGATGTTCTTGGGTACTACCAGCAGCGTCTTATAACATTTCCCCCAAAACACCGCTCCATACGCGACATCCTTCCCACCGAACGACGGGGGATACTTTCCCCGAAGAAAGATATTACGTCAGTTTCTACAACAGTACTTGTGGTTGGCGTAGCGGGTTTAAAAGACAAAGGTTTGTTATTCACTCTGGATGCGTGGCGCGAGCATGAACGTAGTGTTTGCATCACCTTCGACGGTCTGGAAGTGAATTTTGACAGGGAATTCTTCGCCGACTTCCATCGTCACTTCAGCATCACCAGGGATGGATCCGTTCATGTCCTTCAGATAGTCTACACTGAACAGAGAGTCCGCGCCGCCAGCTTGGAGGTCGATGAGTTCGTCTTGAGACAACTGGAGATTGACGTCGTCAGTGTCTCCTTCTGCTTCAGCGTAGAACACGCCGTCGGCTTCACTAGTGCCGAATGCAACATGGTCACTCACCATGTCTGCTGCGGTGATTGCACGGTCGAACTGTTTGCCTTCAAGAACAACTTCACTAGACAGTTCCAGGTCCGGGATGTCTGGCTCTTCACGGATGCTATCCGGATCGATGAGGGCAAGTGTGTATTCAAGCCCACCACAGCTGAGATGGAGTTTGCGAGTTTCGTCGTCGAGTTCGATGTGCGCTGGTTCACCTTCTCCGTTGAACAGCGAAATGATGTCGTTGAATCGGTTGAGATTAATGCCGAGAACGCCACCATCTGCTTCGTAAGACTCGAAGGCGTCAGCATTCAGGGTGAGATCGACCATACCAACGTTGGCTGGATCCACAGCACGAATTTGGATGCCATCGTCTTCGAGGTGGACTTTACACTCATCAACGAGTGCGCTTACTGGTGCAAATCCGTCTTCTAGCCGCGACGGCTCTATGATTGCGTTGAACATAGATTGGAGCTTCCATCATAGTGTATTACCGGTTCACTCATAAATGTACGTGTCTTAGACTGGTGGAAGGTCACAGACACGTCACAAAACGCACCCATCATTCAAGTATAAATATTTCAAACCACTTTGTCAAAATAGGAAATGCCATCACACAGGTCACCCCACGATACTGTTCTTTCCACAGGCATATCAGACCTAGACGAGCACTTAGCAGGAGGAATCCCAAGCGGGTCTGTCGTTGTGCTCAAAACAGAGTCTGATTCTCAAAGCGAACTCCTGTTTTACTCGCTTGTTGCCGAACGAGAAACACTCTACATTAGCACGATCCGGAACGAACGCGTAGTCAGGGCGACCTTCGAGACTGTTGGAATTGACTTTGATGCCCTTGTGACCTATACACCACCTGGTACTGCAATCGAAGAAATCTCCGAGATTGCGTGCAATGCTGAAGGTCAAACCAATATCGTTGTTGATTCAGTAGGTATGTTGGAGTCTGCCGATCGAGAAGAGTATCAGGAATTCCTCAATGATGTGCAAAACCACGTTCGAGAGATTGGTGGTGTTGTACTGCTTCATTGCCACAAAGAAAGGTCACCTGATAATCGAGAGATTACAACGACAGCAGCTGACATCATTCTTGACGTGGAGAGTCACGTAGAAGGTACAGCTGTTGAGCATTTCATCCATGTCCCGAAATACCGTGGAGGGAGAGCCTTCAGCAAACGTATCAAAGTCGAGTTCAGTGACTCTGTTACGATCGACACCGGTCGGGATATCGCTTAATTCAACCGCTACGAATCAGAGTTTTCCACAGCAGACACCCACTCTGGAGTTGGAACCGTCGTTGACCCAAATCCGTAGTATTCAGCAGTAACAGATAGTGTTCTCACGGTTCTGCCATCTTCCCACGTGACAGTGTAACTCGCGTAGTAGACACGTCCTGACTCACCCACAATAGCTAATCCATTATAGTTCAGAGGTTTGACGTTGATTTCATCAAGGTCTGCTTTATTCGCCTGAAGAACTACTAGCTGTTCTTCCGTTGTGATATTGGTCGCTGGTTTCGTTCCTGCAACGGTAAACTCACCAGTAGAGAAGATTTCACGAATAATCGTACCTGTGAGCATATCTTGCACAGCTTTTGGCGGGCTTCCCGTCGAGTAGGTAGGCTCCTGTGAAGTCTCGTTTTTCACGTATACTGCGTCGCCACCAACATAATACACCATTGTCTGATTATTTTCAGTGACGTGAGACAGCGCACGTGACTCATCCATGTCCACACTCATCGTGATATTTCGAACAGTTGTAGACTCCGCACTGGCAAACGACTCTGAGAAATTCGCAGTAAAGCCTCCGCTTTCCAGTACTGACTGAGCATGCACAGCCGTGAGCCTCGTCGCGTTTACGCCATTCCCTGTGATGCCAGGTGGAAGTTGAACTTGGGTGGAGTTATTCACCGAAGGTTCTGATCCTCCAGAGGAGTTATCTGGAGTTGGCGTCGGAGTGTCTGGTGTTGGAGATGGTGTCGCGGTCGGTGTCTGCTCCTCTCCACCGAACAACCCCCCACAACCTGACAACAACACCATAGTGACTGTGAGCACAATGCCAATCTGTTGGCGAGTGGGTGATGAAAGACTCATATCAGGAGTTCGCACTGTTCTGGTTTACAAGGCGCCATAACTTAAACCTAAGAACACACCGATCGCACCCACAGTTATAGCTGACACTGTTCTTGGTTTCCACAGGCGGCACAAATTCCGAGCAGTTGCCGTGCCGGTGAATAGAGAGTGCTGACCGGAACTTTCAATTCACGACCGTGTCGCCGATTAGCCACCCGTCTTCGGTATGGAACACCAAGCGAAGACCTGGGACGCTGGTTGTGTTCACATCGGTGGGGTTGGAGTGAGATACTTCGAGTTCTCCATTCACAATATAGGCATAGATAGTACTTCCTTCTTCAACATGCTCAGACAGCGTTGCCTCGTACGACTGGTCACCATCTGACGCTGTGATAGTGGTGCCTGAAGGCAGGTTACTGTTCGAGACAGTCACTGACACAACACCTTGCTGAGATAACGAGGACTCAAACCGGGTTACTTGTTGCTCTGCCTCGGAGACCCATTGAGGCTCTGACACACTGGTAGTTGTGATTTCAGATGCGGAGTACGAATACGTGTTATTCATTGTACCCACAGATGTCTCAACAGTTGCAGTTGCCGTGACCCGCTTAATGATGTCTGATTCACTGATAACGACTGTCGCGTTAACCTCTTTGACGGAATTACCAAACGCGGATCTTAGTGCAGACTGATTTCTGATTTGTTCCCCGGTGAATGTGTGGAGTTCTTCTCCGTTTTTCTCGGATTCTTCGGTGAAAGTGTAATTCACTCCAGTGAGGATGTGTGTGACTCGAGTGGGCGTTCTGTATGTCGCTCGGTTAGGCCGCTTTTTTGTGTACAAGTAATGATGTTCAGTGTTCTCCTCTACATCAAGAGTTGTGCGGTGATATGCACCACTCGAATGCACCCAAATGTCGCGTTTCGTAGTCTGCGCACCGAATTCATTGTATCGAGTTTTGTGCGTGTTACGATTAAGCTGGAATCTCCATCCGGAAGATAGCCCTAAGAATTCGCGCTGAGACTCAATTGTATAGTTCTCAGCTGACATCAGCGCACCATCATGTGCCGCTGTCAGGTTTGCTGGGCTGACGATTCCTTCTTCAGAAGTCCCTGTTGGGAATGTGGGCTCCGGAGGTGCTGGTGTAGGAGTGGGTGTGGGCGTGGTTGTATCTGGTGTCGATTGCTGGGCCGGTGTGTCTCCAAGTGACTGCCCTTGACCACCACCAAAAAACAGCGTGTACCCTCCTGTTAGGAGAATACCAACAAGAAGCACAACGATCGCTACTTTTCGTAGGCGAACCATCGTATATCGTGATGTACCGCTCCTGCTTCTATAAAGGCTAGCTCCGAGTGTCTTGATTCATTTGCCGCTGCGATAATTGTAGAAGAGTGGTTTCCGAAACCGTCAAAAGTCAACGAGGTTTTCGTACGGTGTCCCGTCATCAAGAGCGGTTTCTTTCTTCACGCGTTTGTTCCCTGAATTCGTTTCATACAACTCATCAGGGTGGAAAAAGTACCACCCGGAAACGTTATCGTTACCGTATCCAGGGTCACCAGATTCATGGTCGAAACGAACGCCGATGCGAGGTTCAGCTCCGAAGTTCTCTGCAAAGAACAGAAGGTCTTTGACTTCTTCTTCGTCGATGTATATTGGATCACCACCGCTTGATTTTGCTTCGATTGCGTAGAAATTCCCGCTGTCACCTGCTAGAATATCAGGGAGCTCCCGTTCTGTAGCACTTCCACTTGCGGGAGCCCGCATCACGGCGAACCCGTCGCCATCAAGCAAATTTACGAGTTCTCGTTCTCGACGGTCTCCTTTCGTGTTTGAATTCGGCATTAGCACATTACTGTAAGAACTGGGGAAATAAATGATTGGAAGATTCCGTCGACGGGAACGGAGGTGCTACACAGGAAGTGCCTGTGTAGCCATGTAGGCACCAACGACAAGCGCAGCTGTGTAGAGGAAATCGATGCCGATGATTTTGAATTTGTTCAGAAGAACAATGAGTGCGATCACGGGAACACCTAAGAGGACGAATGGATTCCGTGTCCATGCAGCTTTGGTGTGGCTCCAGACTTCACTTGCATCCTGCCGACTGGGGAACGCATGCAGTGAAAGAGATACACCGAACCACACCATAAGCCCGAAGATAATGAGTCCAGGAGAGGGTGGCCATGTGAGTGAGGGGGCAGTGAAGAACCGGTGATAGACCGCAAGTGTGTAAAAAACCCCGTATGCGAGAGTGGAGTTGATGAGGAAAGGAGCAATGGCGATGAAGAACATTGCGCGGTAGTATTTGGGTTTAGCGTGATTGACGTATCCAGCTGGTGTGTCAAATTGGAAGTAAACCACTTTTGAAACCGGGATGTGATATCGTTGGCAGAATTTTTTGTGCGCAAATTCGTGGAAGACAACACCGATGAAAGTGACGGTAGTGAGAACAACACGGAAGTGGTAGTTAACGTACTGGAGATAATAGAGGAGTCGAGACTGTTTGATCGACTCAAATACCATTAATTCGCCTGTAGCGCCGGGCCGTATTTAATCCTTACAGGGTGTCGCAGAGTGTTTCACCGAGAGAGGACCAAGGCGCACCAGGAGTCGAATTGTGGGGGAGTCACCCAACCGGGATTTTTTATATTTCAGTCTACCACTTACAGACAAGGTTCAGTAGCGCTTCGCATCCCACTAAATAGAATACACTGACTCATCTCACCATGACTCCTGGGAACTCGGATGAATCTGACTCCTCCTCTGGCAGGTTTTGGGAATCCTCAGCCGCAGTATCTGAGTCACCCAATGAGTCATCTGGCGGTTCATCTACTGAACCAACAGACTGGGTGCCTACTTCGTGCCCGATTTGTAGCGGTGGGCCCCTTATCGCAGATGGGAGCTCAGCAATCTGCTCCAGTTGCGATCGGGAATACACAGAGGATGAACTTTGCGAGGAATGCGGGGGTTGCATCGATTATTCTAATTCACCACCCCATTGTCGGGATTGTGGGATTGTTGTCGATGACACTCCAAGCCTTGAGAGTCAACACGGGTGGGAAACCGCGCGTGATAACAAACGAACAGGGCCAGTGGAAACAGAAACCAAGAGAAACCGCGGTCACACAACGAGTATCGGTGAGATAAGAGATATTAACGTCTCTCTATCAGACTCTCAAAGGCACCGTATTCAACGCCTTCAGAACACCCAACGTCAATTCCGTAGATACGGGAGTTCAGAGCGCACCACAAAGTACGCGATGGATGAGCTTAGTCGGATGGTTCCGGGACTTGGACTCCCGACACGCGTCCGTGAAACCGCTGCTGTCATCTACAGACAGGCTACAAACAAAGACCTGCATATTGGCCGGTCTGTTGAAGCGATTGCGACTGCTGCTCTCTATTTTGCATGTCAACAAGAGGATGTTGCTCGTCGGCTTGAAAAACTCGCAGAAGTATCTCGTGTAGACCAGTCATGTGTTTTCAATGCGGTGAAAACGCTGAGTCAGGAGCTTGGAATCCCAATCAAACCAACAGACCCCGGGAAGTATGTCTCACAATTCGCGTCCGAACTCGCGGTCTCTGGAGAAACAGAACGGTCAGCACGGGAACTTCTTGAAGAAGCAGAGTCACGGAACGTGTTTTCTGGTCGGAATCCCGCTGGGCTTGCAGCAGCAGCCATCTATGAGGCTTCATTATCACCAGAAGCGCAACACCTCTCCCAAGACGAAGTTGCTGAAGCTACTGATGTCTCTATGAAGACGATTAGTGCTGCCTACCGGAAACTCCGGGAAGATGACTAATGGTTGCGGTTCTGCCCAAGTCAACATCTAGGAGTGGGAACCGTCAAAAGAGGTACACAGTGAAGACCAGAATAAGATTCCCCATTGTGAGTGCTATACTGAGTCCCAAAACGATCGGGACCATGTAAGGAATCCCAGGTGAGATCCAAACAGTTTCGTGTGGGTGTGAAGAGAGATAGTCGAGAGATTCTCGGAGTTGCCCTGGTGTGATACGACTTGAGGGAAAAGCAGATTCTTGAAGAAATACTACTGCACCCCACGGATCGCCGCCACCGGACTCATCTAGTGGTGGTTCTGAGATGGGGGTGTCGGTTTCAGCAGTTGTTCCTGGATTTTCCCCAATACTGAACGACCGATATGACGACGAGTCGTCGATGAGTTTTTCAACGGTTGTTTCTCGCCAATTCACGTATTTTTTGAGGACACCGATGTCAACACCCTCTTCAGAGCCGTCAAAAAAGGTCTGAATGGGGACGCCACGTGAGTTAGTGATGTTTTGGATGTCAACGGGACGTCCAACAAACATGAATGGTGAGAAATTCCCATGGAGGGCATTCCAAATTGCAAGCCCGAATGGGAAGGTAATCCCGATGATTACGACGTTTAGGAGGATGGTGAATGAAAAGACACCGTATTCTGTAAAGAGGAGTGGGAAAGCTCTTGGGGCTCCTAATTGCGTGAATACAGCTGGAACGGCGTAGTGGGGAACTATAGGATACAAAAACGAAAATACCATGATTGCTTTGGCATCAGCGCCGCCGAGCCATTTTGTATACCAAGCCAGATAGCCGAATGGGATCAAGACGGTGATACTGATGATGGTAGCAATGAAGAAATGCGGTGTTTCACGGTATACTGCTTGGTTCCCGGCGATCTGGGAAAGATCGAGGAGGAACGCAGTAAAGGCTAACCCAACGATCGGGAGCCAGGTTTTGTTGGGGACACGGCGTGTACTGTAGTCTTTCCATGCAGCCCATCCAAAGATGGGGAGAGCAAGTAAGCGGATGAGGTCAGGGAGTAACGGAGATCGCAACATAGTGATTTCGTGGTTCGTTGTTAGTATGTCTTGCAGGTTATCTCAATTAAAAGTATGCGTGGGAGAACAGCACGGCTACGCTGCATGACATTCTGTGCAACGACGAAATTGATGACAGTAGGACAGACAGCACCACTTCGGTGTGCTAGGTTTTCGAAGTGGGACGGGTTCCTGAGTGCCGTGCTGATTACCGGTCGGGCACCCCAGAGAGGCGTCCTAGCTGGCCTCTGGGAATCCGGTAATCACGGTCACTCTATTTTCAGCTTTAGTACCGTCCATACTGAGACTAATGCCTCAGTATTTGTCGCGGCATCTGGAACCTATCGACGCCGCTTGGGTCTGTGTTCTTGATGATTGGTCGAATCACCTCGGTTGGTTCATAGTTTGCATACGTGTCTTGGAACAGCATGTTGGGCTAATGCTTTGAGTATGTTAAAACTTCGCTTATAGAAAACTCGTCACAGGTCTGGATTAACTGCTGGGCTCTTTTCACCCTTAGCCCCGTTAATATGCGCTTGCACACGATTTTTCACGTCGGACGTGTCTTCAATTGTCTGGAACACGATGTCTGCTTGGTGCGGACTTGAAGAGTAAATCACGACATCACCCACAGAGAGCAACCGGGCCAGCGGTGACTGGTTAACTCGAATATGATCCGCATCTTCATACCGAATCTCAGTGTCCCCACCGATGATTCCCGTTTTCACAATCACGCGTTGGTTAGTGACTACGTAGTATGCAAGCTCTCGACGCGCATATCCCCACACGCAAACTGTGACTCCGAACGGTGCAAGAACCACAGCAAACAGTTCGAATTTCCCTATGAGGTCTACAAACATAGGGAACAGTACACCAAACACTGCAATGACAATTCCGCCTGCAATAATCCCGTACATCTGCTTCTCCGACGGTTGACCAACCCATTCCACCTCTTCGTCGGGATGTTCTTCGAACCATCCGGTCTGTTTAACTGGCGAGCGAAGTGCCATCATCATACACTTGGACATCCGATGGTTTACCTTTTAGCAACGCTCCGAAAGTTTCGACCACCATCTTTGGTCTTGAGAACCGAGTGGGAAGAGTTCACTGGCGTTGATTTGGTGCTCCGTATTTGAGTCGTTCAATAGCGCCGACGATCGACTCGTATGTCGGTTGCACTTGCTTCCCATTTACTAACACAATGAAAGTCGGCGAATTCGCGCTACGATCCGCGCCTTGAGTGGCGTTCTCGGTGGTGGGGAGTTGGGCTAGTGCTGACTGCGCATCATGCCGAATAACCTCACCGTATGTATCTGATTGCACCGCAGTCTGAAGTTGTTCCTTTTCTACACCAATTTCGACACCAAGTCCGTAGGCTTCCTCAACGGATGACACACCTCGTTTCATGAGTAGGTCAATCCAATCCCAAAACACTCCGTCACCACGTTGATCTTGAATGCATCGTCCAATAGTCGCTAATTTGTACGACAGTGTAGACGAGTCAAGCGGTGGGGCATCATGATGTTCATATCGGATGCGTGTGCCATATTGATGTTCAATTTCAGGAAGGACGCTGTGCCAATACGTTGGGGCACGGTTGGCTGCGTAATCAACATACTGCGCAACGATAACTGGAGCACTATCTTCGCACCGTGTAGGTGCAGGAAGACCTGTCACAGGATTTTCGTCGGTTGAATACACGTCTCCAGTGACCAACGCGCGTAGCGTATCCCCGGTGAAAGGGTTTGACAGAAAGATTTCCGCAGAGTCAGTTACGCGTTTGCGGAGAGCTTGTACTCGTTCATCATCCATAGCCCGTCTACCTCAGAATAGAGCATCGAATTGGTAAAGAATTAGGGGTGTGCTTCGGTCTCTCCTCCCCACCGATGAATAGTCACAGCATCCCTTGAGACTGTGATATTAGTCTCATAGCGTTGTTGGGTCTCCAAAAGTGGTGATTTGGCTTGAAGATCTCGTTTGGCTTCCTCAACGTTTGTTTCTAGTTTTTCGACATCAGGTGAGGGCTTACTTGGAGAGTCTACAGCAATTACCGCGTCAGCAAGCTTCTCGTGATGGTGACTGATGAGGAGTGACTGAGCAAGAAGTGTATTTGCCGCGTACACATCGGAGAGTTGGATTTGATTCTTAGTGTTGTCGAGTGTTTCAACACGGGCAAAGATGCATGGTGGATTGAACGTCCAGTCCCCTAAAACCGGATGCTCATCTAGAAAGCCAGCCGAGAACTCTATCAGATCATGTTTAGGGAATTCTGTAAAAACGCGACATATAGCTTGGATAACTCGGTCAGATTCGTCGCGTTGAACAGCAGTGTCACTAGTTAACTTGAGATGTGGATAAGCAGTTGCGACCGCAGCCTGTGACTGGTAAGTAATGATATTACTGCTTGATTTGCTATCTGCTTCTCGGAGTGTGTCTACATTCTCAGATGACACAGCTATAGAGCTGTTTGCAGTCACGAGTCACATGGCTGTAATCCGTGGAACGGTTTAGACATTCGTGTTTTGATGCTATTCACTCAGTTCAGCACGAGCAACGCGAAGGTTCTCATCAATAGCGCGCTCAGTGACATCACGGATTTCCGCAATGCGTTCAGTATCCCAGCGTTTGGGGCCTTCTTCGATAAGGAGATAGTCTATAGCAGCCTGTTCACTCCCAAGAATACGGATGAGTTCGGGAAGTCTATCCCACGCATTGACGTCACTCCCTTCATGTTCCCATCCACGTTGCACGCCGAAGAACGACGACGTTTCATGATCATAACTACCCCTGATCTTCACGTACCCGTTTTCTTCTAGGTAGCCGCGAATGTGGACTGGCAGTGTGTCGTAAGCATCTTCTGGAACCGGGTAACTTTGGAGGTCCGGGACTGAGAGAACATCAAAGACGTTCAGATCAAGATGATCTTCAGTCACGAATCGCATCACGTATCCGCTTTTCGTCCCAATCTTCCCCTCAGTGATGCTAAGACTGTACTCTTCTTGCTGCTCGGTATCTTCGCTGGTGCTGTCGTCCGTGTCTGGAATATCGTCTCGAAGCTCGCCAGCACCTCGACCGCGTGCGACTTGCGAAGCCACTGATGTAGGGTCTGTTAGCTGGGAGAAGTCTGTCCCAGTCGATCCTTCGTAGATCAGAACATACACTAAGTTGTCATCGATTGACTCTTGAAGTGCATCAGATTGATTTGTGCTATCTGTCATAGTTTTCGCCACTTGAGCGGGGCGCTCATCAGTGGTCTTGGTGCATAGTTCATGGTAGCAACCTTAAAATAGTTAGGCCGCTGTTCCGCCTCACTCATCTACACTCTGCCCGCAGAAACCTCTAGGGCGTATTCAACAAACTCAGCTGGAGTCGAAACTTCGTGACGGACATCACTAGACACTTCAAGAGTCTTCGAAGGAGCACCTCTCCCACCAGGATTCTCACCAACACCAATCAATCCTTGTTCCTCGAAGTCGTCCCGTCGACGCGTAATTGATGCGTCGGATGAAATCCCGATCGACGAGGCCCAACTACTCACCACAGATTGGTCCAATCCAAGCCATGCTCCCGTTAGAACAGCAAGATCTCCAACATCCAAGCCATCTCCGGCGGGATGCAAAGTTGAACACGCACCGACCATTTTCTCAAACACATTCACCGCCTCACTTCCAGCAGTTGCTTCCAACTTCTCAAGAACATCTTCCCAGGACTCAATCTCAACCGTATACTTCTCGCTAGTACTCAAAATATCCTCTAAGGCGCCGCGATAGTCTTGAGGGTCATAGGCAGAGAAAATCCCGTGTGAATCCCCCATACAGATGATAGCGCCTACATCATCCGGTGTGACAAATATGGTAGTGCTCCCCATCTCACGGATATCCTGGTTCGAAACGTAGAATCCAACATCCACATCTTCAAGTTCACTGTGGCTATTCGAAGTAGAAAGTTCGCTCATAAGCACTTCGAGTTTGAAATCAGCAGCCACTCGTTTCAAGATAGTTTCTTCTTCGACAACCACGGACACCTCGTCAACGTTAGCACCTGCTCCATGACCAATCTCACTCCACAAGACTCGCACGAGGGCATCTACGTGTGTCTCGTCTCTCATGTAGACACAGAGGTGGTCTGCTGCTTTCTCCAAGACTTTCAAATAAATCGGTCGGAGCTCACGAGAGAGTGTACGGTCGTAACTCTTCACCGCCATCAGGAGACAGTAGTTGCAGTACAAAGTTAAACATGAGGTGGGGTCGGTGATTTACTGAGTCTTTGTACAGGCGGTTCGAGGCGACTGCCTCGAGGCTTGACCCCGGGGTGGGTTCACACTTTCTCAAACCATGTGAAGAACGGTTCGGACAGATCGGTGTTTTTGCTCAAGCGCGTTCTGAAGATCGAACAGCAATTCTTCGAGTTCACGAGCATCTATGTCTGGGTTCTGTCCGACAACAACTTTCTCCTCCCCCAATTCTCCGGCAATCTGGTCAATAATGCTGCCCGCTCCGTGATTATTTTGTGCAGCATTGAACGCTCTTTCTGGCAGGGTTTGCTCTGCGTTAGGGTCAGTCGTGAGTTCTTCTTGGAGTTCGGTAAGAGCAGTGTTACAGTCTTTGAGGGCTGTTTGAACGATGGGGATCGTATCTGCAATTTCTTGCCCAGCGACTACAGCAGTGTTTGTATTTGCTCCCGTGTGAGTCCTGTGAATTGCTGATCGAAGAGCTGTACGAGCAGTCTCGAAACATCTGTTAATATCGGGAATTGCTGTTGCTTGCTTGGAATTGCTGGCCATACTTTATTGAAATCACCCGATTGCGTGCATCTGTTACGAATCACGACACTCTGATAAACACTTGGAGTTTACGAGATTCCCCTGACTGAATCACTCACGGAGGGAAGTCAAAGAAGCGGGAACGCCTGTGCTAACAAATTTAAAGGAATTCGTGAAAATCAGGAAGTATTTGACCTATTTGGAGTGGTCGAAATCGCATTCCGGACATACAGTTTCACGGTTTGTTTCAGCACACCAGGAATCAGAGGGTGCCGCGTAGCCACACCGTGCACAGACATGCCACCGAGGCATACTGTCGTCGCCAGGTGTGAACTCGAGCCATTGTGACATCGGAGCGGTTTCATCCACAATGATGAGATTTCCGTGTCCGCCTTCATCAGTGACTGCATACACTGAATCAGCAATGAATGTCGGCTGTTTTCCGCTTTCACTAGTGGTTCCAGGAGGTGTGTTCGAGTCCACCTGTGCGGTAGCGGGTTCAGTGTCGTTTTCAGACTTATTCATGGATTGTCGCTGGTCAGAGGAGTCAGATCCCATTTTCAGTGATTATCGGGAGGCAGGTCATTTCAAATTGTGTTATACTCAGCGGTGTGAAGTCATTCTACC
Source organism: Salinibaculum rarum (assembly GCF_030505615.1). Taxonomy (GTDB): domain Archaea; phylum Halobacteriota; class Halobacteria; order Halobacteriales; family Haloarculaceae; genus Salinibaculum; species Salinibaculum rarum. Next base: position 521,055 of record NZ_CP129994.1, read on the forward strand.
CTGTCTCATCTCGAAATTATATACGGGCATCGGTGATTAATCCTTTACGCCTTGCTCAGTTACGAGGAGATCGTGGTTTCCGGACATCTGCACCATCGCGGATTTTGTCTTCACAATTTGGGCAAACACGCGGACGGTCAACTTGTTCTGGTGTGAAAACTTTCACATATCGGTCTGTGACAAATGCTCCGCAATTTTGGCATTCAGCCATACTCTGATTACTCACACTCAACGATAAAAAGAGTAAGGCGCTAACGCCGCGCCTCCAAGAAAATATCCCAACACATGCCGTTGATGTATTGCGAATTTCCACACTTTCACTCAGACAAGGGAATTTCATCGTGCCGTACGTTTTTGCCCAACCCCGACTTATACCGTGGTACGCCTTATGAGCCACTTCCTCAGCTCGCCGGTTCGGCATCGAGAAAGGAACATTCAGTCACGTGGAGGGTTCGAGAAATGATAAACGGATGGTTGATTCTTGGAATCGCTGCGATCACATTCATCATCAGCATCTACGGACTCGAAAAGACAAATCTGCTACCCGAGTTCTTACAACCGTACGGGCCAGTGGTCACGGTGCAAACAGAACGAAGTAAACACACAATCGACACCATTGCCAATGCATCACCGCGATTCTGGCGATACTGGGGGAGTGGAGGTCTTATCGCCGCAGTCGGTGTTCTTCTGAGCACGATGGTGCTTCTTGTGGTTTCTGCGTTTACCGTCATCAGAAATCCGCCAGAACCCACCGGTATTTACCATCCGACAAATATGCTCATTGTTCCTGGCGTTAATGACTATCTCCCATTATCAGTACTCCCAGAGATACTCATCAGTCTCGGGATTGGAATCATCATTCACGAAGCTGGCCACGGTATCTTCTGCCGCGTCGCTGATATCGATATTGACCGTGTCGGCCTCATCTTATTTACTATTCTTCCAGTGGGAGCATTTGTCGAACCAGATGCGGATCAAGAAGAAAGTGCACCAACCATGGATCGATTGCGAATGTACGCTGCTGGCGTCACGAACAATTTCGCGTTCTCCATCCTCAGCTTCGCGCTACTGTTTGTGGTTATTGGCGCTCTGATTACACCAGCGGGGGGCGTGGCAATCGCCCACTCTTACCCTGATTCACCCGCAGACCATGCTGGTATCGAAGAAGGCGACCGTGTCACACACATAAACGGAACCCCAGTGAATGACCTTCCGGGAGCACAAAACAGACTTGCCGCGACGAACGCTGACACCGTGCAGATAACGGTGAACAGTGAAAAGCAGATCACGATCAGACGACAAGTGTACGTCGTCGGTGCACTCGAAGGCATAAATATCGCTCCTCGCGCAAAGATCACCGCTGTGAACGAGACCGAGGTCACCACTGAGCAAGAATTCGAAGCAGCAATCAGAAACGCCTCAACGAACACTGTTACGCTGACCACTGCCTCAAAGAAGAATGTGACTGTGCCCGTGGGCGTCCCAGTAAAAGCCTCCCCCGACTCTCCTGCTACGAACACTGCTCTCTCATCTGAGCAGACAATGTACGTCACACATCTCAATGAGAAACGAGTGATCACGGCAGACGAACTCCAAAAAGTACTAGAAAATACGACTGGGGCAGTGACAGCACGTCTCTATCACGATGGCGAAGTCAGAAACACAACCATCACCGCGAATAACGGTGAGTATGGTCTTATTCCTGCACGCGGCACAATAGGAATTCAAACAACCGATATTGGTGTAGAATCTTACCCTCTCCAGACGTACCTTGGATTCTACAAAGGTGATTTCTCCATGAATGGACAACTCCCTTGGTATCAGCAATTCCTACTCTTGTTAACTCTCCCAATGGCAACATCTCTTGGCCTCCCATTCAATTTCCCAGGAGTCACCGGGGCAGAAGCAAATTTCTACGATACAATTCCGGCACTTGCTGGTGTAGAACCAGCTGTATTCTTCTTAGCGAATGTCTTGTTCTGGTCTGGTTGGATTAATATGCACATTGGATTATTCAACTGCATCCCAACTTTCCCCCTCGACGGAGGACATATGGTGAAAACCAGTATCGAAAGTCTCCTAGAACGGTACAACATTGCGGCCGAAGACAGTCGCTTGAGTTCAATACTCACTGTTGGATTCACAGTGGTGATCTTTATTGCACTTGCTTCTCTTTTTGCCGTCCCGTTTCTTTTCGGTTAACGGCATCTCACAGACGAACTTCTGGCGGCGTCTGTGCACTTCTCTAAACAGCGAGGAGTTTCGACGGTCACGGCGGATGAAGACTTCACAGTGCAAAGGCTACGGCGAAACCGACCCGTTGTTGCTTGTGTAGGTTGACAGCGTCTCGTAGAATGTCACTGAGAACGCGGTGGTTAGTCCAGGGGGTTGTTGATGATGGGTGGAGATACCATTGGTTTTGAAGCTCTCACGAGTAGCATCAACCCATCCGTCGAAGATTGTGAGTACGAGTTCGCTTTGTTGTTTTGGCCGAGTCGTTGGGGTGTCTGCATCGAAGACGTCTATGACAGCCCAGAATTCGTCGACGGCAGTTTTTGGACTGGTGATGTCGATTGCAGAGTCGGTTTCGAGTGATACACCGAGGACATCAACCCATTTGAGGAACGAATTGTGGATGATGGCTCCGATAGTGTCGCTGGTGATGTGTTCTCCGGTATCTGTATTGTCCCAGTTTTCAAGGAGTGGAAGAACATCAGCATGGACAGCCACATAGGTTTCAACGAGTTCCACGTATTGTTCGGTGGCGTCTTCGAGTGCAGCCTCAGCTTGGAGTGGGTTATCATCAACGAGGTCTGCCCATGTGTCGATACTGGATCGGACACGTCCTGCGGCGAGAAGAACCTCGTCGTCGATATTTGCAGGTATCTCTTCTATGGATTGTATCTCAGAGACCATTCGTAACCAGTCTACTTAGACAAGGCCGTATTCGTCAAGATGTGTGCGGAGTTCATCTAATGCGGTTTTGGCTTCGGAACGACTACTCGCGCCTGTGATTACGAGCTTGCCACTCCCGAAGAGCAAAGTGACGACATCAGGCTCATCGAGACGGTAAACGAGCCCTGGGAATTGTTCGGGTTCGTACTCAACACTTTCCAGGCCAAGACCAATGGCGATCGCATTGAGGTTGAGGCGCTTGTCAAGATCCGCACTGGAGACAATGTTTTGGACAGTGATCTCTGGCTCATCGTATTCGAGCCCGAGACTGTCGAACTGGTTGAAAAGTTGGTTGAGTGCCTTTTTGGCGTCTTTGAGGCTTTTTGCACCGGTGCACACGATTTTCCCGGAACGGAAAATCAGAGTCGTTGCTTTTGGGTCTTGGCTGCGGTAGATGAGCCCGGGGAACTGTTCTCTGTTGTACTCTGATTGAGGCAGGTCGTTGTTCAGTGCGTCAAGGTCGAGTTCTGCCCCAGCTGACGTGGAAGTGACTACGTTCTCCACGGTGACATCATTCATACTGGTTTGCGACATCGGTCATCCGGGAGTAAGGACACCTCTTTTAAAAGAGTTAGGGGAGGGGAGAGATTAGCGGAGATTTATAGCAACGAAACAGGCACTATACCCAACCTTGAAGTATTTCAATACAACAACGTAGTTTCCCAACATGTCCAAGACGCGACCAAGGATAACCCATATAGGACACCACCCAGAAAGCCACAACACATAGCATGAGCGACTGTGATAACTCAGAACAGAAATCCGAAGATTCCCAGTGGAAATATAGCCTCGACGCCCTCAACTCTGACAAAGATGTCATTCAAACCATCGACTTTGAACTCATTAGAAGCATCCTCATCATCTTCTCTGCACCTCTCGTCACACCGTACGCCATCACAGTATTCATTCATTGGCGAAACCCCACTGCACCGCCTGCTGGACCAACCACTCTCCTCCTTCCGAACCAAATCATCCCATATCTCACGCCTGTCTCAGCCTTTCTCATCATAGCGTACTCTATTATTGCCGGCGTCGCACTGGTTTCTGCCTTCCGAACCGTGAGCCAAACCTACGAGTAGACTCCCAAGAACACAAATGATTAGCATCGGACCACTCGACACCACGCTTCCAAACCTCGTTCGTCTTTTGTTCATCCCTGTTCTCACCTGGGCAGCATGGCGAGACTACCAAACACGCCGTGTCCCCAACATAACCTGGCTCCCACTCATTGTCGTAAGTCTAAGTCTCTATGGACACGACCTGCTCACTGCATGGTACGCCGGATTCCCCACTTACACGACAATCCAGCTGGTCTTTGGAGGGTTATTCCTCCCCGTACTAGCGGTTGGGCTCTGGGCCGGGAATCTCTTCGGCGGCGCCGACGTAAAAGCCATTATCGTACTCGGGTTTGGATTCGCCACCTATCCAACATACTACCTTCCCACAGTCGCCGTGCCAATAGTCACACCAACACTCGGAATCTTCGCATTCACTGTCTTCACAAACGCAGCAGTTATTGGTGCTGTCTACCCGGTAGTTCTAAGCCTCAACAACATCATTCAACACTCACCCCCGCGCCTTGCAGCCTATACAGCCCGACATCGAGAGACTGCATCGCTTGCCGACCTGCACGGCCGGCTCATCGAACAAGATACACAGAACGGGCGACAAGGACTTGACCTAGACGTCCTCCGGATGTACCTACAATGGCGCGGTATCACACTCCCTGAACTCCAAACGAACCCTGAACAATACCGCACCACAACTCCGAACAATCCGAACAAACCCGGAAACGGACTCGTGACAGACGGCGGACACACCCCCCAACAGACCACGAAAACCGACACCGATTCTAGACGCACACCCGATGCAACGCACGACGATGGCGAAGTAGAGAATCGCACAGAAGAGGACGATCCATGGGCTGTCGATGCCTTTCTCGCGGACACCGAGGTCACCTATGGGATGGACGCTGCGACAATTCGCCGTGGACTCAACACGATCACCACAGAGGAAACAGTGTGGGTCAGTCCAGGACTCCCATTTTTCATCCCACTCACAATCGGATTCATTATTAGTCTCACCTACGGCGATCTTGCTATTACTGTATTCTCCACTGTTTTGTGAACTATCAATGGCGTTCAACCACAGACGCTTCTTCAAATCTCAAAGAGCAGCGCACAGACCCGAGTACCGTCCACCGTGACGGAAATGTTGCTTCCGGGGAATCGGCATAGCCGAGACTCCCACAAGGAAAACTCCGGCGTTCACACCGGAGAGAATCATTAAGGCTGATTGGTTGCACCCCGTCGCCTCACAGCTTGAGCTTCAATGTGGTCTGTTATGATCGGCCCGTGCTGAAAGACTTGTATCACGTACTCAAGTGCCGCCTGAACACGATTCCAAGTTGACTCGTCGAACGGATACGCAATAATCGATGTGTATGTCGGCGACTGTCTTTGAATGGTGCCGTCAGAACCGCTAAAGTAGTCTTCAAAGTCTCGGTCTGGATGCGCTGTTGGCGTTCGAGTTGGCCAGATGGAGAGTGTAACTGGTCCAGCTCCAGGTGGATCAAGTGTAAGGTCGGTCTCAACACGGTGTCCGACTTCATGCAGATACCGTGATGTACCCCGGAGTGTCTCAATGACGGTCTCGTAGTCGGGGGTGATTGTGAGCGTCCGGATACGATCTTTGAGGTCGTCCTCAAGAATGAGTGGGGCTGCAAGACGGTTGCTTCCAAGTGCAGTGAGTGACGTGGGAGTGGTAGTTTCTTGGGAAGGAGGCATTGGATTACGTGGTTCGAGTTAGGTAATACAGCCCCTTGAATACTAGATGATTCATCTGGTTCTTAGGAAAGGAGTATCAGTGGACACGCTGTTGTCTCGACGCATTGCTGGTGAGTTGTCACTTGCGGTCCTAGTGTGTATCGTGAGGGATACCGCGTTTCTCTACCATGTCTTCAACGACAGTTTCAGCACGCGTGCTGAGTTCTTTGACATTGTCTTCAGTAGCCCATTCATCGAAGTCACCTGGTTTGTCTTCAAACGCGTCAGTTGGGCTGCTGAGAGTGTCAAGGACGCCGTCGAGAGAAGTGAGTCGTGCAGTGTGAAGTCCGTATGGATGCTCAAGGAGTGGCGTGTCGAGATCGTGCCGGTCGTAAGTAATGAGGAAGTGAGGCGTGTCGGTTGCACCGGTGACGTAATAGACATGCAGAGTGTACGAAAACGGCGCATTGAGGCCAAGAACCTCGATGTACGCGTCACGGTAGAGTGCATGTAGGTATCGGCCACCTGAGACAGCTGTCGATTTGATGTCCATGAATTCATCAGCGGTGTATTCCGCAATCTCGTCAGTGGTGGCATTCAGCATGGTCACAGTAGGCGGGTCTGCACTTGGATTAGCATCACGCACAACGAAGTGATTCGCAGTATGAAGACACACTTCATTCGACACGTCGCTAAGTGATTCCAGACCTGCGTTTGTTTCGCTGAGGAAAAGACGGTCACCAGCATAAACACCGTAGTCACCGCCCTGTTGGAGTCCAGTGCCATCTGTCACTGTTGGAATATCGGTTGTTTCCTGATGCGGTGAACCACGCCGACCAGAGTCTTGTTCAGTTTCATCTGCCTGGACGACATCTTGGCCGAACCGTTGTCGAGCAACAGTTCGGGCTTCAATGACTAATTCATCAACGGTCTCGTTAAGGCCACTCACTCTGTTGATGAGTTGTGAAAGGGTGCCAAGTTGCGGTTCAGATTCCCGATTACGGAACAGTTCTTCAAGTTGAGGGAATGAATCTACGACGACACTGTGGACAGCATCACTTTCGTTACTGGGGTAAATAATTGGGATTCCTGGGCGAGCTGTAGCCCACCACGCATAGTAGACATCATCACCTTTGGGATCATGGCCACGCCCAATAGAAAGATGCACACTTTCTCCAGTGGTAGAGCAGTAGTCTGCACCATAGGCAAGCGTGTAGTGGTACGGGAGGGTTGTTTCGACGAGTGTTTCGAGTTCCGGATTCGTGTACAGCTCAGATGATTCCGTGTCTGAATCATACACGTCTGCGGAGTCATTCAGTGGCCCGAGTCCAGTCCCCAGAATAAAATACACAGTACCGTCGTCTGTTAGAGCATCACCGGGGTAGAGATACCGGTCATTAACAGTGGCAGGTGCGATCGTTGACTCTAGGTAGGAAGAAGTCGCTGTTGGAAACCAATCCAACTGTTGGAATGGCATACGTTGTCTTTCCCTCGGTACCGAAGTAAAAGTAAGCGTGTGATCCGCAGAGTCAGTTAATGGTCAAGTTCCCGTACAGGGTGAGAAATTGAAGCGCGTTGAAGAGACCGTGAATGATGATTGGAACGAGGAGATTCTGGGATCGAATGTACGATGCGCCGAGAATAAGGCTGAACAGAAAGACTAACGCGAGGCTAACACCCATATTCGTTGCTTGGGCAGACATGTAGGACGGGATGTGAATCGCTGCGAACAGGAAACTAGCGAGGATGAGTGCTCTGTGTGGTGTTGTGACTTGTTCAATGTGGCGTTGAATAATATTCCGGTAGAAGAATTCTTCAGCTGGCGCCACCAAGAAAATCGAGACTGGAACCAGGTAAAGGAGGATTTGCGAATTCTCTGGAGTAACCATCTGTTCGATAGCGTGCTTTGAGGAGTCCACACCTGCCCACACGAGTAAGAGCTCCGCGAGCATCGCTGCCCCAAGAATCAACGCCACGCCACCAGCAGCAACACCGATGTCACGGAGTGACGGTTGTTGGATGTCAATATATTCCCAGCCACGACCCGTGCGACGGAGATACCAAACCCCAAGAAGGACCTCAGCAATAATCACGCTCACCGTTTCCAATCCCAGTTTCGCACCTGGCATCTGTTTCACTCCAATTACCCCAGCGAAAGGATCGAGGACACTGATGACAAGCACCCCCAGAAACATCACTCCAATTGAAAGACCAAATCCTTCCCCAACTGCGTACAACGCCGGTTTATAGTCTGCGACAGAGTAGTCGCCGAAAGCGTCTAGGCTCATTTACTGTGATGTATCTAGCAGACAAATAAGTACCTTAGCCTGCCGTGGTTTTCCACCATTTTTCTTTCTTGAGACGAGTTGATTAGATGTCCACCGATGTATTGGAAAGGTCACTATGGAATCACCTTGCTTCTTGCCACCCCGATTAGTGCTGCACTTATCGTGACAGGGCACCCCTCAATCGCTTATCTTGTGACTGGACTCATGCTCTCAACTTCGGTCCTTCCTGACGTCGATCGGAAACTCCCCCTGGTTACGCATCGCGGCCCCACACACACGGTGTGGTTTGGTGCGGGAATAGGAGTTCTTGGTGCTGGGTTTTTCGGTAATTCACTCCCACCGAGCACTCTCCCATTTGGTCTGTCTCACACGATGTTTGTCACAATCATATTCCTTGGTATGACTGCCGGGATCTTATCACATCTTCTTGGGGACATAATCACGCACAGCGGCATCCAACCCTTCGCTCCGTTGAGCACTACCACGTACACGCTACATCTGACGACTGCTGCAAATTCAACACTAAACGCGGTTCTGTTCACTAGCGGATTGCTGATATGGGCTCTCACAATGGGACTTAATTGACTAAGGGTCTTTCACGACGAGTGGCATCCTTTGCCCGCCACCATTCTCAAGGATATTTCATCCAGAGATGAATCAGCTTAAGAGGTGAAATCAGATATCGACAGTTGATCATCTCCACCGGCATCTATGTCTGTTTCTTCATCAGAACTCGCTGCGTTCTCACTCGATCCAGTTTCAGAACGCTGTACAAAGTCCGAGATGTCTTGCACTTCTTGTTCCTTAGTGGAATCAGTGTCTTCGCCGTCGACGTCACGTTCACCGCATCCCTCCTCATTACCCTCTGAAAAGTCAGTTTCCGCGTGGCTATTAACTCCCTCAGGGCTTTTTGTGGGTTCTGTCCCAGAGCTCTTGGCGTGTGATTCGGATGGAGTTAAATGAGAATGATCGGTTTGTGCATCTGGGCGCGAACTCTGCGGAGATGTTGAAGTGGAGGTGTCCAGGTTATCGACGACGGCAGTTTTGATAACTTCGGTTAGCCTGCGTATTTCTCCCGAGAAGTCGTCAACAAGATATGCTACGAACAGGCCTGCGATTCCATACACGAGGATTATAACCCCGAAAAATAGGAGCAAGTTAGCCATGGGTGTTGATACTTGAGTATACGCAAGTTTCACGGAAAAGTCTCTGGTCGGATAGGCCCCAATTTTGAGTTCTTCCTAGCGATGAAATGCGAGTGCTTTCTCTTCGACTTTCGTTAATCTCTCAGATTTCATCTGGAAGGTTATCGGCAATTCCAGTATCTATGTCGGTGAATGGTGCATTTGGGTCAGGTGTTGCACTGTACAGGTGTGAGCTGAAGACTGGGACAACTGTTCCGGGTTGATTGTCTTCAGTAGCATCTGGCCGTGGTGTTGAAGAAAATTCTGACCCAGGGGCAGGCTGATGATCACTGAAAACGGAGTTTGTGATTTCTTGATACCCTGATATCTGCTGCACAGTACCGAACCACAGCGGTTCCATTAACTCTTCGTACCCATCAAATGCTCGTTGCGCATCCAGCTGGACAGCTAACCATTGTCGAGCATTTGGTGCATGAACGACAACAGTATCACCTTTAGCGAGGTCAAATTGGTAGTTAGCTTCTGATTTCCATTGTTGCAAGATGCGTTGTTGATAGAGTCGTTCCAGCACCGTTGAGTCATGTTTTTCACGGAATCTTACGATATCACTTTCTTCACTGAGATTGATTGGAGTGGAACTGCGCACATACTCGACGACAGGATGGTTTGCCGCCAACAATTCATCCCGTTGGCGTGGCGTGAGGACATCAAATTCATTGTGAAAACATAGGAGGAGTCCGAGATGGTGGATTCCGACTTCGTTGCGTGTGCTGACACCGGGTACTTCTGCAACGATTTCTTGAAAATCCGGTGACCCTACGGTGAGTAACTGTTCGAGAATCCGTGGGGAGTGTGGATGGAGAGTAAAAGCGGGTTCTGCCCAGTTTGCGCGAAAATTCGGCGGGTCAATCAAGTCTTTTGTGATGGTGTTAGAAGGCGATAAGTCACTGAACAGTTGCTTAGCTGTCTGTTGGAAAGCATGAATGGGGGCTTCAGCGTCAGTCCCGATTTGCGGGTAGATGTCTTGATCAGACACCTCAAATGAGATTCCATTCACTGATGCAGAAAATATGTCTGGATTCTCCTGATGATAGGATTCATAGAATAACCGGCGAAGAACTTCTGCGCCGATCGCGGCGTGACTTTGTTCATGGTAGTGCAATACGGGTGTCCAGTCCACATGTTGCACGTTTAGGTCTGCAAGCGGGTCGTTCAAAAGCACGCGCACAACGTTAAGGAGGTCGGCGTATCGAAGAGTCTCTGTTTCATCAGTTGCCCTGATTTCTGAACCGTCTAGGATTGTTACATCGACTGGTGTAAGATCGTCGCCACCGCTTGGTTTGAATCTATTTGGGAGTGCAGTAGGATAATACACGTCACCGTCACTAGTAGCGTAGACGGTGAATTGAAGGACGTCACCAGTGTCAGTTGTGGTCTGATCTAACTGCACGTTGTCATTCGATTGGAGGAGTTGAGAGCTGGTAGACACCGAAAAGTTCGGCTGTGTCGTGACGTGAAGACAAGTCTGATACGACAGAGGCATCACGGTACAGGAGTGTTTTGGGAGCACCTGTAAATGAGTTAGGTGGGGTTGCATGACATTTTGACCCTGCAACCCCTTCGTTTCAATTGGAACTGGGCTACGTTTTTTCCCGGACTACCTACTACTCAAGACTAAGTACGCACCAACCAATGGAACTCCAAACTCGCCCATGGAAGACACAACAACTCTTCAACGAGTACTACCTCACTGAGCGATTCCTAAACATCGACACTGTCAATCAAACCCCGGAAGATGAAGTGACCCACCACTTCGAACAAATCAAATCCCTCTATACACCAGACAACACCGCGAACACAGAGAATGAATTCGCACTCGAGGACGCATTCATCAAGCCAGTCCTCGATATTCTCGGGCACAGTTACGAAACGCAGAAAACAGTGCAAGATTCTTCTCGACGCCCGGACTACGGATTCTTCCCCAGTGATGCTGCCGCGAATACGGCATTTGAGCGCGATCAACGTGGCGAAGATTTCTACGAAGACGCCGTGGCTGTTGGGGATGCTAAACGATGGGGGCTCGCCCTCGATGATGAATACGAGACACGCACATTCGATAACCCCGCCTATCAAATCCACGTCTACCTAGAGGAAACAAAATGCGATTGGGGTATTCTCACGAATGGCCGCCGATGGCGTCTCTATTACGAACCCGATAGCTACGATCTTGACACATATTACGAAGTTGATCTTGGGCGGATTATCGAAGCTGAAGACGAAGACGCGTTCAAATACTTCTATTTCTTCTTCCGCCAAGCTGCGTTCACACCCGATGAAAGCGGCACATGCTTCCTTGATAAGGTCTATCAGCAAAGCGCGAGCATCGCTGATGAGCTCAGCGACGACCTCAAAAACCGCGTATACGATGCCCTTGAAGTGATTGCGACAGGTGTCGTCACCCACCCGGAGAACGACATCGAAAACACGGACGCAGTTACTATCCAACGCTCGGCATTCTTGCTGTTGTATCGGCTAATGTTCGTGCTGTATGCTGAACACGCAAACGGTCTTCTCCCGGCCGACGACGCAGTGTACACAGAGTATTACAGCGTGAACGCGCTCAAACACGACATTGAGGCCGAGTTCGATGCCCCAACTACAGCCTATACGGAGACGCACACACGTCTCTGGGACCGTCTCAACAACCTGTTCAGTCTGCTTTCGGACGGAACCACTCCTGAGCCGACCCCAACAGAAGAGATTGATTTGCCAGTGTACGGGAGACGGCTTTTTGGCACAGACACAGTCCCGGGTGAATTTCTTTCGGAACACGTCATTGGAGATCTTTATCTTGCTCGTGCAATTCAGCTCATTACGCGTGCTGAGACGGCTTCCGGAAACGAGGTCTTTGTGGACTACAATTCACTCAACATCCAACACCTCGGCAGTATCTACGAGGAATTCATCGAATATGATCTCAAGATTGCAGACGAGCCACTCATTGAGAACGGGACTGACTACACGCCTGTAACAGACAGCGACAACACGACTCCGGATGTCACCCCCGGCGACGTCTACTTCGTCACCGATAATGACCGGCAATCTGCAACAGGTTCTTTCTATACACCAGACGCCGTCACAACAGAAATTGTAGACAGCACCGTCGAAGCAGTACTGGATGAGATTCGCGCTGAATTAGAGTCTACTGACTCCTATAACACGACGTATGCTGGGGATTTCACGAAACGCGTGCTCGCACTGGATATCGTTGACCCTGCGATGGGAAGCGGGCACTTCCTCGTCGGTGTGATCGAGCAACTCGCAGAAGCCATTATGACCGCGCAAAGCCGGCAGATGCAGAAGTCTGATTCGAGGAGTTACTTAGTGCACGATATCGACTGGGCGCGGCGACAAGTCGCACAGAACTGCATCTACGGTGTCGATCGGAATCCATTTGCAGTGCAATTGGCGAAATTGTCAGTGTGGCTCCGCACGGGGAGTGATACGGGCCCCCTAGTCTACTTGGATGACAGACTCCGCGTTGGTAACAGCCTTGTTGGGTGGAGTGCCCCTCCCAGTCACATCCCGGAAAATGAATCACAGGTTCATACCCCAGCAGACACCAAGACGCCGTCACCGGCAGAACTCAACGCAGCATATTCACCGGCCTCGAGACGCGCTCATGACACCACTAGTCAAGACTACCACCTCGAAACAGATGGTGGACACGCTGGTCTTCAAGCATTTGTGACTGCTGCGAAAGCACGTTGCTCGCAACCCCCCGATGGGTTGGATGATATTGAGGCGGCAATTGCAGCGTCAGAAACTGTGCAGAATCATGGATTCAAACGCGCAGTGAAACTCTATGCGGATACGCAGGTTGCTACCGGATTCTCCGACTGCGTTGGGGCGGATGCATGTGATGCGGCGTGGGATGTTCTCTGCGGTGATCGGACATTCGACGAAGTCACAGACACCGAGTGGTACGCCGCAGTCCAAGACGTTGTTGCGGAATATCTCCCGTTCCATTGGTGGGTAGAGTTCCCAGAGGTGTTCGCTGATGCGCTTCTTGATGAGGACACCTCATCGAATCAACACACACCAACTGAAGATTCGGAAAATGAGTCACCCACTGGAGTTGCAACAGCAGATACGGGGTTCGATGCAGTCATCGGGAATCCGCCACACATGGGGAGTCAAACAATGCAGGAACACCTCCCACAAGAGGCGGACTACTACCGAGAAGTTTTCACAACCCCTACAGGGAATTTCAATCTGTACGTGCCTTTCGTGGAGCGTGGCTATACTTTGCTGAATCACGGTGGCTTCCTGGGGTACATCCAACCGCACAAGTTTTTCCACGCTGAATTCGGGGAGCCACTTCGGGAGTTCATTGCCACGCACAACGCACTATACCGGGTGATCTCATTCGGCCACTCGCAGGTCTGGGGAGATGTTGCGACATATACGTGCTTGCTGTTTTTGCGTCGTACGCGGAATACGCAGTTCGCCTACACTGAAACAACGGTTAACAGACTTGCTGATGGCGAGCTGTCGTTCCGGGGAATCCCTGCGTCTGAGTATGACGCGTCAGCGTGGGTATTCCACGACGCCGAAACAACAGCAATTCTGGATACACTCCAATCTGAGGCCACTGAATTTGATGACTTAGCGAATATCTATGTCGGATTGCAGACGAGCGCTGATTCCGTGTTCATCGTGGAACCAATCGAGGAGAAACTCACCACAACGCAAGTACGCGGTGCTGACGGGGATACTTGGGAGTTTGATAAACGAATGTTACGGCCATACCTCTATGGAAAAGATGTCCACCGGTATGAGGAACCGTCTCCACGCAAGTACGTCATTTTCCCATATCGGCGGCCTGATACAGACAGTACCGCGTCGCTTTCTGCCAGCCACGAAGATGCAAAAGCAGAGTATGAATTCATCCCGGAAGATGAATTAGCTACGCGACACCCACAAGTACATGAATATCTCACCACGCACAAGGACACACTCCTGAACCGGTCGAAGGTTGACCCAGATCGGTGGTACGATTTCGGCCGACCGCAGAATCTTGAGCGATTTGACAAAGAGAAATTGTTGACGCCAAGCATCAGTTACGAATCGAATTTCACTCATGATGAGGTCGGCGTTGCACACAAAGAGAAGGTGTACGGGATCCGACTGAACGACGATGCCAGTTACACATATCGGAGTCTACTCGCAGTGTTAAACTCGAATATACCGTGGTATTACCTGTTGCAAACAGGGTACACGTTCCGAGATGGGTTCCGGACATTCAAGACGAAGTATCTCGGTCCGATACCAATTCCAGAAATCACCCCGTCGACGGACGCTGCTCTAACACGAGGCCCCAGTGCCGAAACGCGTATCGAAGAGTACCTCAAGGATGCGCCACCAGACACGATACCCCCAGCGGTGTTTGATGAGGTGAATGCAGATGATGGTGAAGTACTAGAAGTCCTTGATGACTTGGCAGCGCAGATGTTGGAATTACGAGCGGACTATGACGAGCTGTCGGTTGAATTCACAGACCATGTCCCAGTGGATGATCTCACGTATGAGTCAACACTTGAAGAACGTGCTACGACCGACTTACGAACAGAGCGCAAGTCAATCTTGACGAGTACGCGAGACTCGTTCATGTACGATGGACTTCGCGTTGGGGATGTCGAAGTTGAATATGAACCCGAGAAAAACCAAGCGAAAGTGTTGATGGCAGCTCGATTCAAACCGGATGATGAAGACGCGGAGACTGACCCATACGGATATACAACAACAGATGAGTTGTATCATGTGTTCACGTTGGGAGATGTGAGTGAGTTGGAGGCCGAGTTGTACTGCGAATTTATTCCTCACGCTGTGGATGAAGGGAATGGAGTCGCTGGGTTCAGAGAAAAAGCCACTAAATCACATACACTGCTAGACCGGCTTCGCTCACTCCAACTGCCTGCTGTAGACGACGTCAGGGAAGAGATGCTGAACTTCCGCGCAGTGAAAAACACGAGTATAACGATTGAAACCCGGATTCAGAAGATTGACGCACTCATCGATCAATTGGTGTATGGGTTGTATGGCCTATCGGCTACTGAAATATCGACGATCGAAGAAACTGTGTCGAATCACCGTAACCAGAGCGAATGACGAGTAGGCGGTTACGGGAGAGAACTTATGGCTGCGGACCTAGTAAACGCGTTTACAGGTCCCGCGGCTGAACCGTCTTCCGGTCGTTTCCTTCTGCACGACGTGCTGCGTCGTCGAGAAGTTCTTCGACTTCTTCGTTCAGTGCCTCGTAGAAGTCCGAGGACACATTTCGATCATCAAGCTCTTCCTTCACTGCTGCTTTGACTATTAGGTCTGCCATGCTGCACCCTGTGCTAGACCCGCCTCCCATATAAATGTATGAGACTTTCCGCAAGAAGTAACGCCAATATCACCCAGAGAGGTACAAAAACGAAGACCATTCGACCCCGTACTAGTACCACTGCCCACAACGGAAAAAGATCGGTCGAAATTCACGTCACCACCGCCAAGAAAGCGGTTATTCCTCTGAGACTGAAACGACCTTTCCGGCTGCAATCGTCTTCCCCATGTCACGGATGGCAAACGATCCGAGCTCCGGAATGTCATCAGCTGCTTCAAGACTAACCGCCTTCTGCGGACGGATTGTGACTACGGCAGCATCTCCAGCTTTGAGAAATTCGGGATCTTCATCAAGGACTTCCCCTGTTGCTGGATCCAGTTTCTTGTCGATGGATTCGAAGGTCCCTGCAACCTGCGCAGTATGCGCGTGGAACACTGGGGTGTATCCGCGTGTAATAGCACTGGGGTGCTGCATCACTACAATGCGTGCTTGGAACGTCTCCGGGACAGTTGGCGGGTGTTGTTCCGTCCCCATAACGTCGCCGCGTTGAATGTCGTCATTGGAAACGTGCCGGAGATTCACACCGATGTTGTCACCAGGCACGGCTTCAGTAATTTCCTCATGATGCATTTCGATTGACTTCACCTCGCCGCTTTCTCCTGCTGGTTCAAATCGGACGTTTGCTTCCGGTTTTACCGTTCCAGTTTCAACGCGTCCGACAGCGACCGTGCCAACTCCGTCAATTGAGTACACGTTTTGGACAGGGAGCCGGAACGGGGTGTCTGTTGGTTGTGTTGGTTCAGGGAGGCTATCTAGTGCTTCCAGAACCGTGTTTCCATCATACCACTCAAGGTCGTCACTTTGTTCAGCGACGTTGTCGCCGTGAAGAGCAGACGCAGGCACAAACCGAGTTTTTTCTTCCGGGAATTGCACCTGCGCGAGGAGAGACTTCGTGTCTTCCACGATGTTCGTGTAGTCTTCTTCGCAGTAGTCCACCATGTCGATCTTATTCACCACAACGATGAGTTCCTCAATCCCGAGGGTGCGGGCAAGGAACACATGTTCGCGGGTCTGTGTTTGGACACCGTTATTGGCAGAGACGACCAGCACAGCGTTGTCAGCCTGGCTTGCGCCTGTGATCATGTTCTTCACGAAGTCGCTGTGCCCAGGACAGTCTACGATGGTGAATTCGTAATTACCCGTCTCGAATTCCTGGTGACCAATATCGATTGTAACCCCGCGGTTACGTTCTTCCTCGAGGCCATCCATCACGTAGGCGAATTCGAAGCCGCCCTTGCCTTTCTCTTCGGCTTTTTCTTTGTGTTGCTCAATGACGTGTTCGGGGACACTCCCTGTCTCGTAGAGGAGTCGTCCTACGAGTGTACTTTTTCCGTGGTCAACGTGCCCAATGATGGCCAGATTCTGGTGTGGATTCGCAGACATCGCTTACACCCCGCCCTATTGTTTCATACTATATAAACACCTAGTTATTTCCTTGCTTGAGATCAGACGATTTCATGAAACCACTTTCACAACCGTCCCCATCTCACGACACAATTTCTTTCCAGTGTCTTTCGAGAGTTAGAGATAGCGAATTGTTCTACCCCTAGCCACTAAAAGTGAGTACGCCCAATTTGAGTATGTCTAACTGTACTGCCAACGGTTCGTACCTCATCTCCCATGTGAAAGGTGATTCTATGGTTCCATCGGGCCCAGACAACTTCAACACTCCAGAAAAGAACGCCTCTAATCAGTCGCATCTCCACGAGCGAATACTTGAACACCTTCCCAGGTCACTTTCAGTTGAAAATACGGAAACGATCGACGCCCCATCTTCCCCAACATCTGCAACACGGTATATTTTCACCACGACAGATGCCAGTGCGCCTGATGCGCACATAGAGAAGGTAAGAGAATTATTCAATCGACACTCACACCAGATCACCACGACTGAGACTCGATTATACGTCGACGTGTACGCATCTTCCGATGCACCTAGAGAACCTCATTCTACTAAAGTAAATAAAAAC
Source organism: Salinibaculum rarum (assembly GCF_030505615.1). GTDB lineage: Archaea > Halobacteriota > Halobacteria > Halobacteriales > Haloarculaceae > Salinibaculum > Salinibaculum rarum. The sequence continues at coordinate 538,629 of NZ_CP129994.1, forward strand.
ACTACTAAGACAGTCCCCAATCCCGGGGTTACCACGGACTCTGATGACGCAGAGCCTCAATCACTCCGAGCAAAATACCCGATTACGAACATCGTAATGTTCGGGTTAACCGTTGTCACCACACTTTTCGCTGGGCTTCGCTGGTACGGAACAGCTGGTCTCTCTTTTGAAGGTGTCATCACTGTATTACCGTTCATGCTTTCAGTTCTCGGTGTGCTTGGGACACATGAGCTCGGCCATTATGTTGTGAGTCAGTACTACGGCGTTGACGCGTCATTACCTTACTTCATCCCAATGCCAAATCTTCTTGGAACACTTGGCGCCGTCATTCGGATGGAAAGCGAGGAGATCCCCAGTCGGAAAATTCTGTTTGATATTGGCATTGCTGGCCCGCTCGCAGGACTTATCGCTACGGTCTTCGTGACAGTTATCGGGTTAACACTCCCTCCCGTGACGCCACCGCCAAGTCTTGAAGTCCATCTAAACTATCCACCGTTCGTCCAAACTATTGCATGGATGCTCGGTGAACAAACCTCGTATGTCGGCGCAAAGACACCGAATCCCGTGTTGGTGGGTGCGTGGGCAGGCACCTTCATCACATTCCTGAATCTCTTACCAGTTGGCCAACTCGACGGCGGACACATGATGCGCGCTATTATTGGCCCTGCACAACACAAAGTCCAGTTCGCTGTTCCACTTACTCTGGTTTCTCTCGGTGGCGTTGTGACGTTTGTACTGAATTCGCCAGGTATTGTTTGGTTCGTATGGGGAGTTCTCACGTTGGTGATGCTGACTGGCGGAACAGTTGACCCAGCTGATGAGACACCACTTAACCAGTCTCGCCGCATCTTAGCAGTAGTTACGTTCGGAATTGGTGCTCTGTGTTTTGTCCCTGTCCCCGTTTCTTTGCTCTCTTGAGCAGCGAATGGTTGCACCGTGCCCAATTATTCTGTCGAAAGATTCTTTCTGGGTGTCTCTTCTGAGGTTTGAGGAGTTCCAGTTGGAGACTTGACGAAGAGGCCGTGGCCGATGAGTGCAATTGACACTATAGAACCGGCTATAACTCCCAGATTTGTCGGTAGAGCGGTGAAAAGACTGAGAAACGTTGGTATCTGAGGATGGAACTCAGTAGCCCCGACTCAGCTAGACATCTTCGAAGACGTCAGCCGCTTCCACCAGCTCTTGGTACCGGTTGCGGATCGTGACTTCAGTTACTTGCGCCACTTCCGAGATTTCACGTTGCGTTCGTCTTTCTCCAGTCAAACATGACGCTGCATACAGTGCCGCCGCAGCTAATCCAGGCGGGGATTTTCCGGAGATCACCGTAGGGTCCGGGCTATCTAGCAATACTCTTGCCTTGGCTTGAACCTCCTCACTGAGCTTCAACTCGCTCGCAAACCGTGGTAGGTACTGTTTCGGGTCAGTTGGGCTGATTTCTAGTCCTAGTTCGGACATGATATACCGGTACGTCCGGGAGATTTCTTTTTTCTCCACGCGAGATACTTCACTTACTTCGTCCAACGACCGGGGAATGGTTTCTTGCCGACAGGCCGCGTAGAGAGCTGCTGTCGCCACGCCTTCAATCGACCGGCCACGAATCAGATCTTCCTTGAGCGCCCGTCGATAAATTACTGCTCCAACCTCTCGAACATCATCCGGAATTCCCATTGCAGATGCCATTCGATCCATCTCAGACAGCGCAAACTGGAGATTTCTCTCACCCGCATCTTTTGTCCGAATGCGTTCTTGCCATTTCCGCAGTCGATTCATCTGCGACCGACGGTCTGACGACAGCGCGTTCCCGTAAGCGTCTTTGTTTTGCCAGTCGATATTCGTCGTCAATCCTTTGTCGTGCATCGTCTTCGTCGTCGGAGCGCCAACACGACTTTTCGAATCTCTGTCTTCCTGGTCGAACGATCGCCACTCTGGCCCGTGGTCAATTTCGTCTTCTTCAACTACAAGTCCGCAATCCCTACAGACGACTTCGCCACGTTGTTCGTCTGTTTCTAGCGTTTCAGAACGGCACTCAGGGCATTCGCCTTCACGAACCTCTTCTGAGTCCTCATCTTCCAATTCGTCCACGACTGTTTCGGTAGTTTGAGTCGTCTGAGTCATTTTCGAAATTTACCGCCGTTATATTGTGGTTTGCAACCAGTGCGCCATAATTCACACGGCTACTTATTGTTCGGGTATTTCTGCCATTTCTGCCCTGCCGGAGACACTGAGTGCCCCTGTCTTAGTCATCACTGAGATCTCGGAAACTCGCATCAACGTTGTCAACTTCTCCGCCGGCTTCTGCGGTTGCGGTCTCCCCAGTACCTGCGTCAGTGAGTGCGTTGTCCTCTGATTTGGGGCTGGAGAGTTTTGATTCATCCACTTTACCAAGAGTGGTCTCGATTTGACTGGCTACGCGATCGTACCGTGAAATATCAGTCGTACTCTCTTCAAGCGCAGTTTCAGCATCATCGATTGCAGCTTCCAGTTCTTGAACAACATTGTTTGCAATGGCGTCACGGTTCTCTTGGAGGACCCGTTCTGCGCGTTGCTTCATCTGTTCGGCATGAGTCTGCGCCTCGATGCGACGACGTTGCATCTCATCTTCGTCGGAATGCTGCTGTGCGTCTTGCTTCATACGTTCGACTTCCTTGTCGCTGAGACCGACACCACCTTCGATTGTGACTTTCTCATGTTCCCCGGAGTCACGCTCTTTGGCGGCGACATGCATGATTCCACTTTCGTCAATCTGGAACGTGAGTTCGATTTTCGGGGTTCCAGCTGGGGCTGGTGGGATGCCTCGGAGTTTGAACTCATCTAGGAGTTCGTTTTCTTCAGCGACTTCGCGTTCACCTTGGAAGACTCGGATCTGAACCTGTCTTTGTTCGTCTTCCGCAGTGGTGAACACTTTAGACTCAGATGTCGGGATTGTCGTGTTGGCGTTGATGATACGCTCGAAGAGCCCGCCTTTCACTTCAACACCAAGAGAGAGTGGTGTGACGTCAAGAAGCACCAAATCATCAACTTCACCACTGAGGACACCGCCTTGAATTGCGGCGCCAAGAGCGGCTGCTTCATCGGGGTTAACGTTCATCTGCGGTTCCATCCCAACGATGTCAGCGACTTGCTCTTTGATGACTGGAATCCGCGTAGACCCACCGACTAGGATGACTTCGTCGATTTCGTCTGTGCTGTATCCCGCGTCGGAGAGAGCCTTCTTTGTGGGAGCAGAAGTGCGTTCAACAAGGTGGTCAGTGAGATCTTGGAAGGTGTCGCGGGTGATTGACTTCTCGAGATGCATGGGGCCTTCGTCAGTGGAAGCAATGAAGGGAAGGTTCACTTCAGTTTCCTTCCGAGAAGACAGCTCAATTTTGGCTTTTTCTGCGGCATCACGAAGGCGCTGAAGAGCTTGACGATCATCTCGGAGGCTGATGTCATGTTCGTCTTCAAAGTGGTCTGCGAGCCATTCTTTGACTGTTTCGTCCCAGTCGTCACCACCAAGACTCGTGTCACCGTTCGTAGCAACTACTTCGTGGACACCATCACCGAGTTCTAACACAGAAACATCGAATGTTCCACCACCAAGGTCGAAAACAAGAACAGACTGGTCACGAGTGTCATCAAGTCCGTATGCCATCGCCGCGGCAGTGGGTTCATTGATGATGCGTTCGACATCAAACCCAGCGATACGTCCTGCGTCTTTTGTGGCTTGGCGTTGCTTGTCGTTGAAGTACGCTGGAACCGTGATGACAGCGCGTTCGATTTCTTCGCCGAGGTACGTTTCGGCGTCGTTTTTGATTTTCTGGAGGATGTGTGCCGAAACCTCTTCAGGGGTGTAGGATTCTCCACCAAGTTCAACGGTGTAATCCTCCTCTCCCATATGGCGTTTAATCGATTCGACTGTGTTCTCAGGGTTTTGGATAGCTTGGTTCTTCGCAGGCTCCCCAACGATAAGTTCATCGTCATTGTAGGCAACAACAGATGGAGTTGTCCGGTCACCTTCTCCGTTGACAATGACTTCGGGGTCCCCATTCTCCATTACGGCCATTGCGGAGTTGGTTGTACCGAGGTCTATACCGAGAATCTTATCCGATGCCATCGTAGTCCTGTTTTCCCACGTCTCACGTTTAAAAGTTAGAGTGGGTTCAATTAAGACTGCTCCAAAATCACATCTTCTTCACCGAGCAGTCTTTGCGAACGACCCGAGAGAAAAAGACCGATTCCTCGAAGAGAATCCGGTGTTTCGGGTACATCAACGAAACGCTATCAGCTTTTGTAGTCTTGGTAGTTACAAATTGGACATCCAATCTCCCACGGGTTATTCTCTTCTTGGTGGACAATGAGCTCCGGGAGGTCGTGCTCAGGGCATACTTCGTCTGTGATTTCGATGTCGCCATCTCGAGGAAGTGGGAGTGAATAATCGCAATCAGGGAACTGTGTACAGCCAACAAGCCGTGACCCACTCTGGACGCGTTTGATAGCGAGGTCTCCACCATTGTTATCATGACATTCCGGGCACTCTCCGATGATGCGGTCGTCTGTATCCTTAGCGGCTTGTTGTTCGCACGCTGGACAGCCGAATGTGAATGTCTTGGAACCTGCAAGCATCTTCACATGGTGAAGTCCATGTTCAGCGCATGTCTCATCGAGAAGGTGAACGCCTCCCTTGTTCGGCAACGGGAGTGTGTATTCACAGTCCGGGTATCCGTTACAGCCCACAAATTGTGACCCACTGTTTGCCTCTCGCGGAACCAAATCATTGCCGCACTCGGGACACTCGCCAATCACTTCTTTGTCTTCCTCTTGCTGCTCGATTGAGGCCTGAATTTGCTCTGCAATATCTTCTTCAGCGCCTTGCAGCGCGGTGAAAATATCTCGCAACATCGACCGGGATTCCTTGGTGACCGACTCTAAAGACGTGCCGCCATCAGCGATCGCCGTCATATCATCTTCCAACTGGGATGTCATATCCGGTGTGACAACTGGGTGTGCGTACTCTTCAGCTGCTGAAATCACATTTCGCGCTAAGTCTGTTGGTTCAGGTGGATTACCCTCAATGTAGTCACGATCGTACAGCTTGTCGATTGTATTGTGGCGCGTGCTTTTTGTCCCAAGGCCAAGTGACTCCATCTTCTCGATGAGTTTCGAATGCCCGTACCGATTAGGAGGCCGGGTTTGTTTTTTGTCAGCGCGGACATCAGTAATCTGTAAGTCAGCACCTTCGTCAAGATCAGGCACAACGGTTTCCTCGTTATCATAGTATGGATACACTGCATGGTATCCTGGCGAAATGAGCGATTTCCCGTTCGCCTTCAGAGAGTGACCTGCTGCGGTAGCATCAATACGCCGGTGTGCCCATTTCGCTGCATCAGCAAACGTTGCGATAAACCGCCGTACAACAAGTTCGTATATCTCCCACTCAGTGTCACTGAGCGCGGACTTAGATGGAGTATCTTCAGTGGGATAAATCGGCGGATGGTCAGTTGTCTCTTCGTCACCCCTTGTTGGAGATAACGTGTCCTTATCGAGAATGTGGTTTGCCTCATCAGTGAAATCAGTGAGATCGCTAAGAGTTTCTAAGAGTGACTTCGGATCTAAGTCGTCAGGGTATACCGTGTTATCTGTCCGTGGATACGTGATATGCCCATCTGTGTAGAGGTCTTCTGCAATGCTCATTGCAGGTTTCGCATCGTACCCAATCGCATTTGCGGCCTTAATGAACTCTGTTGTTGAAAATGGGATGGGTGGATTGTCGCTGCGCGTCTGTTCAGACACGTTCTCAACGATAGCCGTATCAGCACTTTCTATGTCGCGTTTGATGTTACCGGCAGTATCGATGTCCCAGAGTCGTTCAGCTTCATTATCCTCGTTGTTGAGGTAGAAATACTGGGCTTCGAATGCATCACTCTCAGTGTTTTCACAAAGGTCGGCGAAGATTTCCCAGTAGTTGTCCGCGTCAAAATTCTCGATTTCGCGTTCACGGTCAACAATGAGTTTCAGCGTTGGCGTCTGGACGCGTCCAAGACTGATGAAATCACCTCCGAATTGGTTTGCTGCAAGGGTGAAGTAACGCGTCAAAGATGCTCCCCAGACAAGGTCAATGGTTTGGCGGGCTTCCCCGGCTGCTGCGAGGTTGAAATCTATTGTGTCACGGTTTTGGAATGCGTCAGTGACTTCGGGGCCTGTGAGTGAGGAAAACCGGACACGGTCAATTGGAACGTTCTGGGCAACATCTTTAACGAGGTCATAGGCTTCTTTTCCGATGAGCTCGCCTTCCCGGTCGTAGTCTGTTGCAATAACAACCCGATCAGCGTCTGTCGCTTGGTCGTTGAGTGCAGAGACGATATCTGGTTTTGATGGATACTTTGTGATGTCTGCATCTAGGAGGGTCGCCGGACTGACAGCATTCCAATCGTTGTATTCATCCGGAAAGTCAACTTCCACTACGTGGCCAGCAAGCCCCATACATCTCTTCTCACCCCACTCATAGACTGTAACGCCGTTCACGCGTGTGCTAGAGAGGTTCCCGGCGCTGAGAATTTCAGCGATTCGTTTTGCAGCGTTGTGTTTTTCGGAGATAATAAGCTCCATGCGCAGATCTTACTGAATATTAGGAAAAGCCTCTTGGTAAACGTTAGGCGTTCCGGGGTTGTTCACTGGTTGGTCAGACACCTGGTCCGAGGAGTTGTTCAACCATTTCGGTGTCTGGGTTGACTTTTGCTTCGTACATTTTTCCAAGAGAGAGTTCAATGTCGTCTTGAATATTTTCAACATCCCGGTGCAACATTCCGACGTCAGTGGGGAGTCGGCTTTGAGTCGTACATCGGAACACTGCCTGTTCGTCATTAATGTGCTCAAGGCGAACAATGCATTCAACAGTACTCGTATCGCCAGTGAGACTCATACAAACCCCTAGTTTGTCAAGGCGTGTAAATCATTCCCTCACAGCAAAACGAGCGGTTGCTGGTTGAAAACAGTACATCTAGCGGTTTCTTGAGAAGTGTAGTAGTGCTGAACCGGTGTGCAAGGACCGGGTGGAACTGCGTGTGCGTTACTGGAATGCGCGGTCGATGACTTCGTCTACGAATTCATCGTAGAGATCGTCCGGGACTTCGCCAGTTTTCAGGAATTCTCTCACAGTTCCTTGTGAGAATTCGACTGTGATCGTGTCAGAGTCACCACTTGCCTCTTCAACGACCTGCTGTTGCCTCTCATTCATGTCAACATTGCTGGTGTCTTCAGTCTCGGATTCCGTGCTGGTCGATTCCTCTTCCGAGTCCTTTTCGGTGGTTTCCGCGGGTTCTGATTCAGTATCCGGCTCAGGCGTGCTCGGTTCTTCTGTCGTGTCAGGCTCTTCAGCCTCGGGGGATGCCTTGTGGGGCCGGTCTTTGATCGTTTGGAACCCTGAATCGTCTTCTTCAAGTTCTCCCTCGAAGGGATCACCGGTGGTAGTTTGTTCGCCAGATTCGCGCTGGTTTCCGAGTATGTCAGCTCGGTAGTCCACGAGGTCGTCGTATTCGTCGAGGACTTTGCTTGTGTATGACGGATTTGCATCCGACATTTCCGCAATGGTGGCGTTCTGCGCGTTGGGGTTTTCTGCTCTGGCGTCTACGATTTCCTGTTGTTTCTCGGTGAGGTCTTCGTATTTGGATTCCATCTCTTGGTCGGGTGCGGCCTTTGCTGAAGCCATTACATTAGTCACATGACTCTCGCCCCTTTAGTTATTTACGGTTTTGCAAATATGTGTGCTGGGGATGATAAGGAATGTTTCCCCTTCATGTGCCCGGGTTTCATCCACAATTTTAACTGACTTGAAATGACATGGCGGAGAATTTTCCGCGTTCTAAGACCTCATAAACCCATAAAGCACTGTTTAACCAACGCAGAGTCTACTGACTATAACACAATCAACACAACATCCCACACCAGCCACCCATCACCTGGCTACCGACAATCAACACTCGCAAAATCCGCACAACATCCAATAGTGAGTTTCATTCTGTTGTTGCTCGTGCACTACATATCATCCTCTTCAAGTCGGTCACCATACCGCTCCATATAGTACGCCACATGGTACGTGACAACCCATGCTGATGCGACTGCCACCACACCAAATCCAATGACGCCACCAACAACAATCCCCCACGTTCCATCGGTGACGTATCCTACACCAGCTCCCACAACAAGCGCGACAGCATACCCTACAGCAGGAATCATCCCTCGCAGAAGTGTGTATCCAACTGTGCTTACTGGGTCATCACGAACGATTTCGTATGCACGTTGGTATGCCTCTAGTATCTCAGCCCCTTCAATGACAATACTCACATCAAGAAACTGCACTACCATTGCAATTGCAAACATTACAACACCGATCACCAGCATTGCTAGGAGCATCAAAGCCCCGAGAACTGTGAACATTGCATCGCCAGTTCCAGATGCCATCGCACCCAACCCGCCCATCATGAGGGCTATGACAAGCAAAATAACCCCAAACACTAGTGTGATGACAAACATCCCAATCTGGTAGAGTGCATACCCACCAAACAACGTGAGGAAATAATCGTTCAACCCATCAACCCACGCAGAGAGAGTGTCTGACCCATCAGTTGCATATTTATACACCATCGTGACAGTTGTCGCAAGGAAAAACGGAGCGACGACAACCCCCGCGACGAGTGACCCGAAAATCGGGATGAAAGCCAGGACAAACGATGCAATCATCGCTACGACCGCTGTCCCAAAACACACTAATCCGATTTTAGGTGTGAGTAACTGTACAGACTCATCTAACGCATCAATCGCGCTTCCCATACTATAATTTCTTCCGTGAAATAGTAAAAAGTTAGCAGTGGGAACAGTCTTCATAATGCGGCGCGGAACGTCGGGTTTCGGCTTGTCCAGCACTGGCTCAAGTCTGGTGCTGGACGCGCAGAGTGTCAGGTTGCGCTGAAGTCAGGGGCGGTGAACGGGAATGGCGAGTTTACGCCTGCCACGGATTCTAGTGGCCAGACCGGGAGTCCACTGACAAGCCCACCGCTTGCGGTGGGTGCCTGACACCACCCCTACTCTGAAAAGTAACGTCGACGTACATCGCACCACATGGGAAATCAAGAAGTGAAAACAATGGCAGATGAGAGTCTCTCAGGAGGCACGCCAAATAAACTCGACAGTCTCCCTGATCATCCGCTTTCTGAACGGGAAGCCAGTAGTCTGGATGTCAGCGACGCAGTTTCCTTTTTTCGGCCTGTTGCCGCATTAAACGACATCCACCCTGACCAAGTCGTCGGTGGATTCATTGGGAAAGAATCCATGGCGAACATAATCGTCTTCCACCCGGGACACGATGCTTGGTACCACACAAAGACAATTCAATCCAGTTCCCCATTTGACACCCTAGCTTTCGATGGGCGCGTCCTCAATGCCACACGAAGTTACTACGGCGATGACGTTGTTTCACACCACACACCCAAACTTGACCCTGACACGCCCGGGAGCGCACTAGCAATTATTCTCCCTAACCGCAGAATCACCGAACATGATGTGTGGTTGCTCGAAGATTCAATCACCAATGTGCAGACAGCACATCCCACTGTTGTCACAGATACCGACGACACGATCGTTGTGTTTGTAGTGATCCCGCCAACCACGACAACACCAGGAAAATGGGTGTTCACCGGGTATCACCCTCCCAGCGAGACATGGGAAGAAATCGACAGTGGGACCCTTACAGAAGCAACCACTGACTTCTCAATGGATACTGTCACAGAATGGGTTGCTGAACATTACAATGCTGAAACTGTGGAATTCACCACTCCAGAGATGTGAGACTGCTTGGCAAAGACTGCACTACGAGTCTTCCAAAGAAATTCTCCGATACTAACCGGAAGAAGATGTCAAGGCGCCCACGAACACCCACATTCTCCTGCTCGTGCAAAGGCTAAGCGCCGAGACACTGTGTCAGGGCCTGGTGTTGTCTCCGCTCCCAACCAGTGCGCCCATTCATCGCAGCTGGCACATTCATACACGGCTTCTCCGTCACCTCGACGAAAAGTACTGCGCGCCTCAACAACAGCAAGCGCTGTGCGGAGACTATCTACAGTTGGCGGTGTCTGAAACGCTACTGCCAGTACACTCTCTGTCGTTTCCTCCGCGGTGGGCACTACAACCCATGCTGCGTCATCAGTAAACGATGTACTGGCCGGAGAGGCAGACACATCATCTGTCTGGTTGAGGATACGGTACACGACCCAGTTAGTGATAGGTGCTTCATCCGATAGTCTGAGGGTCTGCTCGGTCTGTTCAACACCGAAGTGTTCCTCAATAGTCGCTGTGAATTCGTCTTCATCCGGGACATACCGCAGTTCAGCAACGCCCCTGAATGCGGCCTGTTGTTTCAACTGTTCGAAAACAGCATGTGTGCGTTCTCCCCAGGGCTCAGTTGCCCACGGAATCCCTGTGTATCGCTCATGACGGAGTGTTACGTCCACGCCGGGTTCTGGTTCGTCGTACCGCAGGTTTTCCACCTCCACCGGGAGATCGTCAATGGGAAGATCAGCCGAGGTGATATCTTCCGGGACAAAACACGAGATGTAAAGATTTCCAAGGGCGTCCGGCCCGTATTGCCCGAGATGTACGCGGGGATGCCCAGTGATACTGTCTCGTCCCGGCGCCGGGTCGTTGAACTCACTGACACGGGCATCAAGTGTCTGTGCCGCCGTCGCAAGTGCATGGACTTCAGCGCCAAAATCTGTATTGTCGTAACTGTACTCGTGGTCACTTGGCGGCGTTGTCGCATCAACTGCCTCCGCATCAATCTTGAGACCAGCACCCTGCACAGCTGCGGGGGAAGTGACACCACTGACAGCAGCTGGGTCAAGCGGCACAAGCACCGGGAACTGCAAATCAACATCGTCATCGCCGCGGTAGGCCTGGAGTGCAAACTCGAGGCCCGTCGCGTTCGTCAACCCAACATACGTGCTGTCGAGCGGGCCGTGCCCCGGGACATTGAATGCAGCGTGTTTGTCGAGAAGACGTCGAAGTTGTCCCCAACGGTTTCCTCCCGGGTGCCACTCGTCCGGCACAGATGCAGGGTCGTACTTTCCTGCGTGTGAAGTCCCATAGTATTCAACAGCATTCTGCACCTGTTGAGGCGGTGGATTTTGGACAGCACCCCATTCAACTTGGAGTATCGGCTCAAATTCATCAGGCACCGACATACGAAAACATCACGTGCGCCATGAATAAAGCCCTCAGGGATCCATGCTCTCATACGTGACTACTTAGTACATGGAAGAAATACAGGTAGATTACATGGGTGCTGACGATGCGGACGCGACCATAACCGAAGATACGCCGGTGAATGATCTTGATGGTGAGGTTCTCTCCGTCGGTGATCTAAATTCTGAACTCGCTGACATCGTCGAAAGCGATGCGCCTCATTTCGATTTCCTTGTAGGAGATTGTTCCGACCGGTACATTTCCAGCGCCGACCATCTCCACTTTGATCTTGTGCACAACGACAGTACTCTCCACTGTATCGTGTTTAGTTTCCGGCGGGATTGGCTCACTGACGAAATCAGCGAAGATTCACACCTCGCTGTGAGCGGTGATTTGTCTTACTACGCTGAAGAAGGCCAAGTCAGCGTCGTTGTCGAAGAAGCTCTCGAGATTGGTGATAGTGAATACGGTGCCATCTATCAAGAGAACAGAGACACACTCGCTGACGACGGACTCTTAGACAGTGACGCAAAAGTCGCACTTCCAGAACACCCGACGACGATTGGGCTTGTTACCAGTGCCGAAAGTGATGCACGGAAAGACGCTATCACCAGTTTACAGTCCCGTTACCCAGAGATCAACGTGGTTGTCCAAGATACCCCCGTTCAAGGTGATGCTGCAATGGGGTCACTCCTGGAAGCAATCAGTGAGCTTGACCGTGATGCTGAGATTGATGTGATCGTTGTCACGCGCGGTGGTGGTGCTGATAAACATCTCCGCGTCTTCAACGAGCTCCCGCTGTGTCGCGTTATCGCAGGAGCAGACACCCCAACTGTAGCAGCAATCGGTCACGAAAACGATACCGTTCTCGCGGGCGAGGTTGCTGACGCGCGAGCAATGACACCCACACACGTTGGCGAAACCGTGCTTACGCACTCGAAAGACGACGTGTTAGAAACTGTGAAAACATTGCGAGACCGGACTGATACAGCATACACACGGCATGTTGCTGAGATACTGGAAACCGCTGAACAATCAGTGAATGATGCCTACCAGTCAACTGTTACGACGCAACTCAACGAGTGGGGTACTGCTGTTGAACATGAGTATGAAACCGTTGTGAAAGACCGAATTACGACCTATGAACAGCAAGTTGCGCACGCGTACCAGCAATGTGAACAGCAACACGAGCATGCAGCTGAGAAAGAAACCTACCAACGCCGCCAAAAAATCCTCGCTGCGCTCGTCATTCTGTTAGTCTTAGTTATTCTCGGCCTCATTTTCTTGCTCTTCTAACACAAAAGGTGACCTGAAATGACTGATACAGACTCCATCGACAACGCAACTGACGCACAGATCGATCAATCAATCTCGGAGAAAGTAGAGCGCGTCAACGACATCATCGAAACTTTGGAGAACCGAGACGTGTCGCTCTCAAAGGCAAAAGACCTGCGCGATGAGGCTCACACGCTCCTTGAAAGTCTGGAAACCGACATGGACCTCGGCGACGCATCGATCATCGAACGGTAGACGCCCACCGCCTTTGACCACTCTCAAGACACTCACACAAAGCAAATTCCGAAGAATACAGTCACAGCCTACGCCGTGAATGGCCCGAGATCGGTCTATGCGTCGACGGGACGACCGCTACGGTGAACCAAAAGTCGCAGGTTCCACTATTTCGTCTTCTTGGTAGCAGACGCGGACTGTTGCGTGTTCCATTTCAGCCCGGCGTTTTGCAGTTTCATGCGCTTGTGCTTTCGTTGGGGCTTCCACGAGAAGTGTTTGATCTTGTTGGTCACGATCGCCTGGTTCTGGTGTGAGGCCGACTTCCCATGTGTACCAGTCGTGCTCGGCAAGCACTGTGCTAGGGATGCGTTCAATTCCGGCGGCTGCTGGGAGTGTCCCGTTCCCATTCCGCAGTCGGCCATTTTGGTACACGACAACGCCGTCATTCCCATAACAGAACCGCGCCGCGTCAGCATTGGCTTCAACGACTTCGAATTCTAACCCGCAGAATGAGACTGTCTCCGTCAGTTCTCGGCCGTCTGTCACCCACCCGGACGTCCATGTGATGGCTCCGTCACGGGTGGGGCGCTGATATGCAGCATAGTCACCGACGTGGAGTCGGCGAACAATGTCAGCAGTATCGAATCCGTGTGGTGCTGGGTATTCATATGCCCCATCCATCAGTGGCGCGGAGGGGGACAAATCGTCGTTTACATCTGACATGCACTTATCGTATTTTTCGCGGCAACCGGTGTAAAAGCTCGGAGTTTCCCGGATGCGAGAAGTGTGGAGTGAAAGAGTTAATCTCGGCTTGGCGGGTAGTGCATCGTGATTGCGGTCTGTTCATCAGCTTCTTTCTGGCCTTCTGCGGTTGAGGGTGGTGCAGTATTCACAATTTTCTGGAAAGGGAACGTTTGCGTGTTGTCGCGCGTTGCGAGTTCATGTGCGTACAGTCCGTCAGATATTGTACAGTTAAATACTGATTCGAGTAAATCGATGAGACTGTATGCGAACTCAGCCCATGCTGGCCCGACACTTGTTAGCGGGAGTGGCTTATCATTCGGGAGAGGGTTGCGGCGCATATTATTCTCCACAATGGTGGCTGGGAGATAGACTGTCATGAGAATACACTCTGGTTTCGTTTTCTCGACTTTGAGAGTCATCCCGCCGTCAGAAAGGTCATCGACGATGACAGCTGATGAGTCTGCGCTCGTGGTGGTGTTAAGGCGCTTCAACTCCGTCTTGATGTCGTCTTTAGACACTGTTGACGGTACGACACATGGCGTCTCCATCGTACCACAAAAACACAGACGCTAACAAATAAAAAAGGAACATTCCTAGCCGATCGAAACCCCCGCTCGAGATCACCCCCGGCACGTTAGCCCGTAGCGCTAACAAAGGCAGGTTGGGTTTCCTCCACAGTGCTGATGACGTACCGGGGAAGTCCAGTGTTTTTGAGGGACGGGATCATACATAGCGTATCGCCACCAAGTGTGGTTTCCCGCACTGACGACTGAGTGCGCAGTCTAAACTGTCAGAACACATGTCATTACCAGACAACCTCAAAACTCGGATTGAAGACACACGTATCACCTATCCAAAGAGAGAACACGGGTTCACAGTTCGCGGGTCTCCGTTCACTTGCACATTCCACAATCCTGTTAACCCCAAGAACGTGTGCGAAACAGTATGCACGGCCGAAGATCCGTGGCGTATGTTCGGATTGCGAACGAAAATTGGTGAGGACTATTGGAAGGTTGTTGGGAACCTCTTCCACATCGAAGACGGTGGCATTATTGACACCTCGAAAATTTCATTTGAGGTTGCACCTGAGTACGTACGAGTGTATGTGAAAGAAGACTGCTCTGCAACTCGAGTCGCTGAATTTGTCCAAGCACTCGATGATAAATACGGAGTGACTGTTCACTTCACCGATGACGCCGATCGCGCTGAAACCAACTGACATTCCTCGTCATGACATCTTTCGGTGCTCCGGGACAGCGTCAATCAGTGAACTGCACCTCGTACGCGGACCCGTTTGAGGCGAGGTAGTCACTCTGTTCAGCTACCCACTTCGCTTTCGGTGGCGTCCCACCAAATTCCCGGTATTGTTCCGAACCTGTAACGCTGTGTAGTTTGTTCATGAAGTATTCTCGTGTCTTCCACGGGACGTCCTCGAAAATGAAGCGAATATCAACTACCGTCCCGTCGACGGTTTCTGCGCGCTCAGCATCGAAATATTCGTCAAAGCCACTGTCTAGATTGTGCTTCACTCTCCATTTGAGCAAGTACACCGACTCGTTGTGTTTCACGTAGGTGTGGATAGTACTGGTATCGAACTGCTTGTCAGGATCCATTGAACGGACAGTTGTATACTCACCACGTTTGATAGCCGTTCGAATTGCCTGCTGTTCAAATTCGGGGTACTTGGTGAGTTGTTTCACTCTCCCATCTTGCGGTTTTCCGTTTATCTTTTCCGGGCGAAGATATGTGGCCTCCGGACCCCCCACGAATTTTTCAAGACGGTACAGATCGTCATCCACGCGAATCCCCTCAAATGGCCAAATTGAAGGGAATTTCCCATGTCTGAAATTCGTCGAAGTGACTGATGACTC
This sequence comes from Salinibaculum rarum, assembly GCF_030505615.1. Lineage (GTDB taxonomy): Archaea > Halobacteriota > Halobacteria > Halobacteriales > Haloarculaceae > Salinibaculum > Salinibaculum rarum. The sequence continues at coordinate 553,964 of NZ_CP129994.1, forward strand.
GTACAATGACTCCTTCAGCGCCTTTTCCAACTCCGGCCCGAGGATGCTGACTGTTGCGCCACTCTCAATGTTCGAAGGAGGTTTTTCGTTCACGACAAGCGTTTCTGAGACGATGCCGAGACATCCTGCGGTGGTTGTTACACCAGCGATACAGCTGCCGTATCTAAGGAAATCGCGCCGCGAGACCATGTGTGATACTATTCTTTGCAAGTTCGACAGTTAACCCCTTGCACCGACCGTACGCCATCAACCATTGATGTGCCCCTCACAAGAATCGCGGTGAAAATTTGTCCCGACAACTCACCTGCACTTCACACCTTCATTGATTCGGGTATGACTGCGCATTCTCCATGACACAGTGGAGTCGGGTTTTCGGAATGAATGACCGTTCTGCTCGTGAAATAATCGCATCAAGATCGTTTGGTTGGGTGTCAGATTCTGTGAGCGCGCGCTGTCGGACATTCGCGTACAACTCTTCTATATCCAATTCGGCAAGGTACATGGCTTCTGCATTTTCAATGTCGTCCTGCACCCATTCGTCGAAGCACTCTCGAAGATTATAGCAATACTGCCATGCGATTTCATGCGTTTTCTCAACAGTTTCACCAGGCGTGTACAGACCACACTCCTTGATTTCTTGTTCGACAGTGTTGTAGATGTGGGCCGGAATCCACGGGTAATACGCTGCAACTACTTCTTGGAGACGCGCCAGGTAACTTCGGTCATTGTTTTTCCGACATGCAACATCCTCAAATGTCTCTGAGAGGGCGGTTATGTCAAAATCGTCTCGGTGACGTAATTGGACATGCTGTAAGAGAGTATCCGAGTCAGCGTCACCAAGGTCTCCATGGTGGGGCATATTTTGTGATGGTGGACCAGTCCTTGTAATGGTAAGTGTGGGATTTCCGCTTCCGATTAAGGCACCGCAATATATTCGCGCCCCCGATTTTCACCACGTGACTTGATGAGATTGTAATGCTCCATTTTTTGGAGATAATTCCGAACCATGCGCTTAGTACGCGCATCTTCAACCCGGTCAGTGTACGCTTCATACAGATCACCGGGGCAGATCGCGTTGTGCTCAGTGATGATCTCATAAAGAACGCGTTGGTCGTCTGTGAGCTTCTCAACGGTTTTCTGTTGGATTTCCGTTTTCGCTTCCGATACCGCAGATTGGATGTGTTCTGGTTTAATCTCTGACGCACCAGACCCGTCAGCGATGCGTGCTGCGACGCGGAGAGTCCCAATTGCTACGCGAGCATCACCGGCCGCTTGATCAGCGATCTCATTGAGTTGCTCCTCAGAAATCACACCAGGTTCCAACCCCCAATCTATGCGGTCGCGGAGAATTGCAATGAGCTTCTCATCGCTGTAACTATCGAATTTAATGCGAGCACAAGTTTGCATCCGGCTGGCGAGCCGGTCATTCAGCTCTGCGAAGAATTTAATCTCCTCATTTGCGATGAAGATGAGTTCGAGATTCTGAGTGCGGAGTAGTTCATACAGGAGTTCTTTGTCGGTTAATTGATCTGCTTCATCGAGAATAATGACGTACCGCGGCCCATCGTACTCGTGGAGCCGATCGATCAGAACGTCGGTTGGCGTAGATTGTCGGTGAATATCGAACGTGTTGTCAAGTCCTTCTAAGATGCGGTAAAGGACTTTGAACCGGGAATGATTTTCCCAGCAGTTCACGTACTGCGTATTCAACGAGATGACTTGTTCCCGCAATTTTTCGACCGTGTACTGTGCAATGCAGGTCTTCCCAGTCCCACTTGGACCATGGAGAAATGCGGGCGTTCCCGGGTCACCATCCGCAATAGGCTGTAGGACGCTTGAAAGGTGGTTAATCTCAGTATCCCGATGCACTACGTCATTCGGAACAAAGTCAGTCTGGAAGACGCGTGCATCCCTTATCATTGGTTGGGGATAATAACCGGGGTGGTGATAAGTTCCGCGGCGCCATTTCCGATAATTCCGATAGTGACTCTGTCGTCGCACCGCAAGACCAACACTACTCTGAGTGAAACTCTGGAAATCACACCACAAAACTGCGAAACGCTGATTTACATAGCCCCATAAACAGCGCACACCACATGAGTACTGCCGACCAACAACTCCCTGACATCGAGGCGCAAATTAAAACCATTGTACCCGCGTCCGTCACTATCAGCAAAATCGGGTACGAAGGCCCTGAAATCATCATCTACACCGATGACCCGCAAGAACTCTTCTCTCATGAAGGCCTCGTTCAGGAGATTGCGCAAGGCATCCAGAAACGCGTCACTGTCCGTCCAACAACTGACGTTCTCCCACCGAAGAAAACCGTCAAGAACGTTATCCACGACGTCGTCCCCGACGAAGCACACCTCACAAACATCGAATTCAACGACGATATCGGTGAAGTCATCATTGAAGCTGAGAACCCCGAACAAGTTGTCGGACAACACGGCCGCAACCTCCACGCCATCACCCAGCAAACCGGCTGGACGCCAGAAATCCTTCGAACTCCACCACTCGATTCCTCGACCGTCGACGACGTGCGAAACTACCTGAAACGTGAACGTGAAGATCGGCACGACATTCTTGAACGCGTCGGCCGGCAAATCCACCGCGACACCACCAGCGATGACAGCTGGGTGCGAGTCACCACACTCGGCTGCTGCCGTGAAGTCGGCCGATCCGCGTTCGTCATCAACACGACAGACTCACGTATTCTCGTAGACTGTGGCGACAAACCTGGCAGCGACGATGTCCCTTACCTGCAAGTCGCCGAAGCACTCGGAGCCAAGGACTCTTTCGACGCAGTTGTCCTCACGCACGCCCACCTCGACCACAGTGCACTCATCCCACTCCTGTTCAAGTACGGGTACGACGGCCCCGTCTACATGACCCCGCCAACGCGTGATCTCATGGGGCTGCTGACGCTAGACTACCTGAACGTCGCCGGCAAACAAGGCCGTACACCGCCCTACGAGAGCACGCACGTCCAAGAAGCCATCAAACACACTATCCCCATCGAATACAACGAAATCACAGACATCACGCCAGACGTTACACTCTCTCTGCATAATTCCGGGCACATCCTTGGTAGCGCAAGCGCACACTTCAACGTGAACGACGGTGAGCACAACCTCGTGTTCTCCAGTGACATCCATCAAAACCCAACACACCTGTTCAACGGCGCCAACAACCAATTCCCAGGCGCCGACACACTCATCCTCGAATCCACATATGGTGGGAATGATGACTATCAAGAGTCACAAGCGGATGCTGAACACGACCTCAAACAAGCCATCGTCGAAACGCACGCCCGTGACGGTACTGTTCTCATTCCGTCATTCGCTGTAGGCCGCAGCCAAGAGTTAATGCTCATACTCGAAGAGGCAATGCGCGAAGGCGAAATCCCGAAGATGCCTGTTCACCTCGATGGAATGATCAGGGAAGCCACCGCCATCCACACCGCACACCCGGAATATCTCCGTGACGATGTCCGGGACCGAATCATGGTTGAGGGTGAAAACCCATTCCTTGCCGAGCAATTCAATCACATCGACGGTGGTGAGTCTGAACGCCGCAGCATCCGCGACAGCGGCCCCAACATCATCCTCACGACATCCGGTATGGTGACTGGTGGGCCCGTGATGAGCTGGCTGAAACATCTCTCTGCTGACCCGGACAACACGATGATGTTTGTCGGGTACCAAGCCGAGGGAACACTTGGCCGAGAAATCCAGAACGGCCGTAACACCATCACAGTTGACGATCACGGCCAAGATCAACAACTCACATTGGACTTCGACATTCGGTCAGTGTCTGGGTTCTCCGGGCACGCTGATCGTGCTGGGCTCGAAGAATACGCCACCACGATGCGCCCCCAACCCGACAAAGTCCTGTGCGTTCACGGCGATGAAAAATCCGTGCAACAGTTATCGTCCGGACTGTACCACGACTACAACATGAATACATTCGCACCGAAGAATCTGGAGACATTCCGCTTCAAATAACGCAATTTCACCAGTTACCTCCCACTGGTCTGGCGTTTGGCCTGCGATTCACCTTCGCACATACAGATAAACGAAGGCGACACCAGTTAAGAAAATACTCAGCGTCAAAAGAGACGTTCTCGATGAAAGAGAGGCTGCCAGTCCTACACTAAGGATGAACAACACTGCTGCAACACTCGTTAACTGCTCCTCACGGAAGGCTGGCATGGGTTTACTATGAGTCTAAGCATGTCTGAGTTATAAACCTGTGTCAGACACCAGCACGCTCGGACAATCGACGCGGCACCCCTGCCGCTGATTGTTGGTACTCAAGACGACCACACGACAAGAAGACTCCTTTAGAAAAGTAGATAATGCCCTCCAAGGCAATTAGTGATAGAAAAGTAGATAATTCTCTCCAAGGCAATTAGTGAGAAAAATTGTTTACAACTGAGAGAATAGGGGACGGTAATGGAGTCGAAGAGCGTGATTCACGCGATCGAACCGGTAGGTGACGGGAATAAACAAGTCATCTCAGGTGAGGTAGATATTGATGATATCTCGGTGAGCATCACTCAACCGTTCGGAGACTCAAACTCACAAAGGAATCGTCCTGAACGGACAGTGTGGTTATCAAATGAAGTGCTGCGGAACCACGTAGCCGTGCATAACCCAGGCCCAGAGATGCCATATGATGCGGTGATCAGTATCGCGGGTGCGCCACTTCCGGATGCGGTTGATTCGTCTGAAGACTTGTCTGTGAATATCTCTGTCGAGCAGGTGCGACAGGCGAAGGCTGCCAAATGTCCTCAGTGTGGAGGTGACCTTCGGGAAACGTTCGAAGATGGAGGGTGTACCGTGTGTGGGTTCTACTTTGATGGGACTCATCTCAGCGATGAACGTCAATCTGAGCTGGATCACATCTACGAAGAATACGACGCTGAGAACTGAAATACGGGTGTGACACTCTAATCGGTAGGTATTCTGGAGTGACATCCTCGCCCGCCGTGAACGCTTAGCGGGGTATTCGCAACTGAACGGCACGCTCGAGTTGCGAACGACACGAAACGTTCATGGATTAGGTTCTGTGGATAGTCAGTAGTTATGACTCCCCAACACCAACACCTATTGTATACACGCGTATATACGAGTTTTTATACTCTCACAGTTATTTTGTCTTATCATGGCAAATCAACGAGAGCAAGATGAACACAGTGAATTTGAGAAGGAAGTCAAGGAATTTGGAAATGGTGCTCACGTCACCTTACCGGGCGAATATGTTGGTGAAACAGTCATTGTGAAGCCAGTCGCTGACGAGAAGCCAACACTCCACCCACCAATTACGAAAGGAAAAATTAAATCCACTCTCACAGATGCTACACGAGAAGATTTCACCTTTAGAACTCGGGAAGACGACAATTTCCCACGAGAAGGTGAATATCAGTATGACAGTGATCTTCGACTGTCTATTGACGTTGAGCTTGTGTGGGAAGGAGATGGACACCAAATCATCGAAGAAGAGACGGGGAGAGTCGTGCACCAGCTTCATGATGCAACGTCAGGAGAATTAGTTGAGCATACCGATTGGTGGACTGAAGAAGATGCTCAGAGGGTCGTCGGGAAGAAGGAAGATGGATCAGACATCACAGCATCACCCGAACCGGTGCTATTATGTATCGATCCTGCTGTCTCGGATCTATTCGACCATGCTGGCGTCGGCTACGGAGACGCCTATCGCTATTCAGTGAAATGGAACGATAGCGAGATTGTGTCTGTGATGTTCTGCAATCGCATGGCAAAGAATGGCCGATTCTATGTCCCGTTCTGGGAAAACTACGAATCGCTTGAGCAGTACCAGTCATCAATCTCGTATGCACTTGCCACAGCAATCTCAAAAACCCCATCTGAAGAATATGACCAGTACTTGGAGGTCATGACTAAGCGGGGAATTGGGTGGAATGGTGATGCAGACCCTGCTGCAACTCGAAATCTCTCTCATCACGAGAAATTAGAAGAAACAATCGTTTGCCGACCTTAGATGAACTAATAGAGTCACGTTGATACCGCTTTCAGTTCCTCGCTGGTAGTCGATTTTTCTGACAGGTGTCGGTGGGAGATTGGGGTTCGACTCCGGGGGTAGAGCGTCTGAACTGGGTGAATCCGTGAACGCTTAGCGGGGCATTCGCAACTGACAGGCACGACTTTTCTGTAGCGACATATGGTTTATCACTTATACAGAGGTGATTATTTGCGCCCTCCATCATTTTATTGCGTGTTGTCCCAAGAGCTAATGAGTTCATAAGGTACTGAGATCGAGGACTGGAAAGCAGAAACCAAAGCAATCGATCATGTGTACGGCGTCGCTTCAACAGTATCTCAACCTCGCACAGTTTCTTGGATTGCTTCCGGAGTAGCAGCAGTCGCTGAGAACACAGCCCGCGGTCACCTTTGACCGACTCACAAACATGGGATCCTCATAAAGGACGAACAGGACGGTCCAGCAGTCTATCGTGGCGATCTGCTCCACCTCTAAGTCAGAAACTCCGTGAACTACTCAACGAACACAACCACGACGAACTTCTTCAGCTG